>JBNKHH010000064.1:0-156799 GCA_050290245.1 Silicimonas sp.
CGCGTTGCTTCGAATTAAACCACATGCTCCACCGCTTGTGCGGGCCCCCGTCAATTCCTTTGAGTTTTAATCTTGCGACCGTACTCCCCAGGCGGAATGCTTAATCCGTTAGGTGTGACACCGAGCAGTATACTACCCGACGTCTGGCATTCATCGTTTACGGTGTGGACTACCAGGGTATCTAATCCTGTTTGCTCCCCACACTTTCGCACCTCAGCGTCAGTATCGAGCCAGTGAGCCGCCTTCGCCACTGGTGTTCCTCCGAATATCTACGAATTTCACCTCTACACTCGGAATTCCACTCACCTCTCTCGAACTCAAGACTAGCAGTATTAAAGGCAGTTCCAGGGTTGAGCCCTGGGATTTCACCTCTAACTGACTAATCCGCCTACGCGCGCTTTACGCCCAGTAATTCCGAACAACGCTAACCCCCTCCGTATTACCGCGGCTGCTGGCACGGAGTTAGCCGGGGTTTCTTCTGCTGCTACCGTCATTATCTTCACAGCTGAAAGAGCTTTACGACCCTAGGGCCTTCGTCACTCACGCGGCATGGCTAGATCAGGGTTTCCCCCATTGTCTAAGATTCCCCACTGCTGCCTCCCGTAGGAGTCTGGGCCGTGTCTCAGTCCCAGTGTTGCTGATCATCCTCTCAAACCAGCTATAGATCGTAGGCTTGGTAGGCCATTACCCCACCAACTACCTAATCTAACGCGGGCCGATCCTTCTCCGATAAATCTTTCCCCCGAAGGGCGTATACGGTATTACTCTCAGTTTCCCGAGGCTATTCCGTAGAGAAGGGCACGTTCCCACGCGTTACTAACCCGTCCGCCGCTCACCCGAAGGTGCGCTCGACTTGCATGTGTTAGGCCTGCCGCCAGCGTTCGTTCTGAGCCAGGATCAAACTCTCAAGTTGAAAGCCTGTTACCAGGCTAACCTTGACGTTCGAACCTCTGCACATCTCCAATACTTCGTGACCGCTTTGGGGGCAGATCACTATGTCCACCCGGCTAGGAGTAGGACACGCATTGGAAGTCATCTGTTTGTTGTGCTTCGGGTTTCATAAGAAACCGAAAGCCGTCCAAACAGTGAAGCTGACCTCTCTATCATCGACCGAAGTCTAAGAGAGTCGATATGCAGATGAATGATCCATCGAAAGGACCAAACCGCCCACATATCTCTTCAGTAACCAGCGATTTCAAAGAGCGACAGAGACAAAATCGACTGAGTGCGCCCTAACTTACCGGCGCGCCCCGCCTCATCGATCTCTGTTTTGTTTCTTGCGTCTCGTTGCCGTGTGGCCCGTCTGGCGCCCCGTTGGTGCATCTCTGCGCCGCCGGTGAGGGGGTATTTACGGATTGGGTCCGGGACCTGCAAGTGCTTTTTTTCAGAAAGATGACATTTTTTGAAAGACCCAACGTCACCCAACAAAATATGGGGTTTTCCGCTGCCTTGGACGCCATTGGCTGAGTTCGCATTCGCGCATCGGCGGATTTAACCACGTTTTTTCCGACTCGTTGGGCCGATTTTCCGAATTACGATGTGAATCGCAGAGCTCAGCGACTCGATTCCGCCCCCGAATCCGGTCGAAGCCAGCGAGTCAGGCCAAGCGCCACCAATAGTCCGGGCAAAAGAGCAGCCAGGGCGACTCGCAGCGAGAGAGCTTCGGAAAGAAATCCGATCAAGGGGGGGCCGATCAGAAAGCCCCCCAAAGCCACTGTTGCCATGATGGCAATGTTCGCCGACTCATACCGATCGTCGAGCGCCGCGATGGCCGAGACCCCGAGCGGATAGGCCGCCGAAATCCCGAATCCGGCGCACGCAAACCCCGGTAGCGTGATCCACACCGGAAATGGCAGCACAAGAAGCAACATGCCGACAATGGCCGATCCAGTTGTCACCCGCGCCAGGGACACCGCGCCAAGGTGGCGCTTTAGCCAGTCCCCGAGGAATCGCCCACCGGCCATGAAACCGGAAAAGATTGTTACGGCGATACCCGCCTCTCCGAAGGGATCGTTCAGGCGCTCGGCAAGATAGACAGCCGACCAGTCGGCCAGCACACCTTCGGTCAGGGTCACCAGGAACATGAACACGGCCACCAAGATCAGGGCGCGCGGAAGGTCGGCCGGTTTTCTGCGCGGAGGCGCGTCGCCAGTTTCGTCCTCACCAAGCCTTGGCATGGCCGAAGCCGCCAGTGCGCCCCCTGCCCCGGAGACAATAGCAAGGAGAACCATGATCTCAGGCGGCGTCAGTGGAAAAAGGGCGACGGCTGACCCGGTCATAAGACCCGCAGCCCAGAAACCGTGGCAGCGATTCATGATCATGAGTCTGGCGCGTTTCTCCAACCGGCCAGCATAGACGTTCATGGCCACCTCGCAGAATCCGGTCATGCCGCCGAGGAACAGAAGCGCCAGAAAAAGCTGAAGGCCACTGCCTGCCAGGATCGGAACGATCACGGCCAGTGCCTGAAGCGGCATG
This sequence comes from Silicimonas sp., assembly GCA_050290245.1. Lineage (GTDB taxonomy): Bacteria > Pseudomonadota > Alphaproteobacteria > Rhodobacterales > Rhodobacteraceae > JBNKHH01. Next base: position 2,476 of record JBNKHH010000064.1, read on the forward strand.
AAGATCCACAAGACTCTGCGAGGACCGAACCGGCCAATCACCCGCCCCGCAATCTGAAGGCTGGGGACCAACGCCATGGGCATCCCCATCAGAGCCAGGGCCAGTTCGCCCTTCGTCAGATCCAGCCATGCCTTGACGATCGGGATCAGCGCCAGCCAGCCACCGATAGCCAGCGGCTGGAGGACGAAGATCGCCATGATGAGAAGAGTTGCCCGGGGTGCATCCTGCCTGTTCATGGCTCTGACACTATCGGGACGCGGGGCGGAGGAAAGTCACATTATGCGACAGTGGATTTCAGGCCGGGCGGCGGCGGCGCGATGGCATGGGCAGGCGCAGGGCCAACAGCAAGATGACAAGCCCCATGTATATCAGCGGCTCTATCTGAAAACCTTTCACCAGCATCGTGAAGTGCAGCGCTCCGAGAAGCGTGGCCGCATAGCCTAGTTGATGCAGTCTCTTCCACCGTTTCGGCCCGAGACGTCGGATCGAAAGGTTGTTCGAGGTAACCGCCAGCGGGATCAGGAGCGTAAAGGCAAGCATTCCGATGGTGATATACGGGCGTTTCAAAATGTCGGCCCAGATCTGTGACAGGATCTGGACGTCGAGCACCAGCCAGACAAGCAGATGGCAGGTCACATAGTAGAAAGCGATCAGCCCAATGGCGCGCCGGAACTTGATCAGGTTGATGCCGGTCAAGGTTCTGAGCGGCGTGACGGCAAGCGTCGCTATCAGGACCTGAAGCGCCAGTTCGCCCAACCGGTGTTCCATCGCCTTGACGGGGTCAACTCCGAGGCTGCCGTTCAGACCAAGCCAGAAGAACCACAGGGGTGGCAGCGCCCCCACTATATAGAGAGGCCATGCCGGCAACTGCTTGAGGCCGAGATTGATCCGCTGTGAAGGGGTCATGCGCAACACCCTTCGCCCGTCTGCACCGGCGGGCACGGGACGGTGCCGTAAGAGCACCAGACGCAGCAGTCGCCGGGCTTCGGGCGCAGCACCACGCCACAGGCCGGGCAGTCATAAAAGAACTGGCATGCATCGGTTGGCATCTCGCCGGTCGACTTTGCTCCGCAGTCGGGGCAGGTCAGAGTCGAGATCAGGGTGAGCGCGGTCGTGGTCATCGCCGTCAATAGTTCTTGCGCAGGTCCATGCCGTCGTAAAGCGACGCGACCTCCGATTCATAGCCGTTGAACATCAACGTTTCCTGCCGACGGGCAAACAGCCCTCCGCCAATGCGCCTTTCGGTCGCCTGAGACCAGCGGGGATGGTCCACTTGCGGATTCACGTTGCTGTAAAAGCCGTATTCGCGGCCCAGGGTCATGTTCCACGAGGTCGGTGGCTGTTTGTCGGTCAGGGTGATGCGGGAGATCGACTTGATGGATTTGAACCCGTACTTCCATGGCACCACCAAACGCAGGGGCGCACCGTTCTGGTTTGGAATCGGTTCGTCATAGATGCCAGTCGCAATCAAGGTCAGCGGGTGCATGGCCTCGTCCAGGCGCAAACCCTCGCGGTAGGGCCAGTCAAGGACGCGGGCGCGCACGCCGGGCATGACGTCGGGAAGGACGGCGGTTTCAAAGGCGACGTATTTTGCACCGGATTTCACACCAACCTTGTTCAGGAGGTCGGCCAGCTCGAATCCGACCCAGGGCACAACCATCGACCATGCCTCGACGCAGCGGAATCGATAGATGCGCTGCTCCAGCGTGATGCCCTTGGTGATGTCTTTCATCGAATAGTCGCCGGGGCTGTCGACCATGCCGTCGATCTTGACGGTCCAGAAATCGGTGACCATGGCGCCGGCGTTCTTGGCCGGGTCGCCCTTGCCGGTACCGAATTCATAGAAGTTGTTATAGCTGGTTATGTCTTCCCAGCTGTTGGGCTCGAGCCCCTTGCCGTAGGATGTCTTTTTCGCACCGAGGCCGGCAGCGGCGGGACCGGCGATCGAGCCGAGCGCAAGCGCCCCTGCCCCAGCCATGATTTGACGGCGGGTCTTCCAATGGGCTTTTGGCGTCACCTGGTCCCAAGTCAAATCGCTCTTGTATCGTCCGGTCATCTTTTCCTCCGTTCGGGCGTTGGTGGTAAGATGAGAGGGTTTCGTCCCCCGCACAATCGGCCTCACGCGATAGTCATTGCGCGTTAGGTGGCTGAAACATTATCGAAATCTTGAACAGAAAGCGGTGCCCTCAGCAAAATCCGCCGTGACAGAACCAACCGGGCGACAGGCTGGCGCCATGGGCATAGTAAAGCCAGAACCGTTCGCCCGTACGGGTGGTGACACGCCAGTAGTCGCGCACGCCTGTGCGCCAGTCGGGATCGTCCAGCCACCATTCCGGCGCGATTCGTTCAGGGCCAAGAGCCGTCCGGGTCTCGAATATGCGCCCACGCCAGCGAAAGCTGGCGGGCAGCACAGGCGTTTCGTCCGCTGTGACGATCTCGGGCCGCCAAAGCTCCAGCGGACGCGGCCCCGGCGCGCGCGGCCAATCGGTGACGGGCTCGGACCAGATGGCTGCCAGGGGTTTAAAGGTCTTTTCCGGGATGTGGCTGTCGGCAGGATGCAGACGGGTGATCGTCTCAAGTCCAATGCGCGCACCGATCCGGCCCAGAAGATCGTCCATCCCTGTCTCACCAGCCATCCGTCCCTCGCCACGGGCGGCAGCCTCGGCGTGGCCGTGGTGTTGATGGACGTGGACGGGCTCGGCCACGGGCACCCAAAGCCGGATCATGTCGATGCCGAAGCCCGCGTCGATCTCGTCGATCTTCATTGCCAACAAGGGCCGGATGCGGTCGGGGTGTGACGACGGGCGCGCGAGACCGACCTCGACCCAACCCATCGTGTGATCGGACCGGTGACATTCCAGCCGGACGCGGCGTGCGCCCTGCCCGGCCTTCCTCAACTTGTTTTCGAGCACAGGCAGAAGCCGGTCGATGGCGGCGGCGATGTCCCCCGCGAGGCCGACCGGTTCGGGCAGGGTCAGACGGACGGCGAAATGAACCGGCGGGCGGGCCGGGCTGATCGGCTCGGGCTCAACCCCAAGCGCCTGGTCCAGCCGTTGCACCAACTGACGGCCGAACCGTCGTGCCAGGGCCGCGCGGGGTTGCCCGGCAAGGTCGCCGATCTGGCGCAACCCGAGACGGGTCAGCGCCTCAAGCGTGACGGTTTCGATCCTAAGTGCGGCGACAGGCAGCCCAGCCAACGCCGTACGAGTCTGGCCGGGGGCAGCGATGCGAGTCGGCGACAGTACGGCCCCGGCTGCAGCGGGCGGCGGCCCGCCCCGTTCCCAGTGGCGCCGTCGCACCGCGCGGGATCGGGTCGCGTGAGCCTCTTGTGCGATGTCGTCGCCCGAGCGCGAGCCTCCGCCCTCGACACCCGAGAACCGCGCCAGAGCCCAGGCCGCCCCCGCCGTGTCGGCGATGCCCATGTGCGCCGTGATCCCTATCCGGGCGCAATCGTCGCCCAGCATCTGCATCACGCCCTCTTCGCCGCCGAAGAGATGTGCGCAACCTGTGAGATCGACCATCAACGCCTCGGGCGGTTCCTCGGAAACCCAGGGGCTGACTTTGCCCGCCCAGCGGCGCAGCACTGTCAAAAAAGCGGCATCCAGCCGCGCATTCTGAAGCCGCGTCTGCAACTCGGGGCACATGGCGCGAGCATCACGCAAAGGTTGTCCCCGCCTCAGTCCCGCCGCCTCGGCCCGATCCGACAGCGACACCAGGACCTGCGCGTTCTGCACGTCGCCCACGACGGCAAAGGGCGCATCGGGCAGCCCCGCGCCCTGCCTGAGACATCGCTCGGCAGCGAGACGGGGAAACCAGAGCGATAAGATACGTCGCTGAGGCATGACGGGCAGCATGAATGTTCTTGTTATGTTCTTTTTAGCAAGTCCCGTCCTGAGAGTCGAGCAGTTGAAAAATGGACGGGCATGGACATCCCAAAAGTTTGACCTGTGCACAGCTCAAACTACTGTCGAAACATACCGCGAGCCCTGGCATCGAGTTCCTGCTCCCCGAAATCGCCAGGCGTAAGCGATAACGTAGGGAAACAGCTAAATGGCAATCAAAAGTGCGCTTGCTTTGGCACTCTGGTCCGGACTGTTCATGCCGACAGTGCTGCTCGCGCAAGTAACCGCAGACACGCGTCTGGCCCCCGGCCAGCCGCCCTTGATCATCGCACACCGGACAGCCGACATGGGCGGCGCACCCGAAAACTCTCTGGCAGCGATCCAATACGCGCTTGACCGAGGTATCGAGGCAGTACACATCAACCTCCAACTGACCGCTGACGGTCAATACGTGCTTATGCACGATGCGACCCTGAACAGGACCACGAACGTTGAAAACGTATTTCCGAACGGGCCGCCCGACGGCCCGACACGCGCAAGCCGTGGCGGAAAAGACTATGTGCGCGACTATTCCCTGGAACAAATCCGGCAACTAAGACTTATCACCGCGACCGAAGGCGGCGATCATCAGGTCCCCACGCTCGACGCCGCGCTGGACCTGGCCGACGGACGGTTGCTGATCCTTCTTGGATTGAAGTCCTACGAGATTGACAGCCTAGCGGCGGCGCTCAAGGGACACCGAAGACAGAACTTGCTACTTTTCGAGCTATATTACTCCGGCACAGACCAGAGCAAATTGCGCGACGCCGCCTTGGCCATCGGTGTCGACGCGGTCGTCGTCTTGTTCCAATCGCGAAACTTCCTCTCGGATTTCGAGTCGGTCTACGCGCAGCTTGGCCCGGCAGTCAAAATGGTCAGCACGCGAAGCTCGGGGCTAACACCCGAATTTGTTGCGCGGCTTGACGAAGTGGGCGTTGGCTTGATCATTGGCCACGGCGGTTCTGAAGATTCAGCCTTGGCCAACAATGACGCAACACCATGGCGCGAAATATTGGAGCAAGGTTTCTCGGCATCCACTCAACGCCCAGACTTGATGCTCCGTTTGCTTGGAAGGTGAGGACTGCCTGCGAAACCCGCCTTCTTGATCGCCCACCTCAGCTTGCCCAGACTACTGCTCTGATTCCGGCAGCGTCGCAGAACAAATACGACAAGGATTGTCACAAAGGCCCGTCACCGCCGAAATCACACGACGACCCGCCCCAGCCAGTCGACCTACAGTTTCAGAGTCCAGGAAAAGCACCCGCATGCATCCACCCTAGATACCCGATTGCAGCAAATCGAACGGCATCCAGGGCAGAACGCTTAGCCGCAGTAGGCGCGCGTGATCATCCCGTCTTCGTCGTAGACAACGTTGGTCCTCTGCGGCACGTAGTCCTGGGTGATGATGTCGTTCACGCCAAAGACCCGCAAACTGGCGCTCGCCTCGAGCCCCGCCTCGGTGATCAGGGTGCCAACCAGGGGCCGGAACTCCGAGGCGTCGCAAAGCTCTATTTCGCCGAGAGCCGGTTCGCCGGTATCGCCTGTCGACTGTTCGACCCCGCCGGTGGCATCGGCCTCTACGGCGGGCTCGGCACAGGCGGCAAGCAGACACATGAGTTGGATTGAAATCAGATGAATGGCGCGGGTCATGGCTGCTCCTGGGGTTTTGCCGTTGATTTCGCCCGGACTGTCTTGCAGGGTCAAGCCAAAGAAATCTGGAGGAGCATTATGCGCACCCGTGCCGCCGTCGCCCTTGAGGCCGGCAAACCCCTTGAAATCATGGAAGTGAACCTGGACGGACCGAAGGCTGGAGAGGTTCTGGTCGAGATCAAAGCCACCGGTATTTGTCATACCGACGAGTTCACACTGTCGGGGGCAGATCCCGAAGGCCTGTTCCCCGCGATTCTGGGGCATGAGGGAGCCGGCGTCGTTCTCGAGGTCGGCGAAGGTGTCACCAGCCTTGAACCAGGCGACCACGTGATCCCGCTTTACACCGCCGAATGTCGTGAATGCGAATATTGCCTGCACCCCAAGACGAACCTTTGCCAAAAGGTGCGTGCGACCCAAGGTCAAGGCCTGATGCCCGATGGAACCAGCAGGTTCTCGATGCTGGATGGTACGCCAATCCTCCACTACATGGGCTGCTCGACTTTCTCGAACCACACGGTCCTGCCCGAGATCAGCCTGGCCAAGGTGCGAAAGGACGCGCCCTTCGACAAGATTTGCTATATCGGCTGCGGCGTGACCACGGGTATCGGCGCGGTGATCTACACAGCCAAAGTCGAAATCGGCAGCCGGGCCATCGTCTTTGGTCTCGGCGGCATCGGTCTAAACGTGATCCAGGGCCTGCGACTGGCGGGTGCCGACCAGATCGTCGGCGTCGACCTGAACGAAGACAAAAAGCCCATGGCCGAGCGTTTTGGCATGACCGACTTCGTGAACCCCTCGAAAGTGTCGGGCGATCTCGTCGGCCACCTGGTCGAATTGACCGGCGGCGGCGCTGATTACACCTTCGACGCGACCGGCAATGTTCAAGTCATGCGCGCCGCGTTGGAATCCGCGCACAAAGGCTGGGGCGAGTCGATCATCATCGGCGTGGCCCCGGCTGGCGCTGAAATTTCCACCCGTCCGTTCCAGCTTGTCACAGGCCGCGTCTGGCGTGGCACGGCCTTTGGCGGTGCACGCGGCCGAACGGATGTGCCGAAAATCGTTGACTGGTACATGGACGGCAAGATCGAAATCGACCCGATGATCACGCATCAGCTGACCCTGGATGATATTAACAAAGGGTTTGACCTGATGCACGCGGGTGAATCGATCCGGTCGGTCGTGGTCTATTGATTTCGCCGCGCTGGCGCGCGCCGATCCGCCGGGGGAGCGGCGCTCCCCCGGACCCCTGCGGAGTAATTTCAAAAAGAAGAAGAATGGGCGCGGCTCTATTGGCGCTCTGTGTTACTGCTTGGCCGGTCACCGCGGTGGCGCAGGAGGCGGTTTTCCTGATCCGCCACGCGGAAAAGGCCGACGGCGAGGATCCGATGATCACCGAGGCGGGCCGGGCGCGCGCTCTACGATGGGCCGGGATGGTCGCAGATGCCGGGATCGATAAGGTCTTTACCAGCACTGCACGGCGCACCATGGAGACAGGCGCTCTCATTGCAGACGCGCTAGGTGTCGACACCGAGGCGCTGGATCCCAGGGATACTGCCGGGCTGATCGACCTTCTTTCTTTTGATCACGAAGAAGATCGCGTTCTGGTCGTCGGGCACACCGAGACGATCCCCGACATTCTGACCTATCTGGGCGCGACCGACCCTGTCGAAATGCCCCTGGACGATTTCGCGCGCATGTTCGTCGTCTTTCCCAACGATGGCGAACCCGTGGTTCTTGACCTGAGAATGCCGTGACATGATGCTTGCGTGGCCAAAGGGCAAGGCGGCCTGTCCTTCCGGGGGTGGCACATGAACATGCGCTCGGCACAGCCGGCGGACCATGATGCGCTCTGGTCCATGCTGGAACCCATCTTCCGGGCGGGCGACACCTATGCCATCGACCCCGGTATCTCGCGCGAGGATGCCCTTGCGTACTGGACGGCCCATCATGCCTATGTCGCCGAGGTCGACGGAGCGCCGGTCGGCAGCTTCTACATTCGCCCGAACCAGCAGGGTGGCGGCGCGCATGTGTGCAACTGCGGCTACGTCACCGCGCAGGATGCCCAGGGCAAAGGCGTCGCCCGCGCGATGCTGGCGTTTTCACTGGAGGAGGCAAAGAGGCTTGGGTTCGAAGCCATGCAGTATAATTTCGTCCTCGCCTCGAATACCCGCGCAGTCGACACCTGGAAACGCGCAGGGTTTGCCGAGATCGGACGCATTCCCCGCGCCTTCCGTCTGCCTGGCGGCGCTATGGTCGATGCGTTGATCCTGCACCGGTTCCTGTGAGGAAACGGTTTCTTAATCGCCCCTTGCCATTCCCGCCCCCAGCACCGACATTCCACGCCAATTACAATTCAACGAGCGGAGCCTGCCCCATGGCTGATGAGGAAAAGAAAACCGAGAATGACAAGCCCGACGTGGGTGGCAAGGCGGCGGACCTGTTCTTTAAATCGCGCAACGTGATCATCACGGGCGAGATCAACGACAAGCTGGCGCAGCGGATCAGCACGCAATTGATCGCTCTGGCCGAGGATTCGAACGATCCCATCAACCTGTTCATTTCCTCGCCTGGCGGTCACGTCGAATCCGGCGACATGGTGCATGACATGATCAAGTTCATTCGCCCGACCGTGCGCACCATTGGCTCTGGCTGGGTGGCGAGCGCGGGCGCGTTGATCTTTGTCGGGGCGCAGAAAAAGAACCGGTTCTGCCTGCCGAACACCCGTTTTCTGTTGCACGAACCGCGCGGCGGTATTGGCGGCACGGCATCCGACATGTGGATCCAGGCCGAGCAGATCCGCATCATGCGCGAACGTTTTCACAACCTGTTTGCCGAAGCGACGGGCCAGAAGCCCGAGAAGATCGCACGCGATACCGAACGTGATTTCTGGCTGAACACCGACGAGGCGCTGAAATACGGCCTGTTGGGCAAGGTGATCCAGACCGCAGACGATTTGCCGAAGTAATGGCGGATCGCGATAGACCGCTATACGCCGTTCTGATCGACGCCGACAACATCCCGGCGAAGTACGCTGGCGCCATCCTGAAGGAAATCACTTCGTTCGGTGAGCCTGCGTTACGCCGGGTGTATGGCGACTGGTCCTCGGGGAGGCTGAACACCTGGAGCAAGGCCGTCCGCGATCTTGGACTTGTGGCGCACCAGGAAACCGCAAACACCGTCGGCAAGAACGCCAGTGACATCGGGCTCGTGATCGATGCGATGGATATCCTGCACACCGGGCGTTTCGACGGTTTCGTCCTCGTGTCTTCAGACAGCGACTTCACAGCCCTGGCAAACCGTGTGCGCGAACAGGGTATGGACGTGATCGGCGTGGGTGAGGCGAAGGCGCCGGAAAGCCTGCGAAATGTCTGCAATCGTTTCATCTTGCTGGAAAACATCGTCGATGAGGCTGCACCGGTCGAAAAGGGAACTGCAAAGCCGAAAAAGCAGGATCCTATCAAGGCCGTGCCGCTGATCATCCGGGCAATGGACAAGATTGCCTCTGACGATGAATGGTATGCGCTTGGCCAACTTGGCCAGTACATCACGCGGGATACTCCCGATTTCGATCCACGCACCTACGGGAAGAAAAAGCTCTCGGACCTCGTCCAGGGGCTGCCCAGGTTCGAGACGAAAAAGATCGGCAACCAGTTGCACGTCCGCCGCGTGGACTAGTCGCGCACCTCGTACTTGCTGAGGAAGACGTCGACCGCGCCGGCAACCACTCTTTGAATCTCTTCGTGAGAGGGGGACTCGCGCAGTCCGAGGACCAACTGCAGATGCAGACCGGCCTTGCACAACTCGGGGAACTGATCGGCCGCCAGTTCGATATCATCAATCTCCAGCTTGCCCTCATCAACGCCTTTGCGGAGAAAACTTGCCAAGATTTCACGCACCATGGCGGGACCGGATTCGTAGAACTCCCGCCCGATCTCTGGAAAGCGCTGGCTTTCGCCGACGACGATCCGAAAAACCTGCATGCCGACATCCGACAGGAAAAAGCTGGTCATGCGAACCGCTGCTTCAGTCAACGCCTCGCGCAGGTCGCCGCTGGACTCGACGCGCTCGATCGCTGCTTCCGACTGGGCTTTGCATTCACATTTCGCCACTTCGAGAAACAGAAGGCGCTTGTCGGGGAAATAACTGTATAGCGTTGCCTTTGAGACCCCGGCCTCGCGCACGATATCGTCCACGCTGGCACCCTCAAAGCCGTCCCGCATAAAAACCGTGCGAGCACCGTCAAGAACCTGGTCCCATTTTCTTCCATGTTTCAAGACTGGTTGGGGGGCGTTCATTACGGTCCTCATGTGGCTCATTCGAAATATAAACTGTATAGTTTAGTTTTTTCAAGGTCGCGCAGAAAATGTCGCACGGCTTCCCCTTGAAAGAATTCCGGCTGCGGCCCACTCTTGAACCATTCTGATTGGAGGCAAACATGATCCCCGGCATCGCCAGCCGCAGGCGTTTTTCTGACTTGTCCGAGCAAGAAATCCTGGCGCTCGCCATTTCATCTGAGGAAGACGACGCACGTATCTACCGCAGTTATGCCGAGAGTCTTCGTGAGGAATTTCCGTCTTCTGCGGCGGTCTTTGACGGCATGGCGGCTGAAGAGGACGTGCATCGCAAAATGCTGATCGAATTGCATCAGAAACGGTTCGGCGAGGTCATCCCGCTGATCCGACGCGAGCACGTCTCGGGTTATTACGCACGTCGGCCGGTCTGGTTGATCGAAAACCTTGGGCTTGAACGCATCCGCGATGAGGCCGAGGCCATGGAACGCGATGCCGAAAGGTTTTATCGCGAGGCGGCCAAACGCACGAGCGATGCCGACACGCGAAAATTGCTGGGCGATCTTGCGGCGGCTGAGGCAGGCCACTCGGACAAGGCCGAAGGCCTGATCGAAACGCATCTGGACGGCGAGGCCCGCGAATCCGAAGGCAATGCAGCACACCGCCAGTTCGTGTTGACCTGGGTCCAGCCGGGGCTTGCGGGGCTGATGGACGGCTCGGTGTCGACCCTGGCTCCGATCTTTGCCACGGCTTTTGCAACGCAGGATCCCTGGACCACCTTCCTGGTCGGCCTTGCGGCCTCGATCGGCGCGGGCATCTCAATGGGCTTTACCGAAGCTGCTTCCGACGATGGTGCGATCTCGGGACGCGGCTCTCCGTTCAAGCGCGGCGTTGCCTCGGGTGTGATGACCACAGTCGGCGGGTTGGGACACGCCCTGCCCTATCTGATCCCGCATTTCTGGACGGCCACGACCATTGCGCTGATCGTCGTCTTCATCGAGCTTTGGGCCATCGCCTGGATCCAGAACAGGTACATGGAGACGCCGTTCTTCCGTGCCGCCCTTCAGGTGGTTCTGGGCGGGGCTCTGGTCCTGGCGGCCGGGGTGTTGATCGGATCGGGCTAGGTCTCGGCTTCAGGCTCGGGTGCGTCTTCGGCGCTCGGCTTGGCGAAGACATAGCGCTGATACACTCTCCCGATGCCGATCAGTGTCAGGCCCAGTCCAAGGAATGACACAACGCGGTAAAGGCCGGTTAGGTCGGACATGTCGTAGAGGAACAACTTGGCTACGGTCACCAGCAACACGGCCAGAGATGCATACCGCAGTGCCTGCGATCCGCGCCAGATCGCAAGCGCCAGCAACGTCAGCGCAAAGACTGTCCAGACAGCCGAATACGCATACCCCTCGGCATCACCTGGCCAGGTACCGGGCGAAAGTGTCATGACGTTCGGCCAAAAGAACCGGCGGACCTCAAGCGTCAGGTCGACAAAGATCAGCAGTCCGGCCCCCAGGGACATCAGCCCGCGCATCTTTTCCGGGATGTCGAAATCGTCGCCCATATGCAGCCCGAGAAGCAACAGGGCCGGAAGCAGGTAGGCAACGGTCAGAAGATTGACCAGTGGCCAGTGCCCCACCACCACGGGCGTGAAGAGCGGATTGTTCGTCATGAGGCTGTTCGAAAGAACCAACAAGCCTGCCCCTCCCAGGGCGATGCGCCCCGCGATCAGTGCCCAGGGGCGATCTTTCGAAAACGGGCGATAGAGCAAGAGCGCCCCGGAAACGATCCACCAGAGGGCCTGCATCGCCCCGTCCAAAAGGCCCCACATTGGTGTATAGATCGCGCCCGAGGTCCATAGTTTTAGCTGTAACGAAACCATCAGGAAAGCGAAGCCCGCGGCGGCAATCTCGCAGAGGGTGGCTACGAGGTCGCGGTCGTGGCGGCCGAAGGTGCGTGCTGCGTAGAACGTCGCCGCAGCCGGCAGGCCGTAACCGTAGATGACCCAACTGAAGGTTCCGATGAAGGAACCTTGGTACTCGAGGATTGCCGGGTTCATGATTAGCCGCAGAACCACCACTGACAGCACGGCAAGGGTGACCGTTTTCAGTTCGCCCACCCGCGTTATCGACCAGATCCAGGCCAGCGCCGCGACTTCTGCGGCAAGTGCCACGGTCAGCCAAGCCTCGCGCATGAGGCAGGTAAAGATCAGAGCGACGGCTGCCGTCACGCCGGCAGCGTAAAGTGCGACCGGCACCGAACGTGTGTCTTCTGCCAGCCTGCGGTTGGCAGCAATGGTTGCCGAAAGCAGGATCACTGCAAGGCCAACGGCCCAGTAAGACCAGCTGATATCGACCTGGAAATCAGCAATCCTCCAATACCCCGCGACAAACATCAAAACAGGAATGAAAGACGATAGGCCCGCCCAGGCTGTCTTGGCCCCGACCCGCGTCAGGGCGACGAAACAACCAATTCCGAACAATGCGGCAAAAGCCCAAAGCGCCCGCGAAAAAGCAAAAAACTCGGGCGGCATGACAAAGGGACCAAAGGCGTCAGCGACGGGCGCCAAACCCAGTTCTTGAACCCGTTCCGGATCCGAGACCAAAAAGGGCTGCGGCCAGACCACGACAGTGATCAGAACGACCGCCGCCGAGATGAGCGGCAGGCTTTCAAGACTGGGTCTCCAGACCCCCAGACCAATCGACAGGGCCACATAGAAAGCGATGAAGGCAAAGGACGCGGCGTTGAAATCCGCAGCCTGGGCCAAAAGGACAAAGAGCGCTCCGGAAAGCATGAAGCCCAGACCCGAGGTTTGCGCCACCACCGAGCCGATCCAGCGCAGCGTCGGCGTATTTTCGGGCACGACCGGCAAGCGCGTCGACAAGGCGCCAAATGACGCGGCAAGACCCAGCACGTATAGGCTGACAGTTCCCTGGTCCGCCACCGACCACGCGGCCACGGCCCACAGCGCCGGCCAGGCCATTGAGCCGACCAGGGTGAGGATCGAGAACCAGATCCACTGTCTCCAAACCATCAATGCCAGCGCACCAAGTGTCAGGACAAAAAGATAGACGAACAACGCAATCGCGTTCGGTTCGGGAGAATCGATCAGTGCCGGGATCAGGTAACCCGCAATGATGCCCAGGGCGGCGACGAACCATCCCTGCCGCAACGCGAGCACAAGCGAGGCATAAGCTGTCATCCCCATGGTGATAAACGCAACGCCGGGGCCGATCAGGCCATACAGAGCGTGCGCCGCGAACAATGACACGAGAATGGCAAAAATCCCCGCGGCCGACAGGGCTGGTGGCACATAGTCGGCCTTGGCGAAACGGTCCGCTCCAACCGGTCTGCGTTCGGTCCATTCACCTGCCCCCAAAAGCAATCCGCCCCCGATCAGGCCCAGAACCACGCGGGTCAGCGGCGTCAGATAGCCCTGTTCGATGGCATAGTTGAACAGGAAGACCGCTGCCAAAGCGACAGTCACCCCGCCCAGCCAAACCATCCAGTTCGCGGTCAGCCGTTCTTCCCAGTTCGGGCCGGGAGGTGTCGCATCCTTTGCGACTGCATCGGGTCGATCCACACGGGCAGCTGCGGGAGCCGGCGTTTCCGTAACATTGGCCTGAGCTGGAATTTCAATGCCGGATTGCTCCTCGGCCTCCGGCTCTGTTTGCTCTTCGACAAGCACAGCGGGAGACGGTGTTTCCCGTTCCTCGATGTCGGCGACCTCTGCCGGAGCAGGCTCTTCGTAGGGTGCCGGCGCCACATGTTCAGGAGCCTGCGCAACCTGCCCCGCGCGCAGTCGATCAAGATCAAGGCGCAGTTCTTTCACCTTGTTGGACAGGCTCCAAACCCAGACAAAGCTGACTATGGGCGCCACGATAACGACCAGGACAAGGATGATAGCCAAACCAATCATGGGCGAATCCTAGCGCAGAATAACAAAAACATCGTTCATGAATAATGTTCAGACAATTTTTGTCAAGCGCTGCGCTCGCCAAACCACAGGGCTGGTTAGCTATCGTCCTTGTCGTAGGCCTCGATGATCTTGGCCACCAGATGGTGCCGCACGACGTCTTTGGCCGTGAAATAATTGAAAGATATCTTGTCGATACCCTTCAACAGGCGTTCGGCATCCGCCAACCCGGACACTGTGCCACGCGGCAGGTCCACCTGACTGCGGTCGCCAGTGATGACCATGCGGCTTCCCTCACCCAAACGGGTCAGGAACATCTTCATCTGCATCTGAGTCGCGTTCTGTGCCTCGTCCAGAACCACGAAAGCGTTCGAAAGCGTACGTCCCCGCATGAAGGCCAGCGGCGCGATCTCGATCCGCTTTTCCTCGATCAACTTGGCAAGTTGCTTGCCCGGAAGAAAGTCGTTCAGAGCATCGTACAAAGGCTGCATGTAAGGATCGACCTTGTCCTTCATGTCGCCGGGCAGAAAACCGAGCCGCTCGCCAGCCTCGACTGCGGGCCGCGACAGGATGATACGGTCGACGTGTCCGCCAATGAACATGTTCACGCCAACGGCGACAGCTAGGTAGGTCTTGCCTGTACCTGCGGGCCCGATTCCAAACGCCATTTCATTGGCATAGAGCGATTTGACATATGCCTTCTGGGCCTCCGTGCGCGGCTCGACCAGCTTTTTTCGAGTCTTGATCTCGACCCGTCCACCCTGGAACAACTCCATCTGGTCAGCAGGGCCCCCGCCTGGCGTAATCCGCGCGCCACCCATGCGAATTTCTGCGTCGATATCTCCTGGCTCGATGACTCGTCCGGCCTCTGCGCGGGCGTAGAGCGACTGAAGCACTTCGGCAGCCTTGGCAATGGATCCGGCCTCTCCGAACACAGCCAGCTGGTTGCCCTGATGGACAATCTGAACGGAAAGCGCCTCTTCGATCTGGGTCAGGTTGCGATTGAACTCACCGCAAAGGTCAATCAGCAGTCGATTGTCGGGAAACTCAATTCGTGTCTCGAGAACATCGCTAGACGTGGTCGGCGGGGTCAGCGCACTGATGGCCAAAGACAGAAACTCCGAATTTTGAACGTGTTTGGTTCAATGCTGCCAAGGGATATGGCCCGACGCAAGCATATCTCGTGGAATTTCAACAAATCTTCACGAGATATTGCGGGCAGAGCTACATCCACAGGCTTTGTGACCACCCGTTCAACAGTTTTTCTTCGGTTTGCCGTTCGGAAGAAGACACTCGTCGGGTGTTTCAATGACACCGCCGCTTGAGCCCGAGCTATCGCTGGTGCCGGTCCCGCCCGACGTCGAATTGTCCGGACTACCATCCGAAGCGCCAGCATCTGAAGTACCGGCATCGCTTGCCCCACTGTCGCCCGCGCCACCAGTGTCCGCAGCGGCGTCACCCGTACCGGCCGCCCCCGATTCAGAGTTGCCGGCTCCCGCGTCGCCACCGGCCACGTCGCCCACGGCGCCATCGCCGGAACCTGTGGCTTCATCTTCGTTGGCTGGCGCCTCTTCCGGCAAGTTTCCATCCGCGCTTCCGGACCCGCCAGAGTTGTTCTGCCCATCATTGCCGCCTTCGGCCAACGTGATATTGCGCCGCGACAGCTCGTCCCCGACATCATCGCCCAGATCCGCCGATCCTGCCCCCACCGTAGCCATCACGGCGACACCAAGGCCCACCACCAGAGCAGCGACCACCACGAACTCAACACCCGTGGCGCCATCCTGTTGTCTGACAAACCGATTTACCCGCATCTGAATCTTCCCTGACCAATTCTCTGCTCAGGAAAAACTGCACAAATCACCAAGGCATATGGCCAAATACGGGCAATTTCGCGTCAGCGGTCAGCCTTTGGCGACAATCTCCCCGGCTAGGGAATTACTGTTTGACGCCACAATACGAACCGGCAGAATCTCGCCGCGGACCGCGTCAGTTTGGGCATAAACTGCGTGCAAATACTCGGACTTGCCGACCATCTGGCCAAGTTGGCGACCGGGCTTTTCGAACAGGACTTTTACGGTGCGCCCGACCATCGCGTCCTGGATCGCCCGTTGCTGGCGCGTCAGAAGGGACTGTAGCCGCTGCAGACGGTCGTCAGCCACAGCTGTGTCAACTTGCGCGCGCTCGGCTGCCGGAGTTCCCGGACGCGGCGAGTACTTGAAACTATAGGCCTGTCCATAGCCGACCGCTTCGATCAGAGACATCGTGTCATTGAAATCGGCATCGGTCTCACCGGGGAATCCGACGATGAAGTCGCCCGACAGCAATAGATCAGGGCGGGCCGCGCGGATGCGTTCAATCAGGCGAATATACTGTTCGGCAGTGTGCTTGCGGTTCATCGCCTTCAACACACGGTCCGAACCAGACTGCACGGGCAGATGCAAATAGGGCATCAGCTTTTCAACCTCACCATGGGCAGTGATCAGCGCGTCGTCCATGTCGTTGGGGTGACTTGTGGTAAAACGAATCCGCTCAAGCCCGTCGATTTCGGCCAAGTCGCGGATCAGCCCGGCCAACCCGCCGCCGTGACCGTGATAGGCATTCACATTCTGGCCCAGGAGAGTGATCTCGCGCACCCCGCGTTCGACCAGGTCACGGGCTTCAGCCAAAACCTGAGCCGCCGGGCGCGACACTTCGGCTCCGCGCGTATATGGCACGACACAAAAGGCACAGAACTTGTCGCATCCTTCCTGCACCGTCAGAAAAGCGGTCGGCCCGCGCTGTGCCTTGGGACGCGACGAGAGGTGATCGAACTTGTCCTCCTCGGGAAAATCCGTGTCCAAAGCCTTGCCGCCGTCGCGCGCCTTCGCTTCCAGTTCCGGAAGGCGGTGATAACTCTGCGGCCCCACCACAAGATCGACCATCGGCTGGCGCGCCATGATCTCTGCCCCTTCGGCCTGAGCCACGCAGCCCGCAACGCCGATCTTCAGATCGGGCTTGGCATCCTTCAATGGCCGGAACCTGCCCAGTTCGGAATAAACCTTCTCGGCCGCCTTTTCGCGGATATGGCAGGTGTTCAGAAGGATCATGTCGGCGTCATCGGCCGTATCTGTCGGCACATAACCCTTCCCGGCCAGCGCCTCGGCCATTCGCTCACTGTCGTAGACGTTCATCTGGCAACCATAGGTCTTGATGAAAAGCTTTTTCGGCTCGGACATGGGATACCTCGTTTCAGGCCAAGCCTCCTACACGCCGCCCGGTCGCTTGCCAAGGGGCGCCGCCGCGTGGAATAGATATGCGTCAGACAAAGAGGCGACTTCGAGACGATGCAATTTTCGGGGCTGAGCGATCTGGTCAAAAGTCCGGCGATCACCGGCGCCAAGGGGCCGGTTGCGGCGATCATCGCCGAGGATGACGTCGAGGTCGAGGCCACTATCCGGCACCATGCCGCCCTTGGGTTCAATCTGATCCTGCTTCTCGCTCCCGCCGAGCTCGCGCTGGAAGCCGAACTTGAAGACACCATCGTGCGCGTGAATTTTGCAACGATGAAGCTGGACGCCGTGGTTGAGGTGGTGAATGCCCTGAACCAGGCTTTGCCTGAAAAGACTTGGCTCTATTACTGCTACAATGCCGAGTTCCTCTACTATCCTTTCTGCGAAAGCCGCACCGTGGGCGAGATGCTCGCCTTTCACGCAGAGGAACGCCGCTTTTCAATGCTGTCCTACGTTGTGGATGTCTACGCCGCCGACCTTCGAACTGCCGACAACGCCGTTTCGCTTGAAGATGCCCACCTCGATCAGTCCGGATACTACGCCTTGGCGCGCGACACGGGAGACGGGCCGAAGGAAAGGCAATTGGACTTCTACGGCGGGCTGCGCTGGCGTTTCGAAGAGCACGTCGCCGAAGGGCGGCGACGCATCGACCGGATTGCACTTGTGCGCACGCGACGGGACATCCTCTTCCGTGCCGACCACACCTGGTCGGACGAGGAGTTGAACACCTATTCCTGCCCCTGGCACCACAACCTGACCTCGGCCATCGTGTCGTTCCGCACCGCCAAGGCACTGCGCGTCAATCCTGCCAGCCGCTTCGACATCGACACTTTCCGCTGGCACAACTCGGTGCCGTTCCAATGGAAATCCCAGCAGCTTCTGGATTTGGGACTCATGGAACCCGGCCAGTGGTTTTGATATGAGATACCGCCCGGGCTCTGCCCCGGAAGTTCTTCCGAAATGAAGGGACCGATGCGACCTAGATCTTGCGCCCTCTGACCGTCACGAGCAAAACGATAAACGCCATCACACCAAGGCCTGCATAGGCCAGAAAGATGAGCCTGATTTCTGCAAAGCTCATTTCGCCGACAGATGAAGCAGACGTCGATGCCAGTAGCAGGCTGGCGGCAAAGACCAGACGTCCAAGAAGGCTGCGCAGCGACAGGTACGTAGCACGCACTCGGCTGTCCAACAGAGGCTGGATACGTGCCAGAATAAAGGGCTGCGACAGCGAATCCGGCACCATTCTGAGGAGCAAGAGCGCGACGGCCAAAGTGCTGGCAGTTATCGACAGGCCAGCAATCACCCCGATCTGGAGCGCAAAGGCCAGCAAGAGCGTAGCGGCAAGACCGATGCGCGCGCGTGTCCATGGCGCGAAGATCGACACGCCAAGGGATATGATCATCATAGCTGCACTGACTGAACCGCTGACCAGCGGGGCTTCGGCGGCGAGACCGATGCCGGACAGGGCTGACAGAATGAAGGGTTGGCCAAAGACGAAGGGAACATGACTGAAGGCATACATCAGAACCGACAGCCCAAAGAGCCATGCCAGTACTGGCTGGGTCATGGCGCGTTTGAGTACGGCCAGATCCTCCCGCAACGAAACATGCTCAACGCGTGTGCGGGCAGGCTCGCGCATCAACAGCACGACAACGGCCATTGCCGCAAAAGCCGCGGCGGTGGCGAAATAGGGTAGTCGCAACCCCCACAGCGCCAGGGCGCCGCCGGAGATGGCCGAAATCGCAAGCGCCAAAAAGCTGACTCTCCACCCGATGAGCTCGTACCGCTCCGCTTCGGCTCCCCGGCCCTCTTCGGCAAGCGACTCGTAAAGGATCGAACTATCTGTCCCTGAAACGAAGGCGATTTGTGCCCCGAGCGCAACCTGCGCCAGGGCGAATACCCAGAACTCTGTTCCCAGCCCTTGCATCAATGTCGATACCAGCCCGGCAATGGCCGCAAGCCCCAGCGTGAGGCGACGCCCGACTTTGTCCGACAGATATCCCGACGGCACCTCAAGTACCGTCGTCGAGATATCGAAAATCACGTAGATCAGGATCGCCTGCGCGGCGGCCAATTCGGACTGGTAATACAGGAACCATGTCGCCTGCCAGAAAAACAGGCTCTGAAAGAACTTCAGCCACGGGAACAGGGCAATGTTGCGCCCTGCACCGCTCATCGGCCAAGTTCCTGCTCAAACCGCTCGACGGGAAAAACCGGCGCGAGGATTGTGCGCAGTTCCGCCCGGCGCGGGTGCGTCGGATTCGACAGGGTGAAACAGACGAAGTCCGCAACCAGCGCTGCCTGCTGTTCATAGCCGAACGACAGAAAGGCTGCTTCTCCGGGCGCGGCATAGTAGGGATCGGCCAATCGCCAACTCTCGGCGACCGCCCGCGCGGGGCTATAGCCGGTCCGGGCGCGGTTCTGCCACTGCCAGACGTGGGTCAGTTCATGGGCCAGCACAAAGGCATGCGGGATGCGCAGGCCCCCCGGCCAAACCATGGCCATGTCGCTTGCATAAAGGCCGGTGTCGAAATGGATTCGATTGCGGAAGGCAAAGGCCTGCGGCGGCTGTGCACCACGCGGTTGTGGCGTGCGTACGCAGGCCTTTTCCGTGCCCTTCAGATGTGTGACCGATTTCGGGACGGTCTTGTAAAGCGGCGTAATACCAACCCCTTGAGCCACGCGCACCTGGGATGTGTCCAGCGTCGGACCGAACAGATCGGCGGCGAACTGTTCCTCGGAACTGGTCAGCGGACGCGAACAGGCCGACATTCCAAGCACAAGCACGAAACCGGCAAGAAACCTCTGAACACCTATCATCTTGCTATCCCGCTTCTTGCCCGCAAACTTCGCATCAGTCCTCGGCCTGCGACGGTACGCCCTGTCCTTCGGAAAAGTGCGCTTGCTCTCCCTGTCCGGCCCAAATCCTTGCCACGCGTACGATTGCCCCCAACTGGAGGACCAATTGCCATCGGACCGGCCCCGGCTAGAGCATGGCGGGCACAACCAGGTCCGGCGGCCGGTGCCCGTCGTCGAATGTCTTGATATTGATGATCACCCGTTCACCCATCTCGACCCGGCCCTCGACAGTGGCCGAGCCCATGTGCGGCAGCAATACCACATTATCCAGAGCGCGCAGGCGCGGGTTGAATTCGGTCCCATGTTCGAAAACGTCGAGACCCGCACCAGCGATCTCGCCCGCGCGCAACATTCGCGTCAGGGCATTTTCGTCGATGACCTCACCGCGCGAGGTGTTCACAATTACGGCCGTCGGTTTCATCAGTTTCAGGCGACGCGCGTTCATCAGGTGGAAAGTCGACGGCGTGTGTGGGCAGTTGATCGACAGGATATCGATGCGGCTGACCATTTGGTCGAGGCTCTCCCAATAGGTCGCGCCGAGCGCTTCCTCGATCTCGGGGCGCAGGCGCCTACGGTTGTGGTAATGCACCTGCATTCCGAATGCCGCCGCCCGCCTGGCAACGGCCTGACCGATTCGGCCCATGCCAAGAATACCCAACTGGCGCCCGCCCAGACGGCCACCGAGAAATGCTGTCGGCGCCCAACCATCCCATTCGCCGCGCTGCATGACGGCCATGCCTTCAGGGATACGGCGCGTGACCGAAAGGATCAGCGCAATGGTCATGTCGGCGGTATCGTCGGTAACGACGCCGGGTGTATTCGACACGAGAATTCCCCGCTGTCGGGCGGTGGTGACGTCGATATGGTCCACGCCGGCCCCAAAGTTGGCGATCAGCTTCAGCCGCTCGCCTGCCTGGGCCAAGAGCGACGCATCAATCGGGTCTGTCAGAGTCGGCACAAGCACGTCGGCGGATTTCATCGCCGCGACCAACTCATCGCGCGACAAAGGTGTATCTTCCACCCGCAGCGTCACATCGAACAATTCCGACATGCGGTTCTCGACTGACTCGGGCAGACGTCGCGTGACAACCACACTTGGGCGCTGGCTGGGCATCTAGACCACTCCTCCTGTCTTTTCTTGCTCGCCGGTTACTGGCAAAGTGGCAAGGAACCGAACTGGGCACAAGACGCCTTTCAAAGGGCGCGGCTATTTGGACCGGGCAGTAAGATCATGATCAAGAAAGTTGCGACCTTCCTTCTTTGCGCCTCCCTCGCAGGCGCGGCCTTTGGCAGTGAAAAGGGGAAAGTCACCAACCTGCCGATTCCGCGCTTCGTGTCGCTCAAGGCCGACGAGGGCAACGTGCGGCGAGGCCCCTCGCTCAGCCACCGGATCGACTGGGTGTTTACCCGCCGCAATATGCCACTTGTGGTGACCGGAGAGCACGGCCACTGGCGGCGCGTCCAGGACCGCGACGGCCAGGGAGGGTGGGTGCATTATTCGCTGTTGTCGGGCACTCGCAACGTGATCATCGAAAATGATCTGACCCCGCTTCGCGTCAAGCCCGATCCCGAAAGCCCCATCAATGCCTATGCAGAAACAGGCGTGATTGCGCGACTGGGGTCATGCTCAATTGACTGGTGCCGCATTGTGGCCGACGGCAACAAAGGTTGGGTGCCTAAAACCGCGTTGTGGGGCGTCGGGCCGGACGAGATCCGGGAATAGTCTTCGGTGTAACAGAACCTTCAGCGGGACATCGCGAAAGTATCCAGATTGCTTCCCAGTCAAAGCCCGAAGCGATCCCCCGACCTGCAAGCCACTTGTCCTGAAGCCAATAGGCCTCAAGTTCCGGCGCGGCGACGCAGGGCCATTCTCGATTGGAAAGCTGAACATCGTGCAGCAATTCGTGCAACAGGACCGAAACATCGCGAGGGTTATCTTCAGACCATGGCTGGACCAGGTAGATCAGCCTTCGGTGCAGATCATAAGCCGCCCTCAGTGAGGATTCGACGATCAACTCGTCACCTTCATACGGAACGGTCTGCCCGACAGAGCAAAATACGATTTCAGGCGGCGTGCGGTAGACCTGTGAAACATCGTAACTGGTATTCAGGGCAATCCACCCGACCAACTCGGTGACAATCTCTGCAGACGGCAACGACGGGTTGCAGTCGCCACTTTCCTGGGCCGCAGCCGGCTTGATGGCCGTAGTAAACAGCGCCAGCCCGACAAGCGAGGCCCGGAGAACGAGACTTTGCCAGATCACGACGAAACACCCGAATTGATTGCCGCCAACAGTCTCAACCTAGCATGAACTGAAATAGTCAGCCCATGGCAAGAATGGCGCTTGACCTAAAGTTTACTTGAGGTTCTATGAATCACTCCGTCATTTCATCGAAGGAGCAGACCAATGGCCACAGCACGACTTGAACACCTCAACATGACCGTATCCGACCCCAAGGCCACCGCCTCATGGATCAATCGAATCTTTGGCTGGAACATCCGCTGGGAAGGTCCCGGAATGCAGACCGGCTATACCGTCCACATCGGAAATGACGACACCTACGTCGCCCTGTTCACCTATCCCGAAACACCCGGACCCAAGGATGAAAGCTATCGCACCAAGGGGGGGCTCAATCACTGGGCCGTCGTCGTCGACGATCTCGATGCGGTAGAGGAACGTGTCATTTCCGAAGGCTTCACTCCGAAAAGCCATGCAGACTATGAACCGGGCCGCCGCTTTTATTTCTACGACAATGACGGGATCGAAATCGAAGTCGTTCAGTATGACTGACAGATTTCAATTGCCCGTCGGGCACGGCCCGGTCTAAATCGCGGACATGCCAAAGGATCAAATCTCCACGCCGCGCCCGCGCTTCGGCGAACAAGCCCGTGCCCTCCTCGGGCTCGGGCTTCCACTCGTTGGCAGTCACCTGGCGCAGATGGCAATCGTGACGACTGACACGATAATGATCGGTTGGTACGACGTGCCGTCGCTCGCGGCGCTGTCGCTGTCAGGGTCGATATGGTTCATCATCTTCGTTCTGGGGGCAGGTTTCGGCATGGGAATCATGCCACTCGTCGCCTCGGCGCTGGCCCGGGATGCTGAACGCGAGGTCCGGCGTGTTACCCGGATGGGGCTCTGGCTCAGCATCCTTTTTGGCCTTTTGATCAGCCCCTGGTTCTTACTGTCGGAATCCATCTTCCTGATGATGGGCCAGGACGCCGAAGTCGCGCGGCTGAGTGGTCTCTACTTGCCTTGGCTGGGCGCAGCCCTGACCCCGGCGCTCCTGGTCATGGTGTTCAAAAGCTATCTTTCTGCGCTTGAACTGACGCGCAGCATCCTGGCGATCACATTGCTCGGGACGATCCTGAACGCTTTCTTCAACTACGCCCTGATCTTCGGCAACTGGGGGGCGCCCGAACTCGGCATCGCCGGGGCGGGAATCGCTTCGTTCCTCGGCAACCTGGTCGGGCTTGCTCTGCTGGCTGTCTATGCAGTGCGCGCACGACCCGAGCATGAATTGTTGCGCAATTTCCACCGCCCGGACTGGGAGTATTTCTCGCGCGTGTTCCACATCGGCTGGCCCATTGGACTGACCACCTTCGCTGAAACCGGTCTCTTTGCCGCGACCTCCGTCATGATGGGCTGGGTTGGCACCGTATCGCTGGCAGCGCATGGCATCGCGCTGCAAATCGCAAGCCTGACCTTCATGGTGCACGTTGGCCTCAGTCAGGCCATTACGATCCGCGCGGGCAGGGCCTGGGGCAGGAATGACATCCCCCTCCTGCGCACGGCAAGCCAGGCCGCCATGAGCCTTAGCCTCGCGATGGCTGCCCTGACCGTCGCCGTGTTCCTGCTGATCCCCGAATTGCTCGTCGGCCTCTTCGTCGACCCCGGCGACGCTCAACACAACCTGATACTGGAAACCGGAGCCAGCCTGCTGGCCGTAGCCGCGCTTTTCCAGCTTGTCGACTCCGGCCAGGTCATGGCTCTCGGCATGCTGCGCGGAGTTCAAGACACGCGCGTGCCCATGATCATGGCGGTCATCGCCTATTGGCTGGTCGGCCTGCCAATCAGCTATGTGTTTGGCTTTTTCTTTGACCTGCAAGGTGTCGGTATCTGGCTGGGCCTTTGCGTCGGCCTCG
Source organism: Silicimonas sp. (assembly GCA_050290245.1). Classification (GTDB taxonomy): domain Bacteria; phylum Pseudomonadota; class Alphaproteobacteria; order Rhodobacterales; family Rhodobacteraceae; genus JBNKHH01. The sequence goes on from JBNKHH010000064.1 coordinate 26,487, forward strand.
CCGGGGCCTGTGCCACGATGCAGCTTCGCTTCTGGCGCCGCTACGCGACAGTCTGACCGGTCTACCGCGCAGACCGCGGCAACGATCCGTCAGGACTGGCTATTGCGCTTGGCTGCGCAACCACTCCATCAGGTGACCGCGCACCGACTGCTCCCCTGCTTCACCAGCCGCTTCGATGACAGACCTGGCCTCTTCAAGGTCAACACGCCGGATCAGGTGCTTTACCGGTCCGATCGACGCAGGCCGCATAGACAGGGATCTGAGCCCCATCGCCGCCAGGGCCATCGCTTCCAATGGCCGCCCGGCGTCCTCGCCGCAGAAGCTGACCGGCGTTCCCGTCTCGTCGCAACGGTCCGCGATCTGGCGGATAAAGCTCAGGTAGCTGATATTCAGCGAGTCATACCGCCTCCGGACCCGTTCGTTCTCCCGATCCGCGGCAAAAAAGAACTGTTTCAGATCATTGCCGCCAATCGAAATGAAATCCGCCATTTCGAAGAATTGCCTCGGTGCGAAGGCAATCGAGGGTGTCTCCAGCATCGCCCCGATCTCAACCTTTTCAGGCAGAACGTGGCCCAACTTCCGCTCGCGCTCGATCTCGTCCAAAAGGTGTTGGCGTGCCGCCTTGAATTCCTCGAACTGGGCGATGAAGGGAAACATCACTGTCAGGGGTCTTCCCTTGGTCGACCGGATCAGCGCCTGCAACTGCATGCGCATCACGCCCACTTTGTCCAACCCGACACGGATCGCACGCCAGCCCAGCGCCGGGTTCGGCTCTTCCTCGCGCTTCATGTAGGGCAGTACCTTGTCCGAACCGATATCCAGCGTCCGGAACACCACGCGCTTGCCCTGTGCCGCATCCAGAACGCGCGAATAGACCGCAGCAAGTTCTGATCGGCGCGGCACTTTCGATCGCGCGAGAAACTGCAATTCGGTTCGGAACAACCCCACGCCTTCTGCTCCAGAGCCTTCCAGAGATGGAAGTTCGGCAATCAGACCCGCGTTCATATTCAGCGAAATGATCGCGCCGCACTTGGACTGAGCCGGCAATTCACGCAATCCGGCGTAACGCTCCTGTGCCTTGGCCTGCATCGCGATCTTGTCACGGAACGCCGATACCACGGTATCGTCCGGACGCAGGTGCGCGATACCCTGATCGCCGTCGACCATGATATGGTCGCCGTTCAACGCCTCCAGCGTGATCTGACCCTCGGCATGAACAATCAGGGGAATCGCCCAGGCCCGCGCCACGATGGCAGCGTGGCTACCCACCGATCCCTGCTCAAGCACGATTCCCTTCAATTTCCCACGGCCATAGTCCAGCAGCTCCGCGGGACCTATATTTCGTGCAACCAGGATGGGGTCTTCAGGAATACCTGTGCCATTCTCGGCCCCCTGCCCCGTGAGAATCCGCAAAAGCCTGTTTGACAGGTCATCAAGGTCCTGCAGCCGCTCGCGCATATAAGGGTCAGAGGATTGCCCCAGCCGTTGACGCGCAGAAGACTGCTCCTTCTCAACAGCAGCTTCAGCCGACAGACCGGCCGCAATGTCCTCCTCCATGCGCCTCATCCATGATCGCGACCGGGCGAACATCCGATAGGCTTCCAGCACCTCGCGCTGATCCTTGTCGATCGGATCCTCGCCAACAGATTGCAACATCTCGTCGACCGAAATTCGCAATTGCTCGATTCCGGTGCGCAACCGCTCGGTCTCGGCATCGGGATCATCGGCCACCGGATTGGTTACGACCACACGCGGCTCGTGCAGCCAAACATGGCCTTCCGCGACCCCCTCCTGTCCGACACCGCCTCGAAACATCATCGGGTTGGTATGCAACGCCCGCAACGCCTCGCCCTCTCCGACGAACGCGCCCAACTCTGTCATCTCGGCCAGAACCATGGCCACGACTTCAAGTGCGTAGACTTCGTCCTCCGAGTAATTCCGGGATTCCGCCGACTGCACGACAAGAACCCCCAGCCTGTCACCCAGTCGCTGGATGGGAATGCCACAGAAAGACGGGAAGACTTCCTCCCCGGTCTCCGGCATATAGCGGAATCCCTTGGCCGAAGGCGCATCTGCTTCGTTTACGACCCGGCCATCGCGCGCAACGCGCCCGACCAGCCCCTCGCCCAGCCGCAACCGGGTTTGGTGAACGGATTCGGCTTTCAAGCCCTCAGTGGCACATAACTCAAGCGTCTCTGCGTCACGGAACAGGTAGATCGAGCACACTTCGGTCTGCATCGAACTGGCGATCAACTGGACAATATGGTCCAGCCGCGCCTGGCCCGCGCTATCCTCGGCCAGCGTATCCTTGAGCCGCCTTAGAAGCTTGCGGCTTTCACTGTCGGCCTGCTCTGACATTCGGTTCCGTTTCTCCACGGGCGGACCGGTTCCTCCGGTCCCGGCACCGATAAGACCACAACTACCCGCCCGGTGAAACGGAAAATACCCTGCTCCATCCTGCAACAGATACACAATCGGAGTGCAGGCGGGAGCCATGGCCCGCTCGTCCGCCGCCACGCGCAAAAGCGCGGCGCAATGCCTTATGCTTGATCCGCTGGCAAAAATCGCGCCAGGACGCTCTCACGCGAAATCTGACCTATGGGCAGGCCGTCTTCGACCACCAAAACCGGTGCTCCGCTGTTGAGAACAGACCGGATCACGTCGTCGATTTCGTCCTCGGCGCCGATCTGTCCCGAAGCCGCTGAACCCACGGGTTCCATCACATCACGCGCGCACAAGACCCCAAGGGGATTCATATGCGCAACGAAATCGGCGACATATTCATTGGCGGGATCTGTATAGATATCGCGCGGCGTTCCCCACTGCACGATCCGCCCGCCCTCCATGATGGCGATCCGGTCTCCCAGCTTGAAAGCCTCGTCCAGATCATGGCTGACAAAGATGATCGTGCGGCTCAACCGCTCCTGCAACTCAATCAACTCATCCTGAAGCCGAGCCCGGATCAAGGGGTCCAGCGCCGAGAACGGCTCGTCCATCAACAGGATCGGCGCCTCGGTCACGAAAGCCCGCGCCAGGCCAACCCGTTGCTGCATGCCGCCGGACAGCTCGCCCACCTTCCGGTCCGCCCAATCAGCAAGCCCGACCAGTTCCAGTTGCTCGTCGACCCGCGCCCGCCGCGCGGCCCGCTGCACGCCACCCAGTTCCAGACCAAGCCCGACGTTGTCGCGCACCGTTCGCCAGGGCAAAAGACCGAACTGCTGGAACACCATGGCGATCCGTGACTGCCGCATGTGCCGCAACGTATGCGCATCGGCGTGGGTCACGTCCACCTCGCCATCGCCATCCGCAACCACGACACGCCCCCGCACAACCGGGTTCAGCCCGTTCACCGCCCTGAGAAGCGTCGACTTGCCCGATCCCGACAGCCCCATCAGCACCAGGATCTCGCCCGTCCCAACCGACAGCGAACAATCGTGCACGCCAAGAACCTGGCCGGTGCGCTTTTGAATTTCGGCACGACTCAACCCCTCGTCCATCAGGGACAAGGCTGCTGACGGACGTTCGCCAAAAACGATCGAGACGTTGTCAAAAGTGACGGCGGGGCGGTTTGTATCGCTCATGACTTTCTGACCTCCAACATCACCCGCAGAACCGTTGCCAGCGCGACGATGACGAACCCGGCTTCAAACCCGAGATCCGGCTTCATGCGGTTCAACCCATTCAACACCGGCTGGCCGAGACCTCCAGCGCCGACAAGAGTCGCGATGACCACCATCGACAGCGACAGCATGATTGTCTGGTTCAATCCGACCATGATCTGGGGAAAGGCCGAGGGGATCTCGACCTTGAGCAACCGCTGCATTGGCGTTGCCCCAAATGCAGTAACCGCCTCCGTCAACGCCGTGGGCACGGACGAAATTCCGAGATAGGTCAGCCGGATCGGCGCCGGAATCGCAAAGATCACGGTGGCGATCAGTCCGGGAACTTGCCCCAGACCAAAGAAAATCACGGCCGGGATAAGGTAGACGAATGTCGGCAGTGTCTGCATCAGATCAAGGATCGGTTCCAGCGCGCTGTAGAGCCACTTTTTGCGCGCTGCTGCGATGCCGATCGGAATGCCGATCCCCATACAGACGATGCACGAGACAAGGATCAGCGTCAGCGTTTCGGTCGTGCGGTCCCAATAGCCCTGGTTCAGGATGAACAGCATTCCCAGTGCCACAACCAGGCATTTCTTCCAACTGCGCTGCAACACCCAGGTCAGGACGATGAACACCGCAGTCAGACCTATCGGCCCAACACTTTCCAACCCCAGCGTCACCGTCTCGATCAGCCCATCCAGCCCGTCGGCCAGAATGTCGAAACCCCACTGAACGTGATCCTTGAGCCAGTCGACAACCCTTTCGGCGCCATCGCCAACCGGTATCTTGTTCTCCGTCAGCCACTCCATCACAGCGTCCTATCCCCCTTCAGGCACGTCTCGGCCAGTTGTCGTTTACCTTGTTGTGTCCAACGTCCACGGTCCACACAAAATCCTTGCTCAGCAAAATCGCACATCCGGACATGCGAGGCCCAGCGGACGCAAACGCTTCTCTTTCCCGAATTTCCCGCTAGTTTCCCACCGAACCCGATGACCAAGGACATTCCGATGAGCAATCTGACCTTCTACACCAATCCCATGTCGCGTGGGCGCATCGCCCGCTGGATGCTCGAAGAGACCGGCGCCCCCTACGACACAGAGGTCGTCGGGTACGGCCCGGACATGAACGCCCCCGACTACCGCGCACTCAACCCGATGGCCAAAGTCCCCACACTCCGACACGGCGATGTCGTCGTGACCGAAGTTGCCGCCATCTGCTGTTACCTCGCCGACGCCTTCCCCGACGCGGACCTCGCCCCCGCCCCTGGTGCGCCCGAGCGCGGCGCCTATTACCGCTGGATGTTCTTCGGCGCGGGCCCGATCGAACAGGCGGTCGTCAATGCCAGCTTTGGCTGGACAACCGATGATCCGCGCGAACAGGGCCGCACCGGCTACGGCAGCCTCGACAGGGTTGCCAGGACCCTCGACGCGCATCTCTCGGACGGGCGAAGCTTCATGCTGGGAGAAACCTTTTCCGCGGTCGACGTCTACGTCGGCTCCCAGATCGCCTGGGGCCTGCAGTTCAAGACCCTGCCGCACACCGACAGTTTCGCTGCCTATACCGCCCGCCTCATGGGCCGGCCCGCGGCACTGCGTGCACGCGAAAAGGACGATGCCCTCCTGCCGCCGGAAAGCTGATCGTTCTTCTTCTTTTTGGAAATACTCGGGGGAGGTCTGGAGGGGCACAGCCCCTCCAGCGGATCGGCGCGCGTCAGCGCGGCGAAATCTCAAAGACCCAGCGCGCCCTTCACCGCAGCCATGCCATCGCCGCCATCCTTTGTGGTGACTCCTGCGAGCCAGCCATCAAGCGTGCCCGGGTTGGCTTTCAGCCAGGCGGTTGCGGCCTCGTCCGGGTCCTTCCCGTCGTCAAGGATCGCACCCATGATCTCGTTCTCCATGGCCAGCGAGAACTCGAGATTACCCAAAAGTTTTCCAACGTTCGGGCATTCGTTTGAATAGCCGGCCGAAGTGTTGGTGAAGACCGTCGCACCGCCCAGATTCGGCCCGAACCAGTCGTCGCCGCCCTCCAGGTAGGTCAGCTCGAAGTTGGCGTTCATCGGGTGCGGCTCCCAGCCGAGGAAAACAATCGGCTCGCCGCGCCCGTCGGCACGATCGACCTGTGCCAACATGCCCTGTTCCGAGCTTTCGACGACCTCGAACCCATCGAGGCCGAAAGCATTTTGGTCGATCATGTCCATGATCAGGCGGTTGCCGTCGTTGCCCGGCTCGATGCCATAGATCTTGCCGTCAAGGGCATCCTTCTGAGCCGCGATGTCTGCAAAATTCCTGATCCCGAGATCGGCCGCAGCCTTGTTCACGGCCAGCGTGTATTTGGCGCCCTCCAGGTTCGCGCGCACCGTATCGACGGTCCCCGCATCCCGATATGAGGCGATATCCCCTTCCATAGTGGGCATCCAGTTGCCAAGAAACACGTCCACGTCCTTCGAGGCCATCGAGGCATAGGTGACAGGCACCGAAAGAACCTTGATGTCGGTCTCATAGCCCAGCGCCTCCAGCACAACCGTCGTGGCTGCGGTGGTGGCGGTAATGTCAGTCCACCCGACATCCGAGAACGTGACCTGGTCGCAGTCAGCAAAGGCCGGTGCGGCGACGACGACAGCAAACATGGACAATGTGGATTTTAAGCGCATACTGTGGCTCCCTGTTTTTGTTGATTGACGAGTCAATTAAAAACAACATATCCCCGAAAGGATGTTGAGGGAAAGCTAAACATGCCAAAGCTGGGAATGGAACCGATAAGACGCGCCGCCCTGATCGACGCGACCATCGCCGAAATCGGCCAGGCAGGCTCCCTGGACATCACTGTCAGCCGCATCGCAAGGCGTGCCGGCGTGTCCTCGGGCCTCGCGCACCACTACTTCGGCGGCAAGGAAGACATCCTGCTTGCCGCGATGCGGCATGTCCTTAGGGTTTACTCGGCGGAAGTGCGTAGCCACCTTGAACAATCTGCTTCCCCGATTGAACGTCTCCGTGCCGTCATCCGCGCCAGCTTCGCTTCGTCGAATTTCCGGCCCGACACCGTCTCGGCTTGGGTCAACTTCTACGTTCTCGCCCTCTCATCCGATCAGGCCGCGCGGCTTCTGCGCGTCTATCGCAGTCGCCTGCGCTCGAACCTGCTCCATGACCTGCGCCCGGCCCTCGGCGAAGCCGCGCCCGGGGCTGCCGAGCGCATCGCCGCCCTTATCGACGGACTCTATCTGCGCCACGGCCTTTCGGACGCGCCTGACGGAGAGGCTGCGACTACCCTCGTCCTCGCAGCGCTTGACCACGAATTAAAGGAACGCCGATGACCCGGCCCAATATCCTGATCATGATGGTCGACCAGCTGAACGGTACACTGTTTCCCGACGGCCCCGCCGACTGGCTGCATGCCCCCAACCTGAAACGTCTCGCCGCTGCGTCGGTGCGCTTCAGCAACGCCTACACGGCCAGCCCGCTCTGCGCTCCCGGCCGTGCGAGTTTCATGTCCGGGCTTCTGCCCTCGCAGTCCCGCGTCTATGACAACGCGGCCGAGTTCGCGTCGGACATTCCGACCTATGCCCACCATCTGCGCCGCGCGGGCTATCACACCTGCCTGTCCGGCAAGATGCATTTCGTCGGTCCCGACCAGCTCCATGGTTTCGAAGAACGCCTGACCACCGACATCTACCCCGCCGATTTCGGCTGGACGCCCGACTATCGCAAGCCGGGTGAGCGCATCGACTGGTGGTACCACAACATGGGATCGGTGACCGGCGCGGGCGTTGCCGAGATCACCAACCAAATGGAATACGACGACGAGGTCGCCTTCAAGGCAGAACAAAAGCTCTATGACCTCGCACGCGGCGCCGACGACCGGCCCTGGTGCCTGACCGTCTCGTTTACTCACCCGCACGACCCCTACGTCGCGCGCAAGAAGTACTGGGATCTCTACGAGGACTGCGAGCACCTGGATCCGCAGGTCCCCGCCATGGCCTACGACGACCACGACCCCCATTCGCAGCGCATCTTCGACGCCAACGACTGGCGCAGCTTCGACGTGACGACGGATCACATCCGCCGCGCGCGCCGTGCCTATTTCGCCAATATCAGCTATCTCGACGACAAGATCGGTTCGGTCCTCGACGTGCTGGAACGCACGAGGCAAGAAGCAGTAATCGCTTTCGTATCCGACCATGGCGACATGCTTGGAGAGCGCGGCCTGTGGTACAAGATGAGCTTTTTCGAAGGTTCATCGCGCGTACCGTTGATGCTTTCCGGTGCAGGTCTCGAACCGGCCCTCATCGACACGCCCGTCTCGACCATCGACCTCGCCCCGACGCTCTGCGATCTGACCGGCATTGACATGGCCGAGGTCACTCCCTGGGTCACCGGTGAAACCCTTGTCCCGCTCGCTACCGGCGGCCTCCGCGATACTCCCGTCGCCATCGAATACGCCGCCGAGGCCTCGATCATCCCGATGATCTGCCTGGTGGACGCAGGTTGGAAATACACCGCCTGCCCCGCCGACCCCGAACAACTGTTCCACCTGGCCGACGACCCGCATGAACTGGCGAACCTTGCCACCGACCCCGCCCATGCCGAAACGCTCGCCGGCTTCCGCGCCATGGCTGCCGACCGATGGGATCTCGACCGCTTCGACAGCGACGTCCGTCAAAGCCAGGCGCGCCGCCTCGTCACCTACGACGCGCTCAGGAATGGCGCCTATTACCCGTGGGACCACCAGCCCCTGCAAAAGGCCTCCGAACGCTACATGCGCAACCACATGGACCTGAACGTGCTGGAAGAAAACCAGCGCTTCCCCAGGGGAGAATGACCATGACTGCAGACCCGAAGCCCACAGCCTCGCACTTCATCAACGGCGCCTATATCGATGACACGACCGGCACGCCGATCCCCGTGATCTACGCAGCCACCGGCGAAAAGATCGCACAGGTCCACGCCGCCACGCCCGCAATCGTCAACCGTGCGCTGGCTGCCGCCCAGGCGGCCCAGCCCGCCTGGGCCGCCATGACCGGGACCGAACGTGGACGCATCCTGCGCCGCGCCGCCGACATCATCCGCAAAAGGAACCGCGAGCTTTCCGAACTTGAAACCCTTGACACCGGCAAACCCCTGCAGGAAACGCTGGTCGCCGACGCCACCTCCGGCGCCGACGCCCTGGAATACTTTGGTGGCCTCGCTGGCAGCCTGACCGGCGAGCACATCCCCCAGCCCGGCGGCGATTTCGTCTACACCGTGCGCGAGGCTCTTGGTGTCTGCGTCGGCATCGGCGCCTGGAACTATCCGACCCAGATCGCATGTTGGAAAGCCGCCCCGGCGCTCGCCTGCGGCAACACGATGGTCTTCAAACCTTCGGAATCCACACCGCTCTGCGCCCTCAAAGTCGCAGAAATCCTGACCGAGGCCGGTGCCCCTCCCGGCGTCTTCAACGTCGTGCAGGGCATGGGCGAAGTCGGCGCGGCCCTATCGACCGACGCCCGTGTCGCCAAGGTCTCGCTGACCGGCTCGGCCCCGACCGGCAAGAAAGTCTACGCCGCCGCCGCCGCAGGAATGAAGCACGTCACCATGGAACTGGGCGGCAAATCCCCCCTGATCATCTTCGACGACGCCCATCTCGACAACGCCGTCGGCGGCGCGATTCTCGGCAACTTCTATTCCACCGGACAGGTCTGCTCGAACGGCACCCGCGTCTTCGTGCAAAAGGGCATCAAGGAGGCCTTCCTCGCCCGCCTGACCGAACGCCTCGGCAACGCCGTCCTCGGCGACCCGCTGGACGAGGACACAAACTTCGGACCCATGGTCAGCGAGGCCCAGCTTCAGATCGTCGAAGGCTACATCGCCAAGGGCATCGAAGAAGGCGCGCAGCTTGCCCACGGCGGCCACCGCCTGAACCGCCCCGGCCACTGGATCGAACCGACCGTCTTTGCAGACGTCACCGACAACATGACCATCGCGCGCGAAGAAATCTTCGGCCCTGTCCTGTCGGTCCTCGACTTCAAAGACGAGGACGAGGTTATCGCCCGTGCCAACGACACCGAGTTCGGCCTGGCAGGCGGCGTCTTCACCCAGGACCTGACCCGCGCCCACCGCGTCATCGGCCGGATCGAAGCCGGAAGCTGCTATATCAACACCTACAACCTTGCGCCGGTCGAAGCCCCGTTTGGCGGCGTAAAAGCGTCCGGCGTCGGTCGGGAAAACTCGAAAGAGGCCATCAACCACTACAGCCAGGTCAAATCCGTCTATGTCGCTCTGAACGATGTGGAGGCGCCTTTCTGATGCCCGATCTCACCGTCTATGGCCGCGCCACTTCGTCGAATGTTCAGGCCGTCATGTGGGGCCTGGCCGAACTCGGCATCACGCCGGCACGTCTGAACTATGGCTTGACGTTTGGCGGCACCGACACGCCCGAGTACCGCGCCATGAACCCCAACGGCCTGGTCCCCGTCCTGAAAGACGACGACCTGACAGTATTCGAAAGCTGCGCCATCCTGCGCTACGCCGCCGCCCGCTACGGCGATGGCGGCGCCTTCTGGCCTGCCGACCCAGCCAAACGCGCAACCATCGACCAATGGGCCGAATGGGGCAAGACCAGCTTTTGCAGCCGCTTCACGGGGCCGGTCTTCTGGATCGCCTACCGCACCCGGCCCGAAAACCGCGACGAAGCGGCTCTCGCCGAAGGGATCGAGGCTTTCGACGCATCGACCGCCATTCTGGAAGATCAACTCCATGATCGCGACTACGTCTGCGGCGACACCTTGACCCTTGCCGACATCGTCATCGGCCACGTCCTGTATCGCTATTTCGACATCGACATTCCGCGGCCTGCCCGCCCGAACGTCCAGGCCTATTACAACCGGCTGAGGACGCGCCCCGCGTACGCCGAGCATGTCATGGTCAACTACGACATCTTGAAAGACACCATCTGATGGAAGCCGACTACGTCATCGTCGGCGCAGGCTCCGCAGGCTGCGCCCTGGCCTACCGCCTGTCCGAGGCCGGGAAATCCGTGGTCGTCGTGGAGTACGGCGGTTCGGACCGTGGGCCTCTAATTCAGATGCCGGGCGCACTCTCCTACCCGATGAACATGGCGCTCTATGACTGGGGCTATCGTTCAGAACCCGAGCCACACCTGGGAGGCCGCCGCATGGCAGTGCCGCGCGGAAAAGTCATCGGAGGGTCATCATCAGTCAACGGCATGGTCTATGTCCGCGGCCACGCCCATGACTTCGACACATGGGCACAGATGGGCGCGACCGGCTGGAGCTTTGCCGACGTCCTGCCCTACTTCAAACGCATGGAAACCTGGCATGGCCCCGACGCCTCGGACTGGCGCGGCACTGACGGCCCCCTGCACGTTTCCCGTGGCCCCCGCGAAAACCCGCTTTACCATGCCTTTGTCGAGGCCGGGCAACAGGCAGGCTACGAGATCACCGCCGACTACAACGGCGAGAAACAAGAAGGCTTCGGCCCGATGGAGCAGACCGTCTGGAAAGGTCAGCGTTGGTCGGCAGCCAATGCCTATCTGAAACCGGCTCTCAAGCGACCCAACTGCACGCTCGTCAACGGTCTCGCCAAGCGCATCATCATCGAGAATGGCCGCGCCACGGGCGTGGAACTGACCGAAAGCCTCACTTCCCGCGTCACCGCACGTGACGAGGTGATTGTCGCCGCCTCGGCCATCAATTCCCCCAAGCTCCTGATGCTCTCTGGCATCGGCCCGGCCCAACATCTCGCAGCCCATGGCATTCCCGTCGCCGCCGACCGTCCCGGCGTCGGCCAGAACCTGCAGGACCATCTCGAAGTCTACTTCCAGATGGCCGCCAGCCAGCCAATCACGCTGTTCAGATACTGGAATCTTTTCGGAAAAGCGCTCGTCGGCGCCCAGTGGCTGTTCACCCGCAAAGGTCCGGGCGCTTCGAACAACTTCGAAAGCGCTGGCTTCATCCGTTCACGGGCCGGAATCGACTACCCGGATATCCAGTTTCACTTCCTGCCGCTTGCGGTGCGTTACGACGGCAAATTCGTCGCCTCCGGCCATGGTTTCCAGGCCCACGTCGGTCCAATGCGCTCACCCTCGCGCGGCGCGGTTACGCTGCGTTCCGCCACGCCGACCGAGGCGCCCGAGATCCGTTTCAACTACATGTCGATCGAACAGGACTGGATCGACTTCCGCCAGGCCCTGCGCCTCACGCGCGAAATCTTCGCCCAACCTGCCTTCGCCCCCTTCACCGACCGCGAGCTTCAGCCTGGCGCGGAGGCCACAACCGATGAGGCCCTCGACGCCTTCATCCGCGACCATGCCGAAAGCGCCTATCACCCCTGCGGCACCTGCCGCATGGGTGCGGCCAGCGACCCGATGGCCGTCGTCGACCCGGAGGCCCGCGTCATCGGCGTCGACGGCCTGCGCGTCGCCGACAGCTCGATCTTCCCCCAGATCACCAACGGCAACCTGAATGGCCCTTCGATCATGGTGGGCGAGAAGGTGGCGGATCATGTACTTGGGAGGCGCCTGCCAAAAGACGAAGCCCAGCCCTGGGTGCACCCGGACTGGGCTTTGGAACAGAGGTAGGGCCCATATTTCAGGGCGCGTTTGATCTTAGGCGACCCCATAATCGAAGTCATAAGAATCGTGCACATAATCGACAGACCAATCAACCACGTAACCAAGGTCCTCAAGAACCGCGAGACTGGTGTCGGATAGATAGACCGCATCACTGTTAGTAAGGTCGATCCATCCGGTCATCAGTTCAAACGCGAAATCATCATCGATGAGAACGCCAAGCGGATCGTTGGCATGAACCGCCAGGTCGGTTTCCCAATGGCCGCCCGCAGTGCCACTCCCGCCGCTGTCCTCGGCAGCCAGCTTGGGCATCTTGCCACCATCGGACGAGAACTCTGCATTGTAAGCCGTATTGGCCGACGCGCCGGTATAATCACCCTTCCTGTTGAAAAGATCGTGGTTCCACGGCGCGAAGATGCTGCTCTGTCCCCAAATCGTGCCAAAGCCAAGAACATGCATCATCTCGTGCGTGGCGATCAACGTCGCTTGTTCGATGGTCATGGTATTCAGGAAGTCTACGTCGATGGTCAGCGTTCCCATGCCCGGCAAGGCTTCTCCCGTGGTGCTTGCGCCGCCCGGCCAGAATTGGTCCGGCCCCGCCGCTGCGATCACGCCCGGGGAATAATCCCCGACCTCGATCTTGATCCAAAGGTCATCCCAATAGACCGACCCATCCGGCGGCGTAATCAGGCCATCCGCCTTGGCGACACCGTTGTCATCAACTTCGACAAAAAGCCCCTCCACGATGAATTTAGTGAAGAAGTTCGCGGCATTAATGATGGCCTGCGACCAGATGGAACCTACATTGTCGACGAATTCGAGCGCGATATCAAATCCGGAAATCGCCTCGATGGTGTCCGCGACAGACGCTTCCGTGCCCACGCGCTCGGCACCATCGCTGGAAAAGTAGAAGTTTGACGCATCAGCGCCAAGTTCCGCCGCGCTGCCCACCGCAAGGTAAAGAGTGTCAGGCGTCTCTGAAATGCCCGGTTCCGGCGGGGGCGGATCGTCTTTCGGCTTGCCGCCACCATTGCCACCTCCTCCACCACCACCGCCGCCGTCAGGCTTGCCAATATACATGGGTGCAACATCGGCAACGTCGGTCGAAAGCAACGACGAAGACGTTCCTGCAACCGATTGATCCGTCATGCCTTGGGTCGCCGGGCCTGCTACGTCGAACTCAAAAAAATCTATGATCAGATCAAATGGCACTTGGCCCTTGTCACCGGAGTCCCCTCCTGTGTCAGGTTCGTCCATAACAGATGTCGGTTCCGGGAAATTTCCAGCGTGACTTGGAAATCCCCCAGAAAAAATATCCGTCAGCTTATCGCCGAAAACAGACGTGAAATCGTCGGAAAAGACGCCCTTATTCATCCCACTTCCCCCTAGCAGCATCGTTGGCCTGTCGCCATCTTACCCTAGGGAAGCGAAATCTCCAAATTCCTCCGAAAAACAGACCGTTTCCATTTTCGCGGAACCCATTGAAATCAGGCGGCCTTCTCCAGCCCGAACGCGTCGTGAAGCGCCTGGACAGCCAGTTCCATGTACTTGCGGTCGATCAGCACCGAAATCTTGATTTCGGATGTCGTGATAACCTTGATGTTGATGCCTTCGTCCTTCAGCGCCTTGAACATCTGCGCCGCCACACCGGCATGGCTGCGCATCCCGATGCCTACGACCGAGACCTTGGCAACGTCTTCATCGGTCACCAGTTCGGCATAATTCACATCACCCGAGGCCTTGACCGCCTCCATCGCCTGACGCGCCCGCGCCACCTGGTTCACCGGAAGCGAGAACGTCATGTCCGTGCGCCCGTCTTCCGAGATGTTCTGCACGATCATGTCTACGTTCACGCCCGCCTCGGACAGGGGCCCGAAAATCGCCGCCGCGATGCCCGGACGGTCGGCGACCGACAACAACGTCATCTTTGCCTCGTCCCGGCTGAACGCGACGCCTGCAACCACATTGCTTTCCATGATGTCCTCCTCGGCACAGACCAGCGTGCCGGCATTGTCATCGTTATCTTCGAAACTGGACAGAACCCGCAGACGTACGTTGTACCGCATCGCCAGTTCGACTGACCGCGTCTGCAAGACCTTGGCCCCGAGCGACGCCAACTCCAGCATTTCCTCGAACGCAATCTTGTCCAGCTTGCGCGCCTTCGACGTGATACGCGGGTCGGTCGTATAGACACCGTCCACGTCCGTATAGATATCGCAGCGCTCGGCGCCAAAGGCGGCAGCAAAAGCCACGGCTGTCGTGTCCGAGCCGCCCCGGCCCAACGTGGTGACGCGCCCCTCCGGGCTGATCCCCTGGAATCCCGCGACAACGGCCACTCGCATGCCCTCGGCAAACTTGGCGTTGATGTTCTCGGTCGGGATTTCTTCGATCCGAGCCTGACTGTGAGCGCTGGTCGTCTTTAGCGGCACCTGCCAGCCCTGCCAGCTACGTGCCGGGACTTCCATTTCCTGAAGTGTCAGTGCCATCAGACCGGCCGTCACCTGTTCGCCGGACGATACCACCGCGTCATACTCGCGCGCATCGTACAGCTTCGAGGTTTCTTCGACCCAACCGACCAGTTCGTTCGTCTTGCCAGACATGGCCGAAACGATGACGATCACGTCGTAGCCGTTGGCAACTTCGCGGCCCACGCGCTTGGCGGCACGCCGGATGCGATCGAGCGTGGCGACGGATGTGCCGCCGAATTTCATGACGAGAATGGGCAAGGTGGCCTCGGGTCTCAGCGAAAAGTCGTGGCTCTCTTACGGCGCTGCGCCATCGGGCGCAAGCAGTGCCTCTACCCAGATTGGCACCACCTCGCTGGCTGGCCCGGTGATATGCTCGTCGAACATCGCCGCCACATCCGATCGCTCCAAGTTGATCTCGACCGTCCGCGCACCGAACCGTCGCGCCTCGGCCACGAAACCGGCAGCCGGATAGACCTGACCGCTGGTCCCAATGGCAGCGAAAAGATCCGCCGTTTCAAGATGCCCCGCGATCTCCTCCATATGCACCGGCATCTCGCCGAACCAGACGATATCGGGCCGCGTCGCCTCCCGATGGCACGACGGACATGGATCATCGGCGAACATTTCTGCCGGAGCCTCCCAGCCGTGCCCGCAGGCCGCGCAGCAGGCCCGATCCAGCCGCCCGTGCATGTGGATCGCCACGGCACCCGCCGCTTCGTGCAAGGCGTCGACGTTTTGCGTCACGATCACCACCTCGCCCGGATGGTTCGCCTGCAAGCGCGCCAGCGCAAAATGCGCCGCATTAGCCGAGGCTGACCGCGCATTGCGACGTCGCGCGTTATAGAAATCGTGGACCTTCACCGGATCGCGGGCAAAGCCCTCGGGGGTCGCGACCTCCTGCAGGTCGTATTTGGTCCACAACCCATCCTTGTCCCGAAAGGTGCCCAGCCCGCTGTCCGCCGACACCCCCGCCCCTGTCAGGATGAAAATCTTCATGCTCATTCCCTCTGTCAGGCATGGATGCTACCCAGACGGCACACCGAAGGAAAGAAAGCCCATGCGCCTCCTCTGCGTCTGCCTTGGCAACATCTGCCGATCTCCAACCGCCGAAGCCGTCCTGCGCCAGATGGGTGGCGAAAGAGTCACGGTCGACAGCGCGGGCACGTCGGACTGGCACATTGGCAAGCCGCCCTATGAACCGGCGATTGAGGCAGCCGCCATGCGCGGCTATGACCTGGCGCCCCTTCGCGCCCGCCAGATCACCCCTGCCGATTTCGACACCTCCGACCTGATCCTCGCCATGGATGAAAGCAACCTGTCGGATATCGAAAAGCTTCGGCCAGTCCACAGTGACACACCCGTTCGTCTTTTTCTGGACTTTGCCCCCGAGACCGGCTGCACCGAGGTTCCCGATCCATATTACACGCGGGATTTCGACGAGGCGCTCGAGCTGATCGAGGCTGCCGCACGGGGCCTCCTGGCAACGCTCGATTGATCGACGAGACCGCCTAATTCTGGCAATAAATCCGGGCGGTCTCCGTGAACGCCATGTAACGCTCCCAGAACACCTCATCGCCGCGCCTGCCCGACGTCCTCACCTTCTGTGCTTTTTCCGGATCCTCAAAAAAATCCGCAGCACGTTTCTGGTCCTTGGCTGAAAGGGTGACATTCGCCGCCCCCTGCAGGCAGCCGCATATGCTGCGCAGGCCCTTGCCACGCTCCGAAGCCAGGCAAGCGCGCTCAATCGGCGCTGCGACGGCGGGTATAGCCGTCAACGTCAGCACGACAAAGCAGGCAGTGCGTGTTTTCATTGCCTCCCCGGCGGATTTCCTGTCGCAAGAGTGCCACAGCGCCCGCGTTCACGCGACGATTTTTTGCAGTATTCCGCCCACTCCTCGGGGACGGGCACCATATGCACACAAGATATGGAATTCTGCGCCAAGATCTGCCAATCTGCCGCCACAGATAAAAAACAAAACGAACGAGGCACAAGATGGACCGTCGCACAGTGATCACAGGCGGAGCAGCCGCCCTGCTGGCCGGATGCTCCGGCAATTGGAATGTGGGGTACGACCATAACCTTGACCCGGCGGTAACGCGCACATGGAACCTGCGAGACGTCATCGCGATCGTTCCCGACAGCCTCAAGGTGTCGAACGCCAACACCTTTGCGCCCGCTGCGGACATTGTCTGGCACGGCGAACCCTATGGTGATCGCCGCGCTCAGGTCGCGGCCATCATCGACGATGGGATCACCGAGGGCTGCAGCGAACTTCTCGGCACCCGTCCCGTCACGATCACGGCCAGCGTTCGCCGCTTCCACGGTGTGACACCCGCAGCCGTGGCCCGGGCGCCAGCGGCCGTCCATAACATCAACTACGTGATCCGCGTGATCGACGCCGACACAGGCATCCCGCTGACCGAAGAGCAAGAGATCAATGCCGACCTCGAAGCGCTGGTCGGCGCTTCGGCTATCGCAGGGGCGATCAACGGCAACACCCAACGTGTGCGCATCGTCAATCACATTGCGGCTGTCACGCGCGGCTGGCTGGGTTTCGGCCCCGACCAGCGCAGGACCTTCGCAAGCATCGGTCGCTAGAATATCCGGCCCTGCAAAAGGTCCTTCTCAAGACATGCGGTCCGGTGCCCAGGCTCCGGCCCGAAAGGAGCGGCACCCAATGAAACTCTTTGTCGGCCTTGGCAATCCGGGCGCAAAATACGCGGGCAACCGCCACAACATCGGCTTCATGGCCGTGGACCAGATCGCCTCGGATCACGGCTTTGGCCCATGGCGGACCAAGTTCCAGGGCCTGGTCAGCGAAGGGCGTCTGGGGTCCGAGAAAGTTGTTCTCCTAAAGCCCGAAACCTACATGAACAACTCCGGCCAGTCGGTCGGTGAAGCGATGCGGTTCTACAAGCTGACGCCCGCCGACGTCACGGTCTTCCATGACGAAATCGATCTCGCGCCCGGCAAGCTGCGCGTCAAGCAGGGCGGCGGGCACGCGGGCCACAACGGCCTTCGCTCGCTCCACGCCCATATCGGAGACGCCTATACACGAGTCCGTATGGGCGTCGGACATCCCGGCCACAAAGACGCTGTGCCGGTCTACGTGCTCAAAGACTTTTCCAAGGCAGATCAGAAGTGGCTCGATGACATGCTGCGCGGCATCGCCGACGGGGCGCTCCACCTGGCCGAAGGCGATTCCGGCAGGTTCCAGAATGCCGTCGCACTACGCCTAAATCCGCCCCGTTCGTCGACCAGCCACAAGTCCACGGCCGATCCTGCACCTCCACGCAAACCTGGACCACAACCCGAAGACGACACACGCAGCCCGCTGCAAAAGCTCGTCGACAAGTTCCGCTGAAATCGCCGTGCCGATGACCGTCCCCCAGGCCTTCGCCTTTCAGGCTGACGCTTGTCACAGCCTTGGTTCACCTTTCATGGGGCAGTTGATGGCGCTGTTCGCCAGCCGGCTGACCCCCGGCACGCCTGTCGCCGACCGGGTCCTCGGCTGGCAGGGTGATCCCTCGCCCTATGCCGACAGCGTTCCTTTGCGCCTGGCCGGTGCGCTGCACGCGCTCAGGATCGAAGAACTTGCCCTGACTGCGGCATACCCGCCCGCCAGGACCGACGACGATACGCTCTGGTCCGCGATCGAGCACGCTATCTACCATCACTCGGACAGCATCCTGTCATGGCTCGACAGCCCGCCCCAGACCAACGAGGTTCGCCGCGCCGCCGCCATTCTCGCAGGGCTGGCAGCGATTCACGCTGACGATGATCGCCCGGTTGATCTTGTCGAACTTGGCGCCAGCGGCGGCCTGAACCTAAGGGCCGACCGCTTTCGCCTCGAAACGCCAGACGCCAACCTTGGCCCGGCCGACGCCCGCGTCATCCTAACGCCCGAATGGCGCGGCCCGCCGCCCCCAGCGGCTCTGCCCACAGTGGTCGGTCGCGACGGTGTCGACCTCAATCCAATCGAGGCAACAACCCCGGAGGGAAGGCTGCGGCTCCTCGCCTATCTCTGGCCTGACCAGGCAGATCGTCAGGCCCGCACCCGCGCTGCCATCCGCGAAGCCCGTGAGACCCCGGCAACCCTTGCCGCTGCCGATGCGGGCGCCTGGCTGGAAACCCGGCTCGCCCATGGCAATCCCGACCACCTGACAGTCGTCTTTCACACCGTTGCCTGGCAATACTTTCCCGATTCTACCAAGGAACGTGCCGTCAAGGCTATGGAGTCGTCGCGCTTTCCTCTTGCTCGGCTGGCTATGGAGGCAGACGGTGGTACCGGTGCGGCCCTCATGCTCACACGTTATCCGTCAGGCGACTCAAAAATGCTGGGGCGGGCGGACTTTCATGGACGCTGGATCGAATGGAACGATTGACTGCACAAACCAGCAAAATTCGACAAGAGGGGTAAACAAGATCGAAAAGGACGACTCAATCAACGTTCTCGGCCACCCGCTCGAGCCATGCTCGCACGACCCGATGACCGGATATTTCCGCGACGGGGCCTGCAATACCTGCGCCCAGGACAACGGTCGCCACACGGTCTGCGCGGTCATGACGGCCGAATTCCTGGCCTATTCAAAATACCTGGGCAACGACCTATCCACCCCAAGACCCGAATTCGACTTTCCTGGACTGAAGCCCGGAGACCAATGGTGCCTCTGCGCCAGCCGCTTTCTGCAGGCCGTCGACGAGGGCGTGGCTCCGCAAATCCAACTCTCCTCGACGCACCAGAAGACTCTGGAAGTCGTACCTCTGAACGTCCTCGCCGAACATGCAGTGACGGATTAATCGGTGTCGTTCTCGACCAACTCGTCGATGAACAAGCTCAAAAGCTGAGGCCTGCCGCTCACCCCCGCCTTGCGGTAAATTGAGTTAGTCTGCGCCTTGATGGTGCCCTCGCTGACCGAGCGGAACCCGGCAATGTCCTGAGTAGAAAATCCCTTTATCGCGAACATGGCGACATCGCGCTCCGCCGCAGTCAGAGACCAATCCTCGAAACGTTCTTCAAGCACATCGCGGAACGCCCCCTGCGCGCGCCGCAGAGCCTCTTCTGCCTGTCTCGTCCTTCGACGCGATTGCTTTAGGGCCAGGCCCGTGACGGCCACGCCGATAATCAGGCCAACAGCCGCTCCAACCTCGATCAATTCGACGAATGCCCAGCTCAGGGGCGCAACCGGCAGCCCCAAGACCGAAATCAGGATATCGGACACGAAAAACAACGCGCAGCCTGCCTGAAAGGCCAAGACCAGGGCCAGAAAAACTCGGCTGTTCACACCAGGCCCCTCGCTACTTCACCCAGGACAAACCCCATGCTCAGCCGCTCGAGCCACTGCCGGAATTCTCGGAACCGGGACCACTATTATCGACCTCGTCATCGTCCGGTTCGTCGTCGTCCGGCTCGTCGTCATCATTTGAATCGTCGTCATATGAGTCATCGTAGGAATCGTCATCATATGAATCGTCATCGTATTCCGAACCGGTGCCGTCATCGCCGCCTGAGCCGCTGCTCCCGGATCGCGGTGCCGTACTGTCGTCCGAGCTTCGCAGGAATCTGATGTAATCTCTCAGGATCACACCGTTCACCGGATTGACAACGATCTCGCGCCGGGCATCGCTCTTGACGGCAACGAACCGCAACCTGCCAAGAAAGGTGCGGCTGATCGTGATCTCGCGATATCCATCGTCGCGCAAATCCAGAAGGATCCTATCGCGCACGGTGTCGCCAGCGGCCAGCGCCGGCGCAGTCACCAGGGACAGGAACAATATGATCAGTAGACGTTTCAACATTACCTCACAGAATTGGCGGACCCTGCTGTAATTGCAAGGTCCGCCAGGGGGTGCTCCGATCTAGGGGGAGATCGGAGCACGGGGGATCAGTCGTCGCTAGAACCCGAACCACTGTTGTCGTCGTCATCATCGTCGTCATCCGAACCCGAGCCCGAATTGTCGTCATCGGCGTCGTCATCATCATCATCATGGGAACCCGGACCCGAGTTGTCGTGGTCGTCGTCATCCTCGCCAAGGAAATCTTCGCTGCGCGAATCGATTTCCATCCCGCTTCTCCCCGCATCGTCGCCCGCGGCTTCGATCTCACGTTTCAGGACCTCACCGGTCTCGCGATCCAGGATCAACTCGACCTTCTCGTTGCCTCGGATAGCCTCGACCTTCACTTGCGTCGGGCCATTCTTGATTTCGAAGAACTCGTAGCCCTGGGCGCGCAGTTCGTCGATCACATCCTCCGTGGCTCCGCTCAGCGCGACGCCGCTTGCCTGAGCCGTGGCCTGAACAAAGTTGCGGTCGCGCTCGCGCACCTGCACGCCGGTTCGACCGGCCTCGCCAGCCTCGGCGCGCTCCTGCTCCTGCTTCAGGATTTGACCGGTTTCGCGGTCATAGATCACCTCGATCTTCTGATCGCCACGAATGGCTTCAACCTTGACCTGGTTCAACCCGTTCTGAACCTCGATGAAGTCGAAACCCATCTCCTGATACTTTGCGACCACAGCGTCGGTGAACGGGTCAGCCTGGGCGGCAGTAAACCAAAGCGCGGCGGCGGCGGCGGCAGTTACGGTGCGATACATGGTTAGTCCTCATTGTTGGGGCACGTGTTCGTGCTGGGATGCCCCCTCATCACCAACCCACACCCCGAACTCCATTGCCCCAAGGTTTAATCGCCGTGCAATAAACCCACGACCAAGCGCCATAAACCCAGGGTATAGAGGGCCCAAAACGCAAAAAACCCGGCCAAAAGGCCGGGTTTTCTGCTTGATCTTGGCTGGATCAGTGCAGCTTGGCCTGAACCACCTGAATGGCGTCGTCGATCAGCGAACCAGCCTGCGCCGCGCTCATCTCCTTGGCGACAACCGCACCGGCAGCCTTGACGGCGATGGTGATAGCTTCGTCGCGCACCTTCTTGACTGCGCTTGCCTCGGCGGACGCGATCTGGTCCGCAGCGTTCTGCACCCGGCGCTCGATCGAAGCAGCCAGGTCGGCCTTGGCCTGTTCGGCCGCCTCCTTGGCGTTTTCCTTTGCAGCGGCGACGATGCGGTCGGCTTGCTCCTGCACTTCCAGCTGCTTGCGCTCATAGCTGGCCAAGAGCGACTGAGCCTCTTCACGCAGCGCGCGGGCTTCATCCAGTTCCGACTGAATACCCTCGGCCCGCTTGTCCAACAGACCCGTCAGGATCGACGGCACCTTGAACTTGATCAGCACGCCGACGAACAGGAAGAACGAAATGGCGACGATGAAGTCGGTGTTCGACAGCGAATAGAATTCGCCCGAGAAAATGTTCTTCGTCGAGGCCATGGCCGGAGCGGCGGAAGTGGCAAAAAGGACGGTCAGTGTCTTTTTCATCGCCTTACCCCTTTACCTGAGCGGAAACAGCCGCGTCGACCTTGGCCGCATCCACATCGACGCCCAGGGCGTCAACGACGGCTTTGGCTGTGTCACGCGCAACCTCGGCAACCGCCTTTGCGGCGCCATCGCGGATTTCCGCGATCTTGGCTTCGCTTTCAGCCGTCCGTGCAGCGATCTCGGCATCCGCCTTCTGCAGCGCCAGGTCGACTTCGGCCTGCATCTCTGCCTTGGCCTCGTCTGCAATCCGGCCAGCCTCCGCGCGTGCATCCGCAAGCGCCTTCTCATAAGCCGCTTCGGCTTCCGCCGCCTTCAGCTTCAGCTCTTCGGCCGCCGCAATATCGTTCGTAATCGTCCCGCGCCGTTCGGCCAGGACCGCCGCGATGCGCGGCAAGGCCACCTTGGACAGCACCAGGTAGATCACGATCAACGTCACGACCAACCAGAAGATCTGGTTGCCAAACGTCGAGAAATCCAGCTGCGGCATGCCCGCCGATTCGGCCGCATGGCCCGCTGCTTCGGCGGCACCGTGCGCAGCTTCGGCTGCGTGGCTTTCAGTTTCCGTCGCCATAGCGACCTCCTCAAACCTTTTTCAGACTACCCCGTGCCCCACCTCGGGGCACGGCGCACGTAAGGATGTCGGGGTCTTAGACGGCGAACATCAAGAGAAGCGCAACAAGGAACGAGAAGATCCCCAGGGCTTCCGAGAACGCGATACCGATGAACATCGTCGCGGTTTGGCCACCAGCGGCCGAAGGATTGCGCAGAGCGCCCGACAGGAAGTTGCCAACAACGTGGCCCACACCGACAGCAGCACCGCCCATGCCCGTACAGGCCAGACCAGCACCGATGTAAGCTCCCATTTGTACGACGTCACCTTCCATTTGAATTCTCCTTACGTTGGAAGTGTCAGGTTTGAGCCGGTCACCCGGCCCGAGTTCGAATTAGTGATGCGGATGAAGCGCGTCCTTCAGGTACACGCATGTCAGGATCGCAAAGACATAGGCCTGGATAAAGGCGACAAGCACCTCCAGCGCATAGATCGCGGTGATGGCCAGGACCGACACAGGGGCAATCCACAGGATGCCTGCGAAGGTCGCGAACACCTTGATCACCGCGTGGCCGGCCATCATGTTGCCGGCAAGTCGGATCGAATGGCTGACAGGACGCACGAAATAACTGATCACCTCGATGATCGCCAGCACCGGACGCAGCACCAGCGGCGCGCTCGAAATCCAGAAGACGCTCAGGAAACCGGCGCCGTTCTTGACAAAACCCAGGATGGTTACCGACAGGAATACCGCCACGGCCATAACCGCAGTCACCGCGATGTGGCTGGTCGTCGTAAAGGCCAGCGGCAACAGGCCGAGAAAGTTGGCGAAGACGATGAACATGAACAGGGTCATGATATAGGGGAAGTACTTCAGGCCGTCCTTGCCCGCGACGTCTTCGACCATCTTGTAAACGAAGCCATAGGCCAGTTCGGCGATCGACTGAATGCGGCTTGGCACCAGAGCGCGGCCGCGTGTGCCTAGAACAAGAAGTCCGACAACGCAGAGGACCGCCAGGACCATCCAGAAAGTCACGTTGGTGATCGTGAACATGCCAACCGGTCCGTCACCGAACAAGGGTTTCACGATGAACTGATCCATCGGGTGGAATGCCAGCCCGCCTTCTTCCGCGCCGTGTGCTTCTGTTGCCACGTCAGTCCCCTTCACTTTCGTCACCGGCACCCTCGGGCGCCTGCATTTCCTTGGCGGTTCGCATCATCGTTTTGATGCCCGCCGCAAATCCCAACAGCGTGAACACGATCAACAGCCACGGCAAAGTGCCAAAAACCGCGTCCAGCCCGTATCCCATCGCAAAGCCGATCCCCAGCCCTGCAACCAGTTCGATCACCATGCGCCACGCCTGACTGGCCTGCGAATAATGCTCGTCCTGGTGACGCTTCGACACTTCCGGAGCGCGCTTTTCGGCCAGTTTCGCCTCCAGCGCCTCCAACCGATCTCGTCTTTCCTGATCGGTCTCGGCCATGCCAAAGCCCCCATAAGAACTTCCGCGCCTGTCTATGAACGAAGGGGGCATGAGTCAAGCGGCGGGCGGTCGCAGGCCAACGTGACCCAAGCTAATGATATATAGCGATAATATTTTGCCCTTAGCCCCGCACGCACCGATCTGTTCGCCCCGCCCATATTCAACCGAATGGTTGAAGGTTTGGCGCCCTCTTTCATCGGCCCCAAAATATCCCCGGGGGAGTCGACCTCTGGCCGACGGCGGCAGCGCCCCCAGGTCCACTCGCCGCCGGGATGTGACGCACCGACGTGGTGCCGACCCAGAACCGAAGGAGCTTTTTCTTCGGCTCTCAGAGACCTAAACCTGCTTCAGCAGCAATTGCCGCGTAGCGCCGTACAGCTACTCGCCCTTCACAAAAGCCAGCTTTCAGTTGACGTGGCTCGCTGCGCGGCGTCAGATACCCCGCCATGATCACGCTCGACACCATATTCGCCGCCCTCGCCGACCCGACCCGGCGTGCGATCCTGTCGATGCTTTTGGAAGACGACATGGCCGTCACCGACGTGGCAGAGCCCTTCGAGATGTCACTGGCCGCAATTTCCAAGCACTTGGGGGTGCTGACCCGAGCCGGGCTAATAAGCCAGGAGAAACGGGGGCGTGTGACGTGGTGCAAGCTGGAGCCGAAAACCCTCAAGGACGCCAGCGTCTGGATGCAGGGGTTTGGCCAGTTCGAGCCCGTCGACCTGGATGCCTTCGAGGCCTTCCTGGCGCAGGAATTGTCTGACCCAGACTAAATTTCGTTCACAATTCAGGGCTTTGCAGAATCGTGGGCTTGGCCTATCGTCCTGCGCGAGGGGCAAAAGGAGACACGATGCGTTATTTTCTCGCCCTGGCCTCACTCGGTTTCTTCGGATGGCTCGGCTATACCGCCGCCTTCGGCGCCCTGCCATCGGCGTCCACGATCACCTCTTTGAAATGGTTCCTGGAATCCGTGCTACCAACGGTCGGACACGGCCTCACGGGTGCGCTCATCTTTTCCATCGGAATAGCCTTCGCCTGGCTCTTTCTCAGACGAACCGAAACCAACTGACTTACCAGCCCTGGGCTTCTTCCTTTAGAAACGACAGGAAAGCCTGCACCTTGGTCGTGCGGTGCAGATCCACGTGCGTGACGAGCCACAGGGGGGCGCTCCATTCGGGCTGCGGTTCGAACAACTGGACCAGTCCCGGCAGTTGTCCCGCCTCCCAAACCGTCAGAAACCCAATCCCGACGTCACTCAATACGGCATCCCGTATCACCCGGTTATCGGTAGCACGGAATGCGATCTGTTCAGGTTCGACCCGATCCACCAGCCAACGGAAAAACGGAGCGCGAGAGCCGAAATTATCAAGACTTACAAAGGAATGACCAGACAGGTCATCGACCGACTGGGGTCTTCCGTGCCGGGCGACGTAGCCCTCGGACGCATAAAGCGCGACGTATTGGTGCAGGAACGGCTGGACCACGTTGTCGGGGTTGTCCGGCTTGTTTCCCGCGCGCACAGCAACGTGGGCCTCTCCGTACTCCAGCCGCAAAACCTCTTCCCCCGTCAGATAACGGATGATCAGGTCGGGGTAGCGCTCCTGGAACCGCACCAGGGTCCCTGTCATCTTGGTCGAGAGCGCCGCCAGCGACGTGACAACCAACTCGCCCGAGACTTCGTCGCCCCGCCCCTTGATACGACTGACTAATTGCGCGAACTGGTCGTCGGTCGCCTGCGCCACTTGCAAGAGATCGCGCCCAGCCTCGGTCGAGGAATAGCCGCGCGCATGGCGCTGGAACAGCTTTACTCCCAGCCGGTCTTCCAGAGAATCGATATGGCGGATCACGGTCGCGTGGTGGACGCCCAACTGTTCGGCAGCTCCGCTGACCGTGCCCATCCGTGCCACATGATAGGCTGTCCGGATTTCATCCCATGTACTAATCGACATCCCTGACTTTCCTTCAACTTCTCTGCCAGTCCTACGGTGCAAAATTCATTTGAAAAAACAAAAACATCCGCAGATCACACAAAATTGCACAGAAATGGCTTTGGAAAAGCCAATTTCCAAGCCGTCAGTCGCACCTATGTCTTGTGGGACATGATTTTAAGGAACCCCATACCCGATACCTGACATTCGGCGCATCAACGGGCTGTATTTGTCAACGGACAAGGTCACCGTTTGATCCAGAGCAATGCGTGCTACGGTTGCCAGGCGCATCAATGGAGCAACGAAGGAGGTTCTTTCATGAACTACAAGACACTTGTCACGGTCGTCCGCAATCCCGAGCTAGACTCCGACCACTTGGAAGCGGCCATCGCCCTGGCACAGGCGAACGGTGCGCATCTGCATGTCCTCGCCTTGGGCATTGAGCGGGTCCCTCCCGAAGCTTTATACGGGGGAGCAGCGTCCATCGCTGTCCAAGGCACGATCGCCGACGCCATCGAAGAGGCCGAGATCTCCGAAAAAGCTGTGAGCGAAAGGCTCAACCGTTCGGACATCACTGCGGACGTCCATCGGGTGGTCGCCCAAATGGGCGCCGTCACACAGGTCGTCGCCCGCATGGTCAACCTTTCCGATCTGGTGGTCCTGCCGCAGCCCTATGGTGAAGGACGCACTATCGAGGATGTGGCCATCACGGAGGCAGCACTGTTTTCCACGCGCACACCCGTGATGGTACTCCCGGCAGGCACGAAAGAGGTTCCCGCGCCCACATCCGTTGTGGTCGCCTGGAACCAGTCTTCCGAAGCCCTCTCCGCAATCCGCGCCGCCTTGCCGATGCTGGCCGCAGCCGACAAGGTCGACCTCCTGGTCATCGACCCGCCGAAACATGGGCCGGGTTATGCCGATCCCGGAACGATGCTCGCAGAAATGCTGTCACGTCACGGCGTAAACGCCGAGGTGTCGGTTGTTGCGCAAACAATGCCCAAGGTGTCGGACGTCATAGATCGGCATGTCGCCGACCTCGGCGCCGAAATGGTCGTGATGGGAGCCTATGGTCACTCCCGTCTGTTGGAGGCCATTCTGGGGGGAACAACCCGCAATATGCTTGAGAGATCCAAGGTTCCGATCCTGATGTCTCACTGAGTGACAAGTTCGAAGACAACCGCGACGCTGGCGCGATAATCAACTTCGCCTCGCGCGATCGGTACGGCCATGGACTGTTCCATGGCCGCTCCACGCAACATTGGAACTGGCGCCGCCGGCCCGCCTCCCTCCAAAATCGAAACAACTGGGCCGAGTGTCACGCTGGCCGCGCCAGCCAAAAGTTCGGCTTTTGCGCGCGCGTCCTGCATGGCGCGCACCAATGCCTCGTCTTCCAGACTCCCAGGTTCGGCGACCGTTAGGGACAACCCGTTCATCGTATTCGCACCGGTACCAACGACGGCATCCAGCACGACGGGCAGATCGTCCAGCGACCGCACACGCAGCGTCAAATCATTCGACGCGATATATCCCGCCACGTGCGGCGGTCCGTCTTTGCTGTGATCCCATCGGGGTGAAAGGTTTACCGAGGACGTCTGGACGTCGGCCGGCGCCACTCCTGCTGCGGCGACCACTTCCAGAACCTGTGCCATTGCGGCACTGGCAGCATCCATGGCCGCGGCAGCTGTCCGGGCGTCGCGCATAACACCAAGGTTGATAATCGCCATGTCCGGTTCGGCTCGCACCACGCCTTCGCCGTGAACCGAAATTTGGCGAGGCTGCTCCTCGGCGGCGGCGCCCAGGGGGCCAATCAGAGCCCAGAACATCACAACTGCAAATCGCATAATCAATCTCCTTTGTCTCTCCCCGATCCGGACACCTTATTCGGCACAATATTGACCTGCACGCGCCAAATTCCGCCTGTCTTTGGGTGACGGCAATTACCTGCCATGCTATCTCCTCGTCATGACACACCGTTGGGGTTTCGATCTTGATATGGCGGCTGTCCGGCTGATGCGCCGGGAGGCTGGGCAATGGCGTGAAATCGTTGTCGAAAAAATCGATGGCCCCGACATCGAGGACCGTCTTCGGGCCATGGTCGATCGCATCGGCGATGCCAAATCAGTCGATCTTTTCCTGCCCCGAGATCAAATCCTTTACACAGACGTCACGGTCACCTCGGAAGACGCGGCGCTCGACGAAATCGACCTGGCAATGGACGGGCGCACGCCCTACGCGTTGAGCGAGCTTGAATTCGACTGGGAAATGATCGGTCCGGACACGGCCCGCGTTGCCGCTATCGCCCGTGAAACGCTCGACGAGGCTGCCGCCTTTGCCGAAGCCCGCGGAATGCGTGTTGCCGGCTTTTCATCGTTGGCCGACAAGACGGATTTTCCGCGACTTCCCGATTTTGGCGGCGGCAGCCTCTTTGATGCAGAAACGGACGATGAAGAGGAAACCTCTTCGCCGCCGACAATGCAGTTTTCCACGAAACGTGAGACGTCGCGCCCCAACGGTCCGGTGGCCACCCTGACCCCATCGTCCGCCACGGCAAGCGAACCGGTGCTTCGGGTGGACGACGCAATGCCGGTGATGCAGGTTCGCTCTCGCGACATTGCTCCGCTTGACCCGGGCGCTCCCCTGTCCGCTCCGCCGTCGCAACCGCGCGTGCGCACAGATATCGCCGCATCGATGGTTTCGCCGCAGGCGGCAAGCCTGACTCCGCCCGCAGCGGTGAAAGTGCGCAGGTACGGCAGCGCTCCGCTCAGAACCTTGGCGGTATTCGCCATCGCGTTGTTGCTGACCATTGGGATAGCGATCGTTGTCTGGAACATCCTGCCTATGGGACCCGGTCAGTCCGCCCGTTCCGATGCGCCGGCACAACCTGAAAGCGCGCTCGCGCCACCAAGGCCGCGCCCCGCGGATCTGGCCGCTCCCGAAACCCAGGTCACCGCTTTACCGCCAGAGGCTGCGCCTGTGGATAATCCTGTCTCGGTCCCAGAGCCAGGCGCGACCGATACGGCCGAAACGCCGGGTTCGGAGGTAATCGAGGCGGCTCCGCCCCACGATGCGGAATCCGTCGCTGACCCCCTGCCCGATCTGCCGCGACCTGTTGTTGTTTCGGACGACATCGCCATCACAGCGCCCAACAGCGAAACCGCACCGGTCTTGACAACTGTCGCGTCACAACCGGACCTGGCCAAGCTTCCAAAGCTGCTGAACGCCCTGCGATCGGGCGAGGGCCTTCCGACCTATGACCCCGCCCCGCCGCTTGCGGCAACCCCGCAGATCCTGGCCGGCATCGGGACCCAGGCACCGCTACCGAGCCCCGAACTGGAAGATGCTCCGTTCGATGATACCGATCTTATCTATTTCGCCTCTATTGAGGCAGGCAGCCCGTCCGCCGATGCAATTGCATTACCGTCGGTGAGCGATATTGCCACTGGCACCCTCCCATTCATTCAGGCCGCGCCGGCTCCTGAGACAGATGCGCCCCATATCGACGAACTCGCTTCCGCAACCCCGGCGGCAGAACTTCCGTCTGCGACCGATTTAGCTGCTGAGGCCGCGCTCGCAGACAGCAGCCTGGCTGAGCCGACCGCGACGGGTCTGCCGCAACCGACGGAGTTCGCCGCACGCCTCGTCCAACGCGCACCGCGCAGCCGTCCTTCTGACTTTGTCCAGACCATCGAGCGGGACAGATTCAACGGATTGACGCGGGACCAGCTTGCCACCCGGCGCCCGCCCCGGCGCCCGGAGTCCGTGCAGGCGGAAGCCCTGCTTGCCGACGCTCCGGCCCCGGTTTCGGACTTGGCTGTAGAAACATCGCTGGCTCCGCGCGGACGACCCGCAGGCTTTGACAGAACGGTCGCTGCCTCGCTGGTTCAGCGCGAAGCCGAACGGCTGACCGCATCTCTGGACTACCAGACGCCTGACACCTCGGCAGCGATCGAAGCCGCGCTGGAAGCCGACGCCGAACCCGAACCGCGCCCCCAGGACACACCACGCCTTGCCATCCCATCGGGCGCCTCGGTGGCCCGCCAGGCAACGATCGACGACGCGATCCGGCTGAACAAGATCAACCTGGTCGGCGTCTATGGCACCCCAGGCGAGCGTCGTGCGCTCGTGCGTCTGGCCTCGGGGCGCTACATCAAGGTCAAGGTCGGCGACAAGGTCGACGGGGGCACCGTTGCCAGCATTACCGACAGCGAACTGATCTACCGCAAGGGCAACAGGAACCTGTCGCTCGTCCTGCCACGCGGATAGCGATCAACGCTATTCAGCGGCCACGTCGCCGTATTCGCCCTTGGCCAACTCTTCAGCCTCGATCGACTCAAACAGGGCCTTGAAGTTTCCTTCACCGAACCCGTCATCGCCTTTGCGCTGAATAAATTCGAAGAAGATTGGCCCGATGACCGTCTTCGAGAAAATCTGAAGCAGGATTCGCGTCTCGCCCCCGTCGACCACGCCCTCACCGTCGATCAGTATGCCGTGCCGCATCATCCGCTCAATGGGCTCTTCATGCCCAACCACGCGGGATTTCGACAGTTCGTAGTACGACTCGGGCGGCCCGGGCATGAATCGAATGCCGTTCTCGGAAATCGCATCGACAGAATCATAGATATCGTGGGCACCAACGGCGATATGCTGGATCCCCTCACCCTTGTACTTTTTCAGATAGTTGACGATCTGCCCAGTCTCTCCGCGATCCTCGTTGATCGGGATGCGGATCTTTCCACAAGGCGAGGTCAGCGCCCGACTATACAGTCCAGTGTACTTTCCCTCGATATCAAAGAACCGGATCTGGTGGAAATTGAACAGGTCGCCATAAAACCGAAACCAGACGTCCATGTTCCCCTTGAACACGTTATGGGTCAGATGATCGAGATAATAGAACCCCACACCTTCGGGGTTGGCAGTGGTCAGCCAGTCGAATTCGGTGTTGTAGGGCGACGTATCGTAGTAGTTTTCGATGAAATAGATCAGGCTACCGCCGATACCCTTGATGGCAGGAACGTCCATAACCTTACCGGGACCGGTATATTCCTCGGCGCCTTTTGCCACTGCGTGTTCCAGGGCATGACCTGCGTCGACAACACGCCAGCCCATCGACGGGGCGCAGGGGCCGTGTTCTTCGATGAACGCCGCCGCATGAGTGCCGGGTTCGGCATTGATCAGATAGGTGACATCACCCTGCTGCCACACCTCGACGTCCCGCACCTTGTGGCGCGCGGTCAGAGTAAAACCCATCTTGTCAAACAGATCGCGCAGTACGTCGGGATCGGGATGCGCGAACTCGACGAATTCAAACCCGTCGGTCCCGGCCGGGTTGGCCTGGGTGATTTCGGATTTCGGCGCATCGTGGGGGAAAGGGCCCATGAATCTTCTCCTGTTCGCAGCTATTGTGCCCAGGATATGTGCGCCACCACGCGTCTTTCGCGCATTTTTATAGCCAATCGGTGAAATCGCACACATTTCATGTACATTTTCCGCTTTTTGCGCAAGAGTAGCGCATGAACCCACTTGATCCCACCGACATACGGCTGCTCACGGCGCTGCAAGAGGATGCCCACATGACGGCGGACAGGCTGGGTGACGTGCTCAACCTTTCCGCCAGCCAGGTCAGTCGCCGGCGACAAAGACTTGAAGCGGATGGCTATATCCAAGGCTACCGCGCTCGCCTGGCTCCACTGAAACTGGGTTTACAGGTCCAGGCCTTCGTTTCTGTCCAGATGGCCACCCACGCCCCGGACCAGGTCAAGACATTCGTGCGCATCCTGCAAGCCAGGGCCGAAGTCACAAGCGCGTGGACATTGACCGGCGAGGCAGACTATTTGCTGCGCGTCTATTG
This sequence comes from Silicimonas sp., assembly GCA_050290245.1. Taxonomy (GTDB): domain Bacteria; phylum Pseudomonadota; class Alphaproteobacteria; order Rhodobacterales; family Rhodobacteraceae; genus JBNKHH01. Next base: position 58,292 of record JBNKHH010000064.1, read on the forward strand.
CGACGACCTTGCCGCCCTGAATACACTAATACACCAGGTCCTTCTGCCTCACCCCGCGGTTGCCCGTGTCCAGAGTCAGATCGTCATGGATCAAATCAAGGCAGACGCACCGCTGCCCATTTAATCGAGGCCCCATGGAAGGCTTTTTGTTCGAAGCCGTAATTTATCTTCTCGCCGCAGTGATCGCGGTGCCGCTGTCCGTTCGGTTCGGACTCGGCTCGGTCCTTGGATATCTCCTGGCCGGCATCCTGATCGGGCCCGTGCTTGGTTATGCGGGCGATGCCCATGACCTCAAACACTTCGCGGAATTCGGCGTGGTGCTGATGCTGTTCCTGATCGGGCTTGAACTGACGCCGCGGGCGCTTTGGGACATGCGGCACAAACTTATCGGGCTAGGTGGCCTGCAAGTGGCCCTGACCATGTCCCTGATCGCCGCTATCTGCTCTTATGGCTTCGGCTACCCCTGGCAGACTGCACTGGCCGTCGGTATGATCATGGCCCTGTCGTCAACCGCGATTGTGCTGCAGACTCTGAACGAAAAACGCTGGATGCAGACGGCGGGCGGGCGCTCCAGCTTCTCGGTCCTGCTCACTCAGGACATCGCCGTCATCCCGATGCTGGCCGTCCTGCCTCTCTTGGCATTGCCAAAGATTGCATCCTTCAACGAGGACGGCTCGATCGCACGCACGACTCAACATGTTGTTGCGGCCGCCCATGGCACGGAGGCCTCTGGCCAGGCTGAACAAAACGCCGAGGCAGCAATGGCCTTCATCCAGGCGCTTCCGGCCTGGGGCGTTACTCTGGCAACCTTCGGGGCCGTCGTTTTGGTTGTCCTGTTCGGCATGTTCGCGACACGTCCGTTATTTCGCTTCGTTCACTTCGCCAAGCTGCGCGAGTTGTACACGGCTTTCGCCCTCTTGATCGTAATCGGCATCGCCTTCCTGATGTCGCTGGTCGGACTTTCCCCCGCGCTCGGCACTTTCCTTGCCGGTGTCGTTCTGGCCAATTCCGAGTTTCGTCACGAGTTGGAAAGCGACATCGAGCCATTTAAGGGCCTGCTCCTTGGGCTGTTTTTCATCACGGTCGGAGCAGGTATCGACTTTGCGCTCCTGTGGCGTGACGCCTTGCAGATCGTGTTGCTGACGCTGCTCTTGATGTTTGTTAAAGGACTCGTCCTATATTTCCTGGCGCTGGTCTTTCGTCTCAAAGGGCGCAACCGCTGGCTGTTCACGCTGGGCTTGGCCCAAGCCGGTGAATTCGGCTTTGTGCTGGTGTCTTTTTCAAACCAACTCGGGGTGCTCACCTCCAGCCAAAGCGGACGCATCCTGGTGATCGTCGCCTTGTCCATGTTGCTGACCCCTCTTGCCTTCATCGTCTACGAACGCCTCCATCATCGCATGGGCAGCGAGAGCAGCGACCAACCAGAACCAGACGAAATCGACGAACAGCAACCGATCATCATCGCCGGCATCGGGCGTTTCGGGCAGATGGTGAACAGGCTGCTGATGCTGGCCGGGTTTCGCGCCGTGGTCCTTGATCACAATATGGAGGCCATAAGCACCATGCGGTCCTTTGGGGTGAAGGGCTTTTTCGGCGACCCGACGCGTCCTGAGCTTTTGCACGCGGCCGGGCTGGCGAACGCTCGTGTGCTTGTCGTGGCTCTGGATGACAAGGCAGCGGCCCTGCGGCTCGTGAAGTACGCTCGCCACGAACGACCTGACTTGCATATCATTGCCCGCGCACACGACCGGGTGCACGTCTATGAAATGTACCAGGCAGGAGCCGACAAGATCGTGCGCGAGATGTTCGACAGCTCACTGCGCGCGGGGCGGTATGTGCTGGAAGAGATGGGTCTGACCGACATGGAAGCCGCAAAGATCGAACATTTCTTTTTCCGCCGCGACCGTGAGTCGCTGCGCGAACTTGCCGCCCTTTGGAAACCGGGCATTCCCGTCAGCAGCAACGAAGAATACGTCGCCAGGGCCAGGGAATTGAACGCTGAACTCGAAGCGGCGCTCGTCGAACACCTTGATCAAGGTACTGAAATTGTAGATGAAATTGACATGAAGCCTCGCGTCAGACCATTTTCTAAGCCTGCCGGGAACGACGCCCCTTGACCTTCCAGTGACTGGAAGGTCTATCTAACCTTCCATGACACAGGTTTTCCAATCCGAAATCGACGGACTGAGCTGCGCCTCATGCGTTCGTCGCGTCGAAACTGCCCTTTCCGCCCTGCCCGGCGTCGTGGAAGCACGCGCAAACCTGGCAGCGAAATCCGTGGACGTCTGGTTCGATGATCCGACCACTCCGGGCGAAATTACCGAGGCGCTTTCGAAAGCCGGCTACCCGGCGCGTCAGACGACGGTTCGCTACGGCGTTGAGGGCATGAGCTGCGCCTCCTGCGTGCGCAGGCTTGAAACCGCGCTGGCCGAGGCCCCCGGCGTCGCGTCTGCCCGCGTCAACCTTGCGGACAAAAGCGCGACTCTGACGCTGGACGCTGGCGCGGACGTCACCGTGTTGGAAGAGATCGCCCGCAAGACCGGTTACCCGATCACGCCCGAGATCGATGGTGCGGACGAACATGCTGGCCATTCGCACGACCATGGCGAGATCGCCAATCTCATGCTCAACACGCTGATCGCCGCGGCACTGGTTCTGCCGGTGTTCCTTGTTGAAATGGGCGGCCACCTTTTCCCCGCCCTGCACCATTGGATCGCCGCCACCATCGGCATGACCGCCAGCCATGTCGGGCAATTCCTGCTGATCGGCGCAGCGCTCATCGGACCTGGTCGCCAATTCTTCACCAAGGGCGTACCGGCTCTGTTGCGCGGTGCACCCGAAATGAATTCGCTGGTCGCCATCGGCACCTTTGCCGCCTTTGCCTATTCGACCGTGGTTACTTTCCTGCCCGGCCTGCTGCCTGAAGGAACCCGCAATGTCTATTTCGAAGCAGCCGGGGTCATCGTTGTGCTGATCCTTTTGGGCCGATGGATGGAAGCCCGTGCCAAGGGACACGCGAGCGACGCGATCCGCGCCCTGGCAGGTCTTGCCCCGAAAACGGCGCGCGTCGTGACAAACGATGGCGAGGAAGATCGCCCGATCGCCGCCCTGAAAGTCGGAGACATCATCCGCGTGCGACCGGGCGAGCGCATCCCCACCGACGGCGACGTCACTGAAGGCTCATCGCCGGTCGACGAAAGCATGATCACCGGGGAACCGATACCGGTGACAAAAACCGTTGGCGATGCGCTCACGGGGGCGACCGTGAACGGCGCCGGAGCGCTGACCATGCGCGCGACTGCCGTTGGTCAGGGAACTGTTCTGGCACAGATCATCCGCATGGTCCGCGACGCCCAAGGCGCAAAACTGCCGGTCGAACATCTTGTCGACCGCATCACGGCTGTCTTCGTACCTGCCGTGATCTTCGCCGCCCTCGTCACAGTGGCTGTCTGGCTTTTCGCCGCGCCACAATACGCAATCGTGGCAGGTGTCTCGGTCCTGATCATCGCCTGTCCATGCGCCATGGGCCTTGCAGTTCCCACCTCGATCATGGTCGGAACGGGACGCGCTGCTGAACTTGGCGTCCTGTTCCGCCAGGGTGATGCCTTGCAACGCTTGCGCGGCGTCGACACCGTAGCCTTCGACAAGACCGGGACCCTGACGGCCGGCCACCCGGAAGTCACCCACGTCGAACCGGCCGAAGGCTTCGAACGCGATGAAATCCTGCGCGCCGCTGCCGGGGTCGAGGCACGCTCCGAGCACCCGATTGCCCAGGCCATCGTCGCCGCTGCGGACCGCACACCCGAAACGACCGAGTTTCGAACCATTACCGGACGGGGCGTCGCGGGCATCGTTGAGGGACGGCGGGTGCTGGTCGGCTCGCCACGTCTGATCGAGGAAGAGGGCATCGACGCATCGACCCTCGGCCCGGTCGCGAAGGCGCGCGCCGACATGGGTGAGACCGCGTTCTACGTCGCCATAGACGGCAAACTTGCCGCGATCATTGCCGTGGCTGACCCGATTAAGGAGGGAGCGCCGGAAGCTATCAAAGCGCTGAAACAAGCAGGCATCGGCGTGGTCATGATCACGGGTGACGCATCGGCGACAGCCGACGCCATCGGCAAACAACTTGGAATCCCAAAGATCGTCGCAGAAGCCCTGCCGGACACCAAGGTCGAAACCGTGCGCCGCTTGGCGGAAGAGGGCGGGGTGGCCTTCGTCGGGGATGGTATCAACGACGCCCCCGCGCTCGCAGCAGCAGATGTCGGCATCGCAATAGGTACGGGCACCGACGTGGCCATGGAAACCGCCGACGTCGTCCTGATGTCCGGCAATCCGCATGGCGTCGTCACGGCAATCAGCCTCAGCCGTACCACCATGCGCAACATAAAGGAAAATCTCGGCTGGGCCTTCGGCTATAACATCCTGCTGATCCCGGTCGCTGCGGGCATTCTCTACCCGGCGCTTGGCATCCTCCTATCACCAATGCTTGGCGCGGCGGCCATGGCCCTTTCCAGCGTCGCGGTTGTGACGAACGCCCTCCGCCTCAAGCGCTCAACGGGAGAATTGTGATGAATATCGGAGAAGTCGCCTCGGCATCCGGACTGCCGCCAAAAACCATTCGCTACTACGAGGAAATCGGCCTTGTGCGCCCAGACCGAATGGGAAACGGTTATCGCGACTACTCTTCTCAGGACCTGCACAAACTGCGCTTCCTCGGCCGGTCTCGCGCCCTTGGCTTCTCGATCGAGGACTGTCGGGCACTATTGGCGCTTTATGAGGATGACGCCCGCGCAAGTTCCGAGGTCCGTCAGATTGCCCGTCGTCACCTGGACGAAATCGAACGCAAGATTTCGGATCTGCGTGCCATGCACGACACGCTCGGGCACCTTGTAGAGACCTGCTCGGGCGACAACCGGCCCGATTGCCCAATCCTGGCGGATCTTAGCGGAGATTCTGCGAATAGCTGATGCTGCCCCCTGTCTCTCGCCGCGTGCGCACTATATCATTGGTCGGGTGGTCGGCAGGAGAGTCTGAAGTGAAGGGGTTTCAAGGCATAGCGCGCGCCGCTCCGGTCATCGCGTTGGTCTGGGCTTCGCCGGTGCTGGCCGATTTCGGTTTCAGTTTCCGGACCCCTGGAGCGGGTGACAGTCTGCGCGATGCGCTGCTTGCCACTTCGCTTGTCTATCAAGCGAAGTCAGAAGGAAACGATGACCCCCAAGACCTTCTGGCTGCGGCCCAGGCAGACTATTCTCGCCTGGTCGGCGTCCTCTATGATCGGGCGCGATATGGTGGCGTAATCTCAATCCTCGTCAACGGCCAAGAAGCCGCTTCAATCTCGCCCCTCGATCCGCCGGACGACGTGCGGGACATTCGCATCCAGGTTGATCCCGGACCGGCTTTCGTTTTCGGCGCAACCCAGGTCGGCCCGCTGGCCCAGGGCACGACCCTTCCCGACGGGTTTCGCCGGAATGGACTTGCCGCTGCCGGCGTGATCCGCGACACCTCCCAGGCCGCCGTCGATGGCTGGCGCAACATCGGCCACGCCAAGGCAAACATTTCCTCGCAAAAGATTGTCGCGCGCCACGATGACTCTCGGCTGGACGTGTCGTTGGCAGTTTCACCGGGACCGGCCCTTACGTTCGGCACTATCTCTGTCGAAGGAAACGACCGGACCAGGACGGCACGGATCCTCAAGATCGCGGGTCTCGAAGAGGGACGCGTTTACGATCCGACAGAAATTGAACGCGCGGTGCGCCGCCTGCGCCGCACCGGCAGCTTCGGCTCTGTCACGGTGGAAGAGGCCGAAGACATCGCTCCCGGAGACACCTTGCCGCTGACCATTGGCGTCATCGAAGCCACGCCGCGTCGCTTTGGCTTTGGCGCCGAATACAGCACGGTGGACGGCCTGCGCCTTTCCGGCTTCTGGCTACACCGCAATTTCCTTGGTGGCGCCGAACGCTTCCGGGTAGATGGCGAGATCGCGGGCATAACCGGGGAGACCGGTGGCACCGACTATACTTTTGGTGTCCGCTACGAGCGGCCTGCGACACCCAAGGCGGACATCGACTTTTTCGCAGAGTACCAGTTCGAAGCACTCGATGAACCCGAGTTCACGTCGGACAGTTCCGAGTTCACGCTGGGCTTCACGCGCTATGCCACCGAAGAGCTGACCGTCGAGGCTGGCCTTGGCTATCTCTATGCCGACATCACCGACGAATTCGGCCACGAAAATTTCAGCATGATCAACCTGCCACTGGCAGCTGAATACGACCGGCGCGATGACACGTTGAACCCGCGCGACGGCTACTATGCCGACCTGACGATCACGCCCTTCCTTGGTTTGTCTGGCACTTCGGACGGAGCGCAAGCCACCCTCGATGCGCGTGGCTATCACAGCTTTTCAACGCTGACGCTTGCCGGGCGCTTGCAATGGGGCTCGCTGTTTGGCCCCAGCCTGGAAGAAAGCCCGGCAACCTATAGGTTCTACTCTGGCGGCGGCGGCACTGTGCGCGGGCAGGACTACCAATCCCTCGGTGTCGACATAGGCACTGTCTCGACCGGAGGCCGGTCATTCGTCGGCCTGTCCGCCGAGGCGCGCGTGGATGTCAACGAAACCATCCAGATCGTACCCTTCGTCGACTGGGGTTACATCGGTGAAGAATCCTTTCCCGACTTTTCGGGTAACAGCCATTCCGGCGCGGGACTGGGCCTGCGATACAACACAGGCATAGGCCCGATCCGCCTCGACGTTGCAACGCCCCTGTCGGGCGAGGCCGAGGCGTCAAACTTTTACATTTACGTCGGGATCGGTCAGGCTTTTTGATGCTGAAACGGCTTTCCATCATTACAGCGATCTGCTTGGGAACCGGGGCCTTTGCACAGGTCAGCGACGACGCCCCCGGCTTTTTCGACCGTTTGTTCGGTTCGGATACAGCCGAGAACGACGAGGAGCAGGGCGGTTTTCTCGAGAGACTGATCGAAGACAACCTGTCCGGCGAAAACCGGACGGTGGAGATCACCGGGTTTGCCGGTGCCCTCCAGGGCAAAGCGACAATGGACAAGCTGACCATTTCGGATGGCGAAGGGGTTTGGCTGACCCTCACCGACGCGGTGTTGGATTGGAATCGATCTGCACTGTTTCGCGGCAGCCTCGAAGTGACCGAACTCAGCGCAGCCGAAATCCTGCTGCCTCGCGCTCCCGCGCCGGCCAAAGGCGCTGCTCCCACCCCCGAAGCCTCCGGGTTTGCCCTGCCCGAGCTTCCCGTCAGCGTCGATATCGACAAGATCTCAGCCAAGCGTCTATTCATCGGTGCACCTGTCATCGGTGCCGAAGCGAATGTAACCCTGTCAGGGTCTCTTGCCCTCTCTGGCGGCGAGGGGGATGCCGCGCTTGCCATCGAACACCTCGACGGAAGCGGCGCGCTCTCACTGGAAACGGCCTATTCAAACACTTTGAAAGTCCTCGCGCTCGATCTTGCGTTGAACGAGGCCGAAGACGGCCTCTTCGCCGCACTTGTTGGCCTGCCAGGACGCCCGTCCGTCGCTTTTTCCATCAAGGGCGAAGCGCCGATCTCAGCCTATGCGGCGGAAATCCATTTGGCGACGGACGGGACTGATCGGCTTGGTGGCACTATCGCGACAACGGCCTCCGAAGAAGACGGCGCGCGCCGCTTTTCCGTCGATGTCGGCGGCGATATCGCTCCAGTCTTCGCCCCGGACTACCGCCCCTTCTTCGGGGATCAAATCCGGCTCGCCGCTAACGCGACACGCTTTGACGATGGCCGCCTCAGCCTGTCCCAACTGTCGTTAACCGCGAACGCGCTGAGCCTTCAAGGTGACGCCGTCATCAATGCAGATGGCCTGCCGGAGAAGGCCCAACTTAGCGGTACCATCACCTCCGACACCGGGCTGCCCGTCCTGCTTCCGCTGGCAGGCGCCAAAACATATGTCGACCGGGTCGACCTTAACCTCGACTTCGACGCCGGCGTCAGCGAAGATTGGTCCGCCGTCTTTCAGATCAGAAATCTCGACCGCGCCGGGTTCCGCGCGCGCGCGCTGCGCCTCAACGGATCGGGACGCGTTGGACCGGGTCCGGCCGCTGCCATCGAGGCGGCATTCACCTTCGACGCCGAACAACTCGATTTTTCCAGCAGCGACACCCAGGCCGCGCTTGGTGAGGACGTCACCGGCCAGGCACGGTTGAACTGGCGCGCCGGGGGGAGCCTGCAACTGGAACACCTGCAAGTCAGCGGCAGGACCTACGCCTTCGACGGCGCGGCAACCGTCGCATTCGAAGAGAACGGCCCCCTGGTGAACGGCAACGCAAGGCTGCGCATCGACCAGCTCGCCGCCTTTTCAGGTCTCGTCAAACGTCCCCTCGGCGGCGCGGTGGCCGTTGAATCCGACTTCACAGCCGCGCCCCTGTCCGGCACCTTTGGCATCGACGCCAAGGGAACGGGCCAGGACCTTTCCGTCGACCAGCCCGAGGTCGACCGCATCCTGGCTGGCGCGGTTCGACTCGACCTCACAGCATCACGCAACGAAACCGGGGTCAGCGTCAGCCTGCGCGATCTCAGTTCACCTACCACCAAGCTGACAGGTGCGGCGGAGTTGAATTCCGGCAACTCGGCGCTCCAGATCACTGGCAGCCTGACCGATTCCGCCCTTTTGGCGCCGGGCCTGTCCGGCCCGCTTGAATTGAAGATCAGGGGCAACGAGAACGAAAGGCGCGACTGGTTCACGACGAGCACGCTTGTGACACCCGACATCGACCTTGCCGTCGCCGGCACCTTCTCGGGCATCTACGCTACTCCGCGCTTTGACGGCAACATCGCTGCCACGTCCGAGAACCTCTCGGCTTTTTCGATGCTGGCCGACCGGCCGCTTGACGGGCGGGCACGCGTGCAGGCGGATGCCGGCGTCGCCTTCGACCTTTCCCAATTCAACGTCCTTGCCGAGGTCCAGGGGGCGTCGCTTTCGATCGGACAGCCGGAAATCGACACTCTGCTAGGTCAGTCGCTCGAGGCACGGATCGATGCGTCGGGGTCTCCGAAAGATCTTCTGATCTCGGCCTTCGATCTGCAGACTACCGCATTGGCGGCGCAGGCTAGCGGCCGACTGTCCGAAACCGGCAGTTCGCTGGACCTCGAGGCGCGCCTTGCCGAAATCGCGCCCTTTGCCGAAGGGTTTTCAGGCCCCCTCGCTCTCACTGGCGAGATAGGGCGCGACGAGGCGGGAACCTACCTTGTCGACCTGACCGCCGAGGGTCCCTCCGGTTCACGAGCGCGGGTCGACGGTACGGTCGCCGCAGACACGTCAACCGCAAGCCTCTCCATGACGGGCACCGCGCCCCTGGGCCTCGCCAACCGCTTTATCGCGCCCCGCGCCATCGCTGGCACGGGAGGGTTCGACCTGAGACTGGAAGGTCCGCTTCAGCTTTCCGGCCTGTCAGGACGCCTTACAACGGCGGGTGCACGCCTGGTGGCGCCAGAACTCGGTGTGGCGCTTGAAGACATCACTTTGAACGCTGCTCTGGCCAACAGCCAGGCTGATCTGAACCTGACCGCCCGCGTTGATGAAGGCGGACGCCTCAGCCTTTCCGGCCCCGTCGGCCTGGCTGCTCCGTTCAACGGCGATCTGGAACTACGCCTCGACGGCGTCGTCCTCTCCGATTCCCGGCTCTACGAAACCACTACCGACGGCGCGATCCGCATAGACGGGCCACTCGCAGGCGGCGCCAGCATCTCGGGAAAGGTTGAAATTGGCGAAACCAACATCCAGGTCCCGTCGTCGGGCTTTGGCGGCTCCGGCCCGATCCCGGAAATCCTCCACATCAAAGAACCGCCCCCTGTACGAGCTACCCGCGAGCGCGCTGGCCTGCTCAACATTGGCGGCAGCGCACAAACCAGCGACGGCCCCTCCTACGGCCTCGACATCACCATTGATGCCCCGAAACGCATCTTCATCCGCGGCCGCGGACTGGAAAGCGAATTCGGCGGCCAGATTCGGATCACCGGCACCACAAGGGATGTCGTCCCTCTTGGAGCATTTTCACTCATCCGCGGCCGTCTCGACATTCTTGGGAGGCGTCTGGAGCTTGACGATGCGCGGGTAACGATGCGCGGTTCACTTGAGCCCTACCTCGATCTTCGCGCCTCGACCCAAGTGGACGAATACGTGATCAACGTCCTCGTCATTGGACCCGCCAGCCGCCCCGAGATCACCTTCAGCGCGGTCCCCGACCTGCCCCAGGAAGAGGTGCTGGCCCGGCTGATCTTTGGGCGAGACCTCGAAACTCTCAGCCCCTTCCAGGCGGCACAACTGGCGCTTGCGGTCCGAACCCTGGCCGGACAGGGCGGCGAAGGCATTGTCGGGAAGATACGCGGTGCCACGGGCCTGGCGGACCTCGATGTGGTCAGCGGTGAAGACGGCGGCACCGCCGTCCGGGCCGGGACCTATATCAATGATAGCCTCTATACCGACGTCACCGTCGACAGTACCGGCGAGAGCGAAGTGAACCTGAACCTGGACCTGACGCCATCCATCACGCTCAAGGGCGGTGCTACCACGACAGGAGACACAAGCCTGGGCATCTTTTTCGAGCGTGATTACTAGGCAACAGAAGTCCAAGCCGAAAAATGCCCAGATTCCAGCACCTTGCACTCACTTTCGGGGCGCGGCCGTCAATTCCTGCACAAAATTGCGTCTTTTCAGACGCTTGCAGTCGTCAATCTTGGAATCGCGCGGTGCAAATGCTACATTTAATGCAGGCATGTTCCGGAGCCTGAATCCGGCGCGATACCAAGGAGGACAATGTCCTGTCTCAAGTCCAAGATGCGGTTTCTGGCAAGACCGCTCAGAACGCCGGCTCTCTTATGACCGGAGAACCAGCCACTCTTTCGAGCGACCAATTGCTCGATCTCATCATCGACACATTGGAAGATGGCAAAGCCGAGGAAATCGTGAAAATCGGTTTGCGCGGCAAAAGCGCAATGGCCGACTGGATGGTCATTGCGTCCGGTCGCTCGTCTCGCCAGGTCACAGCCCTTGCCGACCAGATCGTCGACAAGCTGAAACAGGATTATGGTCGCTTGTCCAAGGTCGAAGGCAAAGATACCGGTGACTGGGTTCTGATCGATACCGGCGACATCGTCGTGCACCTTTTCCGCCCCGAGGTGCGGGAATTTTATCAGCTTGAGAAAATGTGGCTGACGCCTGCCGAGACTCAGGCAAACCCTGCCTGAGACACAGCCCGTGAAACTCAAGATCGCCGCTGTCGGCCGTCTGCGCTCGGGCCCCGAGGCGGACCTCGTCTCAGATTACCTGGAGCGTTTTGATCGCACAGGGCGCGCACTAGGTCTTGGTCCCGCAACATTGCAGGAAGTCGAAGCGAAAAAGGGCGGAATGGTCGCCGAGGCGCGCTTGCTTGAGAAAGCTATCCAGGGCGCCAATCCTATCGTCGTCCTGGACGAACGCGGCAAGATCCTCAGCTCACCGCAATTCGCCGACCATCTTGCTTCCTGGCGCGACCAGGGCCGCGCCGAGACAGCATTCGTCATCGGAGGCGCCGATGGCATTTCACCCGACCTGCGCGCGCGCGCCGACATGGCGATCAGCTTTGGCAAGATGGTCTGGCCCCACATGCTGGTGCGCGTGATGCTGACGGAACAGCTCTACCGGGCCGCGTCAATCCTCGCGGGCGCCCCGTATCACAGGGTCTGACAGCTAGGCCGCGCCCAAGGCCGGACGGCATTCAAGATCGGAGACGACATGCGCCACATCCAATGCCAAGAATGGCTTGGCCAGGTACGGCTCATCGAATCCCAGAGCGCGCACAACACTCTCCGGCTGGTCCGATGACACGATGGCCGGACAGCCAGCACAAGAAAGCGATTGCGCCAGCGAAAAAGCGGGAAGCCCCACAAGCCGGGCTCCGAAAATCACCGCGTCGATCTCGCCGCCACGCTGCATCAATGCTTTTTTTGCAGCTTTCGGAGCGACAGCCACGGCTACGATATGGTGCCCCATGTCCTCAAGGATACATTCCAGTTCAATGGCGGCAACCGTGTCGTCTTCGACCAAGAGAAAACCAAGCGAACTCTGGTCCGTAAAGATCTTCATCATGCGGCTCCTCAAATAGGGTTCATAACCAAGGCGAGCCACCCACACGGCATTAATACCCCTTGAACACGACGAATTCATAGCAATTCCGTTAAGATTGGGTAAAAGCGGCCAGTTTCCGCCAAGTCTCATGCCGTCGAATCCGGCTTTTCCGGCCCCGCATAAGCGGTGATTGCGGCAGGGGCTTCGACGGTTGCAGTGACGCGGAAAAGACCCCTTTGGGCGGCTGGGTCTGGCAGGCTTTATCGCCTCGCAGCGATGGCGCGCACATCAAATCCGCACGGACGACGTCGAATGAGCCGCCCGCCGGAGCCGGACAAAGCCCGCAGGCAAACGGCTCGTACAACGACACTCAGACAGTCATGGTCGCGGCGACTGCTTTTTTCCATCGCGCATATTTGCCGTCGCGCAACCCGGCGTCCATCTTGGGCTCGAACCGCCGCTCCAGCGCCCAGTTTTCGGCGAAGCCCTTTGCTTCCGGATAGACTCCTGCCCTCATTCCGGCCAGCCATGCCGCTCCAAGCGCGGTTGTCTCAAGGACTTCAGGCCGGTCAACGGGCGCGTCGATGATGTCGGCCAGGAATTGCATGGTCCAGTCGCTGGCAGTCATCCCGCCGTCTACACGCAAAACGCCATCGTTGCTTCCGCCCATGTCACCCCGCATGGCTTCCAGCAAATCGCGCGTCTGATACCCGACGCTCTCCAAAGCGGCACGCGCAAACTCATCGGGCCCCGAGTTCCGGGTTAGCCCGAATACCGCGCCCCGACATTCGGGATTCCAATACGGCGCGCCAAGGCCAGTGAAGGCGGGCACCAAGACGACCGATTGCGTGTCATCCGCCGACTGAGCCATCGCCTGCGTCTGACTGGCTTCGCCGATGATCTTCAACCCGTCCCGCAGCCACTGCACAACGGCGCCTGCGATAAAGATCGACCCTTCCAATGCATAGGTTGGCTTGCCGTCGAGCTGGTATCCGATGGTTGTCAGCAACCGGTTGGTCGAGCGCACGGGCGCGTTGCCCGTGTTCAACAACGCGAAACACCCGGTGCCATAGGTGGATTTCATCATCCCCGGTTCGAAACAGGCCTGTCCGACCGTGGCCGCCTGCTGGTCGCCGGCAACCCCAAGGATCGGAATCGAGCCGCCGAAAATCTCGGTCGAGCCGAACTCTGCTGCACAATCCAGAACTTCCGGCAACATCTGCCGGGGAACCTCGAGCAACTCGCAGATTGACGAAGACCAATGCCCCTTGTGAATGTCATACAGCATTGTGCGGGCCGCGTTCGTAGCATCCGTCACGTGGCGTGCACCGCCGGTCAGCCGCCAGATCAGCCAGGTATCGACGGTGCCGAACAACAACTCACCCCGCGCGGCCCGCTCACGCGAACCCTCGTGCTGATCCAGGATCCACTTGGCCTTGGTCGACGAGAAATAGGGGTCGAACAAAAGGCCGGTCTTTTCGGTGATCAACGACTCATGGCCCTTTGCGACCATGTCCGCGCAATACTCGGCCGTACGCCGGTCCTGCCAGACAATGGCCCGGTGCAGGGGCTCACCCGTCGCCTTATCCCAAACCAGAGTCGTTTCGCGCTGGTTCGTAATGCCGATCGCCGCAATGTCCGCCGCGGTCACCCCCAGCTTTTCCATGACCTCCTGCGCCGTTTCGACCACTGTCCTGTACAGGTCCTCCGGCTCATGCTCCACCCAGCCGCTAGCCGGGAAATACTGGTCGAACTCCTTCTGCGCGACTCCGGCGATCTTCATGTCACCGTCAAACAGGATCGCCCGGCTGGACGTCGTCCCCTGGTCGATCGCCATCACATAGGTCATCTGGACTTGCCTCCCCTTCTTTGGCAGGCACTCTGTCCCGACCGCGCGGCCGCTGCAACTCCCACCTTCACCTTTCGAAAAGTGAGCCCCGCCGGTCGCCGTTGGCGACATCGCTCGAAAGGGCGCAAACGCTCCTGGGACTGGACAAGTCGCGAGGGCGGGCTAGCATTCTTCAATGGAAAGGAGACCGCCCATGCGCCCCCTCGTCCTTGCCGTCACGGCTCTCGTCTTCGCCCTGCCCGCCGCGGCTCAGGATCGCCGGGCCAGCCATTGCTTTGCCATCGCCGATGCTGCGCCCGAGATCAACTATCTCTGGAAGGCCGGCTGGCAGGACCCTCTGCCCGACGACTTTACTGTTCGCCTACGCTACATCGACCATTCGATGTACCTGATCCACACGGCAGGCGGCTTGAACGCCGTCACCGACTACACCGGCTTCACCGGCACCGCGGGGCTGGTGCCGGACGTGGTCACCATGAACATCGCCCACGACAGCCACTGGACTCCGACCCCCAACCCCGACATTCCCCATATCCTGCCGGGCTGGCGCCAGAACGGTGCCCCGGCAGATCACCATGTCGATCTCGGCGAAATGCTGGTACGGAACGCCACCACCGACATCCGGGGCGGCTTTGACGGCGCGCGCATCGAGGACAACAACTCGATCTTTATCTTCGAGGTCGCGGGCCTTTGCATCGGCCATCTCGGGCACCTGCACCATGAACCCTCGGACGAAACCTACGCCGCGATTGGACGTCTCGACGTCGTCATGGCTGCGGTCGACGGCGGGATGACAGTCGACATCCCGACCATGATCCGAATCGTGAAGCGCCTGCGCAGTTCGGTCGTTCTTCCGATGCACTGGTTTACCGGCAATTCCCTCGAACGCTTTTTGAACGGTGTCTCCGATGAGTTCCTCATCGACAGGCGCGCCGAAAGTGACATGGAACTGTCGCTTAGAACCCTGCCCTCACGCCCGACTGTCGTGGTCCTTCAGCCGCGTTATCTTTCGGCCTCGGATTGAATTGACACGCCCCGCAAGCCAACCTACCCAAACGTCATGTTGAAAGATGCAGACGCCGCTTTCGTGCAGGGGCTGTCCGACCAGGGCATCACGATAAAACCTGCAGCCCCCTCTTACCTGGAGGAGCCGCGCGGCTTCCACCATGGTCGCTGCGGCTTTGTCGCTTTGCCCGAAACTGTCGAACAGGTCGCCACCATCGTCACAGCGTGCCACGACGCTTCCGTCGGCATTCAACCCTATGGTGGCGGCACTGGCCTCGTCTATGGCCAGGTCATGTGGGAAGGCCCAGCGGCACTGGTGCTCTCGCTTGAGAAGATGAATGCCGTCCGCGCCGTGTACCCGACCGAGGACACCATCGTCGTCGAAGCAGGCGCAACCATTTCCGAAGTCCAGGCCGCTGCCGAAGAAGCTGGCCGCCTCTTCCCGCTCAGCTATGCCAGCCAGGACAGCGCACGCCTTGGCGGTGGTCTTTCCGTGAACTCCGGCGGCCTGAACGTCCTACGCTACGGCATGGCCCGTGATCTTTGCCTCGGCATCGAGGCCGTATTACCCAACGGCCAGATCATTCACGGGCTGAAACGTCTGAGGAAAGACAACACCGGCTATGACCTGCGCCACCTCCTGATCGGCGCGGAAGGCACGCTTGGGATCATCACCGCCGCTGCCCTGCGCCTTTATCCGCGCCCGGCCAGGGTGGCCACGGCCTTCCTGCAGGTTCGGGACCCCGAAGCGGCGATCGATCTTCTCGGCATGTTCCGCGCGAGAGCGGGCGAAACCGTTTCGGCCTTCGAGCTAATTGCGGAAAGTTCTTTCCTGCAAATGAGCGAAACCAACCCCGACGTCCGCCAACCTTTCGACAACCCGCCCAAATGGGCTGTCCTGACCGAACTCGGCATGGGGGCGAGCTCGGACCCCGAAGCCATAATGGGCGAACTTTTCGAAGAGGCTTTCGAGGCTGGCCTCGTCTCTGACGGGGCAATTGCCCAGAGCGGCCAGCAGCGGGCCGACTTCTGGAGTTTCCGCGAACACATCCCGGAATCAAACAAGCGCATCGGGGCCGTCGCCTCGCACGACATCTCGCTGCCCCTTTCTGAACTTCCCGGTTTCATCGCCGCTGCCCCGGTCGAGATCGAGAAACTCTTGCCCTGCCGCATCGCCTGCTTTGGCCATCTCGGGGACGGCAACCTGCATTACAACATCTTCCCGCCAAAGGGCGAAACCCGCGACGGCTATGTCCACCTGACCCAAGAGATCAGCCGCGTCGTCCATGACCTGACCGTCGCGCGCGGTGGCAGCTTCAGCGCCGAACACGGCGTCGGACGCAAGAAGGTTGGCGATCTCCAGCACTATGGAGACCCTGGCAAACTCGCAGCCATGCGCGCCATCAAGGACGCGCTCGACCCCAAGGGCATCATGAACCCCGGCGCGGTTCTGCCCTTGGCCTAGCGGTCGCCGTCCGAACCGTGGCTTCCCTGCCGCGCCGCGCATTTCCGCCGATCAAACCTCTTGAGAAAATCTGGGCCACCTGCCAAGGTTCCGGCAACAATCCAGCCGCACGTCAGAGGCGGCACGATAGAATCGAGAGGCAGATTAATGAGCGAGCAGGCACTCATCGCCGATGAATTGCGCATGCGCATCCTTCAGCAACCCGACGTGATTCTCGAAGACCCCGACGTCATGCGGGCGTTGATTTCGGCGAATGACCGCACAACCGGCGGCAACGTCGTCGATCTCCGCGGCGTCGCCATGGACAGGCTCGAAGCGCGCCTGCAACGGCTGGAAGACACCCATCGTTCGGTGATCGCCGCAGCCTATGAAAACCTGGCCGGCATGAACCAGGTGCACCGCGCCGTCACCGCTTTTCTCGAGCCGCTGACCTTTGAAGAATTCCTCTCCTGCCTTGATGGCGAGGTCGCCGACATCCTGCGCGTCGCCCGCGTCCGCCTTGTCCTCGAAAGCCAGGACGTGCCCGAAGGGGATCTCGGCAGCGATGTCCTGACGGTCGTACACCCCGGCTTTGTTGCCGACTACATGGGCCACGGACGCCTCCTGCGCCGCGTCGCGCTGCGCAAGGCCGATGGCAATGCCCCGCTGGTCTACGGTCAGGACGCGACCTGGGTCCAGTCCGAGGCCTGCATCTATCTCGATTTCGGCGACGGACGCCTGCCCGGCATGCTGGCCTTTGCTTCGGACAACCCGATGCACTTTGCGCCGAACCAGGGAACCGATCTTCTCGACTTCATGGGGGCCATCTTCGAACGCGCCATGCGGCGCTGGCTGGATTGATTCAACCCGGTCTCTCCGACGCGCTTCAGCGCTGGCTGGCCGAATTGGCCAGCGTCGGTGGGCGCTCAGACAAGACCATCGCGGCCTACCGCGCGGACCTACTGGCCTTTCTCGCCTTTCTTCAAAACTACGAAGGCGACGCCCTCGGAACTGCGCACCTGTCCCGTCTCACAACCCGGACAATGCGCGCCTGGATGGCCCACGAACGCGGACGCGGCCTTGGCGCGCGTTCGCTCGCCCGCGCCCTCTCGGCGGTCAAGAATTTCATCTCCTGGATGGCCGAACGCGACGGCTTCGACGCGACCGCCGTGCTGATGATCCGAAGCCCCCGTTTTGAAAAGAAACTGCCCCGCCCGCTTAGCGAGGACGCCGCCCGCGCAATGCTGGCCATGGTCGAACTGCAAACCAACGGCGACTGGACCGGCGCCCGCGACCAGGCCGTCGTTACCCTGTTATACGGCTGCGGACTGCGCATTTCTGAGGCCCTTGGCCTCACCACCCGTGACATGCCGCTTGGCGAGACCCTGAGGATCGTCGGCAAGGGCGATAAGGAACGCATCGTCCCGGTCATTCCGGCCGCTCGGCAGGCGGTCGAAACATACCTGCGCCTCTGTCCTTTCGACCTCGACGCCGATGGTCAGATCTTCCGCGGCGCGCGCGGCGGCCCCCTGAATCCGCGCCACATCCAGAAAGTGATGGAGCAGACCCGCATCCAGCTTGGCCTTCCTGCCTCGGCCACCCCCCACGCCATGCGCCACAGCTTCGCCACTCATCTCCTGAACGCCGGTGGCGACCTGCGGGCGATCCAGGAACTGCTCGGACACGCCTCGCTGTCCACGACCCAAGCCTATACGGCCGTCGATACCGCCCGCCTGATGGAAGTCTACGAGTCCGCTCACCCTCGTGCCCGTTAGGGTGACATTTGGGACTCAGAGCGAGAATTTCTTTCGCCAGCAACGCCGAAACACTTCCAAGAGTTTTGCGCAGCTTCTCCCGATCCGGCATGACTGTTCCATGACGATCAAGACTCAGGCCTACTTGGTCCACCTGCTGACTGCCTCGGGCGCGGTCTTCGCCATGCTGGCGCTGCTTGATGCCGCAAGGGGAGACTGGCCAGCCATGTTCTTCTGGCTGGTGGTGGCCTTCGCCGTCGACGGTATCGACGGCCCCCTGGCACGCAAAACCAACGTCAAGACGAATGCACCCCGCCTGGATGGCGTGCTCTTGGATTTGATCATCGACTACCTGACTTATGTCTTCATTCCCGCTTTCGCCCTGTTCGAGTCAGGACTGATGCCGGGTTGGACGGGATGGACGGCGATCATCGCCATCACCTTTGGCTCGGCCATCTATTTCGCCGACACCCGGATGAAGACCTCGGATTACTCCTTTTCCGGCTTTCCAGCCTGCTGGAACATGGTGGTGCTCGTCCTCTTCGCCATCAAGCCAAGCTTCTGGGTCATGCTGGCACTGGTGCTCGTCCTGGCCATCGCCATGCTTCTGCCAATCAAGTTCGTCCACCCGGTAAGGACGGCACGCTGGCGCACGGTGAACTTGCCTACGGCGCTGGCCTGGACATTCTTCGCAGGCTGGGCGGCGGCGGTGGATTTCGATCCGCAAAGCTGGGCCCACTGGGGACTTGTCGTGACCTCATTTTGGCTACTGGGAGCTGGTGCTGCGCAGCAGCTGATTTTTCGCGAAAAACTCTGAGGATTTTCTGCGTCGCGGCAAGAATCGGCGCAGAAGTCATTACAATTGCGGGTATTTTACCGCAAACTGTTCAGAACACGGCAACAGTGCCTATCTGATCTTTGAGGCTGAACCGAATCGGCTCAAGGTGTCCCCACGGGGGAAAATTTTATGTCTGAATTCTTGCCAAAAGAGGTGCGCGAAGGCCTGGAACTGGCCCGCAAGCAGGCACTCAGGAAAAAAAGCCGCATGAAAGTGAAAGCGGGGGACCGCACGTTCACCATCCTGCGGTATTGGGAAGACGGCTTCGCACTCGACCTTGATGATGCACCACATCTGCGTGGATTAGTCGATGTCTATGACGGGCCTCAGCACCTGTCACAGTGCCTGATCATCGCGTCCGAGGAGGGGCCGGGCGAAATGGTGTTCGAATTCAAGCGCGCCACCATCGCCAACGACAAACCCCCTCTCGACTACGAACGTGCGCCAGATGCCCCGATCGCTCTGATCACACACACCGACGGGCTCTGACTCTCACGCAGCCGACTTCAGCAAATCCTCGCGACCGTGAGGTTCGTCCCAGTTCAGGACAGGGTTGGTCGGCAAGATCCGGTGCGGATTGATAGTCTCGTGGCTATAGTGATAGTGGCGCACAATGTGGTCGAAATTCACTGTCTTGGCCACACCGGGCCACTGGTACAACTCGCGTGTATAGGCCCAGAGGCTCGGATAATCCCGCAGGTAGTTCCGGTTGCACTTGAAATGTGTGTGATACACCAGATCAAACCGGAACAGTGTTGTCACCAACCGCCAGTCAGCCTCTGTCACACGATCGCCCATCAAGTGGCGGGACCCTGACAGACGGTCTTCCAGCCAGTCCAGACTGTCGAACAACTCGGTGACGGCCTTGTCATATGCCTCTTGCGAGGTGGCAAATCCAGCTTTGTACACTCCATTGTTCACGGTGTCGTAAACCCGCGCGTTCACCTCGTCGATGCCCTCGCGCAACTCTTCCGGCCAGAAATCTTTGGTGTTGCCCGTCAGATGATCAAAGGCGGAATTGAACATCCGAATGATCTCTGAGCTCTCGTTCGATACGATGGTCCCGCGCTGCTTGTCCCAAAGGACCGGCACGGTAACGCGCCCCGAAATCCCGGGGTCCGCTTTTGTATAGATGTCGCGAAGATAGGGCAGACCAAACAGATCGTCCCCCGTCGTCCCGGGAAACCCGGTGTCAAAAGTCCAGCCCTCGGACAGCATGTCAGGGTCGACGACCGAGACCGAAATATAGTCCTCAAGGTCCTTCAGCGCACGAAAGATCAGCGTGCGATGTGCCCAGGGGCAGGCATAAGATACATAGAGGTGATACCGGCCCACCTCGGCCTTGAAACCGCCCTCACCCGAAGGTCCGGCCGAACCGTCCGCGGTGATCCAGTTCCGAAACGACGTGACCGATCGCTTGAAGCTGCCGCCCGTCTTCTCGGTATCATACCAGACATCTTTCCATTCGCCGTTCACTAGCTTGCCCATTCGGCACCTCCTTTGAACGTCATAGATAGTCAGATTTTTTCGCGCAGAAATACCGGAAGGCACACGTATTGTGTGCAATTTTGCACAAATAGTTCAAAAGCCGGTGACTCGCTTCGCACCTTGTGCGCCGTTGACCCTCATAAGCAGATCAGGCAGATTCGAAAGAAAACAGGAGAGCAGTGTGTCCGACCCCGCCGACATGGACGAGGCAGAGACCGGCGCCGTGGGCGTCGCCTTCCAGGAAACCAGTGCACAAGGTGCGGAATTCCGCACCTGGTTTCGTGGTGAACACACCAACTTCAACCCCAAGCTCGACCAACTCATGGCGACCGATGGTCCCGAGAAGTACGTGCTCCACGGCTGGCTGCCCGATGAACCACTGATCGACAAGTCCACCCAGATCACTGCTTTCGGCTCCTGCTTTGCCGCCAATATCTCGAACTGGCTGTCCGAACGTAATTTTCGCGTCTTAAACAAGGCCGACGACGCCACCCGCGCCTATGTGGTGACCATGGGCGAAGGCATGGTGAACAGTTTTGTCATTCGTCAGCAATTCGAATGGGCCTGGGAGAACCGGGTCTTCGAGCAGGCGCTCTGGCACGGCTACAAGGCCGAAGAATACGGCTACGACGAAGAAGTCCGGCTCGAAACCAAGCGTATCTTTGATGAAACCGACGTCTTCATCCTGACCTTTGGCCTGTCAGAAGTCTGGTACGACGACCATACCGGCAACGTCTTCTGGCGCACCATTCCAAAAGATGCCTACGACCCGTCGCGGCACAAATTCCGCCTGTCCACGGTCGAGGAAAATCGCGAAAACATCCGCGCGATCTATGACCTGATCCGAAAGTATCGCCCCGATGCCAAGATCATCGTGACGCTCTCGCCGGTCCCGCTGATCGCCACTTTCCGCGATGTCTCCTGCATCTCCGCCAACTCGGTCTCCAAGGCCACGCTGAGGGTCGCCGTGGACGAGGTCGTACGCGACGTCCGCGACGAAGGTCGCATGTTCTACTGGCCCTCGTACGAACTGGTCACCGACGTCTTCCGAAGCCCATACAAAGCTGACCGACGTCACGTCCGCCCGGTGGTCCTCAGCTATATCATGCGGCTTTTTGAAACCGCCTGGTGCCGTGACAGCGAGGTCACGGAGATTGAATTTCTCGAGGCCTGGGTGCGCGCCCATGTGGCTGCCGGAATGCTGCCGGGCGAGCTTCAGCGCATCCTGGCAAAGCGTCGCCCCTATCCGCTGCGAAAATTCCTGAACGGCCGCCGATTCCACGAAGACGATGCCACCGACGCCGCCGTTCAGACCCTCATGCGCAAATTGCTGAGTGCCTGGCGCGCTGAACGCGATGCGGCCGCCGAGCCCGAAGTACCGGCGACCGCTGCAGAATAGATTCGAAGACCGATCAGGCCGCCTTGGCGATCACATCGACCTCGCGCGCAGCCTTCAACGCAAGTCCCAGCCACTTGAGCTGGCCCAGCATGGTCGCGGCACTGTCGACCAAGTGGGACAGGTCTTCGAGCTTTGTCTTGCCCGAAGAAAGCGCAAGGTAATCCGGCCAACCGATGTGCACGGCCGTTTTCGTCGACACAAGCTCAAGCTCAACGGCGAAGAGACGCACCTGCTCCAGCGCGCGTGCGCCGCCAACGCCGCCATAGGCAACAAAGGCCGCCGGCTTTTTCGCCCACCTGCCCAGGTCCAGCGCGTTCTTCAGCGCGGCAGTCGGGCCGTGGTTGTATTCGGCAACGGTGAAAACATAGCCGTCGAATTTTGAGACATCCTCGGCGAAACGGGCCACTTCCGCGCCCTGCGCCTCTGTCGCGCGCGGATCACCCAAAAAGGGCAGATCATAGTCGCGCAGATCTATTTCGGTTACGTCGAACCCCTGCGCCGCCGCGGTCTTGGCAATCCAGGCGGCTGGCATTTCGGAAAAGCGGCCCTCTCGGGTACTGCCGTTGATAACGGCGATGTTCAGTGTGCTCATGTGGACACTCCTTGGAATACTGTGCTTCCATCGACATAATTCACAATTTTCAGGCAAAAACTCTGCATTTTCGCACATACTCTATACAATTGCCGCGCGAAGAGATCGATCATCCGACGCCACGGAACGTAGGCCACGACCATATTCACCACCCGGATAGCCAAGAGTACAAAGCCTCCCGGAAGCCCGGCCCCATTTCATCTGGCCCTGAATTGCACCGGGGATGAACTGGCCAAAGGCCAAGAGGGGGTGGAGCCCCTTTTTGCAAAAGAAAAGGGCCGCCAAACCGGCAGCCCGTTTTCATTCGGATGTTCTGTAAGTCAGGATCAGCCCTGGCGAGCCTTGAACCGACGCTGCGTCTTGTTGATGACATAGACGCGGCCCTTGCGGCGCACCACACGGCAATCGCGATGCCGGTTCTTCAGCGAGCGGAGCGAGTTGCGAACCTTCATGGTCCCTCTCCTCTTGTCGCGGCGCTGACTGCGCCGGTGTTTCGGTTCTGCCTCCTCCCCCATCCGGGGTCGGGGCGGTGAATGGTGGGCGATACTGGGATCGAACCAGTGACCCCTTCGATGTCAACGAAGTGCTCTACCGCTGAGCTAATCGCCCTTGTCCAACGCTGTCGCCCGGTCCCCGAAAGAACAAGACGCGGGGCAGGCCCCGCGCTGGTCCGGCGTTCTATAATCGGATCGCCACCCCACTTCAAGGGGTTTTGACATTCCGATTTCTTGTCTATTATCCGACTAGTTAAGGAGTGTTGCGTGTCTGCTTATCGTCTCACAATGCCGGAAATTCGGACCACGAGCGTGGTGTTTGCCTCGCCGCATTCGGGCCGTGACTACCCGCGCAGCCTCATTCGCCGTTCGATTCTCGATGAAATTACATTGCGTTCTTCAGAAGACGCCTTCGTCGATCAGCTGTTTTCCGCCGCGCCCCATCACGGCGCGCCCTTGCTCGCAGCCACGGCGCCACGCGCCTGGCTTGATGTGAACCGCGCGACCGACGAACTTGACCCGGCCTTGATCGAGGGCGTCCGAAAGGTCGCTCACAACCCCCGAGTCGCCTCCGGCCTCGGCGTGGTGCCCCGCGTCGTTGCGAATGGCCGCGCCATTTATCGCGGCAAGATCACCCGCAAGGAGGCCGACACCCGCATCAGCGAGGTCTGGCGGCCCTGGCACGACGCGCTCGAGACGCTGATGGAAGACAGCGCCGTGCTCTTCGGCGAGGCGATTCTGATCGATTGCCACTCGATGCCGCACGAAGCCATCGAATCGCTTTCGAAATCCCGTGACGCCCGCCCCGAAATCGTACTCGGCGACCGCTTCGGTGCGGCTGCGTCGGCCGAGGTGGTCGACCGCATTGAGGCCGCTTTCACCGCAGTCGGCTTGCGCGTCGCCCGCAACGCCCCCTTTGCCGGTGCCTTCGTCACTCAGAATTACGGCCGCCCCTCGCGCAACCGCCACGTCGTCCAGATCGAGATCGACCGCTCGCTTTACATGAACGAACAGGCGGTCCGACCAAACAACAATTTCCAGGCCTTCCGCGCCCTGATCGACCGGGTCGTCGCCGAGGTTTCCGAGATCGGGCGCACCGACATCCCGCTCGCAGCCGAATAACCGGCGGGCGCGAGCGATATGCCAAAGGCCATCGTTCTCGGCGGTTACGGTCTTATCGGCGCCGCCATCATGCGCCACCTCGCCGAAGCCGGCTTTCAGGTCACCGGGCTTGGCAGGTCACGCGCGGCGACCCGCCCGCTGCATCGCTTCGACTGGATCATCCGGGACATCACGGATCTCTCCGTCTCTGAATGGAGTGAGGCCCTTTCCGGCGTCGACCTTGTGATCAACGCCGCCGGAGCCCTTCAGGACGGCGCCCGCGACAACCTCCGCGCCATCCATGTGTCCATGGTCGACCGGCTGACCCAGGCACTCCCCGCCAAGACCCGGATGGTCCAGATCTCGGCCGTCGGCGTCAGCCCCGAGGCCTCCACCGACTTCTTCCGCACCAAGGCCGAGGGCGACGCACTGGTCGCTGCCAGGGCACGCGACTGGGTCATTCTGCGTCCTGCCTTGGTCCTCGCACCGGAGGCATATGGCGGCACAGCCCTCCTGCGCGCCGCTTCTTCCCTGCCCCTAATCTTGCCCGACGTCCTGCCGGAGGCCCGCATTCAGACCGTCCACGTCGACGAGGTGGCCGCTACGGTAGTTGCCGCGGCCACCGGCCGGATCCCGCATGGCGGCATCATTGATCTCGCCGAACCCGACGACCACAGTTTCCCCGACCTCTGCCAGGCCATACGCCAGTGGCTCGGCCTTCCACCGGCTCGCATCCGGCCATCGATTCCACGCCCGCTGCTGAACGCCCTTGGCAAAGCCGCCGACGCCCTCGGCCACCTCGGTTGGCGCTCTCCGCTCAGAACAACTGCCCTGACTGCCCTAGGCGACGGCGTCCGCGCCGATCCAAGCTCTCAGACCATCTCCTGCCGCAGCCTGGCTGATACACTCGCCGCCATGCCCGCCACCCGCCAGGACCGGCTTTTCGCCCGAATGTACCTGGCCCTGCCACTGGCCATTGGCACACTCGCGTTGTTCTGGCTCACCTCGGGACTGATTGGCCTTGTCCGCGCCCCGTCGGCCCTCGAAACACTGGCCGACACCTCTCTCGCCCCCGGCACCCAAACAGCGCTTGTCGTCGGCGGCGGCCTTATCGACATGGCTCTCGGAATGGCAATCCTCTGGCGCCCCTTGGCCAAACGTGCGGCAGCCGCGATGGTTGCCCTCTCTTTCGCCTATATGGCCGGAAGCCTGATCCATACCCCCGCCCTCTGGGCCGACCCGTTGGGCCCGATGCTCAAGGTCTTGCCCGGAACCGTGCTCGCGCTGCTCGTCGCCCTGGCGCTGGAGGACAGATGACGCACGACATCCTCCTCTATCTTCATGTCATCGGCGCAACGGTGCTCTTCGGCACCGGTGCGGGCATCGCCTTCTTCATGGTTGTCTCGCACAGAAGCCGTTCGCCTGCGTTGGTCGCCCATGTCGCGGGCATAGTCGTTCTTGCCGACACCCTTTTCACAGCCACCGCAGCCATTGCTCAACCGGTCACCGGATATCTTCTGGTTCGCTCTGCCGGGTGGTCCCTGACCGAAGGCTGGATCACCTGGTCGCTCGCGCTCTACGTCTTCACCGGCGCCTTCTGGCTCCCGGTCGTCTGGATGCAAATCCGAATGCGCGACCTCGCCAAACAAGCGCGCGATACGGACACCCCGTTGCCAACCGCCTATTTCAGACTCTACCGCTGGTGGTTCGCCTTCGGCTGGCCCGCCTTTGCCGCCGTCCTCGCCATCCTCTGGCTGATGATCACAAAGCCGAGCTGACCCCGGTCGGCAAGTTTTGGCAATAGATCTTCTTCTTTTTGAAAGTACTCAAGCGGTCGCACCCCGGTGCCACCGTACCCCAAAAGAAAAGGGCGCCCCGCTGGACGCCCCTCCCAATCAATTTCGATCAGATCAGCTCTCGTCGAGCGACAAGGCCACGAACCTCGGATCGCCATTGCGACGCACTAGAAGCAGGACAGTCTTGCGACCAGCCTCGCGTGCATCCTCGATCCGGCTCTCCAGATCGGCGACAGTTTCGACTTTCTCCTGACCGGCCTCAGTGATCAGATCGCCCGCACGCAGGCCCTTCTCATAGGCCTCGCTGTCCTCGGCCACATCGGCCACGACCAGACCCTCGGCGCTTTCCGGCAAGCCAAGCTGCGCGCGCAACTCATCCGTCATATTGCTGACGGTCAGCCCCAGGAAATCACTTGTGATCGGTTCCGTTGTCGTCACCGACGCTGGCACGGGACGTTCGGCTTCTTCACGGCGGCCCAGGGTCACCCTCAGGGTTTCTGTTTCGCCGTCGCGGAAGATCTTCACCCGGACCTCTTTGCCAATCTCGGTTTCTCCAACCTGGCGGACCAATCCACGGGTATCATCGACGTCGACACCGTCGAACGACAGGATCACGTCACCCGATTCGATGCCCGCTTCCAAGGCGGGTCCCTCGGGCACATCGGTGACAATGGCGCCACGCGCCTCTTGCAAACCCAGCCCTTCGGCCAGATCCTCGGTCACGTCCTGAATGCGCACACCCAGCCAGCCCCGGCGGGTTTCGCCATAGTCGCGCAACTGGCTGATGACGTTCTCGGCCACGCGGCTCGACATGGCAAAGCCGATTCCGATCGATCCGCCGTTCGGCGACAGGATCGCCGTGTTGATGCCGATGACCTCTCCATTCAGGTTGAACAACGGCCCGCCCGAGTTACCCCGGTTGATGGCGGCGTCTGTCTGAATGTAATCGTCATAGCTGCCCGACAAGGCACGACCACGGGCCGAAACGATCCCGGCGCTGACCGAAAAGCCCTGGCCCAGGGGATTGCCCATGGCCATGACCCAGTCACCGACACGAGCTTCTTCACTGTCACCCCAGTTGACGTATTTCAGCGGCTCGTCCGAAGTGACCTTCAAAAGCGCAAGATCGGTGTTCGGATCGGTGCCTATCAGTTCGGCTTCCAGTTCGAAGCCCTCAAAGAACTCGACCTGGATTTCGTCGGCACCTTCGATGACGTGGTTGTTGGTGACGATGTAGCCGTCTTCCGAGATCACAAAACCCGATCCAAGGGCCTGGCTGCGACGCGGTGCGCGCTCCTGGCCGCCCTGGCCGTTGCGATCCATGAAATCCCGGAAAAAGTCTTCAAAGGGTGAACCTTCCGGCACGATCGGACCCGGCTGAGCCGACGTCGCAATCGTGGTTGACGTTGTAATGTTGACGACCGCGGGGCTGACCTTTTCAGCAAGGTCGGCAAAGGTATCGGGTCGCGATTGCGCTGCAGCGGCCATGGTCTGAGCCATCAGGATGGCTGCCGCGACAATGAATAGCCAGATCGTCTGCAGGGGGTGGATCCGGCGTTGTGTGAGCGCTGTCTCTCTCACGCGTTCCTCCATTTGAGTTGTGGATGCACGGATGATGGGAGTGTGCATCTATTCACATGATTATTCTAAATAGGTGCGCTGACGTTCAAGCCAACACCTGGTCGCGAATGATCACCTCGCCGTGATCCAAGCGCGTCTACATTAACACTGCCTTTCAGAGGGCACGACAATATCGAAAGTGCGTGCGACGCATTGACAGCCCGTTAAGACCAGCCTCGGGTTCGAAACCCGCGCAGCGACTAGGTTGCTTTCACCCGTAGCGTCAGATCGGACGCGCTTCGCGAACGGCAAACAACCGCCACAAAGATCACGATCGTCGCTGTGATCGAAAGCAGCGCGATGTGCTGGGGATAAAAGTCACTGGCTACCACAACCGGCTGCCCTTCGAGTGCCGCCCCAATGGCTAAGACGCTCACACCGATCCAGGCCATCGCGCCGGCGGGAATTCCAAGTCGCCGATGGACATTTGGGGCCAACCCTTGGAACAGCAATACGGGCATCACGTAATAGTGCATCCACCCAAGAGGTCCGAAAAAGATGATCACGACCGAAACCGGCAGCAATCTTGTGCACATACGCGTGTCATCGGGCATCTTGCGCGTGATCCACAAGATTGCTCCCAGGCTGACCGGCAACAGTACCGCACCAATCGTTGCCACCAAGGCAACGTTGCGACCGACCCGTGGATCCAGGCACTCGTGACAGTGCGGAAGCGCAACAAAAAAATCGTGAGCGACAGTTTCGAAGGTCAGATTCAAACCAGCCACTGGCACCAAAGCTTCGATCTGACCGATCCGGTCAAGGAACACGCCGTGCGCCTCGCCTCCTGCCACCACGATGCTCATGCAGGCGACAATCACCGGAACGGCAGCTGCAACGATCATGGCACGAAAGCGGCGATCCGCCAGGAAAATCACGACAAAAATTATGGGGGTAATCTTGATCGCTGCCGCAAGCCCGAGGGCAAGCCCGGCAGCAGTGTCCTTTCCCTTGGCATAGCGTTCAAATGCGAAAAGCACTGCGGCAATGACAACCAGATGCAATTGTCCCAACTCGATCGCCATAAGGAACGGCATGGTTGTTTCCGCCACGATGATCGCGACCGACACGAACAGTGCCGGCGGCCATGACGGCCGCATAATGTGATACGTCAACAAGATCGAGGCGCTAAAAGACGCCACAACCAGCACCCTTGCCCCATTGAAGAACGAAATGGGGTCCAGAACGCCTGCCAGTGGCGACAGCACATATGCCCAGATGGGCGGGTAGACGAATTGCGCCCCTCCAGACGAGACACCGAACAGGGCAAGCTCGGCCTGCCATTCCGGCGAAACACCCCGGGTAAAGCCCTGACCCGGGCCGCCGTAGATCAGGCCGGGCTCGCCCAGCCAGACGAAGCGCGCCGCCAGGTATACCGGCTCCATATCGACCGCGGGCATACCCCAATAGCGGACAATCAGGATGATCGACCACGTGCACAGCAATAACAGGGCCGCAGTCCAGCCGGATATGTTCGACGCATGCCTCATGGGGCACGGCTATTGGCCATTTTTGTCAGAAGTTTGACGCTGTTTCGCTCGGCCTTGCGTCCGCAGGGCCCCTGTCAGGACGTCCCAAGGCCACCCAAGACAGCCGGGACGTCCCGAATGCGCACCCCGGCTGGCCCGTGCCCAGAAAGCTAGACACTCAGGCTTGCACGCCAGCCTACCAGGTGGTTGGAATGTCCTCGGACCTGTACAGTGAACGTATCACCTTGGCCGGGCGTCGGCCGGGACACGACGGAAACCGCAATTTCCGTCGTATAATGCCAGGCCGCAAAAGGAGCCACAGGATGATCGTGCGCGCGAAAACCTTCATCGCGAAACTCTGGCACGCCGCGCCGGTTGCCACCGTCGTGTTGTTCCTCGCGTTGGCAGCCGCCGTGGTCTTTGGTGTGCGGACGGCGATCTTTTGGTACAGACACCCGGACTGGGACATCCAGACGCAAGGCGTCGAACCCTGGATGACACCGCGCTATGTGGCCCGCGCCTGGGACTTACCCTTCCGCGATCTGCTCCAGGCCATCGAAGCGCCTGTGCCGCCGCCTGACGGCCCCATGAGCCTTGAGGAACTGGCCGACTACCGCGGTGTGCCCCTTTCGCAGATCCTTGCCGAAGTCCAGGCCGTCATCCAGGAAACCCATCCCGACCTCGCCACGCGGACTGGCGGCACCCATGACTGAGACCGTCTTTGGCCTCGTGACCGAGTTCGGGGTTTATGTCATCTTTGCCTCGGCTTTTCTTTCCTGCCTCGCCCTGCCGATTCCGACGTCAATGATGATGTTGACCGGTGGCGCCTTTGTTGCTTCTGGCGACCTAACGATCTTGTCCGTTGCGCTCGCCGCCTATCTCGGAGCTGTGATCGGCGACCAGACCGGATACTTCATCGGCCGCACCGGGGGCAGCGCTCTCGTTACCCGGCTGTCCCGCGCCCCGGCCCGCGCCGCCGTGTTGAAACGCGCCGAGACTCTGGTCGACCGGCGCGGCGGCATGGGCGTGTTCCTGTCCACCTGGTTTCTTGCCCCTCTGGGCCCATGGGTGAACTTCATTGCAGGCGCCACCGGCCTGTCCTGGCTTCGCTTCACCATCTGGGACGTTCTGGGAGAAACCGTCTGGGTCACACTCTACGTCGGACTTGGATATATTTTCATGGACCAGATCGGCACCGTGGCCCAAGTCATGAGCGACCTGATCGGCCTCGCCGTCGCGCTGACACTTGCGGCCGCCGCGGCCCTTTGGATACGTGGCGTTCTTAAGGCCAAGTCACACCGTAGTCATTGATCCAAGCATCCCGAACATTTGGACCTTCACAAAACTTGACATCCATACCAATTTATATAACGTGTTATTTATCTTGTTATGGATGAGGCAGATTCATGATCGATGATATTGTCCGCAGAAAAGGTCTTCTTGCACTCGGCAGCCGGTTGAAACGCATCAGCGAACGCCTCCAGAGCGAGGTTCAAGATCTCCTCGATCTCCATGATGTGCCGATCCAGGCTTTCCAATACCCCTTGCTAACCACACTTGCCGAAAACGGCGCATTGGAGATTGGCCAGATCGCCAAGACGCTTGGAGTTGCCCAACCCGGCGTCACCCGGAATGTCTCGCAGCTTTCCAAGCAGGGACTCGTCTCCGTCTCGCGCGACGACCGCGACAAGCGAGTCCGGCGTGTCGACCTCACCGACGCCGGCCGCGACGTCATCCAGCAGGGCCGCGATGTAATCTGGCCGGCCATCGAACTCTACCTGGGCGAAATCCTGTCTGAAACTGACGGCAGCCTGCTCGACCATCTCGGCAGACTCGAAGACGGCCTCGCCGCAGAAACAATGGTCGCACGCGCAGCCAGAAGCGAAGGAGCGAAAGCCAATGACTGAACATGTCCTGGACCGCCCGGTGTGGAGCAGTCTGACCACGCTCCATGCGCAATTCGCCATGGGCAAAGGCGGTGCGCGCCGCTTTCAGACCGATGTCAGTCCGCTTGGAGGATTGGGCGACGATAGCGACGCAAGCCTCGCCGATTTTGCAGACCTGATCGCCGAAACCGGTTCTGCCTTCACCGGTCAGTCCACGCCGCCCCGCTGCCCGCCCGGTGCCTATGCGGTAATCCGCCAGGAAGGCATGCAAATGATGGGTGAAGACCCGGTGGACGACGGCGAAGACGACCCCGCCATCGAACTGCTCGATGAGGGCGATGCCGACGACATGATGGCGCTCGCCACACTGACCAAGCCGGGGCCTTTCGCGAAACGGACCCATCTCCTGGGGCGTTACTGGGGTGTCCGCGCCAACGGCAAACTGATCGCCATGGCCGGGGAGCGGATGCGCCAACCCGGCTTTACCGAGGTCAGCGGTGTCTGCACCCACCCCAATTTCCGTGGTCGCGGCCTGGGATCGCGCCTCTGTCGGCACGTTCAGCGCCACATCCAGAAAGAAGGAAACATTCCCTATCTGCACGTCTTCTCGACCAATGGCGCCGCGATTTCGATTTATGAATCGCTCGGCTTTCGCCCGCGGATCACGCTGCATACCGCGCTTTTCGAAAGCGATGCCCGGCAAAACTGAGGCTGGCAAATGAAAAGGGCACCCAACCGGGCGCCCTTCTCGTAGTGTCAAAAGATGAACTGCGATCAGCAGCTATAGTACATCTTGAATTCGACCGGATGCGGGCAATGCTCGTAGGCATAGATTTCTTCCCACTTGAGGTCCATGTAACCCTCGATCTGGCTCTTGGTGAACACGTCGCCCTGCAGCAGGAAGTCCATGTCGGCTTCCAGTTCTTCCATGGCTTCGCGCAGGCTGGCGCAGACCGTCGGGATACCGGCCAGCTCTTCCGGCGGCAGGTCGTAAAGATCCTTGTCCATGGCTTCGCCCGGATCGATCTTGTTCTTGATGCCGTCGAGACCAGCCATAAGCAGGGCCGAGAAGCACAGGTACGGGTTCGACGACGGATCGGGGAAACGAGCCTCGACGCGCTTGGCTTTCGGCGATTCAGCCCACGGAATACGCACGCAACCCGAACGGTTACGAGCCGAGTAAGCCCGCAGAACCGGAGCTTCAAAGCCCGGGATCAGACGCTTGTACGAGTTGGTGGACGGGTTGGTGAAGGCGTTCAGCGCTTTGGCGTGCTTCAGGATACCGCCGATGTAATACAGGGCTTCCTGGCTCAGGTCGGCGTACTTGTCGCCGGCGAACAGCGGCTTGCCTTCTTTCCAGATCGACATGTTCACGTGCATACCCGTGCCGTTGTCGCCCGAGATCGGCTTCGGCATGAAGGTCGCCGACTTGCCATAGGCGTGGGCAACCTGGTGGATGACGTACTTGTATTTCTGCAGTTCGTCGGCCTGCTTGGTCAGAGTCCCGAAGATCAGGCCAAGCTCGTGTTGGCACGATGCCACCTCGTGGTGGTGCTTGTCGACCTTCATGCCCATGCGCTTCATCGTCGAGAGCATTTCCGAGCGGATGTCCTGGGCGTCGTCGATCGGCGGAACCGGGAAATAGCCGCCCTTGACGCCGGGACGATGGCCCATGTTGCCCATCTCGTACTCGGTGTCGGTGTTCCAGGACGCGTCGATCGCGTCGACCTCGTAGGACACCTTGTTCATCTCGACAGAGTAGCGGACGTCGTCGAACAGGAAGAATTCTGCTTCCGGTCCCATGTAGGCCGCGTCGCCGATGCCCGAGGACTTGAGATAAGCCTCGGCTTTTTCGGCCGTGCCGCGCGGGTCGCGGTCATAGGCTTCGCCGGTGTCGGGTTCGACAACCGAGCAGTGGATCGCCAGCGTCTTCTCGGCAAAAAACGGATCCATATAGACCGAGCTGGTGTCGGGCATCAGCTTCATGTCGGACTGGTCGATCGATTTCCAGCCGGCGATCGACGAACCGTCGAACATGAAACCCTCTTCCAGAAAATCTTCGTCGACCTGGTCGTTCATGACCGTCACGTGCTGCAGTTTGCCGCGCGGGTCGGTAAAACGGATGTCGACGTATTCTACGTCTTCGTCCTTGATCGTCTTGACGACGTCTTTTGTGCTCATGGACTTGGTCCCTTCTTTCTCGTGTTCGTAATGTTGGGATTACAGCGCGTCGGTTCCGGACTCTCCTGTCCGGATACGAATGGCCTGGCTGACGTCGCTGACGAAAATCTTGCCGTCACCGATTTTGTCGGTCTTGGCAGCGGCGACAATGGCTTCGATGGCCGCGTCCACCTGGTCATCAGGCAGAACGACTTCGATCTTCACCTTCGGGAGAAAGTCGACCACATACTCTGCGCCGCGATACAGCTCGGTATGGCCCTTTTGGCGTCCAAAACCCTTGACTTCCAGAACAGAAAGGCCCTGAACACCTACATCCTGCAGCGCTTCCTTGACTTCATCCAGCTTGAACGGCTTGATGATCGCCTCAACTTTCTTCATGTCACCGACTCCCTTTGGGCGTTTGATTGGGTCAGATCACGAGGCTCATGGGACTCTCAATCAGACCCGATGCCCCGAGCCTCCCGACTCCCCCAGATTGATGCCATTTGCATAAATTTTGTGCAACTCGATCAAAAAAATATCCGTTTTGAATCGCAACGGTCCCGACTTGCCTTGCCGGAAAGAAAATCTCCATAACTATCGGGCAAAGGAGCAGCCCATGACCGACCTCCTCACCGCCGCGCAGATGCGCGCCATCGAACAAGCCGCCATCGCCTCGGGCGAGGTGACCGGGCTTGAACTGATGGAGCGTGCGGGGCGCGGTGTCGTCGAGGCGATTTTCGAGGAATGGCCCGAGCTGGTCATGAACCCAAAAACGGCGTTGATCCTCTGCGGTCCAGGCAACAACGGAGGCGATGGTTTTGTTGTTGCCCGCCTGCTCAAGGGAAAAGGCTGGACGATCAAAGCGCTCCTTTTCGGCGATCCGGACAAGCTGCCGCCAGATGCGAGAACCAACTACCAGAGATGGCGCGCGGATTATCCGGTTGAACCCTTTTCGGATGGACAGGTCATCGACAGTCAAGACCTGGTCATCGACGCGCTTTTCGGCATCGGTCAGACCCGGCCTTTGCCAGCCTTCGTGCAGGACTTTGCCGCCCACGCTGCTCTTGTCACCGGGATCACCGATACGCGCATGGTCGCCATAGACATGCCATCCGGGATCGACAGCGACACAGGCAAGCCCCTCGGCGAATTCCAGTTCTTCGCCGACCTTACCGTCACGTTCCATACGATGAATCCCTGCCATGTCGACGGAGAAGGCGCGAAACGCTGCGGCAAGACCGTCGTCAAGGACATCGGGCTATGATCTTCCTCTCTTCAGAAATACTCGTGCCGGAGGCGTAAATGCACCGCGAACCAAGCCGCATAACCGGGTCGCCCGCGCGTATCCAGGCCCTTAAGAAGCAAAGCGACCACAAATACACCCACGGCCACGCCCTGATCCTCTCCGGCGGCTCCGGCAAGACCGGCGCGGCCCGCCTCGCCGCTCGTGGCGCCCTCAGGATCGGCGCTGGCCTCGTGACCATCGCCTGCCCCGAGCGCGCGCTCTGGCAGGTCGCCGCCCATGTCACCGCCATCATGACCACCACGCTCGACGGCGCGCCGGGCCTGACCGAACTCCTTCAGGACACCCGCCTCAACGCCCTTTGTCTCGGCCCCGGCCTTGGCCTTGGCGTCGACACCCAGGCCCTGGTCCTCGCCGCGCTCAAGGGCAACCGCGCCACCGTGCTCGACGCCGACGCGCTCTCGCGCTTTGAACGCAACCCCGACGTTCTCTTCGACGCGATCCACGAAAATGTCATCCTCACCCCCCACGCGGGCGAGTTCAAACGCCTCTTCCCCGATATCGCCGAAAAGCTCGGCACCCCCGCCGAGACCGGCCCCGCCTACTCCAAGGTCAATGCCACGCGAGACGCCGCCGCCCGAGCAGGCTGCACCGTCCTCTTCAAAGGCCCCGACACCGTCATCGCCGATGCCTCGGGTCGCTGCTCGATCAACGCGTCAATCTATGACCGCGCCGCGCCCTGGCTTGCCACCGCAGGCTCCGGCGACGTGCTCGCAGGCTTTATCACCGGGCTTCTCGCCCGAGGCTTTCCGCCCATGCAGGCCGCTGAAACCGCCGCCTGGCTTCACACTGAATGCGCGCTTTCCTTCGGGCCCGGCCTGATTGCCGAGGATATTTCCGAAGAACTGCCAAAGGTCCTGCGCAGCCTTTTCGCCTGAAACCGTCAGGGGCGGGCCGCCTCCCCATCCAGACCCGCCGTCTCGGCGGCGGGTGTCTCGAATCCGCTTAACTGCTGACCCAGAGTTCGCGAGTCGATCACGGCCATCAGTGCTGCACAGCCAAGCGCCACGATGCCAAGCGTGGTGGAAATCCGTCTGATCATGCCAATCTCCCGTCGAATGAACATGTAACGCGGCACCACAGAATTTCCGTCGCACATTCCCGCCCGCGAACCATTGAAGGAGCCGAAATCAAGAAAACCTTGCCAGCACACGCTGTTGTACTAGTCTTTCTTGAAGAATTCGGGGGATAGGGCCATGACGACGATCATGTCATTGGAAGGCCAGACCGACCTGCCGCGTTACTTCGCGGCCACGTTCTCTCTGGCCCAAAAGCTGAAAAACGGGCGCGTCGACTTCCGCCTGCCGGACGGCAGAACGTTCCGCGTGGACGCTCCAAACCCCGGCCCCGTGGCCGAAATTACAATCCACAACTCCGACGTCTTTGCCCGCCTCATCCGCGAGGGCGACCTTGGATTTGCCGACGCCTATCTCGAAGGCTGGTGGTCGACCCCCGACCTCCAGGCGTTCATGGATGTCATTCACGCCGACAACGACGACGTCTACTACAGTTTTGGCGGCATGATGCTGGTCAGGATGTGGGAACGCCTACGCCACTGGATGAACTCGAACACCAAGGAACAGGCGAAAAAGAACATCTCGTATCACTACGACCTCGGGAACGAGTTCTATTCCCTCTGGCTCGACGATACGATGACCTATTCCTCCGCAATATTCGACACCGGCCAGGAAAGCCTGGAAGCCGCCCAGACCCGAAAATACCAGAGCATGGTCGATCAGATGGGTGCCCAACCCGGC
Organism: Silicimonas sp.; assembly: GCA_050290245.1. Classification (GTDB taxonomy): domain Bacteria; phylum Pseudomonadota; class Alphaproteobacteria; order Rhodobacterales; family Rhodobacteraceae; genus JBNKHH01. Next base: position 94,355 of record JBNKHH010000064.1, read on the forward strand.
GACCACGTGCTGGAAATCGGCTGCGGCTGGGGCGGTTTCGCCGAATACGCAGCGAAAGAGCGCGGTCTCAAGGTGACCTGCCTGACAATCAGCCAGGAACAACATGACTTTGCCCGCGACCGCATGGAAAAGGCGGGCCTCTCCGACAAGGTCGAGATCAAGCTGCAGGATTACCGAGACGAAACAGGGCGTTACGACGGAATTGCCTCGATCGAAATGTTCGAGGCCGTCGGCGAAAAATACTGGCCCATCTACTTTGACACTCTGCGCGACCGGCTGAAGCCGGGAAAAAACGCCACGCTCCAGATCATCACGATCGAGGACGAGCGTTTCGACACCTACCGCAAGGGGGTGGATTTCATTCAGAAGTACATCTTCCCCGGCGGGATGCTCCCTTCTCCGACCGCATTAAGGGCCGAAGTCGAAAAAGCAGGTCTCAAGGTCCTGAAATCCGTCGAATTCGGCGAGAGCTACTCGCAGACTCTGCGCCGCTGGCACGATACCTTCAATGAAAAATGGGACCAGGTATCGTTGCTTGGATTCGACGGTCGTTTTCAAAGAATGTGGAATTTCTATCTAACGTCTTGCGCGGCGGGCTTTCATGCAGGATCTATCGACGTAACACAGATAACGGTCACAAAACCGGGATAGAATACAAATGCCTACGGCCGGGAAACTCATCGCCGCGATCTCCTTTGCGTTCCTGGCGTATTTCGTCTCCGACCTTGTGAAACCCCTGCTCGAAAGCACCGAGGGGACCCGTGTCGGCGCCCTGTCGCGCACAAATGCCATCATCGGCCTCCTGATGGGATGGACCATCCTCGGCAAGGGCGCGGGCAAGACTTATCGCCAGGCCTTCGGCTATGGATTAACGACGCTCGCGGCGACGGCCTTCTGGTGCATCGTCTTCTGGTCCGGATACAAGATGGTGCTGCGTTCAATGGACATGCGTTATGACGGCGCGATGCAGGCGCTTCAGGGCATGGCGCAACTGGCCATCGACTTTACGAAACTCGCCGCAGTGCAGGAGGTGGTGATCCCCGCCATCGTAGGCGCCCTCTTCCTGTCGTGGTTCACCGAATTCTTCGCTCGCCGCTGGTCGTGACAGCTTCTGAAAGCGTCTTCCTTTATGGCACCCTTTGCGACCCCGACCTACTTGGGATCGTTGCGGGAACGCGGCTGACTTCAATCGCGGCCACGCTGACCGATCACCGGGTGACCTGGGCCAGCGGGCAATCCTTTCCGCTGATCCTGGACGCACCGGGGCAGACGGCTGCCGGCTTGTTGGTCGAAGTGCCCCCCGAGGTCCGCCAACGGCTGGATTTCTATGAACTCGGCTTCGGCTATGACCTGCTGCCCGCGACGGTGACAATCGACACGGGTCCACGGTCCGCGCTGGTCTACAAACCCCGCACCGGCCTCTGGCTGCCGGGTGCCCCCTGGTCTTTGGCTGACTGGCAGACCGACCATGGCGCCCTGACACGCGAAGCGGCACTCGAATATATGCGCCTCATCGACACCCACAGTGGCGGAGACGCCGCGCCCCTGTTCGACCAGATCCGTACGCGCGCGGCCTCACGACTCAGAGCAAAGGACCGCCCTTCCCCCAGCAGCCTCGCTCCTGACATGACCGGGATACGACCGGCCATTCAGGACACCACCCAGCCATACACTGGCTATTTCGCGGTCCGCGAGGACGTCTTATCCTTCCCGCTCTTCGATGGCTCAACCAGTGCCTATGTGAAACGCGCCTCGTTCCAGGGCGGCGATGCCGTCACCGTCCTGCCCTATGACGCGCGCAACGACACTGTCCTGGTGGTACGCCAGTTCCGCCACGGCCCCTTTTGCCGTGGTGATAATAATCCCTGGACTTTGGAACCCGCCGCCGGCCGGATCGACATCGGCGAGACGCCCGAACAGGCTGCGCGCCGGGAGTTGGCGGAAGAGGCAGGCGTACCGGTCTCCGACCTGATCCTGGTCGGCCGCTACTATCCCTCGCCCGGTGCCTACAGTGAATTTCTATACAGCTATGTCGCTTTGGCCGACCTGTCGCAAACGGACGGGACCGTTGCCGGGCTGGACAGCGAAGCAGAAGACATCATGTCCCACGTCCTGCCTTTCAACCGGGCCATGGCCATGATCGAAACCGGCGAGGCCAATACCGGTCCGCTCCTGATCAGCCTCGGTTGGCTGGCGGCGAACCGCGACAGGTTGCGCACTCAAGACAATTGACGCCCCCCGGGGATTATCTGAACGCACGTTTTGCCTTGGCAAACCGGGCAAGGCCCCAAAACGCTCTCGCGGCGAATCCTGCGAGAAATATCCACCAAGCGCCGGCGCTGCTGATTTCGCCCATTGCCCCTGTTATTCGTGATCAACTGGCCAAACCCGTCGGGTACAAACCCAACGTGCGCACACCAGTTTACTCTCGAACGCGGATTGAAACCCAACGCCTGCGCCACTAGGACTGTAGAAAGCCCAAAGGGAAACATCATGACCATCCGCAGCGACCTGTCTGATACAATTGGAAACACGCCCCTGATCCGGCTGCGCGGCGCCTCGGACGCCACCGGCTGCGAAATTCTCGGCAAGGCCGAGTTTCTCAATCCGGGTCAATCGGTTAAGGACCGTGCGGCGCTCTACATTATCCGTGATGCCGTGGCACGTGGAGACCTGAAAGAGGGAGGCACCATCGTCGAGGGCACCGCAGGCAACACAGGCATCGGCCTTGCATTGGTCGGCGCATCGATGGGATTCCGCACGGTGATCGTGATCCCCGAGACCCAAAGCCAGGAAAAGAAGGACATGATCCGCCTATGTGGTGCGGAACTGGTCCAGGTCCCGGCGGTCCCATATTCAAATCCGAACAATTATGTCCGATATTCCCAGCGACTTGCGGCCAAACTCGCCGAAACCGAACCCAACGGCGCGATCTGGGCAAACCAGTTTGACAATACCGCCAACCGGCAGGCCCACGAGGAGACTACAGGGCCAGAAATCTGGGAGCAGACCGGCGGAAAAGTCGATGGTTTCACCTGCGCTGTCGGCTCGGGCGGCACCCTTGCCGGCGTCGCCGCGGCCCTTCAACCCAAGGGGGTCAAACTGGCTCTGTCCGACCCGTTCGGCTCAGGTCTCTACAAGCTTTATACCGGTGAGGAGCCCCCTGCGGGTGACTCAATCACCGAAGGCATCGGCCAAGGCCGCATCACCGCAAACCTCGAAGGTTTCACCCCTGACGCCAGCTACAAGATCTCGGACCATGAGGCCTTGCCTGTGGTCTTTGAACTTCTTGAGAAAGAGGGGCTTTGTCTGGGTGGATCATCAGGTATCAACGTGGCCGGCGCCGTGCGAATGGCCAAGGAAATGGGGCCCGGGCATACCATCGTCACCGTCCTGTGCGACTATGGAAATCGGTATCAATCCAAGCTGTTCAACCCATCGTTCCTAAAAGAACGCAACTTGCCCGTTCCCGCATGGCTGGACGGCGAGACACGTCTACTGCCCGCCGTGTACGAAGGCTGAGAAATGCTCCGGGCCGGCGCATTTCTCTCCACTTTCGTCTTCTGGATCCTGTTTTCAGCCCTGTCCTGGGCGCAGGACACGGTAAATTTCGACCAATTCAGCGTGTTTGCAGACTCGGTTGAAAAAACCATCGAAAACAATCGCCTGCCTGATGAAGGTTTTGCCAACTTGCGCGGCAACCTGGTGGACTGGCGCGAACAATTCCTGGCCGCACAAGACGTCAACGCCGTTCGCATCGAGGGACTCAAGGCACAGATCGAAGCGCTAGGTCCAGCCCCTGCTGAAGGGGAAAGCGAGGCGGAAAATGTCGCGGAACGGCGCGCGGAACTCAATGGGCAGCTCAAGGAAGCAAGCGCGCCGCGCATTGCGGCGGAAGAAGCTTTCGCCCGCGCCGACGCATTGATATCGCAAATCGATGCGACGCTGAGAGCACGGCAGACCGATGCCATGTTCAGGCTGCAGCGTACGCCGCTGGACCCTTCGCTTTGGCCCGGTGCATTCGCAGAACTTAGAGCCGTCGTCGAGCGCATTCACGATGAGGTCGCGGAAAACCTTGCCGCTGACACAAGTCGGAACGAATTCTGGCAACGCATTGCGATTGCGGTAATTTTCCTGGTGGTAGCCAGCGTCCTTATCGCGCGCGGCCCGAGAATGATCGAACGTTGGCTTGCTCGGATCGAAACCAGATCCGGAGAACACGGCCGCATCATATATGGCTTCCTCGTATCTTTTGGCGGTGTTCTCATGGCCATGGCAGGCGTTTCCCTGATCAATGCCGCCTTGATCTCGACCGGTATCCTTGGCGATCTCGGAACTCGGGCCGCCATTGGCATCAATTGGGCCATCCTTGCTTCAGCAGTCGGGCGCTGGCTCGGGGGGCGTCTGTTCCCGCAACGCGACGCCATTCCCACGCCCTTGGCCCTGAACGAAAGCCAGCGGAAGGCTGGGCGCTTTTATTCTCTGCTTCTGGGACTTTGCGCCGGCCTGATACTGCTTCTCAGCATCATTAACGATCAGGTCGAATTTGATGCCAACCACTATGGAGTTATCAACGCAGATCTTTTCCTGATCACCGGTTTCGTCCTGTTTCGGCTTGGTGGTCTGATCCGCGCAGGAGGACAGGTCGACAAAGGCGAGGATCAAAGCTTTGGCGATCATGTTGAACGCTTGATCGGCGGCACTGTCCAACTCCTGTCTGTTGCCGGACCCTTGGCCGCGATTGTCGGGCTACAAGGACTGGCCAGGTCACTCTTGGTTCCGGTTGCGCCAACTTTGGGCCTGCTTGCATTCCTGGCCAGCCTGCATTTCGCTTTGCGGGCGGCCTATGCGATGGCGCGCAAGCTCGACGCTGACCAAGCGAAGCAAGCTCTTACACCGGTCCTGGTCAGCTTTGCGCTTACGCTGGCCTCAACGCCAATCTTTGCCCTGATCTGGGGTGCGCAAGACTCGGACCTGCTGGAATGGTGGACGCATTTCAAGACCGGCTTCCAACTGGGTGGCGCATCCATCTCGCCAACCGACTTCCTGACCTTCGCGATTGTCTTCGCGATAGGGTTTGCTCTTACACGACTTTTGCAGGGGTCACTTCGCACCGGAATTCTGCCACGCACAGGCCTCGACAAAGGCGGTCAGAACGCCATCATTTCCGGGCTGGGTTACATCGGCATCACCATCGCTGCCATGGCGGGTATCACGGCTGCCGGCATCGACCTGTCGTCATTTGCACTGATCATTGGCGCCTTGGGTGTCGGCATCGGTTTTGGCCTGCAGAACATCGTCAACAACTTCGTTTCCGGCATAATTCTCTTGATCGAACGTCCCATTGGCGAAGGAGACTGGGTCGAAGTGAACGGCCAGATGGGAATTGTGAAGTCAATCTCCGTACGCTCGACCCGGATCGAGACGTTTGACCGCACGGACGTCATCGTCCCCAACGGCGATCTGATCTCGGGCACCGTCACGAACTGGACACGCGGCAACTCGATCGGTCGCATAACCGTGCCGGTTGGCGTCGCATATGGCACCGATACGCGAAAGGTCGAGGCGATCCTGAACGAAATCGCGCTGGACCATCCCATGGTCGCCTTGAACCCGCAGCCCGCCGTCATTTTCCAAGGTTTTGGCGCCGACAGCATGGATTTCGAAATTCGTGCCATTCTGACCGATATCAATTTCGGACTTGCTACTCGATCGGATATCAATCACGAAATCGCGCGTCGCTTTCGCGAAGAAGGTATCGAGATTCCCTTCGCCCAGCGCGACATCTGGATACGGAATGCCGAAGCGATGCCCGCCCAGGCGTTGCAATCGCCCAGGTCGCCGTCAGCGCCCATTTCACAAGAGCTTTCGGATCTCGACGCCGAAGACGACTAGTCAAACAGGTGCGCGCTTGGTCAGCCCGAGTTTGCGCCGCACTTCTTCCGGACCAAGGATGCGTGCGCCCATGCCTTCAATGACACCCACGGCGCGCTCAACGAGTTGTGCGTTGGTTGCCAATACGCCCTTTTCCAACCACAGGTTATCCTCCAATCCGACACGCACGTTGCCACCAGCCAGAACCGCCGCGGCAGCATAGGCCATCTGGTTTCGTCCAAGTGAAAATGCAGAGAACGTCCATTCGGGCGGCACCGCGCGCACCATGGCGAGGAATGTGTTGAGATCATCCGGCGCGCCCCATGGCACCCCCATGCAAAGCTGAACCAGTGCCGGGCTTTTCAATACGCCTTCGTTCACCAACTCCTTCGCAAACCACAGATGCCCCGTGTCAAACGCCTCGATTTCCGGTTTGACGCCAAGCTCTGTCATCATGCGTCCCATTGACCTCAGCATTCCCGGCGGGTTGGTCATAACATAGTCGGCCTCGGCAAAATTCATTGTACCGCAGTCCAGGGTACAGATTTCCGGAAGGCATTCAGCAACGTGGGCAACTCGCTCGCTTGCACCAACCAGGTCGGTCGCCTCGCTGTTGAGAGGGAACGGTGCTTCCGGCGACCCAAATACGATATCGCCCCCCATACCTGCTGTCAGGTTCAGAACGACGTCCACCTCCGACTCTCGGATGCGTTCAGTCACTTCGCGATAGAGTTCGATACGGCGCGACGGCCGTCCATCGTCAGGTTCGCGAACATGGCAATGGACAATCGCGGCGCCGGCCTTCGCAGCGTCGATTGCGCTGTTGGCGATTTCCTCCGGCGTGCGCGGCACATGCGGGCTGCGATTCTGAGTTCCTCCCGAGCCCGTAACGGCACAAGTGATGAAGACCTCGCGGTTCATGGCTAGCGGCATCATTTTCCTCCACAATCGGAAGACAACTCTTCAATCCACATGCACCAATGTCAAAGAAAGACGCAGGCTGATTTGGAGTCGTAGTCTGGCGTCAGCGCTTGCAAGACAGTCAGGACGTCTTCATGTGAGAGGGTCCAAGGCATGTCGTGGCCACCAAGGTACAGCCGCGAGGCAATGCTCGCCCATGCCAGCGCGTGGTGCTCACGCGCAAAATATTCGGAGCTGCCAATTGTTTCGCAGTCTGGGCAAAACACAGTTAGCCCTCTAAGGTCGCGCGGAACACTCCGGCTCCAAGGGGGGAAAGATGGCGCAGGGCGGAATTTGGCTGGGCATTGATCTTGGCACATCAGGTGTAAAGACAATCATAATGGATCAGGACCAGGCGGTGATTGGCGTGGCGCACGCGCCATTGGATGTCGCGCGGCCCAAACCGGGTTGGTCGGAGCAAGACCCAGCGGACTGGTGGAACGCCGCCACGGCAACGATCGACGAATTGACGGCCAAATTTCCAGGTGAGTTGTCGCGCGTCAGGGGCATCGGCCTTTCCGGTCATATGCATGGCGCAACATTGCTGGACAAAAATGACAAAGTGCTCCGTCCCTGCATCCTTTGGAACGATGGACGTTCCAGCGCGGAATGTTCTCTCTTGGAGGCACGAGCGGATTTCCGAGGCATTGGCGGCAACCTCGTCATGCCTGGATTTACTGCCCCAAAATTGGAATGGGTCCGCCGCAATGAACCCGATATTTTTGAAAAGGTTGCCAAGGTTCTCCTGCCGAAAGACTACCTCCGGCTCTGCCTCACGGGTGAACACCTTTCGGACATGTCGGATAGTGCAGGAACACTCTGGCTTGATGTGGGGGCACGAAGATGGTCCGCAGACCTACTCGAAGCGACGGGCCTCACCGAAGCACACATGCCGGGCCTCGTAGAAGGATCGCAACCCGCAGGCCGACTTCGCCCTGACTTGGCGGCCCGCTGGGGCATCGCCACCCCTCCCGTGATAGCGGGCGGCGGTGGCGACAACGCAGCCTCGGCAGCGGGAGTGGGCGCGGTCCGCCCTGGGGCTGGCTTTGCGTCTCTGGGAACCTCCGGAGTGCTCTTCGTTTCCACGGATGGGTTCGCTCCGAATACGGCTCAGGCCGTCCACGCGTTCTGCCACGCAGTTCCCAACGTCTGGCACCAGATGGGAGTTATTCTCTCGGCGACGGATACCCTGAACTGGCTGTCGCGCATGACAGGCCGGGAGCCTGCCAGCCTCACAGCAAACATCGATGCCAGTTCTCCGGCAAAAGCTCCGCTCACCTTCTTGCCCTACCTTTCGGGCGAAAGGACGCCGCACAATGATGCTGGCGCTCGCGGGGCATTGGTCGGCATGAGTCAGGCCACAGAAGTCGAAGACCTTGCCCGGGCAGCGCTCGAAGGTGTCACCTATGCCTTCGTGGATAGTTTCGATGCTCTGGCTGCCGCTGGCACGCGACCAGACCTTGTCTACGCGATCGGTGGAGGCGCTCGATCTCTGGCCTGGGTGCAGATGATCGCCGACGCCTCGGCCACGCCTTTGCACCTCCCGAAAGCAGGAGATTTCGGCGCAGCCTTCGGCGCGGCCAGATTGGGCTATTGCGCATCCGAGGGAACAGACCCGCTCGAATTCTGCGCCCCTGCCCCGATTGAAAGGACGATCGAACCGAACATCGGCATGGTAGATTATCATGCCGAGAACCTGGAGCGTTTCCGCGCCCTTTATCCCGGCACGCGTGGCGCCCTTGAATGAAACGCAGTTGTTTCGAAAATCTTTTTCGCAACAATCGTGGCCGGGCCGAATGAAATCTGATCTTCCCCCTTGGCCGCCTTCAACTCAAAAGCGTTAAACCAAATCGGAGAATTGAAATGCCAGGCGAACACTACGAAATTCATGATCCACGTTTCAAATCCCTGATCCACAAGAACGCAAACATCGATCTCTTGTGGGAAGGCGGCCGTTGGTGCGAAGGTCCTGCCTATCTTCCGGCAGGCAAATATCTTGTATGGTCAGACATTCCGAATGACCGAACCATGAGATGGGACGAATGCAACGGCAACGTCTCGGTTTTTGAACAGCCATGTCGCAATCAGAATGGACACTCCGTTGATCTGCAGGGTCGACTGGTCAGTTGTGAGCATCGCGGACGCTGCGTCAGTCGCATTGAACACGATGGTTCGCTGAAGGTGCTTGCCGATACTTTCGAAGGCAAGCGCTTCAATTCTCCGAACGACGTGGTGGTCAAATCGGACGGCTCTGTCTGGTTCACCGATCCGAGTTACGGCATCGACAGCGAGTATGAAGGTGATCAGTCCCCGTCCGAAATCGGTGCCCGGAATGTCTATCGGATTGATCCATCGGGTGACGTCTCATGCGTCGTGACGGACATGGTACAACCGAACGGGCTGGCATTCTCTCCCGATGAAGGCCTGCTGTACATCGCCGACACAGGGCAAACCCATGTCCCGGATTGCACACCCCGTATTCGTGAATACCCGGTATCCGCCGACGGCAAGTCCGTGGGGGCCGGAAAGGATCTTGTAGAAAGCGATGCCGGACTATTTGACGGATTTCGCGTCGACACGATGGGGAATATCTGGAGTTCTGCGGGAGATGGCGTCCACTGCTACTCGTCAGATGGCGACCTCTTGGGCAAGATACTTATTGACGAGGTCGTGGCCAATGTGACGTTCGGTGGAGTCAAGCGGAACAGGCTGTTCATCTGCGCGACAACAACGATGCGTGCGATCTATGTGAACGCAATTGGCAACACACCTGCCTGAACACCTGCGCCGTACAAGACCGTATCACGGGGAGAAAAGCGCCGCTCATTCGAGCGGCGCTTCTTTTCCAGCGGAGTAAGTGTCTGTTCTGCGTGCTCTTGGCTTGGAGCACAGTCCCGAGAGCGAATATTTCGTTGGCGCTCCTGAAGACTTTTTTGCTGTGCCAGGTATTACCTGACCATTAGATATTCAGATGTTTGGCAATAAAATGGCGAAACGATGGCGGATTCATGCCCACCAACATTTTGCATGCGCATACCGTGTCACATCGGGACGCGCATGCTTTGTCACAGGTCAGAAGGGCAGGCCAACATAGTTCTCGGCAAGTGATGCCATGGCATTCTCTGACGACAACAAATAGGCGAGATCCGTCTCCTGCAGTTTGTTGTCATAGGGAATGTTGTCGGGGAAAGTGTGCAGCAAGGTGGTCATCCACCATGAGAACCGCTGCGCTTTCCAGACGCGCGCCAGAGCCTTTTGCGAGTACTCTTCCAGCCCCGTGTCATCACCTTTCTCATAATGATCGACCATCGCATGATACAGATAATAGATATCCGAAGCGGCGCTGTTCAATCCACGTGCACCCGTTGGCGGCACAATGTGCGCCGCATCGCCAGCGAGGAACATGTTTCCATAGCGCATCGGTTCGGCGACAAAGCTGCGAAGCGGCGCGATCGATTTTTCGATTGACGGCCCCGTGATCAGCCCTTCAGCCACATCAGCCGGCAAGCGCCGTTTCAATTCAGCCCAGAAATCATCGTCAGACCAATCCTCGACCGTGTCGGTCAGCGGAACCTGGATGTAATAACGGCTAAGGACCTGGCTGCGAAGCGAGCAAAGTGCAAAGCCACGCTCGTGCTTGGCATAGATGAGCTCCGGCGACACTGGTTTCGTGCGAGACAGAACCCCAAGCCAACCGAACGGATAGACCTTTTCGTACTCACGAAGAACGTCCTTGGGAATCGACTTGCGGCTCACACCATGGAAACCGTCCGCCCCTATTATGTAGTCACAGTCGATGCGCTTGATCTCGTCGCCTTCGCGGTAGGTGAGATAGGGTGAGTCAGTCTTGATATCGTGCGGCTGAACATTTTCGGCGTTATGGATGACTTTGCCGCCCATCTTTTCGCGCGCGTCATAGAGGTCGCGCGTAAGCTCTGTCTGGCCGTACACAACGACCGAGTTTCCGCCAGTGTGTTTGGACAGATCGATGCGGTCTTTCACACCTTCGTGGGCGATAAAAAATCCTTCATGGATCTCGCCTTCCTTGTCCATGCGCTCTCCGCACTCCGCCTCTCGCATGAGTTCGGCAAAGCCATGCTCGAGAACACCTGCCCGAATGCGTCCCAAAACGTATTCTCGGCTGTGCTTCTCCAGGACAACGTTGTCGATACCCTTGAGATCCAAGAGCTGCGATAGCAACAATCCCGAGGGACCGCCTCCAATAATACCAACCTGAACTTTCATCGATTTCTCCTCCAAATTTCCGACAATATGCCAAAGCAGCCCGCGCAAAGGAATGGACGGAAGCCCTTGCTGCTTGTACAATTCGAACATGGATCGGCGCTCGCAAATTAGCCAAATCGAGAACTACAACCTGTTCGGAGAATCCGACGAACTTCCCGACGTGGTTCATTGCGAAACAATTCAAGCAAGATCTGTTTTGCACAACTGGGAGTTCACGGCACACCGCCATCGACGGCTGCATCAAATTCTTCTTGTGGACACAGGCGGTGGCGAGGGAACCTTGGATGGAGACAAAATGTCGTTTGGCCACGGCTCTCTGATAAATGTGCCTGCTGGGTGCGTCCATTCGTTCGCATTCAAGCAATTCACACGCGGGTGGGTCGTAACCCTCGGAGTCGAACTCCTGGACGAGGTTCTGCGGTCCGACGAGGGGCTTGGGGCGATCTTGAGACACCCTGTCGTGGTCGATAACAACAAGCACCACCGCGAAGTCGTTTCCCAGATCTTCAGCGAGCACGCGGAACGAAATTTTGCACGCGCACATATCCTGAGAGCTCTTTCAGCTCAACTGTTGGGGCATGTTGCAAGGGCCATCACAAACTTGGATTATTCTGATGCGACCTTTACCGACAATCCATTGCGTGCGCGGTTCGAAAAATCCCTGGATGAAAACTTCCATCGGCATTGGTCGGTGGCAGACTACGCGCGCGATCTTTCGGTATCGCCAACCCACCTAACCCGCGTCTTGCGCCAGGCGACCGGACTTCCGGCCTCACGATTGATAGAAGCCCGGATCGTCAGGGAGGCGCGCCGTCACCTGTTTTTTACCAACCTGAACATTTCACAGATTGCCTACCTTCTGGGATACGAAGACCCGGCCTATTTCAGCCGGGTCTTTTCAAAAGCAACTGGGATTTCACCAAAAAAATTCAGATCGCGCGGCGAGCAAGAGGCCTAGGCACACTCCAACATCATCGTACCGGCACCGGTGTTCGAGATCGGGATGTGGTAGTTTTTGTGAAGCGGTGTAACCTCGTCACCGAGCGCTCCGCGCATCATCATCCACATCAAGAACTCGGTACCCTGAGCACCGGCTTTCTCGACAAGCTCCATTCGACTGATTGACGTCAGGGACTCGGGATCGGTCACGATCTTGTCCATGCACATCTGGTCAAATTCCTTGTTGATGAAACCTGCACGTTCCCCGTCCAACTGATGGCTCAGGCCGCCGGTCCCCAGCACGACAATCTTGGCGTCGTCCGGAAAGCTCAGCAGCGCCTTGCGCAGCGCCTTGCCGAAATCCAACGCACGTTTGAGCGTCGGGATCGGGTGTTGAACCGTGTTTGCACTGATCGGCACTGTCCGGGGCATGTCAGGATTATTCGGCGCACCTGGCCAAAACAACTGCATCGGCACAACAAAGCCATGGTCCACGGCAAGTTCTTGGCACGAGGTGATGTCAAACTCCTGTTCAACCATGCTTTCGATAATGTGCCAGCTTAGTTCGGGATATCCTGGGAAGGGCGGCAGCTGAGGGATGCCCCAGCCTTCATCCTCGTTGCGGTACTCATGCGCCGCACCGATGGCAAAAGTCGGCATCTTGTCGAGGAAAAACCCTAGCCCATGGTCGTTGTAAATGTTGATCGCCACATCCGGCTTGTGGTCTCCAAGCCATTCACGAATGGGAGGGTAGCCGTCAAAAAACGGTTTCCAATAGGGATCGTCATACAACTCGTTGTGAATGGCATTCCCGACTGCAGGAATGTGCGAAGTGGTCAGTCCACCGATGATCGTCGCCATGTCTCAGTTCCCCGCATCCAGAAGTTTCTGTTTGAATTGCTCGGTGGTCATACCGGTTTGCTGCGCGCCGACATCCTGAACGCTCAGCTTGTAGATACCGGCGAGTTTGGCGAGGTAGTAAATGTTCCCTCCTGCCTCGATCATGGCAAGGACGTTCTTGTCGCGCACAGCCTGCTTTTGTTGGTCGTTCAGGCCAAACTCTTGCATGTAGGCTTCCGGGTCGGCGAGAAACGCCTCGCGCGCCTCGGCGGCATTGAATGAATAACACATCTTGTTCAGGGCATAGCCCTTCATCGCCTGGCGGCCATCGAATATCGTGGTGCCCTCGATCATGGCGTGATGGTCAAATGAATGATGGTCCACAGCGCCTCCTCCTCTCCAAAAGACGCCTGATAACGACTCAGGCCAGATGTCATGAAATCGACTTTAGACCCGAGCGCCTGCCAGAGACCATTTTGAAGTCTGGCTAGGCGATTTGAATTTGTTATAATACTCCACAACAATTTCGGGATAGTGCCGTTGAATTCGTTTGTTCCCAACATACGCCACCTGATTGCATTCAACGAAGTCGCCAGGCTGCAAAGGGTTGGCCTTGCTTCCGAGCGCGTTCACCTGTCTCAACCTGCAATTACGCAGGCAATCGCAAAACTTGAGAAAGCTTTCGGGTCTTCTCTGTTCGATCGTCGTCCCAAAGGAATGTTTCTGACCGAGGTGGGAGCGATCCTGAATGGGCGAACGGAACGGCTCTTACAGCTTTTGCAGCAGGGCCACGAGTTGGCTCTGAGACGGGCGCCCCGAAGCTCAAATTCGAGAGGACGCAGGGATTTCTACAAGCTGGCAACGCAAGTCCAGCTGCAGGCCCTCGTCGCTGTCGCGAAAGCAGGTAGTTTCAGTCAGGCAGCGCGTGACCTTGGAGCCAAGCAACCAGCCGTTCACCGCGCGGCACGCGACCTGGAGAGTCTCGCTTCGATAGAGCTGTTCCAGACGGTCAGGCGGTCCGTGGAGTTGACCCCTTCAGGTGAGGTTTTCACCCACCATGTGCAGTTGGCCGCCGCTGAATGGCGCCAAGCCCGGTACGAAATCGATGCCTATCTTGGAAAAGACAGCACTCGCATCGTTGTCGGCTCTCTCCCCCTGTCACGGTCGTCCCTCCTTCCGAACGCGATTGATAAATTGCTGAGAGCAAGCGGCAAAGGTCTGCAAATCCAATGCATCGAAGCGCCATACCCCAGCCTGCTTCGTGACCTGAGGACCGGCGAAATTGATTTTATCATTGGCGCCTTGAGGCACCCCGTTCCATCCGAAGACATCACCCAAGAGCCGCTTTTCTCGGACCAGCTTGCTCTTGTTGCACGCGCGGATCACCCGCTGCATGGACGGCGGCATCTGACCCTGCAGGACACGGTTTCCTACCCTTGGATCGCTCCGCCAAAGCAGACACCTTCCGGGTCATTTCTGTTCAACACCCTGCGCATTCAAGACATGCCCGAGACACCTGTTCGAATCGTATCCAGTTCGATGGTCCTCGTCCGAAACCTGATGCTACGGGGCGACTACATCACGATCATGTCGCCCAACCAGTTTGAATTCGAAAGTGATCAGGGGCTTCTCGCTGCTCTTCCTATTCGACTGGAAAATAGCGCCCGCCAAATCGGTTTCGCGTACCGCAGGGATTGGAAGCCGACTGCCACGCAATCCGTATTTCTGGACTTGATCCGTCAGAACTGCAGCAACGAGCGCTGACACCGTGCTCCACGCCATGCCCTCCCGAACTCATGCATCGAAAACAGTCGCGCGCCACGACGCCCGCAGGCATGTTCTGTGCGAAATCCCAAATGCGGACCCGCTGTAGGATGGCCGTAGGTGCGTTTTCTCAATCTTTGCTGGCGCGCGCACCCAGCCCCGGCACCGCACCATAGCTTCGCTGAACTCCTCCGAAGACCGCACCCGGCGCGGGAATGGACACTGGACCGTTTGGCGTATCGACCGTGATACGACGCAAGTGCGGATGACCGGAAAGCCCCGCCATATCGTTCAGCGAAGCAAGCCCGATGCCGGCCCCCTCAAGAAGGCCAATAGCCTCGGGCGCATCGAAACGGGCGAAAGCGTGCGCGACGATACCGTCCGTCTGGTCGCGGTTCTCAACACGCGCCACGTTCGTGGCAAAACGCGGATCGACCGATAGAGTGGCATCCCCGATAAAGTGTTCGCACAGTGCGCGCCACTCCCGGTCCGACTGGATGGAAATCAGGATTGGTGCTCCGGTCCGAGGCTGGAACACGCCATAGGGCGCGATCGACGGGTGAGCAAGGCCGACGCGCTTTGGCGTCTTGCCCCCTTCGTGATTCAAAAGCGGGACCGTCAGCCAGTCTGCCATGACGTCGAACATCGAAACGGATATGTGCGCGCCCTTTCCTGTCCGGCTACGCTGGATCAGCGCCTCAAGAACAGCGGCATATGCGGTTGCGCCCGTTGCGATATCAACCAGAGAAACACCGACGCGCGACGGTTCGTGCGGCCCGCCGGTGATCGAGCAAAGACCGCTTTCCGCCTGGATCAACAGGTCATATGCCTTGCGCCCGGCCAGGGGGCCGTCTTCGCCATAGCCCGTGATCGTGCAGACGATCAGCGCCGGGCAATCCTGTGCAAGACGTTGGGGATCAAACCCGAGTCGCGCAAGCGCACCGGGTTTTAGATTTTGGATCAGCACGTCGGCATCCGCTACAAGTTCGGCCAATGCGGCTTTCCCCGCGTCTGAGACGAGATCAAGCGTCACGCTTTCCTTGCCGCGATTGAGCCAGACAAAATAACTGGACTGCCCCGCCGCAACATCGTCATAGTCGCGCGCAAAATCGCCTTCGGGCCGTTCGACCTTGATGACCTCTGCCCCGGCATCGGCCAGCCGCGACGAGGCGAAGGGCGCGGCGACCGCCTGTTCCACCGCAACCACTTTGATCCCCGCCAGAGGCAACATTCAGAATGACCTCGGCATTCCAAGCACGTGCTCGGCAACATAGGACAGGATGAGATTGGTCGATATCGGAGCCACTTGATAAAGCCGGGTTTCGCGGAATTTGCGTTCGACGTCGTACTCCGCCGCAAAACCAAAGCCGCCGTGGAACTGGATGCAGGCGTTGGCCGCCTCCCAGCTTGCCTTAGCCGCAAGGTACTTGGCCATGTTCGCCTCGGCTCCACAAGGCTTGCCCGCGTCATACAGTGCGCAGGCTTTGTAGCGCATGAGGTTGGCAGCCTCGACCTCGATATGGGCTTCGGCAATCGGAAACTGGACACCCTGATTCTGGCCGATGGGACGCCCGAAAACCTGGCGCTCCGAGACATATTTTGTCACCCGGTCGGTGAACCAATATCCGTCACCGATGCATTCTGCCGCGATCAGCGCGCGTTCGGCATTCAGGCCTGTCAGGATGTATTTGAAGCCCTGACCCTCCTCCCCGATCAGATTGTCCTCCGGGATTTCGAGATTGTCGAAGAACAGCTCGTTGGTCTCATGGTTGACCATGTTGCGGATGGGACGAACCTCCATGCCCGATTTCATGGCCGCCTTGATGTCCACCAGGAAGATCGAAAGGCCTTCCGACTTTTTCTTGACCTCGGCCAGAGGGGTCGTGCGCGCCAAAAGGATCATCAGGTCAGAGTGCTGCACCCGGCTAATCCAGACTTTCTGACCGTTGATCACATATCGGTCGCCTGTCTTGACTGCGGTGGTCTTGATCTTGGTCGTGTCAGTGCCGGTCGTCGGCTCGGTTACGCCCATGGACTGAAGCCGAAGCTCACCGCTGGCCAGTTTTGGCAGGATACGTTGGCGCTGGTCGTCAGAGCCGTGCCGGACCAGCGTGTTCATATTGTACATCTGACCATGGCACGCGCCGGAATTGCCGCCTGCACGGTTGATCTCTTCCATGATTACCGAGGCCTCGGTCAGCCCCAGGCCCGCCCCGCCGTATTTCTCGGGGATGAGGGCCGACATCCAGCCTTCGCGAGTCAAGGCATCAACAAATGCCTCGGGATAAGCCCGCGCTTCGTCAACCTCGCGATGATACTCATCCGGGAACTCCGCGCACAACGCGCGAATGCCTTGGCGTATGTCATGGAAATCATCACTAATTGTCATGGCAGGCTCGGTTGTGTGTCTTGCAAGCTCGATAGGCATGACCCCAATATCGCGGCCAGTCCCGGATCGTCGGCATAGTAACGGCCGTCTGACGGAAGTTAAAACCCCTCCGCCAAGCCTTTAGTTGCGCCGCCGCCAATCCAATCGAGTAGCCGGGACACTGTGGGGACTGCGTCTTTCCGGGTGCAGCGTCGCAGAGTGAGGCGCCGCTCTGGACCTCGTCATTGGACGTGATAGGTCAGGGGAAACGCTGAAAATATCTGGAGGCCCCATGCTGGTTGTCGTTTCCCCCGCCAAGCGATTGGACTGGACAGATCGGGATATGGCGATGAGCACGCCGATATTTCTCGATCAGGCCAATCGCCTTGCGGGTCACGCGCGCCAATTGCCCCTAAAGACGTTCAAGTCGATGATGAACCTTTCCGACGACCTGGCCCGCCTGAACCGCGACCGATTTCGCGAATTCATGGACGCACCGGGCGACGACGCGGTGCGGCCCGCGCTCTATGCCTTTGCCGGCGACACTTTCCAAGGGTTCGATGCTGCCACACTGGACGAAGACGGCCAACGTCGTGCGCAACGGCAAATGCGAATCCTGTCAGGGCTCTACGGTGTTCTGCGCCCGATGGATGCGATCCAGCCTTATCGCCTTGAGATGGGCAGCCGCCTGAAGACCCGCCGCGGCACCAATCTTTATCAGTTTTGGGGAGACAGGATCGCAAAGGCATTGAACGAGGCGGCCGAAGAGTTCGGAACCGACGTGCTGGTGAACTGCGCCAGCCTGGAATATTTCTCGGCTGTCGACCGGACGGTCCTGAAGCCGAAAGTCATCACGCCGCAGTTCTATGAATTGAAAACGGGCACGCCCAAGATCGTCAGTTTTTTCGCCAAGAAGGCGCGCGGCTCGATGGCGCGTTTCATCGTCGAAAATGGAATCCGGTCGGTTGAGGGCCTGAAGGATTTCGACCTGGGCGGCTATCGCTTCGTCGAGACCGCCGAAGACGGTGGCCAGCTGGTTTTCCACCGTTCACAAGACGCGGTCCGGCAGCCGGAACTTCAGTGGGCATAGGGACCATTCACTAGGTCCCGACGGCGGCGGCTTCGTCGGGAAGGACCGGCTGAGTTTCCTGGGGCTGGGCCGCCAGGATATGGTCGATCACCTCAAGCTTCTTGATCGGCTTTGTCAGATAGTAGTCGATTCCCGCCGCCAGGATTTCATCGGCATCCCCTTCCATCGCGTGGGCGGTGATGGCCACAATCGGACAAGCCTCGGCCGAATGCTCGGCCTCGAACTTCCGAATACGGCGCGACGCCTCTTTCCCGTCCATCTTGGGCATCGAAATATCAGTGAACAGGATATCGGGGCGCTGCCAGAGAAAGTGATCCAGGGCCTCCTGTCCGTTTTCCGCAAAGATGAGCTCGATGTTCAGGGCCTTGACCATCTTTTCAAAGACCAGCCGGTTCGTGCGATTGTCCTCGGCGACCAGAACGCGCATGGGACGAAGCCCCGTCTCGCCAGCGGGCGGTGTGTCGACCAGATCGAACTCGGGCTCCGAGGCGTCAAAGCCGGCGTCCAGAGGTTGGTACATATCCTTTGGGACCGCGTCGGCGGGCCGGTTCAGCCAGTCGGTTTCAGCGGTTCCGCCCAGATCATTCATTGGCACCGAATCAGCGACCAGCGCATTTTCCGGCTCGGCCGGTTCGGGCGTTGCTTCTGCCTCGGAGTCCTGGGTCGCGATAGGTTCTGATGGGTTGTCCAACATGGCCAGGGGTTTGTGATCAAGCGGCTCCGGGGCAGTGGCAAGTTCCGGCTCATGATCGGAAGCCAGAGCCGCCGGTGTCGCCTCGGTTTGATGGCTGGACTCCTCCGCATTAGCCTGGAGATCCTGGTGTGGAGACACCAAAGTCTGCTCGGCAAGCTCTTCGACCCGCGACTCGGGCGATACAGCATCCGGCTCCGGCAGCACGGTCTGGACATCGGACAAAGGCGGCGCGGATTCATTCTCTTCTGAAAGCGGCCGGGCAGAGGAGTGGACCGGTTCGACGACCAGCTCTGATCCGGCTTCCGGTTCACCAGATTCTTCCGGCGCTGGTGCGATCTGGCTCATCTCTACGGGCATGGTTGTCTCGACCGGGTCAGGGTCCGACATCTCGGCGTCCGGGAGAAGTTCAGAAGTCACCGCTGCGTCGGCTAGCTCTTCCTGCCCCACGTCTTCGGTCACCGGCTGGGACTCTGAACCGCCTTTGGAACCCGGTTCTTGCACGACGTCCCGGGATAGTGCTCCCGGTGTGATAGCGTCCACCGCGACCTGAACATCCGTGAGACCTGCAGGTTCCACGGCCGGTGGAAGAGGTGCACTCATTTCGCCGACAGGCACGAACTGCTCCGGTGCCGGATCGTGGGACATCGCCAACGTCCCATCAGGAGACGCAGCAATTGGCTCGGCGTTCTCCTCGGTTGGCTCCGGATCCGTCTTCATTTCGAAGGGCGCCGGCAAATCGGCCCTCTTCATCTCGACATCCTCGGCCGGTTGTTCGACATCGTGAGAGGGCTGCTCGACCCCGCGCAGACAGCGGATCATATCCGCTCGCAGTACGGGACGTTGCAATACACCCGAGAACACTGTGCCCCTGCGCGGCATCATTCGCGGGCTGTCTGACAAAAGGAACGTGGCGGCGGGCGAAAACTGGTTGCACATGACCTGCGCGGCCTCGACCACGTCATCGTCGATCTCGGCCCCCATGAAAACAATGTCGCGACGTCCGAGGCGAAGTTTGGAAAGGGCATTCATCGAATCGGCAACGACCGAGCGCAGCCCCATCAAGCCTAACTGTTTGATCAGGATTGACCGGTTCATGCCTTCGCGATCGAGAACAATCGCGCGATCCATCCAGGCGGGTGCGGATATCTCGTCCATTTCGACTTCGGCCGCGACCGACAGCGAAATGTGAAACCCGAAGACTGAGCCTTGCCCCTCCTCGCTTTCCACCCAAACATCACCTTTCATCAGATCGATCAGACGGGTGGTAATGGCAAGGCCCAATCCGGTGCCGTCATGCGCGCGATCCCTTTCATTTTCGACCTGATGAAACTCGCGAAAAACATCTTCGACCTTGTCGGCGGGAATGCCGATCCCTGTGTCTTCGATGGTGACGTGGATGCGATAGACGCCGTCAGCCTCGAAGGGCAGGCCGACGACCCGGATCGCCACATGGCCTTCGTTTGTGAACTTGATCGCATTGCCGACGAGGTTGGTCAGGATCTGCCGGATACGGCCTGCGTCGCCAAAGTAGCTGGTCGGCATGAAAAGGTCATAGTCGACCGCGATCTGGATTCCCTTGTCCTGCGCACTGGGGCTGAGCAATGTCACGACGTCGTGGATACAGCGTTCAAGGTCGAAAGGTTTGGACTTGAGCGTGATCTTGTCCGCCTCGATCTTGGAGTAGTCCAGAACGTCATTGATGATCACCAGGAGTGCCTCCCCCGAAGACCGGATCGTATCGATATACGCGCGCTGCTCTTCGTCCAGTTCGGTTTCGGCCAAAAGGTCGGCCATGCCGATGACTCCGTTCATGGGCGTGCGGATTTCGTGGCTCATGTTCGCGAGGAAAGCCGACTTGGCCCGGTTGGCGGCCTCGGCCCGTTCGCTGGCCTCCTGGAGTTGTTGCTCGCGCTCGATCTGGTCGGTGATGTTCAGTGCGAGGGTGACAAGGTCTCCGTCGCGCGTACGCCGCTCGATCAGCTTGATGTAGGTGCCGTTCCAGATCTTGAGAACAGCCGTATCGATGCGATGAGCGTTCAAGCGATTATGCATCATCTGCTGCCAAGCGGCCGACTTCAGGCCGCCGGTGTCAACGATGCCCTCGTCTGCAAGCAACGCGAATAGCTCGGCCAACGCGATGCCGGGCCGAACCATTTCCAGTCCATCGAAAATAGCGAGGTAGGCGCGGTTAGCAGCAATCAGGATGTTATCGGGGCCAAAGACAGCGAAGCCGTCGCGAATGGTTTCCAGCGAATCCCACAACCGACGCTCAGCGATCGTTATTGCGCTTTCGGCGGTCTTCAGATTGCGTTGCGCATCGTCGAACTGCTCTTGAAGAACTGCTGCCTCGTTGCGCACAAGCGCAACTTCTTCCTGCGTGGTCGCAATTTCCGACGACAGGTTGCGCGCATGGACCGAGAGGTTTTCATTGGCCTCGTACAGTTCGGATTTCATCTGCTCGAGCATGCGCTCGGCCGCAAGCCTTGCGCGCCGCTCGGCAGCCAGTTGATTCGAGAGGGTCATGCGCATGCGCTCCGTGGCAGTGGGAACACAAGCGTTATGAATTCGTTTAGGTAAACGGCGGGTTAAGACCCGTTAAAGCCGTTCAATCGCCAGGGCGATACCCTGTCCGCCGCCGATGCACATCGTAATCAGGGCCTTGCTACCGCCAATGCGCTCAAGTTCGTAAAGGGCCTTGACGGTGATGATTGCGCCGGTCGCACCGACCGGGTGACCCAGGGCGATTGCGCCACCGTTCGGGTTCACCTTGGCGGGGTCGAGGCCAAGGCCCTTGTTCACCGCCAGTGCCTGCGCTGCGAAAGCCTCGTTTGATTCAATGACGTCGAAATCGGCGACGGTCAGGCCAGTGCGCCTTAATAGGTTTTCGACCGCCGGCACGGGACCGATGCCCATGACTTCGGGTCGAACGCCCGCGTGGGCATAACCAAGGATGCGCGCGCGCGGCGTCAGCCCGGCGCTCTCGGCGGCCGTGGCGGTGGCAAGGACGACAGCCGCCGCGCCGTCATTGATGCCGCTGGCGTTCCCCGCTGTCACGGTTCCGTCCTTCTGGAACACGGTGCGCAAACCGGCGAGTGCCTCAAGCGAGGTCGCCTTGGGGTGCTCGTCGACTTCGAAACTCTTGGCCTCGCGGCGCACCTTCACTTCGACCGGAACAATTTGCTCGACAAAGCGACCTTCAGCGATGGCCCGCTCGGCCCGCACCTGGCTTTCCATCGCGAAAGCATCCTGTGCGTCGCGGGTGATGTCGTGCTCGGCTGCGACGTTCTCGGCCGTCACGCCCATGTGTCCCGTGCCGAATGGACAACTCAGCGCCCCCAGCATCATGTCGAGACCGGCGGCGTCGCCCATCTTCTGGCCCCAACGGGCGGCAGGCAGAATGTAGGGGGAACGGCTCATGTTTTCCGCGCCGCCGGCCAGCCCGAACACGGCATCGCCCAGGGCGAGCGACTGGATAACCGACACGATCGCCTGCGCGCCGGACCCGCAGAGACGGTTCACGTTCATCGCCGGCGTGCTGTCAGGGATACCCGCCTCAATGGCCGCGACACGGCTGAGGTACATGTCGCGCGGCTCGGTATTGATGACATGACCGAAAGCGACGTGACCGATCTGGGCTCCCTCGACACCTCCACGCTCAAGCGCGGCTCTTGCGGCTATCGCGCCGAGAGTGGTGGGGCTAACACCGGCAAGCGACCCTCCAAAGGTTCCGATGGCGGTCCTTGCCCCCGACAGAATGACTATATCTTCCATGATGTCCCCTTTTTTCATCCCCGAGCAGAAAAGACCAAGCCCGCCGCGCCGCCGCCCGAAAAAATTTCGACGGAAACTCCGACAGCCACCGTTTCATATGCAGAAACCAACATACGGAGACTACACCGATGGATAAATCAACGCTGAAAATCCTGCTCGCTGCAACCGCTATTGTCACGGGAGCTGGCATGGCTGTCGCTCAGGGACCCGGTATGGGCAAGGAGATGGGCCACGGCGGTCCGAAGATGGATTTCGCGACGCTTGATGTGGACGGCAGCGGCGAGATCACCGTTGAAGATCTGGAAGCCAGACGTGCCGAGCGTTTCGCCCAGTTCGACGTGGATGGAGACGGCACCGTGACCCTGGAAGAATTCATCGAACACGCTCAGGCCCAGGCCGGTGAGCGTGCCGCAGAGATGTTCGCCCGGCTCGACGCAGACGGAGACGGCACCCTCAGCCGTGACGTGTTGGAAAGCCGTATGAACGGCGGGCCGAACCCACGTTTGATCGCGCGCTTGGACACCGATGGCTCGGGCGGCGTCAGCGAAGCCGAATTCGAAGCTGCACAAACCAAGTTCGCCGAGCGCCGACAAGGTGGCCATTCAGGCGAGCATGGCGGCAAGTGGGGCCGGTCGAACCACTAATCGCCGAGAAAAGACGGCCGGATTGCCCAATGGGCAGTCCGGCGCTATTGCGGGGCCGCAATGGACAGACGAACGACCAGGGCTTCTGCCGATGCGGAGGCCGCACCCGACGCGGCTTTGATTGTTGCCTTCGCCAATGGTGATGCTGCGGCCGGTCGGGATCTGGTTGACCGCTTGTCTCCGAG
This sequence comes from Silicimonas sp., assembly GCA_050290245.1. GTDB lineage: Bacteria > Pseudomonadota > Alphaproteobacteria > Rhodobacterales > Rhodobacteraceae > JBNKHH01. The sequence goes on from JBNKHH010000064.1 coordinate 117,729, forward strand.
GTTGTTCGGTTATGCCGCGCGTGTCCTGGGTGATCCGGCCGAAGCCGAAGACGTCGTGCAAGAGGCCATGATGCGGCTTTGGAAGATCGCACCGGACTGGCGGCAGGGCGAGGCGCGGGTATCGACCTGGGTTTACCGTGTCACGATGAACCTGTGTACCGACCGCCTGAGGCGACGCACATCCCGCCCCCAGGTCTCGTTGGATTTGGTCGCGGAACCCGAAACCGACATGGCTTCGGCGGTGGAGAAGATGACCGAGACGGCTCGGGTTGACGCGCTGCAAGCGGCGCTGGACACCCTGCCGGACCGGCAAAAACAGGCGGTGGTGCTGAGGCATCTCGAAGGGATGTCCAACCCTGAAATCGCCGAAATCATGGACATCGGGGTTGAGGCCGTGGAGAGTCTCACTGCCCGAGGTAAACGCGCGCTGAAGGCAGCACTTGCCGGACGCAAGGAGGAACTGGGGTATGAACATGGATAGCAATCGGGATACACGAGAAGACGCCGCTCTGAACGCCTTGTTCGCTGCGGCCGATAGCCAGCGTCCGATACCCTCGGAAGCTTTCGTGGAACGCCTGCGCGCCGATGCAGCGGCGGCATTGCCCGCATCCGAAACGGCGACACCTCCCGCGCAGACGCGCGGATGGCACTTCCCCCTGGCAGGCTTTTTCACCGCGTCGGGCCTGACGGCAGCAGCGGCCGTCGGAGTCTGGATCGGTGTCGTCATGCCCGACACCATCCTCCCCTACGGCAACGACGACACTGTAGGGCTCTATACCTTCCTGCCGGGCGCGGATCTGACCGCAGCTTTCAGCGAGTGAGTATCAGATAATGAACGAAGACAACGCACCCAAGACTCTCGCAAACCGATGGATCAAACCGATCCTCTTCGTGTCGCTCGCGTTGAACCTGTTGGTGGCCGGGGTCATCTTCGGCCATACAGTCTCACCGGATAGCCGCCGCTACCATGATTTCGACGGCGATGCGCGTGGTGTCATCGGCGAGCCATTCGTCCGCGCTCTGCAAGCCAAGGACCGCCGCGCTCTGATCGCCGACATCGTTAAGGACCGTCCACGAATAAGGGAAAATCGCGACAGCCTGCGCCAGCGGTTCGACGCTTTTCTCACGGCGCTTCGGGCTGATCCCTATGATTCCGAGACGGTCGCACAGCTTTTGCTTGAGCAACGAGAAGCCGCTGTGGGGCGCCAGGAAATTGGCGAAGCCCTGTTGCTGAAGCGGTTGGAAGACATGACCGCGACCGACCGCGCGGCCTATGCAGACCGCCTGGAAGAGTCACTTAGGAAATTCAAACGGCGCTGAATTCGACTCGGTTTCGTCCCCGACTTTTGGCCAGGTAAAGTGCCTGATCGGCGGCTTCGAACACCCGGTTCAAGGCCACCGAAGGGCGCGGCGCAAAGGCATCAAACGTGCCAGTCCGCCTTGCAAGCGTCTGAATTTCCATCGCGTCACCCACGGCCACGCCTATACTCGCGGTAATCCTCACCCGGGTACCACTCTCAACCGCAATGGGAGCGGAACTGATCGCCCGGCGAAGCCGTTCGGCCGTTCGCCGCGCTTCGGAAACATCGGTCTCGGGCAGGACGACAAGGAACTCTTCGCCGCCGTGTCGCGAAACCAGATCGCAGGCGCGCAAGTTGTCTCGCAGGCGATCGGCCACTTCGCACAAGACTTGGTCACCGGCCGAATGTCCGTGTGTGTCGTTGACGGCCTTGAACAGGTCCAGATCGACGATCATCAGGATGAATCCCTCTGCACTGTCTTGTTCGCGCATCATGAGATCGGCCAGGTAGGATTCGGCGTAGCGTCGGTTGTACAGCCCTGTCAGCGGGTCTGTAGCAGCCATTCGATAGCTGTGTTCATCAGATTGACGCAGGGTATCGCGCAGACGTTTTCTCTTGAGCATCCCCGCCATGCGAATGGCCAGTTCCTCGCCCGTTGCGATCGTCGGAGCCACATCGCTTGCGCCGAGGTTCAACGCTCGGGTGGCAATGTCCGGCCGGGTTGGCGGATAGAGGACCAGCACCGGCGCATGGCGCGAATGACTGCGGTCGCGCAGTTCAGGCAGAATGGTGTCCAGCGACAAATAGTCCTCTCCGCTGACGATCACATAGGCATCCGGCGCCTTGCCGTTGATATCGTCGCGTAAGACGTCGTCGACACTGAGAGAATCGAAACGGTGCGGCAAGGATGACGATAGCACGCTGGGAAGCGTCGGCATCGCCCCGGCCTCTCCAAGGCAGGCGACGCGCGCACGCACTTCGAACACCTGCGCTGCCTCAGCCAGGCCGAAACTGGCCGCTGTGACGCGACGGCGTTCGCTCTCCCGCTCGGTCTCGCCTTCCCGGATCAGTCCGCGCAAACGTGCGAGCAACAAGGCATCAGGCAAGGCCCGGTTCAATATATCGCGCGCCCCTGCCCTGAGCGCCTGCAACCGACGCATCGGAGACGGGTCTGAATCAATGCAAAGAACTGGGGCCTCGGACAAGCCGACCTGCCCCTTCGTTTCCGCCACCGACGCAGCGGGTGAATCGGAGTGCAAACCAAGGATTACCAGATCAGGTTCGCTGCGCGTGTTTGCCGGAATTTCTTGCGGAGACCTCGCCGTCATCACCTCATATTGTGCGCCCTTGAACAAGGCAGCCAGTCCGATGCGGTTCACTGTTACCGGGTCAATAATGAGCAGGCACTTCGGCATGCGTCCTCAATTTGCATAAAATTAAGTGTTTCCGCATTCAGTGTTTTCTCATAATCGTTAACAAATCCTTTCTCTGGACCCGAAATGACCCCGCTGTCGCAAGATTCTGCCGAACTTCTGGCCATCGAGGCCCTGTCATGGCTGGTCGGGAACGATGAACTGTTGCCCGTCTTCCTGGGCGCTACCGGGGTCAGCGAAACCGATTTGCGTGGCCGTGCAAAAGACCCCGAGTTCCTCGGTTCCGTCCTGGATTTTCTATTGATGGATGACGCCTGGATTACACAATTCTGCCAGTCGGCAGATTACGACATGGATTTTCCCATGCGAGCCCGCGCCGCCCTGCCGGGCGGTGCGCAAGTCAACTGGACCTGATCAGGCGGATTTCTTCCGGCTCTTCGGTGCAGGAGCCGACGTGCTCCGGCCTTTGGTCGTCCGAGCTGCGGCGCTCGCCTTTTTGCGGACGGGCGCAGGTGCAGGAGAATTCTGGTCAATGAAGTCCAGCACCAGCGGACGTATATTGTTGCGCCAACTCTTGCCGGCGAAGATCCCGTAGTGCCCCGCCCCCGGTTCAAGATGCGACGCTTTCTTGGAATCCGGCAGCCCGGTCAACAAATCCAAAGCCGCCAGGCACTGGCCAGGCGCAGAAATATCATCCTTTTCTCCTTCGACGGTTTTGACCGCCACATCGGTGATGGCACCGATATCGACCTTCCGCCCATCGACGACAAAGACGTTCCGGGCGATCTCACGATCTTTGAAGACCCGTTCAACCGTCGACAAATAGAATTCCGCCGTCATGTCCATGACAGCGAGATATTCATCGTAAAACTTGTTATGTTTGTCGTAGTCGCCCGCCTCGCCCATGGCGACGCGCATGATCTGGTCGTTGAATGCCTTGCTGTGCGTGTCGGCGTTCATCGACATGAATGACGCAAGCTGCAAGAGACCCGGGTACACCATCCGGCCAACACCGGCATACTTAAAGCCGACCCGCTGAACGATGAACTGCTCCAACTGGCCCATCGTCACGCGACGTCCAAAGTCGGTCACATCCGTAGCGGCTGCGTCCGGGTCGATCGGCCCGCCGATCAACGTCAGGGACTGCGGCTGAGCCTTGGGGTCTTCGTCGGCCAGGTAAGCAGTCGCGGCCAAAGCGAGCGGAGCTGGCTGGCACACTGCGATCACGTTGATCGACGGGCCAAGGTGACGAATGAAATCGACAAGGTATAGCGTATAATCCTCGATATCGAACTTGCCGACGCTGACGGGAATGTCGCGCGCATTGTGCCAATCGGTGATCCAGACCTCGGCATCGGGCAACAGGCTTTGCACGGTTGACCTGAGAAGCGTGGCATAGTGGCCAGACATCGGCGCGACCAAAAGGACGCGGCGGGCTTTCTCGGGTCGACCCAACACCCTGAAACGGATCAGGTCTCCAAAGGGCCGTTCAACCTCGGTTTCGATCGAGACGATGTGATCGCGACCATCCTCCACAACAACGGTGTCGATCCCCCAATCGGGCTTGGCCACCATGCGCGCAAAGCTTCGTTCGGTCACTTCACCCCAGGCCGCCATCATGCGGAACGCGGGATTGGGCACGACACCCCAAATCGGGTAGGATGCCAAGGCGAGCGCCGAAGCACCGGCCCACTGGTTGGTATTCCTGACCGTCTCCATGAGGTCATATGTCATCATCTGACGCATATCAGTACCCTTGCCTTGGTCGGGCCAAAAGGTCACTTTGCCATGACGCGACGGCAAGGATACATATTGGCGCGATGCTGCACCTGCAAAGTAAGTTGGATTATTGTCCATGACAACTAAAGAAACAGAAAACGACGTGAAACAATTTGATGTGTTGAACGCAAACCTCGAAAAGATTGAGGAGTTGTCTCAGAGATTGATTTCGGCGGTATCCCAGAAAAAGCCGATTCATCCTGGGCTTCAGGGGCCAGGGCAAGACCTTTATGCCAAGGCGGCCGCCGCCTATTTTTCCGAAGCACTGTCGCATCCGTCCAAGATTTTCGAGACTCAGGTCGGCTATTGGGGCAAAGCCTTGAAACACTATATCGAGGCTCAAGAAAGCCTGATGAGCGGGAGAATGCAGCCGCCGCAGGATCCCGGACCCAAGGATCGTCGTTTTTCAAATCCGCTATGGGATGAAAACCCCTACTTCAACTTCATCAAGCAGCAATACCTGTTTTCCTCCAACGCTATCGCCGATGCCGTCGAGGAATTGGACGACCTGGACGACACCGACAAGAAGCGCGTGCGCTACTTTACCCAGCAGATCATTGATCTGATGTGCCCGACCAATTTTCTAAGTACCAACCCCGACGCGCTTGAACGTGCCGTCGAGACCAACGGTCAATCCCTGGTAGACGGTCTGGAAAACCTTGTGAGCGATATCGAGGCGTCCAAGGGAGAGTTGTTGGTCACCTTGGCTGACAAGAATGCTTTTGAAGTTGGCGGAAATATCGGCACCACCGAGGGGTCGGTCGTTTTCCGGAACGAGATCTTTGAACTGATCCAGTACGCGCCGACAACCGAAACCGTCCATAAAACGCCTCTGCTGATCTTCCCGCCCTGGATCAACAAGTTTTACATCATGGACCTCAAGCCCCAGAACAGCCTGATCAAATGGATCGTCGACATGGGCTATACCCTGTTCGTGGTCAGCTGGAAAAATCCCGACTCCAGCTATCGGGACTTTGGTATGGACGACTATGTCGAAAAGGGCTTTCTGACCGCGATTGACCAGGTCAAAACCATTACGGGCGAGCCCAAGACAAACGTCATCGGCTATTGCATCGCCGGCACGACCCTTTCGTTGACGCTGGCTCTTATGCAGAAACGCGGTGACAAGTCTATCAATTCGGCAACGTTCTTTACGGCATTGACGGATTTTTCGGACCAGGGCGAGGTCGGCGTATTTCTGTCGAACGATTTCGTCGATTCAATCGAGGAGCAGGTGCAGGAAACCGGTGTCCTCGAAAGTTTCATAATGAGCAGGACCTTTAGCTACCTTCGCTCGAACGATCTGATCTATGGCCCGGCAATCCGCAGCTACATGCTGGGCGAGGCGCCACCGGCCTTCGATCTACTCTATTGGAACGGCGACGGGGCCAACCTTCCGGCGCGTATGTTGATGGAGTACCTTCGTGGTCTTTGCCAGAGCAACGAGTTCGCAGAGGATGGGTTCGACCTTTTGGGTGAAAAGGTCCATCTGAGGGATGTAAGCGTTCCACTCTGTTCGATCGCCTGTGAAACCGACCATATCGCCGCATGGACCTCGTGCTATGGCGGCGTGCGCCAGATGGGCAGCAAATCCAAGACTTTCATCTTGTCCGAATCCGGCCATATCGCCGGCATCGTCAATCCGCCGTCGAAAAAGAAGTACGGCCACTATATGAACGACGATTGGCCGGAAAACCCCGCCGACTGGCTCGACGGGGCGGAGTTCCATGAGGGCAGCTGGTGGCCGACCTGGGAAAAATGGTTAAAAAAGCGGTCCGGCAAGCAAGTCGCGCCGCGCGTCCCCGGAGCGAAAAAATCGCATCCGATTTTGTGCGCTGCGCCCGGAACATACGTAAAAGAAATTCCCCAAGTCGACTAACCTGCTGGAATCTCCTAAATTATTTTTTTCTGCACTGCAGCAAAAGCTCTTGATTTGCTGCAGTGCAGCATGTATATCCTTTGGCATACGCAGAAGCGCGGATCTCTCCCGCGCGCGAACATGAGAATCTGGAGTTAGACAAATGGCCAAAGCCGCAAACGACTACACCAAGTTGATGAATGACATGCTGGGTGCGTTCCCGGTTGACACATCGGCCTTCACGGAAGCTTTCAAATCCCAGGCTTCCTTTGCTGACAAGATGTCCAAAGTTGTTCTGGACGCCGCCGAAAAATCCACCGAGGTTTCCTCGAACTGGACCAAGTCGACGATCGGCAAGCTGGGCGTTGTGACCAACGCCAAGGAAGACCCGACCGACTACACCAAAGCCATGACCGACTTTGCTTCCTCGCAAGCCGAGATGAGCGCCGAGTCGATGGCTGCCTTCGCCGAGATCGCGAAGAAAGTTCAGATGGAAACGGTTGAGCTGATGATGGCTGCCGGCAAGGACCTGGGTGAAGAAGCCACCAAAGCTGCCAAGAAAGCCACGAACGATCTGACCGCCGCCGCTAAAAAAGCGACCGCGAAGTAAGTCTTACGATTTTCGGATTGCCAACGTCCTCCCTGTTGGCATCTCTATCTGGCGGGCCTGAACGGCCCGCCTTTTTTTGTCTGCGATCCGCCCGGAAGATTCCGATCGGACTGGATCGCCGAAATTCGCCCCCGAAAACTCAGCCCGGCGACATACCTCTCAGCCGCTCGGAGCGCCGCCGCAAGATTTCGAGAGAGGCGAGCAGCAGGACCGAAAGTGTGATCAGGATTGTAGCGACCGCAAGGATGGTCGGGCTGATCTGTTCACGCAAGCCGGTGAACATCTGCCACGGCAGGGTCTTCTGGCCTGCCGATCCGACGAATAACACGACCACAACTTCGTCGAACGACGTGATGAAGGCAAACAAACCACCCGAAATCACGCCCGGCAAAATAAGCGGCATCTGCACCTTGAAAAAGGTCGTTACAGGATCTGCGCCCATGTTCGCCGCCGCTCGTGTCAGAGACCGGTCAAATCCGACCAACGTCGCTGTTACGGTGATGATGACGAAGGGAATGCCAAGCGCGGCATGGGCCAGCACCACTCCCCAGTAGGTACCCTGCAAACCTATCCGGCTGTAAAAGAAATACATGCCAGCGGCCGAGATGATCAGCGGCACGATCATCGGGGAAATCAAGATCGCCATGATCGCACGACGGAACGGCACATGCGGCTGGCTGAGGCCAATGGCCGCCAGCGTGCCAAAGCTGACCGACAAGATGGTGGCCATGGGCGCAATGCGGAAGGAATTCCACAGAGCCTGTTGCCAGTCAGCGTTGTTGAAGAAGTCGTTGTAGTGCTTCAACGAGTACCCCTCGGGGCTGAGGCTGAGCATTTCCGGCGTGAAGGTAAAGAAGTCCTGAGAGTTGAAGCTCAGGGGGATGATCACCACGATAGGCGCAATCAGAAAGAAAAAGATCAGCCCGCAGATCACACGAAATGCATAGTACCAGACCTTTTGGCCGGTCGAGGCATATGGAGGTAGTCCGCTCATATCAGCCTCCCAGCTTGACGTTGTCGATGCCGACGATCCGGTCGTAGGCCCAGTAGAGAAGCAGGACCGCAGCCAGCAGAATGGCGCCGAGCGCCGCCGCAAGTCCCCAGTTCAGCGAGGACGAGATGTGATAGGCAATCCGGTTCGAAATGAACACGCCCGAGGTGCCGCCGACCAGTTCAGGCGTAATGTAGTAGCCGATGGCGAGGATGAAGACGAGGATACTGCCAGCGCCGATACCCGGTACGGACTGCGGGAAATAGACTCGCCAAAACGCTGTCCAATCGGTCGCACCCAGAGATTTCGCTGCCCGCATGTAGCTGGGCGGGACGGTCTTCATCACCGAGTAAAGCGGCAGGATCATGAACGGCAGCAGAATGTGCGTCATGGCAATGATCGTGCCCATCTGGTTATTGATCATCACCAGCCGGTTCGCATCGTCGACCAGGCCGATCCAGACCAGAAGGTCATTGATCACCCCCTGCTGCTGCAACAGAACTTTCCACGCACTGGTCCTGACCAACAGCGATGTCCAGAAAGGCAAGAGCACCAGGATCATAAGCACGTTCGCCGTCCGCATCGGCAGGTTCGCCAGGATCCAGGCCACTGGATAGCCAAGCAGGATGCAACTTACTGTGATCATCATCGACATGAACAGAGTGCGTTTGAACAACAGGATGTAAATCCGGTCGCCTTCGTCGCGCGCCTCGATGCCGTCCGGTGTCAGCTGCAAGTCGACCGAATTCAGGAAATAGCCGGGCGTATAGCGCGCCGAATAGGTCTGGATGGTCGACCAAACCTCGGGATCAAGCCAGTCCTCATCCACATCCTCGAACTGCGCTGCCAGAGAAATGGTTTCGATGTCCGGCGTGGCGTCGTAGGCGGCCTGCACCAGCGGGTCGGAATACCCGCCGTCCGAGGCGGACAGATCGGCATGGAGCGCGGCAAACAGCACGTCCCAAGGCTCTTCTTCAAGCGGATCGTCACCCCCTTCGGTGACCACAGCGCGCCAACTTGAGTATGCCGATGTGGTCAAAGGTCCGGGAAACCCGTCATTGGACAGGCGGTCCCACGTCGCGGGGTCTTCCCAGGCCTCATCCAGTTTGGCATAGGCCTTGGTGTAATCGTCCGTATCGAACCGGCCGACACCGCGCCCCGTCTTGCGGAACAGTGACGAAATGCCCGTCAGTTCATAGTTTAACCGAGTGCCAAGGCGCGTGTGCAACTTGCGCTCTTCGGCAAAAACCATGTCGGTATAGAAAGCCTGGAAAACGTCTTCGCCGGGCGCCTCTCCGCTGGTGGCGTCCCAGGTCCTCAGGGCCTGCACCGTGCGCGGGATCGTATCCTGTACGATGCTGTTCTGAACCGATCGGAACAGCATATCGGCGATCGGCGCGATAAATGTCACCAGGACAAACAACAGCAGGGGCGCAACCAGAAGAAAGGCTCGCAGCTTTTCACGCCTCAGGGCGCGGTTGAGGCTGGCTTTCAGCGGAGTTCCATCCGCCGCGAGTACCGGTCCGCCAGTGTCACTCATCCTTCGTGTCCCTCCACAACGATAATCGTGCTGTCTGCGGTGCGCCTTCGAATGTCGGCAACCGCCTGGTAGTCGGGATCATGGTAGGCCTTCAGCGCGGCCTCGTATGACGGAAACTCGATCACGACATGGCGCGCATGGGCTTCGCCCTCGACATGCTCGCTCTGACCGCCCCGCACGATGAACTCGCCGCCCAAAGCGTTCAGGATCGGCGTGTCTTTCTCGACGTACTCTTTATACGCCTCCGGATCGCGTACGGTAATGTGACCGATGATATAGCCTTTAGGCATTTCCTGTCCCTTGCTGTGGCAGGGCGGGAGATCCCGCCCTGCTCTGTTGTTTGCCGTCTTATTTCGCGAGCCATGCCTGGAACTTGGCGTCCAGGTCGTCACGATAATCAGCCCACCATTCGTAGTTGTTCACGAAGGTGTTCTCGGCGTTGTTCGGATCGGTCGGCATATGCGGTGCCATTTCGATTCCGAGCTCGGCGTGCTTGCCGACCAGGGGAGCGGACGACGCACGGGCCGGGCCATAGGAGATGTACTTGGCCTGATCAGCCAGACGCTGCGTGTCGGTGGCGAAGTACAGATAGTCCATCACGCGGGCCAGACGGTCATCCGGCAGGCCAGCAGGAACAACCCATCCGTCGAGGTCGAGCATCTGCCATTCCCAGGCCATGCCAATAGGCTGATTCTGCTCGGCGATCGCCGAGAAGAGACGACCGTTATAGGCCGAACCCATGAAGACTTCGCCGTCCGCAAGCCACTGAATCGGCTCGGCCGATGCCGACCACCACAGAGTCTCGTCCTTGATGGTATCGAGCTTGGCAAAAGCACGCGCTTGACCTTCGTCGGTTTCAAGCGTGTCATAGACATCCTCGTACGCGACACCGTCACAGATAAGCGCCCATTCCATGTTGGCGATCGGCCGCTTGTTCAGCGCGCGCTTGCCAGGGTAGGTCTCAAGGTCAAAGACGTCACAGGCACCTGTCGGCGGCTCGGCCCCGGCTGGCACCTGGTCGGTGCGGTAACCGAAGGCGGTCGAAAAGACGATCTGCGGGATAAAGCAATCGGATACGATCATCTTTCCAAAATCGTCAGATGCGACGGTTCCATCAGGTGCGGCGGCAAGCACATCATCGTGGTCGATTTCAAGCGCAAGGCCTTCGTCGCACAGACGCATGGCGTCCGCTGCTTCGACGTCAACGAGGTCCCAGGTGATGTTCCCGGGTTCATTCATTGCGCGAAGTTTGGACACAGCCTCGGGCGAGGATTCGTCATTGACAATGCTGATGCCGCTTTTTTCCATATACGGCAAATGGTACGCGTTCTGTTGCGATGCCGAGTAGGCGCCGCCCCAGGACACGATAGTCATCTCGCCCGCCATGTGGCCTTCGGCCAACGACGCACCAGCCGAAACGGCCAGCGCGGTCGATGCGAGAAGAGTGGTCGAAAGTTTCATATCGTACTCCCATACGTCCCGAACTGATTTCAGAGACCGTGTCTCGGGGTGAACCCGGCCCCCTGTTGGCACGCCCCGGGCGGGGGCGCGGTTGTCTGCTCAGGCGTCGAGCGCCCGGCAATCAGAGGGAAGCCAGCCAATATCGATCGAGGCTCCGGGCTCAAGCCGGACTTGATCGGGGGCATTCCGTGTCTTGACGATAAAGTCTTCTCGTCCCGCAACCCGGAGACGAGTGCGGAAGATGTCGCCCATGTAAATGAACTCGAGGACCTCGGCTTTCAGGGTGTGAGCCCCAGGCATCAAGCGATCTTTGTTGAATTCGACCCGTTCGGGACGGATCGACACAAGCGTGCGCTCGCCCGCTGCCGACACGTTCACCGGTTTGGCGTCGATGATCTCCCCCGAGTCCAGCCTAACCGTACAGTTTTCTCCATTGATCGACTCGACCACGCCCGACAGGGTGTTGTTTTCGCCGATGAACTGGGCAACAAAACTGTTTTCGGGCTCTTCGTACAGCCTGTCCGGCGGCGCCAATTGCTGAATGCGGCCATCATCGAACACCGCGACCCGGTCGGACATGGTTAGCGCCTCGGTCTGGTCATGCGTGACATAGACCGTCGTGATGCCGAGGTCGTGGGCCAGGCGGGTGATCTCGAACTGCATGTGCTCGCGCAACTGCTTGTCCAGGGCGCCAAGCGGTTCGTCCATCAGAACCAGCTCGGGTTCGAAAACCAGAGCGCGCGCCAGGGCGATTCGCTGCTGCTGACCACCCGACAATTGCGCCGGACGCCGCCCGCCAAAGGCTCCCATCTGCACCATATCCAGCGCGCGTTTGACCTTGGCTTCCCGCGTGGGCTTGTCCATCTTGCGGACCTCCAGCGGGAAGGCCAGGTTCTCGGCCACCGTCATGTGCGGAAACAAGGCATAGTTCTGGAACACCATCCCGATGCCGCGCTTGTGCGGAGGAATGTTGTTGATTGGTTTTCCATCCAGAAGAATCTCGCCATGCGTGGCGGTTTCGAACCCGGCCAGCATCATAAGGCAAGTTGTCTTTCCAGACCCCGAAGGCCCAAGCATTGTCAGGAACTCACCCTTTCCTATGGAAAGGTTAAGGTCCTTCACGACGAGCGTTTCGCCGTCATAGCTCTTCTGGACCTTCTCGAATACGACGAATCCGTCGGTCTTATGTGTCTCGGCCACAGGGCCTCCCCGTCATCCAGTTTTTATTATTTCGACAAGCCAATACCAAGGTTGACCAGATTTCAACGACAAATAATGCCAAATCCGAACCGCTTTGGGACAAAAACGGCATAATTCGTCAAAATTGCCGAATATATTCCACAAAGGCCGCGTCAAGCACAGGCTTGCATCAGACATCTATGATGTTCTTTTCGGGTCCGAAGGGGAAACCCGTGATGTTTCTAGCGCCGTTCGGTTCCACAACAAGGATATCGTGCTCACGGTACCCCCCTGCTCCAGCCTGACCTTCCGGGATTGTCAGCATCGGTTCCATCGAAACGACCATGCCCGGCTCCAGAACGGTATCAATATCCTCGCGCAGCTCCAGGCCCGCCTCGCGGCCATAGTAATGGCTGAGGATACCGAACGAATGACCGTAACCAAACGTCCGGCATTGCAACATACCTTCGTCGGCCAGGAACCGGTTGATCTCGTTGGTGATGCCGGAACAGGTCGCGCCGGGACGGATCAGCGACAGTCCCAGTTCATGCGCCGCGACATTGGTGCACCAGATGCGCAGGGTGTCTGCATCGGGCTCGCCCAGGAACAAGGTTCGCTCCAGTGCCGTGTAATATCCTGAAATCATGGGAAACGTGTTCAGACTCAGTAGATCGCCGAACTGCAAAGCGCGCGCCGTAACTGGGTTATGTGCTCCATCGGTGTTGCGCCCTGACTGAAACCAGACCCAGGTGTCGCGATATTCGGCATCGGGATAAGCCTCTGCTATCGCCAATTCCATCGCATCGCGCCCCGCCATGGCAATGTCGATTTCGCGCGCACCGATGCGGATGGCTTCGCGTATCGCCTCACCGCCAAGATCGGCAATGCGCGCGCCATCGGTAATCAGCGCGATTTCGGCGGCGGATTTGACCATCCTCATTTGCATGACATTGGCCGAAACATCCTGCAAATCGGAAACTCCCAGGATCTCTTGGCAGAGGTTCCGGGACGCCAATGTCATGTGATCGGCCTCGATTCCCAGGCGCGACGCGGGTCCCAAGACTGCACGCACAGCACGCCAGTAGTTGTCGCGCTTCCAGTCCGTGTAGATCAGATTGTCGCCGTGGCACCTCCGCCAGGGCTGGCCTGCGTCGATATTGGCCGAGATGACTGTACAGCGCTCGGGAGTGACCACACAGCCATAGGGCCGGCCGAAACTGCAATAAAGGAACCCCGAAAAATACGCGATATTCTGCATCGAGGTGAACAGCACCGCCGGAACATCGCACTGCTCCATCATGGCGCGCAAATTGGCCAACCGGGTCTCGTATTCCTCCGGCCGGAACGGAAGCGGGGCTTTCTCGCCATTGTGAAGGGTAAAATACTCGGGACGCGTTTCGCTCATGGCATCGTTCCTTAAAACCATCACCCCGGCGTACAGGGCCATGCTTCCCGGACCCGGAGAATGTCCGGGACAGCGACGCCATCGCTGTGGGTGAATCGCAGGTAAGCACATTCGCGCCGCGACGTTAAGCCTGTTCGCTGCGATCCCGCGACCGGATCATCGCCTTGCAGACAGAGCCGTCATGGGCGAATAGGTCGTCAACAGCACCGCCTCGGAAAGGCACACAAAATGTATGTCCCTCCCCATTTCGCTGAAATCGACCCGGAACGGATCGCGTCGATCATCAAGGCCGCTCCCCTCGCCTGCATTGTCGCGCAAACAGGCGAGGGGCTGGTTGCGAACCACATTCCCTTGCTCGCTGGTCCGACCGGGACACTGATTGGCCACATCGCTTTGGCCAATGAGATGCACCACCTTGTCGCCGAGAATGAGGAAGTCCTGGCCATTTTCCGCGGCGAGAACGGCTATGTCTCGCCCAACTTCTACGCTTCCAAGGCCGAGCATCACCGCCATGTGCCCACCTGGAATTATGAGGTGGTGCATGTCCATGGCCGTATCTCGTTTCAACACGATGAACATGCCAAACGGGCTGCTGTCGCCCTCCTGACGCGGGTCCACGAACGGCGCACCAATGGTCAGGATGCCTGGCGCATGGCTGATGCGCCGGAAGACTTTATCCGTCAGATGCTGGAAGGGATCGTTGCCCTGCGCATCACCATTGACCGTACGCTCGCAAAAGCGAAACTCAGCCAGAACCGCGAGCCGCGTGACTTCCGGGGCACAGTCGACGGGCTTCGCAAATCCGGCAACACTGGGCTCGCCGACCGCATGGAGTTCCTCGCCGCCAAACCTGACTGACAGGGGCGACTTTCCCGCCGGTAAGTCAAAACTCGCGCTTTTCTTGCAGGCTAAGCCTTCCTATAGTGCCGTCCAAACAGAGAACAGGCAAAAACCTTGGCCCATATTATTGTCGTCGGGAACGAAAAAGGCGGCGCGGGAAAATCCACCGTGTCGATGCATATCGCAACCGCTCTTGTCCGTATGGGCCATGTCGTGGGTGTCCTGGACCTCGACCTCAGACAGCGCAGCTTTGGACGGTATGTCGACAACCGCCACGAGTTCATGAAGGCCGAAGGTCTTGACCTGCCGTGCCCCATCTACCGGGAACTTCCCAAGATCGCCAAGGAATCTCTAGGCCCTGGCGAAAACGTATATGACCAACGGTTGTCGGCGGCAGTCACCGGCCTGGAACGCGAAGTCGAATTCATCCTGATCGACTGCCCAGGCTCGCACACGCGGCTTAGCCAGGTAGCGCACTCACTTGCCGACACGCTTGTCACCCCGCTGAACGACAGCTTCGTCGACTTTGATCTGCTTGCCCATATCGATCCGCGTACCAACAAGGTACTGGGGCCATCGGTTTATGCCGAGATGGTTTGGAATGCCCGTCAGTTGCGTGCCCAGGCTGGACTCGACCCGATCGACTGGGTGGTCGTACGCAACCGCGTCGGTGCCCAGGCGATGCACAACAAGAAAAAAATGGCCGACGCCGTCGCTGCACTGGCCAAACGTATCGGCTTTCGAGTGGCACCTGGATTTTCCGAACGCGTCATTTTCCGCGAACTTTTCCCCCGCGGCCTGACACTTTTGGACCTGCGCGACATCGGTGTTCAAAACCTCAACCTTTCCAATGTCGCCGCGCGTCAGGAGTTGCGCGAATTGATCAAGGAACTGAGACTGCCCGGCGTGACGGTCGACTTCTGATCACGCGGCAAAGGATCGGTCATGAATTGTTGAGGCCAGAGCCTTTGCGAAATGCTGGCGTGAATGCGCTGACCGTCTCGACAACCGCAGGTCGCGCCCGACCACGTCGGTCCCATCCGCTTCGCAAAGTCAGCAACATTGCCAGCGCTCCGCCGACCAGAAAGACCGCCATCCAGGTCAATAGATCTACAATCCGTGACATTTTGCCCAGCCCGGCGGCTGGTGATCGGGCATCAACGCGGTGCGCAATTCCAAAGGCATTTTGGGTCGGCACAAGGCCATCGTGTTCCAACATGCCGAGGGCGTCGTCTACTGTTGACGATGGTGCCAGGCTGGCGGCCGAGATAGCCACCAACATACCGCTGTCACCTTCAGTGATCGGGGTCAGGCCCAGTTGCTCCAGCGTTGGGGTCGAAACGGAATCCGTTGCCACGATCATTGCCGCCATGGGACGGTCCACGTAGGACCGCATCTGTCGTGCCGCAATCCCGATCTTTTCTGAAGCATGGCGGGGTACGGGGCGCCGCAATTGTCCTGATTTCAGCCGCTGCATCGCGAACGGCCGCGATCCCGCACTGACGGCAAAAACGGGAACCACGTGCACCCAATGCGGTCGCTCGGCATTCCCGGTGTTCATACGCTCGGCGTGCGCAACGTCGATTTCTGCGAGGATCTGCAATTCATTGAGAATATTGCTGTGAAGCTTGCCGTCGAAGTCCTGGATCATGACCTCAGGCGGTAATTCGACCTTCTGCGCCAGAACAAGGCTCGCAGCCACTTGGTCATGGTGGTAGCCAACCAACGCGGACAGACCCCAACATGCGACGCCCGCCAGCATCCAGCGCCGGGGTGACAGAACATATGTCCAGATGCGGCCAGGCAAACTTGATACCTCGTAAAAAGACATTCGATACGAAGCGCATTCTTTCCCCGCAAAGGGGCAGTATCGTGGCACTTTCTGGAAGCATTCTCCCCAATTCGGAAACACTGTGTTGGCACCCTGACAAAGCGGTGTTCAGGTCAGTACCGCCATGTCAGACAAGGTACTTCCTGATCGCCGGAGTGACAGTTACCTCTCTGAAAAGAATTTGTTTTTGGTCAATGTGGCCAAGGCCGTCCACATCAAGCCGCAAGCTGCGCCCGCGTGAATCACAACAATGCAAGGCACCACTTTCCCACTGGGGGGCCATCCGGGTCAGGCGTGTCTCAAAGGCGTCCTGTGCTTCTCCGGGTAGAGACATTTCAACGATCCAGCCGTGCTGGACAGCCGCGGCCTTCCACAACGCCCCACGATACAGCCCCCCGGTTTCGATCAGAGGAACCGAGCACCAGACCGCGACGCAGCCGGACCCGGATCGGAACACCTTCCAATCCCCCCGGCCGTCGATCCCGTCAAAGGCGTCGGCAAAGGCAAAAAGCTGGGAATAACGAATATCGGTCCAGGGTCGGTCCAGATCGAACACCATCAGAGCGGTCGAACCGAACTGCGCGACAGCAGGAAGTACATGGTTGCCCGCCAACAATGACGGCCTCCGCTCGCCCCAGGGCGTACGGTCTCCGGGGTGGTTGATCCAAAGTCGCGCCATCGGGTGCGACGACATCTGCACATCCAGCACATGGGCCTGGTGCCCTTCACTAGACACATCGAGACCCGTCGCCGTTGACAACTGCCCGTCGCTGGACTTCCACAACGACAGCTTCGCTGTCTGGTCGGCTCCTTGCGCATACCGCGCCTCGATAGCCTCGCCCGGCCGAGGCCAGGCAAGGTCGGCCAAACCCTGGGGCGGCCCGTAGTCCGACAGAACAAACAGCGCCGATGCACGATCGTATCCGGGCCAGTACCGTCCGCCAAACGCGATCGCGGCCACCGGGCCCAGTTCGGTCGCCGGACCGGCCAGCAACTCTTTCTCGTAACACCGCCCCTGCGACCCGGCGGGCACACCGCCGCTGCTGTGCAGGGCAACCATCTCGAATATCCGATCCAGCACCTGCGCCGCCCTGTCCTTCGTCGCAGACTCCATGTCGTACAGCGAAAACAAAGCTAGGAAATCAATCGGGTAGTAGGCTGCGGAATTCCATTCTCCCAGCCCGTTCACGTCTATGCTGTCGAACCACCGGCCCAGCCGCACCAGCGCTTCCTGACGCAGGACCCGGCCCGTCTTGCCGCTGTTCGAAAAGACTTCTTCGGGAAACAAACCGCCTGCAATTGCCTGGGCCGCCTGAAAACACAGGACATGGTTTTCGGACCAGAACCACATCACGTCGTTGCCCGGCTCGGTCATCCAGTAGCGGAAGCCAAGGACCGCGCGTTTGATCCGTTCCGCCATCGCCGGGTCCAACAGATGACGTGCATCCCGCCACAGACGCAACAGCGGCAGGATCGAAAAGTCGGCGCAATCAAATCGTTCTTCTACGGTCGGCAAAACAGCGGCCAGGATCTCTGCGACCCTTTCTTGGTGTGAACCATCAACGGCAAGAAGCAACGCAACTGATGGGTCGAACCCATCATTTTCCTTTATGAAACCGCGGGCCTGCGCTTTGCGGTCCTCCAACTCACCGGTCAGGGCAATGCCATCAGGCAAAACGGTGACGCCCAACCGACGATCGATACGGGTTTCGCCCACCCGACACGACAGGTTCAATGCCAGACACCCGGCAGGCACCTCGCTCACGTCAAAGATATCGGCAGCGACGTTCTCCGGACCAAAAGTGACCTGACGCGTTAGACCGCCTCCGGGCCGCGCGACCATTCCGCCGCGCTCGAACGGCGCGATCCCGGAAACTGTCACATCAATCGGTTCCGCCACGGCTCGGCTGGCTACGAGCCGCACCTTGCCACCCGACTGGAAAACCCGGTCGGTCACCAATCCATCTAGTGTCGCAACAGCGGAACGAACCGTGTCGTCCACGGCCAGTTCAACCGCGGCCACCGGACCATCCAGCCAAGCCAGAGAGAAGAAACACGCAGTATCACGCTCGTGCAGATCCTCCATCAAGACGGTCAGCCAGTGGCGGCCCGGCGCCAGAGCAACCGACACTTCGGTGCTCGTGCCCTGATTGCGCTGATAAGGCTCGAAGGCCGCAACTTTCGTGTCGTTCAGCCATAGGTGTATTCCCCCGGCCGTTTCCAGGCCGAGCCGCGCAATCCCGGCATTTTCGACATTCAGAAGGGTCTGGAATGGGCGGCTGATCAATGTAGGGCGATGACAGAACCGGGAAAAATCAACCTGCCCGTCCGGAGCACCGACATAGACATGGGAAAACGGGCCTTCTGGTTTGTCGACCCTGCGGGACGGAAGCATTTCCCGCAGCGCTTGTCGGCAGGGCAGGTCACCAGTCTGGACCCAACCGTTTTGAAAGCGGTAGGTCACCCTGTCGTCCATTGGGCGCGCATGGCCCGGGAGCTCTTGCAGAAATGGCGCTCCATAGCGCCAACCGCCGATAAGCGTTGCTGGCTCCAACCTAGTCATGGACACACCGGCTGGACATTAATTTGTTACATTGATCCATGTTGACGGGCTTGGATTCCTTCCGCACAATTCTTCCACCAATAACTGATTTTGCATGAAAAAATGCCACCGGGAGGAACAGAAATGACCAAACACTCGCGCATGACGCGTCAGATTGTAATAGGAACTGCATTTTCGCTGTCCGCAATGATTTCCGCCACTTCCGCGCTTGCCGTCGACCTTGATCTTATGATCAGCGACGTCGATGCCAAGGCCAATCTGGTCGCCGAACTGGCTGGGCGTTACCAAGCCGAAAACCCCGACGTGAACATCCAGTTGAACGTCGTCGGCTATGATGTCATCCGCGAACAACTTCCGATCCAGCTCGAAGCTGGCACCGGACCCGACCTGGCCTTTGTCACCAATCTTGGCGGCCTCAACCCCTATTACGTCGACCTCACTCCCTTCGTGGATGCCGATGCGTGGGAAGCAAACTATGGCGCCGTCCTGCCCTGGTACCGCGCGGGAAAACCTGATGGCATCTATGGGTATCACACCGAGATGACGGTCACTGGTCCCTACGTGAACCTGACCTTGTTCGAAGAAGCTGGCGTCGATCTGCCGGCACCGGGCGCGACCTGGGACGACTGGGCAGATGCGACACAGGCGGTGATGGACGAACTCGGCCTCTATGCGGGGATGGTCATGGACCGCTCCGGGCACCGGATGGCCGGTCCCGCCATGTCCTATGGCGCTGCCTATTTTGATGGCGACAACAACCTCGTCGTCGATGACGGCTTCAAAACATTTGCACAGAAGATGCTGGACTGGCACGCATCGGGCCTGATGCCTGCCGACGTCTGGCCCGCCGTCTCGGGCGGCAAATACGCCAACGGTAACGAAATGTTCTTCGGCCAGGATGTCGCCTTCTACATGTCGGGCTCGTGGAACACCGGCAATGTCCAAAAGAACGTCGGCGACACGTTCGACTGGGCCGTGGTTCCTGTGCCCTGTGGCCCCGCCGGTTGCGGCATCATGCCGGGCGGTGCCGGCCTCGTGGCCTTCAAATCGGGCGATGCAGCCAGGGAAGAAGCCGCAGCCAAGTTCGTCGCCTGGATGGCGGACGAGCAACAGGCCCGCGAATGGTACACCAAGACCTTCGCGATCCCGGCTCATGCCAAGCTCCAGGCCGAAGGTCTCGACTATGTCGGCGCCGGGGCTTCGCAGTCCGTGGCCGACGGCCTGAACGCCTTTACCTCGATGGCCGCCGCTGCTGCCGCGCAAACCCCGCAGGCCTATCGTCTGCAGGGCGATCCGCGCAACTTCGTCATCTTCAACGCGACGGTTCAGTATCTGGCCGCCGCCATGAACGGCGAGCTCTCGCTTGACGAGGCTGTGGCCAAGATCGAAGAAGAGCTGAACACGAACGCCAACAAATAAGGGCGTCACGGCGACCGGGGGCGACGCGCCCCCGGTCATCCCTGCGGCACGCGACCTATGTCACTAGCTGGATTCCTGATGTCGTTGATCGGCGTCCTCTGGATCGGAGGAGGTGCGATCTGGCTTTTGTCAAAACGCAGCTACCGGCTCTACCAGGCGCCGCAGTTCCTGATGGACCTCGTCGGCTTTCCCGTCGAACTTTCGCAAAGCATTTGGGGCCGGACCGGTGTTCCCTACGCCCTTCTCATGCCCAACCTGGTTATCTTTGGGCTGTTCACCTTCGCGCCGATGATCCTGAACTTCTACGTCTCCTTCACCGGCGGCTCTTCTATCTCGCTCCTCGAACGGCCATGGGTCGGCTGGAGCAACTATGCCGACATCTTCGATTGCGAGTCGATCTTCGAGCCCAAGACCTGTACCAACGCCGGCTATAATTTCTGGACCGGCATGTTCAACACGCTGTGGTTCGTTGTAATCCAGGTGCCGGTGATATGCGTCGCCGCGTTGGTGACGGCGCTGGTCGTCAACAAGAACATCAAGGGTCGCGGCTTCTGGCGCGCCATGTTCTTCTATCCGGTCATGCTCTCGCCCGTGGTCATAGCCAATATCTGGAATTGGGTCCTGCATCGCAAGGGCGCCCTGAACGAGATGATCGGCGGAACCCGCGATAGCCTGACGGGTCTTGCCGGGATGGCGGGTTTCGACATCGTTATGACCATCTTGATGGCCGCCGTCCTGATGATCGTCACACTCCGAGCCCTGAAACCCGCAACCGACGATCCATCCCTCGCATGGACTGCGATCTTCTCGGCACTCTTCGCGCTGGTCTGGTACTGGGCGCGCCCCTTGACTCTCCTCGGCATGGAAAGCGGCGGCGCCTGGATCGGTGTGGTGCTTGCGGTCGGCCTGACCTACGCGACCTCGACGGCCCAGAATGGCACGCGCACGATCATCTCCGTTCTGGCTGCAATCGCGGTCGTGCTTCTCCTGATGATACAGTTCGACGCCGTCTTCGATTTTGGCCGCTATCGGCCGGTGAACTGGCTTGTGACGCCCAACACGGGCTGGCCCTTCTTTTGGCTGGTCTTCGTCTTTTGCTGGAGCCACATGGGGTTCTACATGCTGATACTTCTGGCCGGTCTCCAGGCGATCCCATCAGACCTTTACGAAGCCGCCAAAATGGATGCGACCAAGCCGACCCGCGCCTTCTGGCGCATCACCCTGCCGCTGGTCATGCCAACCCTGACCGTCGTCCTCGTCCTGTCGCTGATACGTAGCTTCCAGATTTTCGACGAAGTCTACCTCCTGACCGGCGGCGGACCGGGCCGAGAAACCTTCATGGTCGTCCAGAACATCTATGAGGTCGCCTTCACCAATAACAACCCATCCTATGGCGAAGGCGCGGCTGGCTCGGTTCTGATGGCCGTGGTGATCGCCGTTTTCACCTTCATGCAGCTCTGGCTCACCCGCCGACAGTCGGAGTTCTGACATGACCCGCGTGACACGCTTTCTCACCCGCACCGCTGGCAACAAGGATACCGCCGACCGATTCGGCATCGCCGACTTTCTCGCATACGGCTACCTAGTCTTCGGTGTTCTGATTATCCTGGTCCCCGTGCTCTGGACGTTTGTCAGTTCGATCAAACCTGAACGCGCGATCGACAACTTTGACACCCGTCTGTTACCGATGGCCCAAATTGAAGCCCCGGTCGACGGCCTCGGGGTAAAACCCGTCTGGACCTACACCCCCGACAACGGCAAGGAACGGCCTGTCTTCAAGGCCGGACCGACACGCAAAGAGACCGACGTTGCGACCTTCGACAGGCCAGATGACATCTTCAAGGTCCCTCGCGCCAACCTAAAACCGGCCGAGGAAATCCGAATCGCGACCGAAAACTATCTTGATCCGCTTCTCAGCCAGAACGGACAGAATAACTTCCACTTCGGCACATACCTGTTCAACTCAGTCTTCGTCACCGTTATGGCCACATTGATCACCCTGCTGATCAACGCCATGGCCGCTTTCGCCTTGTCCAAGTACAGGTTCAGGGGTCGTCTGACCTTCACCATCATGATCATCGCCACGCTGCTGATCCCCTCCTCGATCATCCTCGTGTCGTTGTTTTTCGTGGTCTGGAGCTTTGGTATCTTCGGCTCGCTTTGGGGCGTCATCATCCCGGCGGCGGCCACGCCGACCGGCGTGTTCCTCCTGCGCCAGTACATGCTGACGATCCCCGACGAACTCCTGGAAGCCGCGCGAATGGACGCGGCGAGCGAATGGCGCATCTTCTGGCGCATCGTCTTGCCATTGTCGTTGCCTGCCCTGAGCGTGCTGGCGATCCTAAGCGTAATCTGGCGCTGGAACGACTTCCTTTGGCCCTTGATCGTGCTGATCTCGGACCCGTCGAAACACACGATCCAGCTTGGCCTAACGCAGTACGCGGGCGAGTTCGACACCGACTTTCACTATATCCTTGCGATGACCGTGGTCTCGCTGATCCCCATCACGCTGGTCTTCGTCTGGCTGCAACGCTTCATCACCACCGGCATCGCTACCACGGGACTGAAATGACAGAACACGCTCTCGAATTGAAAGAGATTCGCAAATCCTTCGGCGCGGTCGACGTGATCCACGGCATCGACCTTCAGATCGAGGACGGCGAGTTCATAGTCTTCGTCGGCCCGTCTGGCTGCGGCAAGTCTACGCTGTTGCGCCTGATAGCAGGTCTCGACGATCCGACCTCGGGCGACATCCTGTTACAGGGGACTCGCGTCAACACCGTTCCAGCATCCGAGCGTGGATTGTCCATGGTCTTCCAGTCGTACGCGCTTTACCCACACATGAGCGTGCGCCAGAACCTGTCTTTCGGCCTGGAAAACTTTCGTATGGAGAAAGCCGAGATCGCACGCCGCGTGGACGAGGCCGCCGCACTCCTCCAGATCGACCAGCTTCTCGACCGCCGCCCCGGCCAGCTTTCCGGCGGACAGCGCCAGCGCGTCGCCATCGGTCGAGCAATCGTGCGTGAACCAAAGATCTTCCTTTTCGACGAACCGCTGTCGAACCTCGATGCCGAACTGAGATTGCAGATGCGGGTCGAGATCTCGAACCTTCACGCCCAGCTTGGCAACACGATGATCTACGTCACCCACGACCAGATCGAGGCCATGACAATGGCCGACCGCATCGTCGTGCTGCGTGGCGGGCGCATCGAACAGATCGGCCGCCCGCTCGACCTTTACAACAACCCCGCCAACAAGTTCGTGGCGGGCTTCATCGGGGCTCCGCAGATGAACTTCCTGAACGGACGCCTCGACGGCCAAAGGCTCACGCTCGACTGCGGCATCATGCGCGACGTACCAATGAGCGAGGGCCACGAGGGTGCCGTGACTCTCGGCATTCGTCCCGAAGGCATCGGCGTTTCGCTTGAAGGCGAGGGCGACGCCCAAATCAAGGTCAAGAACTTCGAACAACTTGGCTCGGTCACCTATATTTACGGCGCCTTTGACAACGGAGAGCCTCTGACCGTTCAGCTTCCCGAACAAATCCCCTTGACCCGCGGGCAAACGGTCGGCGTAACGCTACCAACCGGCAAGTTCCATATCTTTGACGGAGAGAGCGAGCAGTCGCTCGCCCTGAAACGCACATGAAAGCTGCCCTGATCGGCCTGGGCATGGTTTCAAAAACCTATGCCGACGCCATCGCGAATTCCGACAAGGTCACACTTGGTCCGGTCTACGCCCGACGCCCCGAAAGCCGCGCCGCCTTCCTTGCCGCGCATCCCGAATTGAACGGCTCCGAAGCACAAAGCGTGGACGAGATCGCCGGTGATCAGACCGTTGACTTCGTTATCCTGACTACGCCTCCAAACGGTCGGCGGGAGATCGTTGAAACGCTCGCCAAGGCCGGCAAACCAATCCTGATGGAAAAGCCTGTTGAGCGGACTCTGGCAAACGCCACCGCCCTGGTCGAGTTTTGCGAGACGGCTGACGTCCCCCTCGGCATCGTCCTGCAGCACCGCGCGCGCCCTGTCACGGCCGACCTTGCCACCAGGATGAAAACACTCGGCACCCTCGTCGCCGTCGAGATCAACGTCCCTTGGTGGCGGCCCCAGTCCTATTACGACGAACCCGGTCGCGGATCCTACCAACGCGACGGTGGCGGCGTGCTGATCAGCCAGGCGATCCACACGCTTGACTTGATGCTGACGCTGACGGGTCCGGTCAGCAATGTAACGGCAATGACGGCAACCACCGACTTTCACGACATGGAATCCGAAGATTTCGTCGTTGCGGGACTCTGCTTTGACAACGGCGCGGTTGGTCAGCTTTTTGCGACAACGGCCAGCTTCCCCGGCACGGGCGAGACTATCACGCTACACTGCGAGAACGGCTCGGCCCGCCTGGACGCAGGTGTTCTGAAGCTCGACTTCCAGGACGGCACCAACGAAACCATTGGTGAAGCCGCTTCCAGTGGAGCGGGCGCAGATCCCATGGCCTTTACCAGCGACTGGCACCGCTTCGTCATTGAAGACTTTGCCGAAGCGCTGACACAAAGCCGCTCGCCCCTCGTTCCGGGGCGCAGCGCGCTCGACGTGCACCGTCTCATCACCGCTATCGAACATTCCGGCCAGACCGGACGCCGCGTAAACCTTTCGGAGATTTAACCCAAATGCCCTTCAAACTTGGCGTCATCGGCATCGATCACGGCCACATCTTCGGGATGCTCGGAAACATGAAGACCCAGGGCTGTACCTGCGATGCCTATTGGACCGACGGCCCCGCGGTAACCGAGGACAAGTTCAACGAGGTATTCCCAGAGGTTGCAAAGGCCGCTGACCGTCGGGCCATTCTGGACGACCCCGAGATCAGGATGATCCTGATCTCAGCCGTCCCCGCCGATCGCGCCAAATTCGCCATAGAGGCCATGCGCGCGGGCAAGGACGTCATGGTCGACAAGCCGGGATGCACCACGCTGGAACAGCTGGAAGACATTCGGGCCGTTCAACAGGAAACCGGATGCATCTGGACGGTGAACTTCTCCGAACGCTTTGAAGTTCCTGCCGTCACCAAGGCCGCCGAACTGGTCTTTGGCGGCGCCATTGGCCGCGTCGTCCAG
The DNA here is from genome assembly GCA_050290245.1 of Silicimonas sp. GTDB lineage: Bacteria > Pseudomonadota > Alphaproteobacteria > Rhodobacterales > Rhodobacteraceae > JBNKHH01. The sequence continues at coordinate 142,995 of JBNKHH010000064.1, forward strand.
ACTGTCGGTCTCGGCCCCCACAAGCAGAATCTCAAGACCCGCCCGGAATGGTTCTTCAAGCGTGAACGCTACGGCGGCATCCTGTGCGACATCGGCTCGCACCAGGTCGACCAGTTTCTCTATTTCACCGGCTCGACCGATGCCGAAATACGGCACGCCCTTGTCGAGAACTCCACCATGCCCGAACAGCCAGGCTTCCAGGACTTCGGCGAAATGGTGCTGCAATCCGACCACGGCCACGCCTATATCCGGCTCGACTGGTTCACCCCGAACGGCCTGCCCACCTGGGGCGACGGTCGCCTGTTCATCCAAGGCACCGAAGGCCACATCGAACTCAGGAAATACACGGACATTGGCCGCCCCCACACGACGAACAACCTGTTCCTGGTAAACGGCAAAAAGAACGAACTGATCCCCTGCGATGATGCAGGTCTGCCGTATTTCCCGAATCTCGTCGCCGACGTCCAGGACCGCAGCGAGACCGCCGTCGGGCAAACCCATACATTTACTACATCGGAAATCGCTATCAGGGCACAGATGAAGGCGGAAGGCGCATGACTAGAACTGTCTCCATCGTTGGCGCAGGCATCGGCGCACAGCATCTAGCGGGCTATACCCAGCTGCCACAGCATTTTTTTGTTTCGTCGGTCTGCGATCTTGACGAGGCGCGCGGCTCTGCTCTCGCGGATCAGTATGAAGGCGCTTCCTGGACCAACGACTTCGCCGCCATCCTTGCCGATGCGGAGATCGACATCGTCGACATCTGCCTACCCCCGCACCTGCATTTCAAATTCTGCATGGATGCACTGGACGCGGGCAAGATCGTCGTCTGCGAAAAGCCACTGGTCAGTTCGCTGTCCGAGGCTGACCAACTCGCCGCCAAGGTCGCTGAGACCAACGGAACCCTATCGCCCGTCTTCCAGTACCGCTACGGCCTCGGCACGGCCCAGCTTCACGCCCTGATCGACGCGGGGCTTGCGGGCAAATGTTACGCGGGCACGCTGGAAACCCACTGGGATCGGCCCGCCTCGTACTACGACATCGACTGGCGCGGTACATGGTCAGGCGAGCAGGGTGGTGCGATCCTCGGCCATGCGATCCATATCCACGACCTTTTGACTTCGCTCCTCGGCCCTGTCGCCCGCGTCTCGGCCGACGTCGCGACCCGTGTCAACCAGATCGAAGTCGAAGACTGTGCCGCGCTGTCCCTTCGAATGGAAAACGGTGCGCTTGTCACGTCTTCGGTCACGCTGGGTGCCGCCGGAAACACCAGCCGCATGCGCCTCATGTTCGAAGGCTTTACCGTCGAAAGCGATCACGCCCCATACTCCCTGGCTGAAAAGGGCTGGACATTTATCGCCCGCGAACCCACCACCCAGGCACGGATCGACGAGGTCCTCGCGTCTGTCGAGACCCCGCCACTTGGCTATGCGGGCATGTTCCAGGCCCTCGCAGATGCCCTCGATGGTAATCCGGGCCGCGAAGTAACGCTGCAAGACGGTCGCCGCTCGGTTGAATTCGTGACTGCCGTCTATGCCTCGGCACGCACCGATGTCCCGGTGACCCTGCCGCTTGGCCCCGACCACCCATTGTACGGCGGCTGGATGCCATGACCGACCGGCCCCGCATCGACCAGGTCTATGCGGGGCCCATCGACCTGCCACCCCTCGGTGCGCTCGACAACCTGCCCGCCCGGCAAGCCGAATGGCGCGCAGATTTCGCAGACCAACTCTACGGGCCATTCCCGTGCCCGCCCGACGACTTGACGGTTCAAGCCCAACCCCTTGCTCATGCCGACCGGCTAATCCTGACCATCACGGTGCAGGGGCGCAGCTTCACCACCGACGCCGCCCTTTGGCGCCCCGCCACGTCCGACCCCGCCCCGCTGATTGCGGGCCTCGACTTCGCCGGCCCAATCGGCATCCTCTCTGACGCCGACTACCCGCTCGACGCCAACGCCATTGCCTACACCCGCCCCGAACTCGGCGCGCCCGATGGCCGTCTGCACGATGTTCTGCGCGGCGCTACTGCCTACCGCTGGCCTGTCGACCTTCTGACCAGTCACGGGTACGCGGTCTTGGTCAGCTGCTATGGTTCATGGGTGCCCGATGATCCCAAGCTCTGGATGTCTCACGGCCTTTACCCTCTCCTGCACCAGGACACGCGCGTGATCTCTCTCTGGGCCTGGGCGCTTCTCCGCCTGATCGACGCCGCCGAACAAATCGATGGCATCGACACCAGCCGTATCGCCGTCGCGGGACACTCGCGCCTTGGGAAAGCTGCGCTCTGGGCCGCCGCACAAGACGCCCGCATAGGTGCCGTGCTTGCCAACAACGCAGGCAGCGGCGGCACCGCCCCTGCACGCCATTCCATCGGCGAAACCCTCGACGAGATGGCGACAACCTTTCCGCATTGGATCAAGCCGCAACACGGCCTTCCCCAGATTGACCAACACCAGCTGATCGCCTCCGTTGCGCCGCGAAAGGTCTACGTCTCCTCGGCTCAGCGGGATACAAGCGCCGACCCCCTGGGCAGTTTCATGGCGCTGAAAGCCGCCGCCCCTGCCTGGGGCAGAGCAATCGACTGGCCCGAGCCCACCGACATCTGGCAAGGAGAAGACACACCGGCCCACACGGCCCTGGGCCACCACATCAGGCGCGGAGGCCACGACCTCCTGCCCTATGACTGGCACAAATTCCTGCAGTTTCTCGACCTTAGTCAGCTAACCAGATAGGCCCGCATTGCCGCCTCGGTGCCCTCGGCATGGATCATCCGCAACCACCGCTCGAAGGCTTCGGCAAATCGTGCATCTTCTGCAACCTCGGCATACGCCTGCAACTTCAGCCATTCACCGGGATCGTCCCGCGCTGCCTCGGCGCGTTCCACCAACTCTTCCCAGATGGGATCGTTCGGTTCGACTGCACTGCCATCCTCGCGGATGCCGGTGCAGTACCGCGCCCAATGCGCTTCGACCAGGGCCAGCCCCTCGATGGGCGTGCCGGCCGCAAGCGCTTCGCGGACAACCGGCAAGATGAACCCGGCATGTCGCGATGATCCGTCAAAAGCCACCCGCCGCGTCGTATCCACGATCCAGGGATTGGAAAACCGTTCCACGATCAAGTCGACGTAGTCCAGCGGCATCATCCCCGGCACGGCACCCACGTGCGGCACGATCTCCCCGGTAACCACTTTGCAGAAGAAGGGGCGGATGAGCGGATGCTCCATCGCGCCTGAAATCGTCCCGACGCTCAGTATTTCACCGGGATTGGCAATCACCTGGTGGCCGCCGTTCAGGATACGGATCTTCATGGTCTCGAAATCGTGGACACGGTCGGAAAACGTCACCCCGGCCTTGTCCCAATCCGGACGACCCGCGCAAAAGTTGTCCTCTATCACCCATTGGCGATAATTCTCGTGCGTTACCGGCACTTTGTCGTCGATGCCCAGTGCCCGGACCATCTCCAATTCGCCCGGCCCAGTGGCCGGCACGATGCAGTCCACCATTGAGTTTGGAAAAGTGCAATTGGCCTCGATCCAGTCAGCCAGCCGGGGGTCGGACAAGCGCGCCATCGAAATAACCGTGTTCTTCAGCACGCCTCCGTTGCCTTGAAGGTTGTCGCAACTCAGACCCGTGAACGGACCGACCCCGTTGTCTCGCCGGATCCGCAGTGCCGCGATCATCGCACCAAAGGCCGTTTTGGGTGTCTCCGGGTGCGCAACGTCATGGGCGATATCCGGATGGGTGGGATCGAACTCTCCCGTCGCCGGGCCGAGAAAGTATCCACCCTCGGTCACCGTCAAAGCAACGATGCGAATGGCCGGGTCGGCCATCTGGCGGATCAGTGGACCGTTGCCTTCTTCCACTGGCACGTAGTCAATCATCGCGCCTGTCACCTCGGCAGAGGTGCCCGCCGGATCCAGCTCGATCAGCGTCGTCAGACAGTCCTGTGCGATCATCTTGGCGCGCATCTCCGCATCATAGGCACGGACCCCGGCGCCGATGATGGCCCAGTCAAGGCTCTCGCCCATCTGGAACAGCCGGTGAAGATACCAGGCCTGGTGCGCACGATGGAAATTCCCCAACCCAATGTGCACGATGCCCGGCGCAAGGTCTTCGCGCCGGTAATTCGGGCGGCTCACTTCTTCGGGTAATTGATCAAGCGTATCAAGACGTAGAGCTAACATGGGGAACTGGCCATTCTCTCCAGACGATGCCACCTGGGCCGCTTTGAATTTTTCGACACGCCCAGGCGCAAGTTTTCAGTCAACCAATCCGCAGCCCGGCTGCGTCAAAGCGATGGATGCGTTCTTCATCCGGGGTCAGGAAGATCCTGTCTCCGTGATGCATTGAAACCTCTCCGCCCGCGCGCACCGTGATGGGCTCGCTGCGGCCCTCCATATGAACGTGGAAGAACGTGTCAGACCCAAGGTGCTCGGATACACCGATAGTGCCCTCCCAGGTACCTTCGGTGCTGGAAGGCGTGATATGTTCGGGCCGGATACCAACCGTATGCGCACCACGCTTCTCCGCCTCGGGCCCCTCAAGCAGGTTCATCTTGGGGCTTCCGATGAATCCGGCGACGAACTTGTTGCGGGGTGTGTGGTACAGCTCCAACGGGGTGCCGACTTGCTCGATCACGCCGGCCTGCAAGACCACGATCTTGTCGGCCATGGTCATGGCTTCCACCTGGTCATGGGTCACGTAAATCATCGTCGTCGCCAACCGCTTGTGCAGTTCGCTGATTTCCAGCCGCATGCCCACGCGCAGTGCCGCATCGAGGTTGGACAGCGGCTCGTCAAACAGAAAGGCAGCAGGTTCGCGCACGATGGCTCGACCGATAGCGACTCGTTGGCGCTGGCCGCCAGAAAGCTGGCCCGGGCGCCGGTCCAGGTAGTCTGTCAGGTTTAGCACGGCCGCGGCGTTTTCGACCCGTTTGTCAATCTCGGACTGGTCGAGCTTTGCCATTTTCAACGGGAAGGCGATGTTCTTCCTGACGCTCATGTGCGGGTACAAGGCGTAGGACTGGAACACCATTGCCAGCCCCCGCTTGGCGGGCGGCACATTCGTGGCGTCCTTCCCGTCGATGCGGATTTCGCCGCCGGTCACGTCTTCCAACCCGGCGATCAATCGCAGCAAGGTCGACTTGCCACATCCCGAGGGGCCGACGAAAACAACGAACTCTCCATCGTTGATTTCCAAGTCTAGCGGCGGAATGACTGTAACGTCTCCGAAGCTCTTTTTCACTTTGTCGAGTACGATGCGTCCCATGTCTTTCCCCTCACTTAACCGCGCCGAATGTCAGGCCACGGACGAGTTGTTTCTGGCTGAACCAGCCAAGGATCAGGATCGGCGCGATGGCCATGGTCGAGGCCGCCGATAGCTTGGCAAAGAACAAGCCTTCCGGACTGGAGTAACTGGCAATGAAGGCCGTCAGAGGCGCGGCATCCACTGCCGTCAGGTTCAACGTCCAGAACGCCTCGTTCCAGGCGAGTATAAAGTTCAGCAAGAGCGTGGATGCGATCCCCGGCACCGCCATCGGCGTCAATACGTACAGGATCTCTTCCCGCAGCGTTGCGCCGTCCATGCGCGCCGCTTCAAGGATTTCGCCGGGGATTTCCTTGAAATAGGTGTACAGCATCCAGACGATGATCGGCAGGTTGATCAGCATCAGCACGATCGTCAAACCGATCCGGCTGTCCAGCAGGCCCAGTTTGATGAACAAAAGATAGATCGGATACAGAACCCCAACCGCCGGCAGCATCTTGGTCGACAGCATCCACAAAAGAATATCCTTGGTCCGCTTCGACGGCACGAAAGCCATCGACCAGGCCGCCGGGATGGCGATGATTGTACCCAGGATCGTCGAGCCGCCCGCCAAAATGACCGAGTTCCAGAGGAACCGCATGTAGTTCGACCGTTCCTGTACGACGCCATAGTTCTCCAACGTCCAGTCAAAAAACAAGAACACGGGAGGGTCGCTGATCGCCTGAGCTTCTGTCTTGAAGCTGGTCAGAATCGTCCAGAGGATCGGGAAGAAGATCAATAGACCGATGCCCCAAGCGACGATGGAATTCAGTGTCTTGCGCTGAGTGGTAACTGTGCGTGCCATGGTCTCAGTCCTCTCTCAGGCGTCCAGGTTCTTGCCGACGATGCGCATCAGGAATGCGGCAACTATGTTGGCAAGGATGATTGCATAGACACCGCCCGCACTGCCCAGTCCCACGTTCTGGCTCTCCAGCACCCGCTGGAAAATCAGATAGGTCAGGGTCCGCGTGCCGAAGGCGCCGCCGGTGGTGACGAAGATCTCCGCAAAAACCGCCAGGAGGAAAATCGTCTGGATCAGGATCACGATGGTGATCGCGCGGCTCAGGTGCGGCAAAATGATGTACCAGAACCTAGGCAAGAAAGGCGCACCGTCCATTTCGGCGGCCTCAAGCTGTTCGCCATCCAAAGACTGCACCGCCGTCAACAGGATCAGCGTCGCGAACGGCAACCACTGCCACGATACGATCAGCACGATGGAAAAGATCGGAACGTCGCTCAGCCAGACCACCGGCTCGGCCCCGAAGAACCGCCAAAGGTGGGCGAACAGACCGTTGATCGGGTCCATGAACATGTTCTTCCAGACCAGCGCCGAAACCGTCGGCATAACGAAGAAAGGCGCGATCACCAGGATGCGGACGACACCCTGTCCCCACATCGGCTGATCCAGAAGCAAAGCGAGAAGAACACCGAAAACGATAGTGATCAAAAGCACTCCGCCGACGATGACCAGCGTCGTCTGAATGGCGGGCCAGAATGAACTGGAAGTCAGGAAACGTCCGTAGTTTTCAAACCATACGAACCCTTGGTCGCCGCCGCGCAGCGGCAGGTATTTCCGAAACGAGAACCACAGTGTCATGGTCAGCGGAACAAGCATCCAGACCAGGAGCAGGAAGACCGCCGGGGCCATCATCATGCGTGCTGCGGATCGTGAGTGTTGGGTCGCCATGGCGCAGATCCTCCGGGTTCGGGCAGAATTGCCCGCGGAAAAACAAACTAACAAATGTCATACGTTTAGGGAGCGCCGGAGGGCGGAAACCAATTCGCCCTCCGGACTTGGGAGGAAGCCTTAGCGGTAGCCGGCGGCTTCCATGGCCTCGTTGGTGATGGCCTGTGCTTTCTCCAAGGCCTCATCGACGGATTGCTGACCGGCGTAAACGGCAGAGAATTCCTGACTCACCTCGGACGCGATACCGGCAAATTCCGGGATGGCCGCGAACTGGATGCCCACGTAGGGGCTCGGTTCAACAGTCGAGTCGTTGGGATCGGCCGACAGGATCGAGTCCAGCGTCATCTTGGCAAACGGAACGTCCTGATAGTTCGGGTTATCGTACAGCGAGGTACGCGCACCCGGCGGAACGTTGGCCCAGCCTTCGTTGGCAGCAACCAGCTCGATATAGTCCTTCGACGTAGCCCATTCGATGAACTGCTTGGCAGCGTCAGCCTGGGCGGTCCCTGCCGGAATAGCCAGCGCCCATGCCCAAAGCCAGTTCGACCGCTTGCCCAGACCATTGTCGGGGGCCAGCGCAAAGCCGACCTTGTCGGCAACGGTCGAGTCGTTGGGGTTGGTCACGAAGGATGCAGCCACCGTGGCGTCGATCCACATGCCGCACTTGCCCTGCTGGAACAGCGACAGGTTCTCGTTGAAGCCGTTTGTAGCGTAACCGGCGGGGCCGCTTTCGCTCATCATGCCGACGAAGAACTCGAGCGTGTCCTTCCAGGGCTGGGTGTCGAATTGGGCATTCCAGTCCATGTCGAACCAGCGGGCGCCAAACGAATTGGACATCGCGGTGATGAAGGCGCCGCCTTCACCCCAACCGGCCTTACCACGCAGGCAGATTCCGTTTATATCGTTGCCGCGGTCGGTCATGGCGGCAGCGGCTTCGCGGATGAATGCCCAGGTAGGCGCATCCGGCATCTGCAGCCCGGCCTTCTCCATCAGGTCCGTGCGATACATGATCATCGACGATTCGCCATAGAACGGCGCAGCATAAAGCGTGCCGTCGTAGCTCAGACCACCAGCCATGGCAGGCAGGATGTCAGCGGCGTCGTAATCAGCTGACAGATCGTCCAACGGGACCAGCCAGCCGTTCGCACCCCAGATTGGGGTTTCGTACATGCCGATGGTCATGATGTCGAACTGGCCGCCCTTGGTGGTGATATCCGTGGTAACGCGCTGACGCAGCACGTTCTCTTCCAGAGTCACCCACTCAACCGTGTGACCGGTCTTGGCCGTGAAATCGTCGGTATAGCCCTGCATACGGATCATGTCGCCGTTGTTCACGGTCGCGATCGTCAGTTCAGCAGCGGTGGCGGCAGTAGATGCGACCGACACCAAAGCGGTCGCCGCAATGAGCGCGCTCTTCAGTTTCATCCAAATTCCTCCCTTAGCGTTCTGGATGCGATGCAGAACACTAGCGAGGTATATTCACGCCTGTCAATAAATTTCTTTACGCGCGTAATTTTTTGGTCAGGCAGATTCCCGCATGATCAGGTGGGCTGCGAACAAAGTTTCGGTGCGTTGCTTCAGTCGTCCCCCGCTTTCGATCAACCGAAACAGAGTTTCGACCGCAGCTCCGGAAACGGCGGCGTAGTCGTGCGCCGCCGTCGTAAGTGACGGGCAGGTATATCGCGAAAATGGGTGGTCATCGTGCGAGGCGACACGCAGCGCGCAATCCTTGCCCCTCCCAACCCGCACACCCTTTTCATAGCAGGCAGACAGGAAGCCAATCGCCAGGCGGTCGTTGCTACACAGTACGGTATTGGTGGGAAACGACGACGTTTCGAGTATTTCGAGCGCGCCTTGACGGCCGATCTCTTCAAAGTTCCATCCCGTCCCCTCGATTTTGACGACATGCGGCTCAAGCCCGAGGCGCTCCATCATCTCGAGGTATGCGGTCCGACGCTTGTTTGCATTGGGGTTGGCGGGGTGCCGCATTTCGAAAAAGCAAGGCGGCTCACCGGATCGGCTGAGATACTCGACGGTCTGCGAAACGAAGCTGTAGTTGTCAGAGCCAACGAATGCTTCCCCTAATCCTTCAAGATTACTATCAAAAAGGACAGTCGGCACATTCCGGCAAAAAGCCTCAATGGCTGACTTGTCAGACGCACGGCCAAGCGGTGCGAACAGAACACCAGCAGGTTTGAGCGAACGAAGACTGTCGAGAATATCATTCTCGCGGTCGGTTTCGCCATGGGAACTGAAAAGAAACGGAGAATAGCCCGCATCAATACAGCGGCGCTCAATCACGCGAACTATTTCGCCAAAGAACGGGTCCGCCAAATACGGCACGACAATGCCAACATTCTTGGTCAACCTGCGGTTCTGGTTCATGGCAAAGATGTTGGGGCGGTAGTCGTACTCGTCGAGAGCGGCCTCAATCTTCTCTCTTGTGCTCTTCCGTACACTATCGGGGTCATGGAAATACTTCGACACAGTCGGCCGCGATATGCCGCTAACTTCAGCAAACTCTTCCATGTTCCTGATTTTTTGGCCTGTCATTCAGTCAATCCTCTGTCGCCCAAACTCAACGAACCCAAGCCGCTCATTGGCAAAACGCCAGAACCGATCCGCTGGTTAAATCTTTACGCGCGATATATTTAAGGTAAACTTTAGGCCCCTCGCAGCTCCGGGGTCAAGGGATACGACCAGCGAATGACAGCACCGCCAGCCTGGACCCAAATCAACTGAACGGATGACCGATAACAGTGAGCGATGGCCAGATATGAGTCCGCGAGCAATCACAAACTGGAAGCTTGACCTGCAATCCATTTAGGTGCATATACACTTAATGGATCTTGAATCGCCTCAAAACTGCCTGACCTTCCACCTTCAACGCGCCACCCGTGAACTGACACGCCAGGGGGATGCCGCATTGGCACCTCTCGGAATCAGCAGTCAGCAGTTCTCGATCCTCACGCACATCGGCAATGCCGACACACTTCCCATAACGCGCCTCGCTAAACTCGTTGGGGCCGAGCGCACCACCATGACCCGCAACATTGGCCTGCTGAAAAAAGCGGGCTGGGTGGCAGAGGCATCGACCAGCGACGGCCGGGTCAGAGCGCTTTGCCTGACACCTGCCGGGCAAAAGCTGGTCGACGATGCCTACCCCACTTGGCGCGACATGCAAACTGCTGCCCTGGCACGGCTCAGCGCCATTGACCCCGAAACCCTCCTGATCGCTTTGCGAAGTATCTGATCAGTTTTTTTATCCATAAAAGTGTATCTACACCTAAAGGACCGACAATGACCACAACCGATACCCAATCCGCCCCAAGCCCTTCCCACATGATCCCCTTGGCGACCTTTGCCGTCTGGGGCACCTTTGTCACCACACTTGCTGTGAACGGCGCTTTCGTCACACCAGCCGGTGACGCGCCACTCGGCATCATTCTCGCGCTGACGATGCCGCCGATCCTCTTTCTCGGAGCGCACGCATTCTTCCCATCCGTTCGGACTTGGGTATCGAATGTCGATCTTGGCATTGTCACAGGGCTTCAGATCACCCGAACCCTCGGTATCGCCTTTGTCATCCTATGGGCATTCGGAGAATTGCCAGCCGTCTTCGCCTTTCCCGCCGGGCTGGGCGATGTCGCTGTTGCGCTCGCCGCTATCCCTGTGACGATCGCCGTCACCCGCCAGTCGGCGGGTTGGAAGAACGCCTCGCGCGCCCTGGTTTTTGCAGGCCTTGCCGACTTCGCCGCCGCCATTGCGACCGGAATCCTTTCCGTCCCCGGTCGCCCTCTCGCCTTTGAAGGAGCGCCGGCACCGACCGCTCTCGAGACTATTCCAATGGTTCTGGTACCAGCCTTGCTCGTACCGACCTACATTATCCTGCACGTCATTGTGCTGATCCGCATCGGCCAGGACGGCTGATCTCTTCCCATGGCGGCGACACGGGCATAGAGTCGACGCCATGACCCACATGCTTATCCCATCTGCGGCGCCAGCCCGCGCTGTTGATCTCATCGCCTCCGGCATCGGCTCGACACATGAGGCCTCAGCCGCTCGCGGAATCGATCCGCAGGTCATCAAGATCAGCCAATCCCGCCCCGCGCTCCACGACCGACACATGCACGGCGCTGGATGGGCCGCGCTGATCTCGGAACCGGTGGCGAACTGAATGGCGGCGCTTTCCGGTCTCCGCGTCCTGGATCTGACCAATGTGCTCGCCGGACCCTTTTGCTGTCACCAACTGGCCCATATGGGCGCCGAGGTGATCAAGATCGAGGCCACTGGCCGCGGCGACCTCGCCCGCCAACTCGGTGCCGACGCGGACCTGAATGCGCGAGGAATGGGCGTCTCTTTCCTTGCCCAGAACGCAGGCAAGAAATCGGTCACGGTCAATCTCAAGTCTCCGAACGGCAAGGCTCTGTTCCTGCGCCTCCTCGCCACCGCCGACGTTTTGGTCGAAAATTTCCGCCCAGGCGTAATGGACCGCCTCGGTCTCGGCTATGACACTCTCAAGAAGACGCGCCCTGAGCTGATCTATTGCGCCATTTCCGGCTTTGGCCAGGACGGGCCTTGGGTCCACCGTCCGGCCTACGATCAGATCGTTCAGGGCGCATCAGGCGTCATGTCGATCACCGGCGACGCCGATACTGCGCCTCTGCGCGTTGGCTACCCGATCGCTGACACTGTCGGTGGAATGACTGCCGCCTTCGCCATCGCCGCCGCCCTGAACCAGCGCCCACGTGGTTCCTTCATTGACGTCTCAATGCTGGAAAGCGTTCTCGCCACCATGGGCTGGGTCGTTTCGAACCACCTGATTGCAGGCATCGAACCCACCGCAAACGGCAACGAAAACCCCACGTCGGCCCCTTCAGGAACCTTTGAAACCGCTACCGGACCGATCAACATCGCCGCCAACAAGGACGAACAATGGGTGCTTCTGACCGACCACCTCGGTCTCGCTTCCTTGCGTGGCCATCCCAAATATCTGAACCGCGAGGCCCGCAAGGCCAACCGCATCGCGCTCCGGGCCGAGCTTGAAACCGTGCTCAAAACGCGCCCCGCGGAAGACTGGGCCGAGGAACTCAACCGCATCGGGGTCCCCTCCGGCGCGATCCTTACCGTGCCGCAGGTCCTGACTGCACCCCAGATTGCCGACCGGGGATTCCTGAACCATTTTGACGACGTTCCGGGTGTTGGCCGCCCTGTCGACCTGGTCCGTACAGGCTTCAAGATCGACGGCACTGCGCCTACGGTCGACACGCCCCCGCCAACACTCGATCAGCACGCCGCCGAAATCTGGGGCGAACTCGGCCTGACACCCGACGACATTGCTGCGCTGAAGAAGGACGGAGCGCTATGACCAACGACGTCTCCGACTGGTGGTCGACCGAGATCATCGACATGAAGCCCGGCCAGATCCGGATGCGTGGCACGCCCATCGAGAACCTGATCGGCGCCATCACGTTCCCCCAGATGATCTGGCTGATGACCCGCGGCGACCTGCCGACCAAAGCCCAGGCCGAACTGCTCGAAGCCGCCCTCGTCGCCGCCGTAGACCATGGCCCACAGGCCCCCTCGATCGCCGCCGCACGTATGGCAGTGACCTGCGGCCTGGGCCTGAACGGAGCAATGGCGTCGGCGGTCAACATGCTGGATGACGTCCACGGCGGCGCGGGCGAACAGGCGGTCGAACTCTACACGATGATCCGGGAAGAGACCGCAAAAGGCACCGACCTCAACGCCGCAACCGCGCATATGATTGACCGCTGGCAGTCCGAGCGTACCAGGTTCATTCCCGGCTTTGGCCACCGGTTCCATAAACCCGAAGACCCCCGTGCTCCGCGCCTGCTGGACCTCGTCGATAAGGCTGCAACGGCAGGTACCGTCGACGGAGGCTACGCCAAAATCGGCCGGGCCATCCAGACAACACTCAACGCCCGCAGGGGCAAGCCCGTCCCGATGAACATCGATGGTGCCACGGCGGTGATCTATGCGGAACTGGGTTTCGCCGGCCCCCTGGCGCGCGGCCTCTTCTGTCTCTCGCGCTCGGTCGGCATCATCGCCCACGCTTGGGAACAAATGAACCAGGGCGGTCGCAACAAGGGACCTACACCCCCGGTCTATCGTTGGACCTACACAGGGCCAAACCCGATCGAGGACTAGCTCGCGACGCGCGGCAACAGCGGACCATGAACGATTTCGGCCACCTCGTGCAGATGTGCTGCGGTCAGCGGTTTGAGCAGGAACCGGCGAACCACCTGATACTGCTCGGCCCGATGCCTGTCGCGCGGATCCAGCGATGTGGTCAACATGATGATCACGGCCGTGGCGAAATCCTCGCCAAGCTGTTGGTGGGCCGCTTCCAGAAATTCGAAACCATTCATGCGCGGCATGTTGATGTCCAAGAAAATTGCATCATAGGGCGCCTGGACATGCTGGCAGAGGTGCTCCAGCGCCTCCTCCGCGCTTTGAAACATGACGGTTTCCGCGACAATGCCCGACTGATCGATAACCCGGCGATACGCCAGATGATCGAACATCTCGTCGTCGATCGACATGATCCGATTCAGGATTGGGCGGATCATTGCGCACCTCCGTTGGGATTAAGCGGCCAGCGAGCCGGAATGCTTCGCGCCACGCGGTGCCTGTCGCACTTCGGGGGTCCCGATCCGGGTGTGCTGGCTTAAAAAACAATTGACAGATCAGATACTTGCCATCCAAGTGTTCCTATCGAACCAAAGAAAATTCGATATGTGTCAATTGCAGGGGGAAAGTACGATCATGACGACGATATTCGGAGATACA
>JBNKHH010000065.1:0-6840 GCA_050290245.1 Silicimonas sp.
GACGGCTTCGTCCGCATTGCTGTCGTCGCGCGGAAATGCGTCTTCGGCAACCCATGGCACCTGGCGGCTGCCCCTGTCGGCTTGCGGGCAGGTCCGCTTTCCGGCGAACAGGCGCTATTGGGGTGGTTCATCGCGGGAGCATTCGTGTGATGTCTCTGCCGACAGCGACGGCGTCAGGCAAAATCCATCGCTTGTCCAGGCCGCCGCATCCAGACTCAAAGCCCAGCGCGAGGGAGCTTCAACCGGTCCCGCCCAAGCCGATAGAGATACGTCATGGTTCGGGCGGGAACAATTTCTGCGCCTGAAACAGCAAACGAGGTTGGTTGCGCGCCACAGAAGACAATGAAATCAGATGTTTATATCAAAAAAGGCTAAGCCGTTTTCTTTGCCCGGAAGCACAGCGGAAGCAGGCAAATGCGGCGATCCCTGTAGATCACGGGACCGGCCATGCGAAGCCGGCAGGTCCCGATGCCAACAGGAAGTGCTGCAAAGGGAACGGCGACCGCAAACTCCATGAACCGCAAGGCGCATCAACCCGGCACGTTTCGACCGCTATGAGGCCCAGAGCCGACCTGTCCTCCTGATGTCGCCGAACTCAGCTTATGACCCTGAGCGGCCATTAATAATCGCGATAGACACGATCCAGCACCGTTTCTAAACTCCGCCCGCAAGGGGGCTCGTTCATGGCCGATGAAGGGGTTCAGCGCAGGCTGACGACGATTCTCGCTGCCGACGTAGCGGGCTATAGTCGGCTTGTCGCTGCCGACGAGGAGGCGACACTTCGCACCCTGAAATCTCACCGCACGGTTGTCGACGACCTCATTACACGCCATCACGGACGGATATTCGGCTCGGCCGGTGATAGCGTCATCGCCGAATTCGGGAGCACGGTCGAGGCCGTCCGCTGCGCCATGGCGGTCCAGGAAAAGCTCAGCGAACAAAATGCAGATCTGCCTGCCGACCGCCAGATGCACTTTCGCATCGGCATAAACGTTGGCGATGTCATGGTCGACGGCCGGAACCTGATGGGCGACGCCGTCAACATTGCTGCGCGCCTGGAAGGCCTAGCTGAACCGGGCGGCATCACTATTTCCGGCAGCACGTTCGATCAGGTCAAAAACAAGCTGTCGGTGGGCTTCGAAGATATCGGGCTGCAAAAGGTAAAAAACATTCCGGAGTCAGTGCAGACATTCCGGCTGGTTTCTGCCCAGGCGAGTATCACCGCCTCACCCCGGAAAGACCGCAAATGGCGTGTACCGGCTATCGCCACTGCTCTTGTTTTACTTGTCGCCGCTGGCGCTCTGACCGTGTGGCAGCCCTGGGGGTCGGACCTACGCCCGGCGTCCGTCAGCAATATGAAGCTAAGCCTGCCCGACAAGCCTTCGATCGTTGTTCTCCCATTCGACAATCTCTCGGGGGACGAAGATCAGGACTATTTCGCCGACGGCATAACTGAAGACATTATCACCGACATCTCGAAAGTTTCGGGCATTTTTGTCGTCGCCGGCAGCTCTTCGTTCGCCTTCAAGGACAAGGATATCGAAATTCGCGACGTGGCCGAAGAGTTCGGCGTGCGCTACGTCCTACAAGGCAGCGTGCGCCGGGTTGGTGACGACCTGCGCATCACGGCGCAACTGATAGACGCGATCAGGGGAAACAATATCTGGGGTGACCGCTACGACCGAGATGTCAGCGACATATTCGCCGTCCAGTCGGAGGTTACAGAGCAGGTCGTTCGGGCGATGGCAGTCACGCTCAAGGCAAACGAGCATGACCGGCTGCTGCAGAAATACGCCACGAATATCGATGCCTACGATGCCTTTCTTCGTGCCCGCCGGCTAGTGGCGTCGCCCGGGCGGCAAAATCTGGATGAAGGCGAGCGAATGTTCAAGCGCGCGATCGAGCTGGATCCGCAGTTTGCCGGCGGCTACGCCGGGTTGGCCTTCAATTACTCGGTGAAAGCCCGTCTGCGGTTTGGCGATTCGCCGGAAGAGGATGCGCGCAGATCGCTCGAGTTTGCCCAGAAGGCTGTGCAGGTCGATCCGGAATTCGCATGGTCGTATATCGCTCTGGCCGGCGCGCACTTGTCGAACGGCAATCACGACGCGGCGGTCGAGGCGGCCCGGCGCGGGGTACAAATTCAACCGAACGGGTACGAAGAAAACCTGTTCATGGGCTTTCACCTATATTTTGCCGGCGAAGCGGCGGCGGCGGTCGAGCATTTGGAACGGGCGCGCCGCATCAGCCCGATCGACACAATCAGAGGCGTTGCCTTCCTCGCCAATGCGTTATTTATGAACGCGGATTATGCGCGGTCAGAAGAGCTGCGCCTGCTGCGTATCGAAAAGTTTGCGACCCAAAACCCCAATGCATATGTGTGGCTGGCGGCCACGCAGTATCAATTGGGCAAGCTCGACGAAGCTGCAGCGACGGTCGAGAAACTGCGCAATCTCTGGCCGGATTTTCGCCTTTCGAAATGGGGGTTGGTCAAAGCCTTTAAGTTGGCCGAAAATCGAGAGCGGCTCTACAACTCTGCTGCTGGCGCCGGCGTGCCGGAGTGAAGTGGCCGTCTTTCATGTCCGACTCTGGCACCAAGCCGACCTTACCCACAGCATCCGAGCACGTCTGCTATCCGGCACTAACCGGACATCGCAGCATCCAAGTCAGCTTTCGGCCCACAAGCGGACGCTTCGCCTCCGCCGGCGTCAGGTCCGCTTATGACCCAACCACGACATGACGCCTGCTCGTCAGCCGATTCTCTCACGCCTTGGTGGTTGGGTCATTCGACCAACTCTGCGTTCGATTCACTCGTTGTCCACCGCCTGTTCCTCGGACTAGTCTTGGACCGAACGGAAGCTGGCCGATTTGGTTCGATCGGCCGAAAAATCGTTTATCAACAGGGAGGATCAGAGTCGCATGCCGCCTTTGAAGTCGTTGGCCATGCCGGCCCTGGCCGGTTTTGCTGCCCTGGGCCTTCTGCTACAGGCCGCTCCCGCGAACGCTCAGGCGGACTGCCCGCGCGGTGACTTAGACGAACGCTATTGCGACCGCAACGGCGATCTGGTGGCCGATGCGCCGACCGATCCGAGCCAATGGATCGATCCCGATACCTTGATCTTCGGCTATACGCCAGAGCGGGATCCGGCGGTCTACAAGGAAGCCTGGTCCGACTTCCTGGAGCACATGGAGAAGGTGACGGGCAAAAAGGTCTTGTTCTTTCCGGCGCATTCCAGCGCCGCTCTGATCGAGGCCATGCGGTCGGGCAGCTTGCACGTGGCCGGAATCAACACCGGGTCTAATCCGCTGGCGGTCAACTGCGCCGGCTTCGTATCCTTCACCATGATGGCCAGCCTGAACGGCGACTACGGTTACTCCATGGAGATCCTGACCTATCCGGGCAGCGGCATCGAGAAGATCGAGGACATCAAGGGCCGGACGCTGGCCCTCACCACGCCTACGTCGAACTCCGGGTTCAAGGCCCCCTTGGCCTTGCTCAAGAGCGAGTTCGACATGATCCCCGGCCGGGATTTTAAGACTGCCTTCTCGGGCATGCACGACAGCTCAATCCTGGGCGTGGCGAACAGGGACTACGACGCCGCCGCGATCGCTAATTCGGTCAAGGTCCGGATGATCAAGCGCGACGTGATCAAGCAGGAGGACACGATTGTCCTTTACCGGTCCCAGAGGTTCCCCACCACGGGCTATGGTCACGTCTTCAACCTGAAACCGGAGCTGGCGGAGAAGGTCAAAGAATCGTTCAAGTCCTTTCAATGGGACAAGCCCGATGGCTCGCCCACCAGCTTGAAGGTGGAGTTCTCCAAGTCCAACGAAGGCCAGTTCATTCCGATCACCTACCAGGAGCACTGGAACGTGATTCGGAAGATCGACGGGGCCAACAACGTGTCCTACGTCTGCAAGTGACCCATGCTGTTCTTTAACCCGGTGGTTGAATATTAACCTCTCCGTGATGCACCTGTCGGGTTCACTGTTCTCTCCGCAGCAGGGTCTCTTGCCCTCTGCATGATGGCATTGGAGGACGTTGGCGGATCAATGTGTAAAGCGCGCTTGCCTCGATGAGATAGGCCCTGGCTGGAGCGATCACCGAGTGAGACCTGCACTCACTGGAAGAGCTCTACTTACCACGCCACACACCCTCATGCGACATTCAGCCCTGATAGACTCATTCTACCGGCGCTCGTAAACTCCTTTCTCATTACGCACGTCTAAGAGGGCCTCATGGCCGAGGAGCGCCTTCAACGCAAGCTGACCACGATCCTCGCCGCCGACGTCGCGGGGTATACTCGCCTCATGCGCGCGGATGAGGAAGCGACTCTCAAGACACTGAGCGCGTATCGCGAAATTATCGACGGGTTCATCGCCCGCCACGACGGCCGCGTCTTTAGCACCGGAGGCGACAGCATGCTGGCCGAATTTAGCAGCCCGGTCGAGGCGGTGCGCTGCGCCGTTTCATGCCAGAAAGAGGTTTCGCGCCGCAACGCGGAGCTGGCGGACGATCGAAGGTTGAAGTTTCGCATCGGCGTGAACGTCGGCGACATAATGGTCAAGGATGGCGATCTTTTCGGCGACGGTGTCAATGTGGCCGCGCGTCTGGAAGGACTGGCTGATGCGGGTGGCGTTTGTATTTCCGGGAGCGTGTTCGAGCAGGTCAAGCACAAGCTGTCGCTCGACTTCGAAGATATGGGTCCGCAGGACGTTAAGAACATCGCCGAGCCCATTTCGGTCTACCGGGTGATCATCGACGAAAAAGCGGACGGCTTGGTCATGGCGGAACGCCCGAGCGTTTCTAGTTGGGGGCTGCGCCCAGCGCTCATGGCCGCTGGAGTTGCGCTCTTCGCTGTAATCGGTGGATTGGTTTGGTGGCAACCCTGGGTACCCAATACTGAACTGGCAAAGGAGGAGAAGATGGCCCTTCCGCTGCCTGACAAACCCTCCTTAGCCGTCTTGCCATTCGATAACTTGTCCAATGACCCCAATCAGCAGGTTTTTGTCGATGGCCTGACCGAAGATTTGATCACCGATCTTTCCAAAGTTTCCGGCCTGTTTGTCATCGCGCGTAATTCGACATCTGTCTACAAGAACACGCCGGTCGAGATCCGGACGGTCTCGGAGACCCTCGGCGTGCGCTATGTCTTGGAAGGTAGCGTCAGGCGAGACGGCGATCAGTTGCGCGTCAACGCCCAGCTCATAGATGCAACGACCGGCGGGCACCTTTGGGCCGACAGATTCGATGGAGAAGTGACCAATATTTTTGCCGTTCAGGACGAATTTGTCCTCAAGATTGTCGAGGCCTTGGCGGTTGAGCTCTCTGAAAGCGAGAAGAGTGAAATCAACCTAGGCAAGACCGACAATATTGAAGCGAGGGAGGCGTTTCAGCGCGGGTGGGAGCTTTATTCGAAATTCAATGCACAAGATAACGCAAAGGCGGAAGGCCACCTGCAGAAAGCCATCGAGCTTGATCCTGAATTTGGCCGTGCCCATGCGGCGCTCGCTCTCGTCTACTATAGGGGATACAGATTCAATTGGGGGCGAGAGATGGGTAAAAGCTGGAATCGCCTCAGAAGGCTAACAACTGACACACTCGAGATAGCGAAGCAGCATCCGTCGCCCTTGGTTCACGTGGCCGGGGCGTTGGAATACGTAAACAGAGGTCTCGCTGATCAGGCACGCATCGAAGCGGAGCAGGCCATTGCAATGCAACCCAACGACCCGGAAGCGCACATCGCAATGGCCTTTGCAATGATCATATCCGGAAGGCCCTGGGAAGGCTTGAGTTCAGTCCAGGCCGCAATGCGGCTTAATCCCAGATACCCAAGCAGTTACGTATTCGCGCAGGGGATTGCTCTTTTTGCGATCGGTAATTTGGAAGAGGCGGCAATCACGTTGGAAGAAGGTCATGCGCGTGATCCCAAGGCCATCGAGTTGTTGCCCGTGTTGGCGTCCGTGTTCGCGCAACTTGAACGCAGACAAGACGCCCGCGACACCGTGTTGAAATGGAGGCCGGGGTTAAGTCAATTGGAGTTGCAATTTCTTCCCGACGAATACCAGTTTCCTGTCAGATGGTCGCTGGAACATAGCAGGGTCAGGGAGCGATTGATCGACGGATTGCGGGTTGCTGTTCTACCGCTGGACACCACCGTCTCCAGCCTTCTTGGCAAGCTGAAGGTCATTACGCCCTTTGAGCGCTCCACCGTTATCCGAACCCTTGGGTGGTTCGGCCCATCGGCGGCGGTTGCGGTTCCCGACTTGATCCAGGCTCTTAGCAGCGAGCACCAGCAAGTTCGTGTGGAAGCCGCGATCACATTGGGGAAGATCGGCCCCGAAGCAAGAGCGGCGATACCCGTGCTCGCAGCAATATCAGAC
Source organism: Silicimonas sp. (assembly GCA_050290245.1). Lineage (GTDB taxonomy): Bacteria > Pseudomonadota > Alphaproteobacteria > Rhodobacterales > Rhodobacteraceae > JBNKHH01. Next base: position 6,382 of record JBNKHH010000065.1, read on the forward strand.
GACATTTCCGTCAGTTTTTATGCGAAAGAGGCGTTGAAGGAAATTATCGGCAATTGATGCACCAGAATATGCCCACTCGGGCTTGGAGTTGTTCCGAGTGTTGCTGGTCTTTGGTGGTTCTACAACTAATGGAATGGATGGCTCCCGCCACTAGTATCTAGGTGCTGCAGTGCGGTGTCTCGTGACGGAGTAAGAATGTCTCCTTGTGGCACTCAGCAGACCCGGCCATCAGAATCCGATTACGTCTGCTATCCGTCACTAACCGGACATAGCAGCATCGAAGTCAGCTTTCGGCCCACAAGCGGACGCTTCGCCTCTGCCGGCGTCAGGTCCGCTTTTGGCCCCGAGCGGACCTGCATCGAGTGCAGGCGGTCGGGCTGCGTTGCACGAGATTTTCTCGGGCGAAGGCGAGCTGCGCTGGCCGCTCGCCTGGGCAACGGATCCGTCGATGTCGGCGCT
>JBNKHH010000066.1:0-12429 GCA_050290245.1 Silicimonas sp.
CCCGCCGCGATGGACAACCGACCATCGGAATGGTGTCGCTTGGCTGTCCCAAGGCCCTTGTCGACAGTGAACGCATCCTGACCCGGTTGCGCGCCGAGGGATATGCGATCAGCCCCGACTATTCGGGGGCCGACGCCGTGATCGTGAACACCTGCGGTTTTCTCGACAGCGCCAAGGCCGAAAGTCTGGACGCGATCGGCGAGGCGCTCAGCGAGAATGGCAAGGTGATCGTCACCGGCTGCTTGGGCGCCGAGCCCGAATATATCACGGGCGCACACCCCAAGGTCCTAGCCGTGACCGGGCCGCAGCAGTACGAAAGCGTGCTGGATGCCGTCCATGTTGCCGTTCCGCCAGCGCCCGACCCGTTCGTCGATCTCTTGCCCTCGGCGGGTGTCAAATTGACCCCGCGCCATTACAGCTATCTGAAGATCTCGGAAGGCTGCAATCACGCTTGCAAGTTCTGTATCATCCCGGACATGCGCGGAAAACTGGTGTCGCGCCCCGAGCGCGCGGTGCTGCGCGAAGCCGAAAAACTTGTCGAGGCCGGCGTGAAAGAGCTGTTGGTGATCAGCCAGGACACCTCGGCCTATGGCACCGACTGGAAGGACCGTGACAGCAAGTTCCCCATTCTCGATCTGTCGCGGGCGCTCGGCGGACTGAACGCCTGGATCCGGCTGCACTATGTCTACCCCTACCCCCATGTGCGCGATCTGGTGCCGCTGATGGCCGAAGGGTTGGTCCTGCCTTACCTCGACGTGCCGTTCCAGCACGCCGATCCCAATGTCCTGCGCCGCATGGCGCGCCCGGCAGCCGCAGAAAAGACACTCGACGAGATCACCGCCTGGCGCGCCGTCTGCCCCGAGATCACCCTGCGCTCGACCTTCATCGTCGGATACCCCGGCGAGACGGAGGAGGAATTCCAGGTTCTGCTCGATTGGCTGGACGAGGCGCAACTCGACCGTGTCGGATGCTTTCAATACGAAAACGTGGCGGGCGCGCGTTCGAACGCCCTGCCCGACCATGTTCCGGCCGAGGTCAAAGAGGACCGCTGGCACCGCTTCATGGAAAAGGCGCAGGCCATTTCCGAGGCCAAGCTAGCCGCAAAGGTCGGCCAGCGCATGGACGTCATCGTCGACGACATCGACGCGGACGGGATTGCCACCTGCCGCACCAAGGGCGATGCGCCCGAGATCGACGGCAACCTGTTCATCGATGAAGGCGCCAGCGATCTGAACCCCGGCGACATCGTCATGGTCGAAGTCGACGAAGCTGGCGACTATGACCTCTGGGGTCGGCGAGTATGACGCGCACAATCCGGCGCGCAACGATGTCGGACGTCCCGAACGCAATCACCCTTAGCCGCATCACGCAAAACGAACATGCCGACCGACTGCCGACAGAATTCAAGGCAGACGACTCTCCGCTGGCCGAGGCCGCCTATCCCCAGATCCTGACGGGGAAAACGCAAGGAGCAGTCTTCGTCGCGACCGAGGACGACACCCTCGTCGGACATCTCGGCTATTACCTGCACGACTACCCTGCTCCCGGCGGCCGCCATCACAGGGCGGCGACCATTCTCGATCTCACAGTTGCGCCTGACCGCCGTGGCACCGGAGTCGGGCGCGACCTCGCAAGCCGTGCGCTGCGCCAGATGAAAGACGACGGCGTGACGCGCGTCGATGCCCAGGTCTGGACGGGTAATACAGCGTCGCAAGCCCTGTTCGAAAGCCTTGGCTTTCAGTCCGTCTTCAATGAATTTCGTCTGCATACGGCGCCCAGCAAAGCAGGTCGGCCGCAGGTTGCCAAACCTGGTTGGACGCGCACGACACTGTGGTTGGCCTTCGGGCTGGCGGCCCTGATCCTATTGTTTGCCTCCCGCTGACCGAATGGAGTACTGTCGCCAAGACAGGATATACAGATGCCATTCCAAAAGATTCATCCCGAGAAATTGTCCCAATCTGTCGTCCGTCAGATCGAACTCTTGATCCTGCGGGGGGTCTTGCGCCCTGGCGAGCGCCTGCCGTCCGAGCGCGAAATGTCCGAAAGGTTCGGCGTCTCTCGGCCTTCCCTTCGCGAAGCCATCGCGGACCTGCAAGAGGCGGGCCTCCTGGTGGCAAAAGCGAACGCCGGGGTATTCGTCGCCGAGGTTCTCGGCTCCAGCTTTTCGCCCGCCCTCGTCAAACTGTTCGGCACCCACGACGAAGCCGTTTTCGACTACATCGATTTTCGCAGCGACCTCGAAGGTCTGGCCGCCGAACGCGCAGCCAGACTTGGCTCGGACACAGACCTGGCCGTCGTCGATCACATCTTCCAGCGCATGGAAACAGCCCACCAGAAACGCAACCCTGCGGACGAAGCAGCGCTGGATGCGAATTTCCACCTCGCCATCATCGAAGCCAGCCACAACGTGGTCATGCTCCATATGATGCGCTCGATGTATGACCTCCTGCGCGAGGGCGTCTTCTATAATCGCCAGATCATGTTCCGCCAGCGCACCACGCGCATGACGCTTCTGGACCAGCACCGGGCTATCAACTCGGCGCTCCAGGCCCGCGACCCGGGCGGCGCCCGTTCAGCCGTTGAAGCGCACATGAATTTCGTCCGCCTGGCGCTGAGCGATCACCTGAGGGCCGAACGCAACGAACAGATAGCCCGACAGCGGCTGGAGCATGAAAGCAACCGCTAGAAAGTTGCGGCTAGTCCGAGCAAGCGCCCGACCGGATCAGCCGCGCTTGGTTGCCGCAGGATAAACACCGAGAATCTTCAGTTCGGTCGTGAAATATTCCAGTTCTTCCAGCGCCAGTTGCACCGACCGGTCATCGGGATGACCCTCGATGTCGGCATAGAACTGCGTCGCCGTGAACGACCCATCGACCATATAACTTTCCAGCTTGGTCATGTTCACACCGTTGGTGGCGAAACCGCCCATGGCCTTGTACAGCGCGGCGGGAATGTTGCGTACGTTGAAAACGAAGGTCGTGATCATCGTCTCACCGCGCCGCGTCAGGTCGGCTTCCGGTGCCATTACCAGGAACCGAGTGGTATTATGATCCTGATCCTCGATATGACGGGCCAGCACATCGAGACCATAAACCTCACCGGCCAGTTCAGAAGCCAGCGCCGCCACTTCGGGATTACCAGCCTCGGCGACATCACGGGCAGCGCGCGCATTGTCCGAGGACACGCGCCCGACGATGCCGTGTTCTTTCAAAAAACCTGCGCACTGGGGCAACAGCACCAGGTGGCTATAGGCCTCACGCACCTGCGACAGCTTTGTCCCCGGCACAGCAAGCAGGTTGATGTGCACTCGCACGAAGGCTTCATCGACGATGTGCAGCCCACTTTCCGGCAAAAGACGGTGGATATCCGCGACCCGGCCATAGGTGGAATTTTCGACAGGCAGCATGGCCAGATCGGCCGCGCCGGATTTGACCGCGTCGATGACGTCTTCAAATGTGCGGCAGGGCAATACTTCGGATTCGGGCCGCGTTTCAACGCAGGCCTGGTGTGAATAGGCCCCCAGTTCTCCCTGAAATGCGATCCGTTCGGCCATTTTTTCCTCAAGATCCGTCAAAAGGTCGATTGGTCGCGCCTCTTATCCCTTGAAGCTTGGCAAGGGAAGCGGATAAAAGCCGCCAAGACCTGATCAAACGGGACGCGACATGTTCGACACAATGACGATGACAAAAATCCTGGGCGGCCTTTGCGGGGCCTTCCTGGTCTTTTTGCTTGGTGGCTTCTTCAGCGACTTCATTTACCACGAAGCTACGAGCCACGGCGATGAGCACCATCAAGCCTATACAATTGATACGGGCGACGATGGCCATGGCGAAACCGAAGTAGTAGCCGAAGTGCCGTTCGCGGAAATCTACGCATCGGCGGACGCGAGCGCGGGCGAGAAAGTGTTCCGTCAGTGCAAGGCCTGCCACAGCACCGAAGCCGGCAAAAACGGCACCGGACCTTCGCTTTATGGTGTTGTCGGTCGCGCAGTCGATTCGGTGGACGGCTATGGATACTCTGGCGCTCTGGAGGCTGTGGCCACCGAATGGACTCCAGAGGACCTGAACAAATTCATCACCAGTCCCAAGGATTTCGCCCCCGGCACCAAGATGACCTACAAGGGTCTGAAGGACGCCGAGGACCGCGCGAACCTGATTGCCTGGCTGGACAGCCTCGACAACTGAGGCATTCGGAATACCAACCAATTCAAGGCCGGGCCGTTGCGCCCGGCCTTTTCTGTTCGCGCGGCAAAATCACCATTTGTTCAACGATTCGTGGTTGTACGGTCGACATCTGGGAAATTAGGTACAACTTTAGATAAAACAATGTAGGCCAGGTTCTGAGAACGGAGATGCTGACATGACCCAACCGATTTTTTCCGTACTGTCTTCTGGGTTGGTGCTCGGTGTTGCGGCGGCGGCTGGTTTGCCCTCCACTGCCTTTGCCGAGAGCCACGAAAATATCACCATCAGTCATGCCGTCGCGAATTTCGGCACCCCCAAATACGCCGCTGACTTCAAGCATCTCGATTATGTAAACCCCGACGCCCCCAAGGGCGGAGAGTTTTCCACCTGGAGCCAAGGCAATTTCGACAGCTTCAACCCCTGGACCCGCAAGGGCGTCGCCGCCTTCCCCTATGGCGACACGGAATCCATCCTGACAGCGACAGCCGACGAGATTTACGCTACCTACTGCTACATGTGCACCACAATGGAGTATCCCGACTCCAAGGATTGGGTGATCTTCAACCTGCGCAACGACGTGACATTCTCAGACGGCACCGGGGTCACCGCAGAAGACGCGAAATTTACCTTCGACTACTTCATGGAGCAGGGCCTGCCCGAGTTTGTCGCGCGCGTTTCGGCCTATGTCGAAACGGTCGAGGTTCTGGACACCTATCGCATCAAGTACACATTCAGCCCGGATGCCCCGCGGCGCGAAGTCATCACCTTCGCCGGTGGTCTTCCGATCCTGTCGCGGACGCAGATCGAATCCGAAGGCAAAAACCTCCAGGAACCCACGCTTGAGCCTTTCATGGGCACTGGCCCCTATATCATTCAAAGCTTCGACCCCGGTCGGCAGATCATCTATGGCCGCAACCCGAACTGGTGGGCGGCGGAAAATCCGTTCAACGTCGGACGGTACAATTTCGACACCATCCGGATCGAATATTTTGCCGACAGCACCGCTGCACTCGAAGCGTTCAAGTCGGGCATCTTCCTGTTCAAAAGCGAGAGTTCGTCCAAGGACTGGGCAACCGCCTATGATTTCCCGAAATTCGAGAACGGCACGGTAATCAAAGAAGAAATTCCCGACGGCTCCATCGGATCGGCGCAGGCCTGGGCCTTTAACCTCCGCCGCGAGACATGGCAGGACCCAAAGGTCCGCGAAGCCGTGCGGCTGATGTTCAATTTCGAATGGTCCAACGAAACACTGTTCTACGATCTGTACGAGCGCGTGAACTCGTTTTGGGAAAACTCAGACTTGGAAGCGACCGGAACGCCCTCTGCCGGCGAGGTTGCAATCCTGGAACCGCTGGTTGCCGAGGATCTGTTGCCAGAATCCATCCTGACCGACGAGGTGGTCATGTCGCCGACCAGCGGCGCAAAGAACTTCGACCGCAAGAACCTGCGCAAGGCCTCGGCACTTCTCAGCGAGGCGGGCTGGGAAATCGGTGACGATGGCAAGCGCCGCAAGGATGGGAAACTCCTGACTCTCGACGTCCTCAGTTTTTCGCCCGCCTTTGACCGGATCATCAACCCCTACGTCGAAAACCTGCAACGCCTCGGTGTCGAGGCCAAGCTCGACCGCGTCGACATCGCTCAGTACCAGGAGCGGCGGCGCAGCGGGGACTGGGACCTTGTGAACCACACCTATTCCATGAGTTTCGAGCCAGGGGACGCGTTGAAACAATGGTTCGGCTCGATCACGGCGGAGGACAGTTCGCGCAATCTCATGTATCTCAAGGACCCGGCGGTAGATCGGCTGATCGACGTGGTCGTGGCCGCCAAGACCTTGGATGAGCTGACAACCGCAACCCATGCGCTGGACCGGGTTCTAAGGGCCTATGGCTTTTGGGTGCCCCAGTGGTTCAAGGACGTTCACACGGTCGCATATTACGATCTTTATCGGCATCCCGATCCCCTGCCCCCTTATTCACCGGGGTTCCAGGACCTCTGGTGGACCGATGCAGACGCCGCTGCCCGCCTCAAGGCGGCGGGTGCCTACTGAGATGTTTTTCTGAATGGGCGCCTACATCCTCAGACGGCTTTTGCTGATCATTCCGACCCTGTTCGGGATCATGGTGATCAATTTCACGCTGACCCAGTTCGTTCCGGGCGGTCCGATCGAACAGATCATCGCAAACCTCGAAGGACAGGGCGACGTCTTTGAATCCATTTCGGGGGGCGGGGCCGAAACCTTTGACAGCAACGAAGGTGACGGCAGCTATGTTGGTGCGCGCGGATTGCCTCCGGAATTCATCAAGGAACTCGAAAAAGAGTTCGGTTTCGACAAGCCAGCACACATCCGGTTCTTCCAGATGATGTGGAATTACTTGCGCTTTGATTTCGGAGAGAGCTATTTCCGGTCGATCAGCGTGGTGGACCTCGTCATCGAGAAAATGCCGGTTTCGATTTCGCTTGGACTTTGGTCGACACTGTTGGCCTACGTCATTTCGATTCCGCTAGGCATCCGCAAGGCCGTGCGCGACGGCGGCACCTTTGACACCTGGACCTCGGCTATCCTGGTTGCCGCCTATGCGATCCCCGGATTTCTGTTCGCTATCCTGCTCCTGGTTCTTTTCGCCGGGGGCAGTTATTACCAGTTGTTCCCGCTCAGGGGTCTGACCTCTGACAACTGGAGTGAGCTTTCGCTCATCGGCAAGGCACTTGACTATTTCTGGCATCTCGCCCTGCCGCTTGCCGCCTCTATGGTCTCGGCCTTTACATTTTCGACCCTCCTGACCAAGAACAGCTTCCTGGATGAAATCAAGAAACAGTATGTCATCACGGCCAAGGCCAAGGGCCTGTCGGAATCCCGCGTCCTCTACGGTCACGTCTTTCGCAATGCGATGCTCATCGTCATCGCCGGCTTCCCTGCCGCGTTTATCGGCATCTTTTTCGGCGGCTCGCTGATCATCGAGACCATCTTCTCCCTGGACGGTCTGGGCAGGCTGGGTTTTGAAGCAGCCGTCGCGCGCGACTACCCGGTGATCTTCGGCACGCTATTCGCTTTTGGCCTGATCGGCCTGGTCGTGGGGATCATCTCCGACCTGATGTATGTCTTCGTCGACCCGCGTATCGACTTCGAACGGCGGGAGGTCTGAGCGATGTCCACCACCGAACACGACAAGACGCCCGAATTGAAAGAAGACGCTCCCATGCCCCGCCGCCGGCCCTTCCTGTCGCCCCTGAACCAAAGGCGCTGGCGCAATTTCACCCGCAATCGGCGCGCCTATTGGTCGCTGATCATCTTCGTCGCTCTTTTCGGGATCACCCTGTTCGCCGAGTTCCTGGCAAACAACAAGCCGATCCTCGTCAAACACAACGGCGAATACTACATGCCGATCTTCAACTTCTATCCCGAGACAGCCTTCGGTGGCGACCTGCCGATCGAGGCACAGTACCAGTATGAGGATATCGAGTGCCTGATCGTCTCGGGCGGCGTGATCGACTGTTACGACGACCCCGAAGCCATCATGGCCGAGATCGAGAAAGACGGAACAGCCCTGGGGAAACCGGTCGAGAAGGGTTGGATGATCTGGCCGCTGATCCCCTACAGCTATGACACGATCGTCGACATACAGGGCGCGGCTCCGTCGCCGCCGGACGAACACAACTGGCTCGGTACCGACGACACCAAGCGCGACGTGTTGGCCCGCGTAATTTACGGTTTCCGCCTGTCGATCCTGTTCACCATCATCGTCACCGGCTGCGCCTCGGTCATCGGGATCATTGCGGGTGCCATGCAGGGCTATTTCGGCGGACGGCTCGACCTGATCTTTCAACGAGTGCTGGAAATCTGGGGCTCCACGCCACAGCTTTACGTCATCATCATCCTCTTTGCGATCCTTGGACGAGGCTTCTGGCTTTTGGTCTTCATCATGGTGCTGTTCGGCTGGCCATCGCTGGTCGGCGTGGTCCGCGCCGAGTTCCTGCGCGCGCGCAATTTCGAATACGTGCGGGCCGCCCGCGCCCTTGGCGTGTCGAACTGGACCATCATGTTCCGCCATATGCTGCCCAATGCCATGGTCGCGACGCTGACACTGCTGCCCTTCATCATCACCGGGACCATTGGCACCCTCGCCGGGCTTGATTTCCTCGGCTACGGCCTGCCCTCCTCAGCGCCCTCACTGGGCGAGATGACCCTTCAAGCCAAGCAGAACCTCCAGGCGCCATGGCTCGCTTTCACGTCCTTCTTCACCTTTGCCATCATGCTCTCGCTGCTGGTCTTCATCTTTGAAGGTGTGCGCGACGCCTTCGATCCCAGAAAGACGTTCCAATGAGCCGGCCCATTCCGATCTCGATTCACGCGGAAAGGGTGTCGGCATGACGAACCTGATGGAAGTCCGCAACCTGTCAATTGCCTTCACCCAGGACGGCAAGAGCCACAGCGCCGTCCAGAACGTGAGCTTTGACATCCGCAAGGGCGAAACCGTTGCCCTTGTCGGCGAGTCCGGGTCGGGCAAATCCGTCACGGCCTTGTCGACTGTGTCCCTTTTGCCGGAAAGCGCCGAGATCACGGGCTCGGTCGTCTATGAGGGCACCGAGATGATCGGGGCTCCTGAAGCCGACCTGAGGCGTGTGCGCGGCAATGACATCAGCTTCATCTTCCAGGAGCCGATGACCTCGCTGAACCCGCTCCACACGCTCGAAAAGCAGCTTGCCGAGTCGATCCTGCTACACCAGGGGCTGTCCGGCGCCCCTGCCCGCGCCAAGATTATCGAGCTGTTGAACAAGGTTGGCATCGTCGATCCTGAAAGCCGCCTGTCGGCCTATCCCCACCAATTGTCGGGTGGCCAAAGACAACGTGTCATGATCGCGATGGCGCTGGCAAATGGCCCCGAACTGCTGATCGCGGACGAACCGACAACCGCGTTGGACGTTACTATCCAGGCCCAGATTCTTGAACTCTTGGCCGAATTGAAGCGGTCAGAAGGCATGTCGATGCTGTTTATCACTCACGACCTGGGCATCGTGCGCAAGATCGCCGATCGCGTATTCGTCATGAAGGGCGGTGAAATCGTTGAGCGGGGTGAAACCCGCGAGCTGTTTGCCAATCCCCAACATCCCTACACCAAAACGCTGCTTTCGGCGGAAAGCTCTGGCGTCCCCGATCCGGTCCCCGACGACGCCGAAACGATTGCGACGACGAAAGACCTGCGCATCTGGTTTCCGATCCAGCGCGGGTTCCTAAAACGCACCGTCGGCCACGTCAAAGCGGTCAACGCCGCAACGCTCTCGGTCCGGGCCGGGGAAACCGTGGGCATCGTCGGCGAAAGCGGTTCCGGCAAGACAACGCTGGCCCTAGCCATCATGCGCCTGATCTCGTCAAAGGGGCCGGTTGTCTTTATGGGGCGTGATATCCAGGGGCTGGGATCGCGCGAATTGCGTCCCCTCAGGGCCGAGATGCAGATTGTCTTTCAAGACCCTTTCGGCTCTTTAAGCCCGCGCATGACGGCCGAGGAAATCATTGCCGAGGGTCTGACAATCCACGATGTCGACAAGACCCGTAACAGGCGCGAATTGGTCGCCGAGATCATGTCCGAGGTCGGGCTGGACCCCGTGCTTATGCACCGCTATCCGCATGAGTTCTCGGGCGGCCAGCGTCAGAGGATCGCAATCGCGCGGGCGATGATCCTGCGCCCACGGCTCGTGGTCCTCGATGAGCCAACCAGCGCGCTCGACATGACGGTGCAGGTTCAGATCGTTGAACTCCTGCGCGATCTGCAAAAAAAGCACCGCCTAGCCTACCTGTTCATCAGTCACGACCTAAAAGTCGTCCGCGCCCTCAGCCACAAGGTCCTGGTGATGAAGCGCGGCGATGTTGTCGAGCAAGGCGACGCGGACCAGATATTCGACTCGCCCCAGACCGATTACACCCGAGCCTTGATGGCGGCCGCATTCGAAACGAAGGCGGTCACGTGACATCAAAAAAGGCGGCCAAAGCCGCCTTTTTCTTGAAGGACCAACTGGTCGCTTACTTTTTATTACGCTTCAGAGAAGCGATGCCGCCAAGGGCACCCAACAGCAGGAAGCCCGCCGCTGGCAGAGGAACCTCGGGGGTGTCCTCATGATGGCCATTGTCGTCTTGCTGGCAGTCCTTCGTCCAGTAGTCGCCACAACCGCAGAACTCCAGGTTTTCCCTGACAAAGCTGACCAGCCGGAAGTAGGATGAATAGTCGTCATCCTTTTCCTCGCGGGAGTAGCTATAGGAAAAATCGTGGAAGCTCCTGTAGCCGTCATAGTAGCTTCCAAAGCTGCCCCATGACGTAGCCATGGCCGCGCTTCCCATAAAGGTCAGCGCCGCTGCAAGCATAACCGTTTGCTTCATTACTTGTCCCCACACTTTTGGCCCGAAGGCCGATACGAATAAAAGCACAACTGTGCCCGGTCATTTTAGTGAGCAATATCTTTGCGTTCAATCTAAATTTGTCGAAAGGCGAGTTCGGAAAGGATTAATAGATGCAATTCTACCGGCCTTGAACTTCCCACCAACACAAGACCACTTAAGCTCTTGCTTTATATTCTTTTTTCTGCGTCTCGAAACAATTCCCAGCATCGAAAACCAGGACATCATTAGTATCAAGGAGGCCGGAGCAGGAATTGGTTCTATTTCTGAGTAGGTAATTGACGTGATATGAAATGCCGAGTCCTCGGACCAGCAACTAGAGCCCTCAGAAATGCTATATCCACAGGACGCATATTCCGACGCGCCAATTGCAAACCGTGTCCCTGATATGTCGGCTCCCAGCCCAACCGTGCTGACCCAGTCAAATCCACTGAAATCGTCGACCTTCAGGGTTCTGTCGAACGCAAGCTCTGACCCGACGTACAAGTCAAACCGATCCCACCACTCCGTACCCGAGAATGCGATACGGTCCAGCCGGACCGCGCGATCGAATTCAAACACCACCAGGTCATTCTCGCCGATGCTGTCAATCTGGGAGGACAAGTCCCAAAGGCCGCTATCGCCAGAACTGCGCACCCCTAAGCCAATGTGGGGCAAAGCAGCGACTGCCGCCGCCCCGGTCTGGACAAATCCATCGACTTCTGTGCCTGCCCTAACGGTGACACCGCCGAATTCCGCTTGAGCAGCCCAGCCGGACGCGCCGACATGACGGAAGTCGAGGGTTGTCGCCGAAACCACGGTTGGGAAAATCAGGCAAATGACGCAAAGGGCGCAGAAACGGAACATGGTCATACCCCACAGTTGAAAGGGCCGACCGTTCTGGCAGCGCGTTATCTGATCACCCTATCACGTCAGTGCTGACAAATACCCGCAAATCTGCAATTAGGCTTAACAAGCCTTGCGTCCGCAAACAAAAACGGCGCCCACCAGGTGAGCGCCGTTTTGAAGAATTCTTTCAGTCTTACTTGGAACGACGACGCATCATCGCAAGACCGCCAAGACCGCCAAGCAGCAGGAAGCCGGCTGCAGGAAGCGGAACCGGGGCCATGTCCCGCCCAACAACAACATAGTTGCTCAGACCGTGTTCGTTTGCCGTCCAAAATTCCAGCGTGCCCTCAAAGCCGTCTTCGAAAAGATACGCTGCGAACTGGTTGCCCGACTTCAGCATCACAACGACTTCTTGGTAGGCGTTGGCAATAATGTCGAACGCGCCCGAGTCATCTCCGCCATAATTGGGATCGGACTGGAACACGACCCAGTCTGTTTCCCCAAACAGACCCGTGTCACCGCCGAAGATGTCCGCGTTCGGATCAACCTGTTGGGCATTGCCATCAGCCATCCCAAAACAATCATCAGAATTCGGATCCACGTCGAAGTTTGAGCAAACATCGCCGCTTTGAGTATAGGTAGCCGCGCCAGCAATTCCTGCCGATATAGACAGAGCTGCCGCTGCAAGTAACGTATTCAGAACTTTCATAATAGCCCCCACAATCCATGTTGCCCAAACTGGGCGTACTAATCCCCTCAGATTGAACTTACAGCATAACGTGGCGGAAACCAAGAAAAATAAGGCGAAAATACGGCGACCGTGTGGCGGAAACAGTACCCGAAAATTCAGCAAAATTTGGCCATTCTCGGAAACAATGAGGGCTTCTGGGGGGGCGAAATCGCCCTTGTAAGCGCCATTTCACGCGACACGACCGCTCCTGACGGTCCCGCCAGCTCTGTCGCTCACCCAGGCCGTGCGCACTGCCAACAGGGTGATTCGGGCAGATCACAAGTGTTCAGAGGACTGTT
>JBNKHH010000067.1:0-14467 GCA_050290245.1 Silicimonas sp.
TTCCACAGGACGAAATCCATCGGATCTTCCTTGTAAGGCGCAACCTCGACCCGTGCGCCCGCGATCATGTCGTCAACCGACCGACCCGACAGCGCGCCATACTCCTTGTATGACCGCACGCGAAACATGACATGCCCCTCGGCGGCATAGGCGTGGCCCTTCTCAATCAACCCTTCGATCATCTCGATCATCTGAGCGATCCAGTCGGTCGCGCGCGGCATGTGCGTCGGCTCAAGCGCGCCCACGGCCGCCATGTCGTCCAGATACCACTGGGTGGTCTCGTCGGTGATCTCGCGGATCGACCGCCCGCTCTCTGCTGCTCGCGCGTTGATCTTGTCGTCGACGTCGGTGAAATTGCGCACGTAGGTCACGTTTTCGGCCCCGTAAACATGGCGCAAGAGCCGGAACAGCGTGTCGAATACGATTACGGGCCGCGCATTGCCGATGTGAGCTCGGTCATAGACTGTCGGTCCACAGACATACATCTGCGGATGGCCCGGCTTCACCAGCGGTTCTAGCGGCACCTTGCTGCGCGTCGCGGTGTTATAAAGCGTAATCTCGGTCATAAGCGGTCCTTCGGGCAAACCTGTCCCGCGCGGGCTTTAGCAAGGTCATGAAGAGAGTAAAAGGGACCGGCCCGCGCGACAGATGTCAGCGGGTAATAATGCAGATGATGCAGATGGTCCTTTTCATGAGGCCGGACATTAGTCCCGCTATGCCGCCTTGGAAAGCCTTTTTGTTTTCGTGCCTGTCCCTTTGTGTCCCCCGTGCCTCTGGACGCAATCCTGCTTTCGTGAAATGTCCCGCCTCATGACGACCCCGGAACCCCGCTTGAACCATTCCCTGTTGGAGGACGCCCAGGCCTTCCTCCTAGGCACGACAATGTGCGCCCTTGGCGTTCATTTCCTCACGCATCCCGGCCTGATCACCGGACAGACCGCTGGATTGGCGGTCCTCGGCTCATATATCACCGGATATGGCTTCGGCCCGGTCTTCATCGTGGTGAACCTGCCATTCTGGGTGCTGGCCTGGATCAGAATGGGCAAGAGATTTACCCTGCGCAGTGGCGTTGCCGTGGGCATTCTGTCGTTGATTTCTGAATTGCTTCCGCACCTTTTCACCATTGATCAGATCGCCGCCCCGGCCGCCGCAGTACTGGCCGGATGCTCAATTGGCCTCGGGCTGATCGTCCTGTTCCGCCACGGAGCGTCTCTGGGCGGTATCGGCGTTCTCGCCCTCTACCTGCAAGATCGCGCGGGTGTCCAGGCCGGTTGGGTGCAGCTCGGATTCGACGCCGTCTTGTTCGCCGCCGCCTTCCTGGTGCTGAACGCCGAGCAAGTTGCCTGGTCGCTTGTCGGCGCGATCATTGTCAACCTGATCGTCGCGGTAAACCATCGCAAGGACCGCTATATCGCGCGCTAGGTCTTTTCCTCTGGCCTTTGCACCTGCGGCACGTTACAGCCCGCCCCAACCAACACCCCCTTGGAATTCGATCTTATGGACCTTCGCAATATCGCGATCATCGCTCACGTTGACCATGGCAAGACCACCCTCGTCGACGAACTGTTGAAGCAATCCGGCGCCTTCCGCACCGGCGAAGCCGTGGCCGAACGCGCCATGGATTCCAACGACCTCGAACGTGAACGCGGCATCACCATCCTCGCCAAGGCCACCTCGGTCGAATGGAAGGGGACGCGTATCAACATCGTCGACACCCCCGGACACGCCGATTTCGGCGGTGAGGTCGAGCGTATCCTGTCAATGGTCGATGGCGTGGTTCTGCTGGTCGATGCCGCCGAAGGTCCGATGCCGCAGACCAAATTCGTCACCTCCAAGGCGCTCGCCCTCGGCCTGCGCCCCATTGTCGTTCTGAACAAGGTCGACAAGCCCGATGCCGAACCCGACCGCGCGTTGGACGAGGTATTTGACCTTTTCGCGGCGCTCGATGCCAACGAAGACCAGCTCGACTTCCCGCATCTCTATGCCTCGGGCCGTTCCGGCTGGGCCGACGCCGATCTCGATGGCCCGCGCAAAGACCTGGCCGCTCTCTTCGACCTCGTCGTCAACCACGTGCCCGCACCGAAACAGCAAAAGCATGACAAGGAAGACTTCCGCATGCTGGCGGTCACCCTCGGCGCAGATCCTTATCTCGGGCGCATTCTGACAGGCCGCGTCGAATCCGGCCGGCTCAAGGTCGGCGCCACCGTCCAGGCCCTGTCGCGCCTTGGCGAAAAGGTCGAACAATTCCGCGTTACCAAGATCCTCGCCTTCCGCGGTCTCGCCCAGGCCCCGATCGACGAGGCTGTCGCCGGCGACATCGTCTCGATCGCCGGCATGTCCAAGGCCACGGTCGCGGACACCATCTGCGCACTTGCCGTGGAAGACGCGATCCCCGCGCAGCCCATTGATCCGCCGACCATCTCGGTCACATTCGGCATCAACGACTCGCCCCTCGCAGGCCGCGACGGCAAAAAGGTCCAATCCCGCGTCATTCGTGATCGTCTGATGAAAGAGGCCGAAACCAACGTCGCCATCCGGGTCACCGACACACCGGGCGGCGAGGCATTCGAAGTCGCTGGCCGCGGAGAACTCCAGATGGGGGTCTTGATCGAAAACATGCGCCGTGAAGGCTTTGAACTTTCGATCTCGCGGCCCCAGGTCCTGATGCGCGAAATTGACGGTGTCCGCCAGGAACCGGTCGAAGAGGTTACCATTGACGTCGATGACGACTACACTGGCGCGGTGATCGAGAAACTCACCGGCCCCCGAAAGGGTGAACTCGTTGAGATGAAGCCCGCCGGCGAAGGCAAAACCCGCATCATCGCACTGGTCCCGTCGCGTGGGCTGATCGGCTATCATGGCGAGTTTCTGACAGACACCCGCGGCACCGGTGTCCTGAACCGCGTCTTCCATGGCTGGACACCGCACAAGGGCGCCATCCCCGGTCGGCGTCAGGGTGTTCTTATCTCGATGGAGGACGGTGTCTCGGTCGCCTATGCCCTCTGGGGCCTTGAGGACCGCGGCAAGATGTTTATCGGTGCTCAGGAGCAGGTCTATCAGGGCATGATCATCGGCGAGCACAGCCGCGACAACGACCTTGAGGTGAACCCTCTGAAGGGCAAGAAGCTGACCAACGTTCGCGCGTCCGGCACAGACGAGGCCGTACGCCTGACGACGCCGGTCACCTTGTCGCTGGAACAAGCGATCGCCTATATCGATGATGACGAGCTGGTCGAGGTCACGCCCAATGCCATCCGGCTCCGCAAACGCCACCTGGACCCGCACGAGCGCAAACGCGCCGCCCGCGCTGCCGACTGACCCTGACTGGCTTTCGCGTATTTGAAGCAAGATAAATCAAGGGCACGTCCGGCTTGATGTCCGGGCGCGCCCGGTGTCTTATCCCCTGACTACGGATTTGGGGGGTAATCATGAGCTTCAGGGATCTGCATCGCAAGGGCGACCCGTTCATCCTGGCGAATGCCTGGGACATGGGATCGGCAAAGATGCTTGCGGCGCTTGGAGCCGAGGCCATCGCCACCTCTTCGGCGGCCCACGCCTTTACTCTTGGTTTGCCTGATGGTGGCCATGTCAGCCGGGACACAGCACTGGCCCACGCCGCCGATCTTGTGGCAGCGGTAAATGTGCCCGTTTCGGGTGACTTCGAGAACGGCTTTGGCCACGATCCCGACTTTATCGCCGAAACCGTCCGCCTGTCGGCCGAGGTCGGGCTTGCCGGCATTTCCATTGAAGACGCCGCCCTTCCCGATGACAGGGCCTATGACTTTGACCTCGCCGTCGAACGCATCCGCGCCGCTGCCGCTGCTGCACGTGCGCTGCCGAAGGATTTCGTGCTGGTCGCCCGCGCCGACGGTGTGATGAACGGCCATTACAACATTGACGAGGCCTTGCGGCGCATCCGTGCCTTTGATGAGGCCGGAGCGGATTGCCTCTATGTCCCCCTGCCGAAGACGCTCGACGATCTGAAAGCCGTGATCGAGGCCACTGAGAAGCCCGTGAACGTTCTGGTCGCAGGCCCGTATTGCAATACGCTTCGGGCCGAGTACGCGGCCATGGGGGCGGCGCGCCTTTCGCTTGGTTCGGCCCTCGCGCGCGTTACACACAAGGCAATCTATGTCGCTGCCAAGGCCATGTTCGGACCCGGCGATTTTTCACCCCTCGGGACCGCCATGTCGGGAGCCGAAGTCGATGCTCTTCTGGCCGGGGGTTCTGATTAAGGCCCCGCTTCTTTCCCTGATCGCCGCGGCCTCACCCGCCGTGGCGCTCACCTGCGGCGAAGACCTGGTCACCATTCCCGACGATACGCCCTGGTCGGAACGCATGTGCGCCCAGGCCGACCGCGCCGTTGCCGACCTGGCGAAATGCGGCATGCCACTGAAGGCACCCGTCACGGTCTCGCTCGCCGAGGATCTCGGGGCATCCTGCGTGGGCGTCTTTCACTGCGGCGAAGGGCAAATAGAGCTTCTTAACCCCGAATCCCTTGCGACAGCGAAACTGGACAGCGGCCTGTTCAGCGAGCTCGACACCTTGACCTATTTCGACAGCATCCTTTTTCATGAACTGGTCCACGCGGCCTATGACCCCACCCCCTGCCCGTTCAAATTCGGATGTATGGCAACGGCCGAATACCTCGCATACGCGTTCCAAATCAGGTCTCTTTCGGATGAGGACCGGACCAACATCGGCCTTGAATTCACTGATCAAAAGAAGATCGCGCCCGACGAAATCAATGCCATGATCGCTCTCATGGCGCCCAGTGTATTCGCCAGCAAGGCCTGGTTACACTTCGAGCAACACCCCGAACAATGTGCCTTTGTCGAAGAACTTGCCGAAGGTGCAACCTATTTCGACCGCGCGGAGCAGTGAAGGGTCACTCGTCGGTTTCCACGATCAGGAGTTCACGCTCGGACGCGCCGCGCGCATGGCTCAGCGCCTCCTGATACTCCGGCGAGTGATAGCAAGTCTCCGCCGCCTCGACTGAGGGGAACCTGGCAACCACGTTTCGCGGGCGTTCCTTGCCTTCAAGCTGAACGAAGCGCCCGCCACGGGCAATGAAATGCCCGCCGTGCCTAGCAATCGCGGGACCAGCCAGTTCGGCATAGCGCCCATAGGCGTCAGCGTCGGTCACCGTTACATGAGCAATCCAAAGCGCGGGCATCTATCCCTCCATCAGTTTCTTGACAGCGGCAATCGCCGCATCGGCATTTTCTACCGAGGCACCACCGCCCTGGGCCATGTCGGGGCGGCCACCGCCCCCTTTGCCGCCCAGTTCGGCGACAGCGGCACGGACCATGTCCACAGCCGAGAGGCTGTCAGTCAGATCGTCGGTCACGCCGGCCGCCACAGCAGCCTTGCCGCCCGTGTCGGCAACGATCAGAACAGCACCCGACCCCATGTTGCTTTTGAACTGATCAACAAGAGCAGGAAGGTCCTTTCCGGTTACACCGCTCAGAACAACGCTTTCAAAAACCACGCCATTGACTGTTGCCTTCTCGGAACCGCCTGCCGAGCCACCGGCCTGACCACCGCCGGCCATTGCCAACTGGCGGCGCAGATCGGCGACCTCGTCCTGCAACTGGCGCCGCTCGGTCTGGAGCGTTTTCACCCGGTCGAAGACTTCGGCGGGCTGCGCCTTCAAGGCTGCGGCCACCCTGGTCAGACGAGTGTCCTGTTCGCTGAGATAGGCGAGCGCCTCCTGCCCGGTCAGCGCCTCGATCCGGCGAACCCCGGCAGAAGATGCGCTGTCGCCAAGGGCCACGAACAGGCCGATATCGCCCGTTCGCCCGACATGGGTGCCGCCACACAACTCGATCGAGTAGGTGTTACCATCCGTGCCCTTGCCCGTCGCCGCCGTCCCCATCGACACCACGCGGACCTCGTCGCCGTACTTTTCCCCAAACAGGGCTTGAGCCCCAAGTCCCCGCGCATCGTCTGGCGTCATGATCCGTGTTTCAACGGGCGTGTTCTGGCGGATGAATGCATTCACCTCATCCTCGACCCGACGCAACTCGTCGGCGCTCATGGCCTTCTGGTGACTAAAGTCGAACCGGATCCGATCCGGCGCGTTCAGCGAACCACGCTGTGCGACGTGATCGCCAAGCGCCTGGCGCAGAGCCTCGTGCAGCAAATGCGTGGCTGAATGGCTCGACCGGATGGCGGACCGGCGCGTGTGGTCAACTTTGAGAGCCACGGGCGCACCAACCGTCAGATGTCCCTTGCTCACCTCGGCCTGCATGGCCCAGACCTTGCCGCCTGCGAAGCGCTGTGTATCCGAAACCTCGGCCATGTCGTTGTCGTCGCCCACCCCGCGGATCTGCCCGGTGTCCCCCACCTGGCCACCGGCCTCACCGTAGAACGGCGTCTGATTGGTCACGACCCAACCGGTTTCGCCCTCTTCCAGCGCATTCACCTTCAAACCATCGCGTACGATGGCCAGAATCTGCCCCTCGGCGGTTTCGGTTTCATAGCCCAGGAACTCGGTCGCTCCGTGGATCTCGGCAAGGTCGAACCAGACGGTCGCGTCCTTGGCCTCGCCCGAGCCGGCCCAGGCCGCGCGCGCCTTCGCCTTTTGCTCTTCCATGGCCGCGTCGAACCCTTCGACCTCGACCGCCCGGCCCTTTTCGCGCAAGGCGTCCTGGGTCAAGTCCAGCGGGAAGCCATAGGTGTCATACAGTTTGAACGCCGCCTCGCCGGACAGGTCAACGCCCTCGGGCAGCTTGTCCAACTCTTCGTCCAAGAGCTTCAGACCACGGTCCAGCGTTTGCAGGAACCGCGTTTCTTCCAGCTTGAGGGTTTCTTCTATCATCGGCTGGGCGCGCCCCAATTCGGGGTAGGCCCGTCCCATTTCGGCCACCAGGGTCGGCACGATCTTGTGCATGACCGGATCTTTCGCGCCGGCCATATGGGCATGACGCATCGCGCGGCGCATGATCCGGCGCAGAACATAGCCACGACCTTCGTTTGAGGGCATCACCCCGTCGGCGATCAGGAAAGAGGTCGAGCGCACATGGTCCGCCACCACACGATGATGAACATTCTGGGGGCCGTCAGGGTCTGAACTGGTTGCATGTGCGCTGGCTTCGATCAGGGCGCGCATGGTATCCGTGTCATAGTTGTCGTGCTTGCCCTGCAACAGGGCGCCAATCCGTTCCAGCCCCATGCCCGTGTCGATCGACTGCATGTCCAACTCGCGCATCGAGCCGTCCTCGAATTGCTCGTTCTGCATGAAGACGATATTCCAGATCTCGATGAAGCGGTCGCCATCCTCCTCGGGCGATCCCGGAGGCCCACCCCAGATGTGATCGCCGTGGTCATAAAAGATCTCGGTACACGGACCGCATGGCCCGGTTGGTCCCATCTGCCAGAAGTTGTCAGAGGTCGCGATGCGAATAATCCGGTCCTCGGGGATGCCCAGCTTTTTCCAGATCCCGAACGCCTCGTCGTCTGTATGATAGACCGTCGCCAGGAGGCGGTTCTTGTCGATCCCGAAATCGCCCGTCAACAGGTTCCACGCAAACGGGATCGCCTCTTCCTTGAAATAATCGCCGAACGAGAAATTCCCCAGCATCTCAAAAAAGGTATGATGCCGCGCCGTATAGCCGACATTGTCCAGGTCGTTATGCTTGCCACCCGCCCGCACGCATTTCTGCGAGGTGGTCGCTCGGACATAGTCTCGCTTTTCCAGCCCGGTGAACAGGTTCTTGAACTGCACCATGCCGGAATTGACGAACATCAGCGTCGGATCGTTCCGTGGCACCAGAGGTGAGCTGTCGACCACCTCGTGGCCATTGCGTTCGAAATAACTCAAAAAGGTCGAGCGGATATCATTCAGGCTGGTCATGGGCTTTCACGTCGCAATCCGGGCAGGAATTCAGGGCATATACCCATAAATTCAGTGGGTAAAGCGGCAAGAGAAGGAGCAGCAGCGCCTCATGGCCTTTCGGGGCACTCAGGCAGATGGCTCGACCTACCAGGGCAAGATATAACCCTCGGCATGCCAAAATCCGCCGCTCGTCTCCATGGTCAGTTCGTCGATGCGTGCAATCAGCCCGGCTGCCGCCTGCACAGCCGACACACCAGTCCCTTTTGTCATCTCTGTCGCGACCATGCCGGGATGCAGCAGCGCCACGGCAACTCCGCGCGGGTGAAGTTCGTGCTTCAGGTTCATGCCAATTTGATTCACCGCCGATTTCGACGCCCGATAGCCGTAATTGCCCCCGGAGCCGTTGTCCCCGACCGAGCCGACACGGCTTGATACGATCGCGACTTTCGACCCTTTGTTCAGGTTGTCGACCAGAGCCTCGGTGACCCGCAAAGGACCAAGAGAATTCACGCGGAACTGCTCGATCATCTCGTCATAGTCGATGGCACCGAAACTATCGCGGCGCAAAATCCCCGCATTGTTCAGCAAGACGTCGATCGGCTGATCCGCGACCTCGGCCTTCAGACGGGCGACTGACGCGGCTTCACTCACATCGATCCCATCTATAATGCGCAGATCCAGTGCCGAAAGCTCGGGCGTGGCAGACCGGCAAACGGCGATCACATCGTCACCGCGCGCGCGCAACTGGCGACATATCTCAAGACCGATGCCGCGATTGGCACCCGTAGCCAGTATGACCGACATCGAAAGACTCCTTCAGCTTCCCTGCTAACGGTATCCCGTGCCAACAGAACATGCGCAATTCACGGCCGGGATGCAACGCATGGACCTTTCAGAAGTCATAGCCCGCGATCCACCACTCGCGGGCCAAGGCGCAAGGGAACCTTGCCCTCCAGTTATTTTTGGATCGACTCCAGATAATAGGCGATCGACAGGATGCGGCCACGCGTGATCGCCTCGCTACCACCATAAAAGGCGCTTTCGCCCTCCGCCTGCGTCTTGAAGATCGTCCCCCAAATCGGCATGGCTCCACCGTGAGCGCGTACACCGGTACGCCCGTCGATGATGTGGATCACCTTCAGCATGGGAAATTCACCGTCGTTTTGAGCCGACAGCGTGGTCAAATCCGGCACAGCGACGTTCAAAAGGTCTGCCAGCGGCCCCTGTCCCATCCCGGTGTCTCCATGGCATCCGGCGCAGCCTTCCATGAAATCAGACCTCCCCATTTCATCGGCCAAGCCGACCTGGGTCGTCAGTGCGAGAGCGCAAACTGCAGCAAGGTTTTTTAGGGTGTTCATGTCTAAGTCCTCCCCTCAATGGCGATCACGCACTATCCCGGGGACTGCCCCAGGCGCGGGACCAATGCCGTTATGCAACGACAACCATCGCATAGGCACATTGATATGTGTCAATGCCAAGCATTGCAGGTTCGCAAGCAGGACCTGGCTGAACTAGTTCGCCTTGAGAAAAGCAACGAGGATATCGCGTGCCGCCTGGAGATCGGTCTTTTCGATCATCTCGGTGACAGTGTGGATATAGCGCGTGCCAACCACGATCCCGACCGCGCGCGCACCGGCCGCCGCCTGCTGAGCCGCCGCGCCGTCCTGGCCGCCGGCGCGCAGCATCGTGCGCTGATAGGGAATCTTCTTTTTCTCAGCCAGGCCTGCGATCTCGGCCACCAGCGCCTTATCGGCAATGAAAGAGCTGTCACGGATATGCAGGCCAAATCCCGCGCCCTGCACCGTCGTGCGGTCCTGATCGGGCACGCCAGGCGTGTCGCAGGCCAGCGTCGTGTCGATCCCCAGCCCGATGTCCGGTTTGACCCGATAGGCCGCCGTCCTCGCGCCGCGCAGACCAA
This sequence comes from Silicimonas sp., assembly GCA_050290245.1. Taxonomy (GTDB): domain Bacteria; phylum Pseudomonadota; class Alphaproteobacteria; order Rhodobacterales; family Rhodobacteraceae; genus JBNKHH01. Next base: position 9,759 of record JBNKHH010000067.1, read on the forward strand.
CCTCTTCCTGTGTCGTGAAAACGACGTGAACTTCGGCTTTTGACCGGGTTTTGCCCAGCCCCCTGACAGCCTCGATCCCCAGCCAGCAGGCAATGCGGTTGTCCAGAGCCTTGGAAACCACCTTGTCACCCATCTCCAGGAAGGGTTCGTCCATGACCACCATGTCGCCCACCTTGACCACGTCTTTGGCTTTGGCACCTAGCCCGGTATCGACAAAGAACTCATGGGCTTCGGGGATCTTCTTGCGATCCTCGGGACTGGCAATGTGCACCGGTCGGCCACCGGGGTTCATTACCGCCTTTATGTCGCCGCTGTCGGTACAGACCAACACACGACGGGAAAAAAGGTTTCTCGGATCAAAACCGCCGACAGTCTGCAAATAAAGGAATCCCTTGTCCGAGATATGGCTTACCAGGAAGCCGATCTCGTCCATATGGCACAACAGCATGATCTTTTGCGGGTCTTTGCCCTTGCCTTTTCGTACGCAGTGCAAAGAGCCCATGGCATCGGCTTCGACCTCGTCGAACAGCCCCTTGATCTCGGACAGGATAAGGTCGCGCACGCGCTCTTCATGGCCGGGGACGCCGGGTGTTTCACACAGGGCTTTCAACAGGTCGATGTTCATCGATACTCTCTCCTCACGACCGCGTCAAAGCGGCCAGAAAAACGGGATCAGCAGGGATGCGATGATCCCCGTGGTCAGGTTCAACGGAATTCCGACCCGCAGGAAGTCGGCGAACTTATAGCCGCCCGGACCATAGACCATCATGTTGGTCTGATAGCTGATCGGTGTCGCGAAAGTGGCCGAAGCAGCGATCATCACCGCGATGACCAGCGGCCTTGGATCGACCCCCATCGAAACCGCCACCCCGATGGCGACAGGGGTAATCACGACGGCCACTGCATGGTTGATCAGTTCCGAGAGAACAGATGTCAGCAAATAGATGGCCCAGACGATCAAAACCGGAGGGAGCACCGACAACATGGGCTCAAGAACCTGGACAATCAGATGGATCGCCCCCGAAGTCTCCAACGCCATGGCCACGGCCAGCATGGCAAAGATCAGAGCCAGAAGCCGCCCGTCGATTGTTGAAAACGCCTCGTCCGCGTCGATGCAACGGGTTAATAAGACCACCGCGACCGCAATGATCGCCAAAAGCAGGATCGGCGCCGCTCCCAGGGCCGCCAGGAATACAAGTCCGCCAAGGGCCGCAAGGGCCTTTGGGGCGTGCCCACGCCGATAGGCTCGCGCCGTCGGTTGCGAGACGTTGACCAGCCCCGCATCGGCCGCCAGGCGCGAAATGTCCTCGGCCGCCCCCTCCAACAACAAGGTATCGCCAACCCGCACGACGACGTCATCCAACTGCCGGCCAATATTCTCGTTCTTGCGATGAAGCGCGATCGGGTAGACACCGTACCGCCGCCGCAGACGCAGCGCGCCCAGTGATCGCCCAACAAGGGACGCACCGGGCGTGATCAGAACCTCGACTGTCGTCGTCTCGACCGAGGAAATCTTGTCTACAAGCCGGACGTCCGGGTTTACCTTCAATCCCAAGAGTTCTTCCATCTGGGTGCGCAGGACAACGCGGTCGCCCGGCTGCAGAACCACCGCCCTGAGGTCGCGCCGCAATGACAGGTCGCCCCGCAGCACATCCACCAGCCTTACGCCGTCGCGCTTGAACAGATCGATTTCGGTCACCTGCTGGCCGATCAGCGCGCTGTCCTCGGGCAATGCGAACTCGGTGAAGAACTTGCGTTTCGAGGTATCCGACAACATCGTCGCCATGCTGGCGCGATCCGGCAGCAGGCGCGGCGCCACGAACCGCAGATAAAGCGCTCCCCAGGCCACCAGGACCACTGCCAGGGGTGTGACCTCGAAAATGGTGAACGGCTCCAAGCCGCTGGCGCGCGCGACACCGTCCACAAGCAGGTTCGTCGAGGTGCCGATCAGCGTGCAAGTGCCGCCAAGGATCGCGGCATAGGACAACGGAATCAGCAGCTTGGACGCTGACATCCCCAATTTCTTGGATAGCTGCACGAATACTGGAATCATCACCAGAACGACCGGCGTATTGTTCACAAAGGCCGAGGCGATGACCACGAATAGCATCAGCGAACCAATTGCGATCGCCGGGCTGGTGTCTGCCTTGGCTTCGGCCAACCGGGTGAACCACTCCAATGCTCCCGTGCGAACCAGTGCCCCCATCACAATGAACATCGCCGCGATAGTCCACGGCGCGGGGTTGGACAGCACATGCATCGCTTCTTCATAAGGCAAAACGCCCAGGATCAGCATGGCCGAAGCTCCCGCGATCGCGGTAACCTCGGGCGGATATATCTCGCGTATGAACAGCGTGAACATGACCACCACGACCCCAAGGGTCAGCAGGGCCGGCGCGCTTCCGGAAAGATTGAAAAACTCCACCATCTCAGCGAGTTTCCCCGGTCTTGGCGCCCTCTGCAAGCGCGTTGGTGCCTGCCTTCCTCGGCTGCACAAGGAACATACCCAAAAGCATCACCCCCATGGCCGCCCAGACCCAGCCTGAAAATGTCTCGCCAAGCAGAAGCATGGCCCATAGAACCCCGAAGCCGGTCACCAAATAGCTAACCTGGACCGCGAATACAGGCCCGGCACGCCCCACCATCCAGACATAGGAGGTGTAGACCACGACGTGGATCAGTGAACTTGCCGAGATCGCCAGGTCCGGCAGACCCCAGGGCGGGCGTGGATCGATGAATTGGCCCGTGGCGATCGCCAGGGGCAACGCCAGAACGGCTCCTGTCAGCGAGGCCCCGAACAGCACCTCAACCGGGCCCAGACCCGCGGTTCCCCAACGGGCGACTATATTGCCCTCCAAGCCGTAAAAAAACGGTGCAACCAGGGCCAGCGGCACGAACGCCACCATGGCGCGGTCGGGTAAACTTGCCTCGGGGGCTGCGATGAGCAGGACACCGATCAGCCCCAAAACAAGCCCGAACAGCCGAGATGCGGCAAAGCGTTCGTTGCCAAGACCAAGCGCGATCGGAAAGGCAAACATCGGCACCAGCGCCAACAGGATGGAAATCAACCCGGCCGGCAAGTGCCGCACGGCTTCGTAGCTGGAGGCATTGGGGATAAGCGTACCCACGAGCGCGATGATGACGTAGACGCGCCATGCGGGACCGTCCAGTCGCAGACGGCGCCCCCTGACTTTTTGCACCACCGCCAGAACTGCGCTGCCGATGGCCATCTGCCAAAAGATCAATCCGAAATGGCGATAGCCTTCACTGACGGCAATCTTCGCGAGTGGCTGGGTCACCCCCCACCCTGCGCCCATCACGACAAGGGCGAGAAACAGACCTTTGGCACCTTGAAACACGCTCGCCTCACTTTTTCAGCCTAACTGGCATTGAACGCGGCATCCGGTCCGAGACAAGAACGAAACGCAACGCGCCGGTCCCAAGGAACCGGCGCGCGACAAATTTGAAAGCATCCTGCCGGCTCAGGCGCGCTTTCTCGTCGTGATGACAACGACAACGAACAGTAGCATCGACAGTGCTGTCAGAAGGGAACCGATCTTCGCCAGTGTTTCGCTTTGCTCGCGCAAGGCCATGACAATGCCGGGCACGACTGTCACCAGACCCGCCAATGCCAGCGGATAGTGTATTCTGGCCAACTTGCTTTCGGCGGCGGCGGGCACAGTGTGATAATAAAGGCCAAACAGGCCCATGGTCACCCACCCGATCAGGTTCAAATGCGCATGTGCCGGCGCCATGCTGTGATCCCCTGATGCCGACATGTGGATGCCCCAAAACATCCCCAAAAGGACTGCTATCGCAGCCGTTACAAAAAATAGAAACGCGATACCCTTCATTGCCACATCCCTCTCTGTTTGTGTTGGTTGCGCATCTGGCGCCTCATCAAGGCGGCCCCGCACAACATGAGCGAGTCTAGCACCTTGGCGGCACAGGCATACTACTCTTTCGTATGGGAAACCTGGGCTCTGTCAGCCCGCAGGTTGCAGCCGCCCGCCCTCGCGGATGGGTGCGACGCGCACCGCCTTGCCGGTGCGGTCGTCGGTCTCGACGAAAAGCCCCGACAGGGTCGCCTCGCCCATGGCGGGTTGGAACCGTCCTTTGCTCATCCCAGTGATGAAGCGACGCAGTGGCTCGTCCTTCTCCATCCCGATGACCGAATTGTAGTCCCCGCACATGCCCGCGTCCGTCATGTATGCGGTCCCTCCGGGCAGGATCATTGCATCCGCTGTCGGAACATGGGTATGCGTGCCGACAACGATGCTGGCACGCCCGTCACAGTAATGGCCCATAGCCATCTTTTCCGAGGTCGCCTCGCAATGCACGTCGACCAGGCTGGCCTGAACCATGCCACCCAAGGGATGTGCCTTCAGCACGGTCTCGATCGCCGAGAAGGGATCGTCGAACGGCCGTTTCATAAAAACCTGCCCCAGAACCTGGGCCACTAGAACCTTACGGCCACCCGGAGCATCGAACACCCGAGCGCCTTTCCCCGGTGCCGCCTTGGAAAAGTTCAACGGTCTGATGATGCGCGGTTCGCGCTCGATCCCTGCCAGCATGTCGCGCTGGTCAAAAGCATGATCGCCAAGGGTCACGACGTCCGCACCCGCTTCAAGCAAGGCCTGGGCATGGGCAAGTGTCGGCCCGACACCTGATGTGGCGTTCTCGCCGTTGACCACCACGAACCCGGCCTT
>JBNKHH010000068.1:0-200037 GCA_050290245.1 Silicimonas sp.
CCTCGGGAACCGAGGCGCGGGCAAGGTCAGGACGAAGATCGGGCGGGTTCTGTGACATGTGCGCGCTGATAGCGCGTTCCGCCGCGTGCGAAAAGCCCGGTTGTGGTTGGCCTATTCGATACGCGAAGTCAGCCGCCGCGACCGTCGCAATGAGGCGACGCGCGTCATGGGGATGATATCATCATCCATCTTTCCCGGCTCGCGGCGGGGCCGTATTGCGGCAACCGGCGTGTATTCAAGCATCTTGTCGATTTGGTCGACAGACATCGGGCGACCAAAAAGATATCCTTGCAACAGGTCGGCCCCCATTTCGGCAAGCATATCGGATTGATGTTCGTACTCCACGCCCTCTGCAACGACGCGGATTTTCAGGTCATGGCCCAGGTTGGTCAGTGCACGTACGATCGACTGGTCGTCGTGGTCTGTGGTCATATTGGTTACAAAGCTCTTGTCGATCTTGATCGCCGTGCAGGGCAGTCGTCTGAGAAGCGTGATGGAGGACGTGCCGGTTCCAAAGTCGTCAAGCGAGACAAACATGCCGCGGCTGCGAATACTTTCAAGGATGGGCAGGAATTCTGACAGGGTTTCTGTGTTGACCGCTTTTTCGGTGACCTCGATAACCAGTGACCGGCGGGGCAGGCCACTGTTTTCCATCTGGTCGTCGATCAGTCGAAGAAACTCAGGGTTCCTGAGGTCGTGTTCGCCGACGTTCAGGCCAGCGCTGAAATCATAGCCCATGCCATGCCAGTGTTTCAGGTCCTTAACGACCGCCTTGAGCATAACATGCGTAATTCCGACGGCTGCTTCGGGGTCCGAGAGTGCATGGTCGAAACTTTCCGGTGAAAGAATGCCCAGTTCCGGATGGTTCCACCGCACCAGTGCCTCGACGCCTTCAAGTTCGTGTGTCTGGGTGTTGACCAATGGTTGGTAGTAAGGCTGGAGCTCGCCATTCAACACGGCCTGGCGGATGCCACCGATCTGCCAGGCGCGAGCCTCGAAGGCGTCGGACAGTTTCTGGTGGAACGCGCCGACCTTGCGTCGTGACGAGCTTTTTACATGGTGCAGCGCCAGTCCGGCTGATTTGCTGACCTCGGCAAAGTTCGTGCCGTCGTCCGGGAAATAGGCAAACCCGACGGAACTGGAAACAGGCAATGTCCGCCCGGATGGGTCCAGAATGATCTCGGCCGAGACCGGAAGCGAGTCGATCCCGTTTTCGTCCAGCGCCTCTTCCGGGATGATGACCGCAAATTCATCTCCGTCCAATCGCGCCATCAATGTCTCGTCCGGGAAGGTTCCGCGTATCATGTCGGCAATACGTTGGATCACGGCATCGCCGGCCTGAGTGCCGTGCAGATCGTTGATCTCTTGAAGGCGGTCGATGTCATAGAGGATGAGGAGCGCCCGCTCTCCTTTGGTCAACATCGCTGCGAACATACCTTCGGCGCGCTTTTGTATCGTATCCCTGTTGAACAGGCCGGTCGTCGGGTCGCGTTGGGACAGAAAGCGGGCTTGTGCGTCAGAATCCGCCTCGGCCCTGCGCGAAGCATAAATTGCACGCGCTGCCAATCCCACGGTGATGCCGCTGGCGGCCGTGAACAGCACAGCCACAAGTTTCAGGATCAACTTTTGTGAAGCAGCGGTTTCGCTGAGATCCAGAACCATGCGGAGGGCGAGCCGTTCATCATTGTGATGATGGTGGAAAATCGCCGCGCCATAGATCGCCTCTGTGTCCTCCATTTCAAAAAGGCTGGAATGTATCGCACCATGCTCCAGGGCGAATTCCGCTCCAGAAGGATCAAGCGGCAGGACCGTTTTGCCAAATGCCAGGTCAGCTCCGGCTTCCAGGCGGCCGGACAAGATAATCGAGAGCGCAGAGTCGATCGAATCTCCGGCGTCCCTTCCAACCGGTTCAGCGCCCAGTTCGGCTAGGTCCTGCCCAAGGGATACCGAGCAGCCACAGGTGTGGTCGACTATGTCGATCTGCGCAACTGTGCCGGATTTCAGCGCTGATCCGATCTCGCCTGCGACCCGCGCCCTTTCGATTAAGCGTTCCTGCGCGGTCACACTGTCCTGAAAACTAGGCAAGGCCGAGTGTGCAATCTCGTCCAAGAGGTATTCCGCCCAATCGGTGGTACTGTCGTAAATGCTCTGCTGCAGCATCCAATGAAGTACCGGTTTGGCGAAGGCCAGTTGGAGGACGACAAGGGCCGAGACCGTCAGAAGGGCAAACATCTGACATTTCCTGATGCGCGGAATAGTCCGCCCCATGATCTGCAATTCACACTGTCTACGCACAGAAACTCGCCAAAATGAACGCTCCCTCGCCCAACATAACGGTAGGGACGCGCTGATTTCACCGATTTTCTGAAGTCGTGGTTAGCGACGTCTTAACACTACCGCCGACGATCACGCCGGTTCGACATGGGCTGGAACGCCACGCCGACGTGGGCCTCGCAATAGGGTTTGCCCTGTTGCACCGCGAGGCCGCAGAACCAGAAATCCTCGGTCGCCGGGTCGCCGATCGGCCATTTGCAGGTCCGCTCGGTCAGTTCCATCAGGGTGATCCTCTTTGCGGTCTTCTCAACCTCGCGCACCGTGGCGAGAGCCTCGGGGCTGATTTCATTGGCCGAAGGCTGTGGCGGAAGGGGCTGCCCGGCCGGGACGATCGGCTTGCGCGGTGTGACCGTGACTTCGACCACCTTTTCGGAGGGTTTGGTCGCGGGTTTTGCCGTCTTTGCTGGTGCAGCGGTCTTTGTCGGTTTTTTCTCGGGCGCGGGCGCGGATGCTCCAGCACGGTTCGACAGGCCAAGCCGATGCACCTTACCGATGACCGCGTTGCGGGTGACGCCGCCAAGCTCTTTGGCGATCTGGCTGGCCGATTGACCCTCCGACCACATTTTCTTCAATAGCTCTACGCGTTCGTCCGTCCACGACATGTGCTGTCCTTAGCCTTTTTTGCTGAACAGCTTATATTAGTGAGCCTGCCAACCCGTGACAAGGCGAGCACGGCAGTTCGTTTGTGTTGAATTTTGAAAAATTGCGGTTTGCGGGTAATATGCCACTCTTTCCTTGGTTTAAATGGGGGATGCCATGGCGAAGTCCAACAAGGGTGGCGGCAAGGGCGGCGGTGGTGGAAGCCCGAAGGGGAGCCGCAAGGACGACAACATCACGGGCACCAACGGCGATGACATTATCGAGGCCGGATTGGGAAACGACACCGTCGATGGTGCCGGCGGCAATGACGTCATCTTTGGCGAAGAAGGCAACGATGTCCTGTCGGGGGGCCTTGGCGACGACCGTCTTTTCGGGGGCGCGGACGGCGACATTCTGAATGGCGACGACGGGTCGGATGAGCTGTTTGGCGGTCTGGGCGACGATACTGTCAGCGGTGGCGACGGCAACGACTATCTGCAGGCCAACGAGGGCAGCGACCTCATGGACGGGGGAGCGGGCTATGACATCGGCTCGTTCGAGGATGTCTCGGGCGGGGTCGATGGTATCGGTGTCACAGTGACGGCCACCTTTGATGGCAGTGCCACGACCTATGCGGCGACGAACGAGTATTCCGCGACGCGCACCGATACAGACACGCTGACCGGTGTCGAAGAGGTGCGCGGGTCGAACTGGGACGACGTGATGACCGGCGCAGACGGCGACGATTATCTGGTCGGCGCCTGGGGCGATGACACGCTTGATGGCGGTGGTGGCAACGACACGCTTTATGGCAGCGTCGAGAACGACATTCTGACGGGCGGGGACGGAGCCGACCATTTCGTCTTTTTCCGCCAGGCTGATGGCATCACCGAGGCGCGACCGACCGATCCGCCCGAGTTCGACCCTGCCGATCCCGGGTACGGCGACGGGGACGACGTCATCACCGATTTTGACGTTGTAAATGACTGGCTTGTCTTCCTGTCGAACGAGGACACGCTGCTTGAGGTGACGTCGGACGGGGAGGACACGACAATCTCGTATGCTACGTCCTCCACCATCGTTTTGTCCGGCGTCGTGGCGAACGAGGCGGACCTGAACATCATCCTTCAGACCGAGCCTGATTTCGATTTCGTCGTGTAGCCGCCGCCTCGCTCGAAGTGTCTGAAAGAAGGGTTTACCATGCTGAGACATGGACGCATTATCGGACCCATTGATCGGTGCGTGCGAAAACGGATATTATGCAATGAAATTCATTCAGTCCTTTCTGGCAGTATTTGTACTGTTCTTTCTGGCGGCTTGCGGCGGCGGCACTGGAAATCTTGGTGGAGGGGGCAGTTCTCTCTTGTCGCAAGCCACATATTCCGAGGGCCCGACCGACACGGCATCCGCTTCACTTGTGGACGATGGGATTGCCGGGACACTTGCCGTGGCGCCGGGAATCGGATCTTCGGCGCAACTCCAGACAATCAAGATTCGGGCCAGCAGCGATTATCAGACGATCTACGTCTCGATTAACGGCGGCGCGACTTTCGCCCTCAGCGCAAGCTTTGCTTCCGACTCCAACGGTGGCGGATATGGTCCGACCGGTCTCAATGCGAACTATGTCGGATTGTCCAATTTAGGTGAAGTCAGTCTTGTGTCGCGCACCGTCGATAGTTCGGGCGGGTTCGGATATGCCGGTGTCATGACGCCGCTGGCAAACTTGCCTGCCAGCAATGTGACCTATTCCGGGACATGGACCGGATATGTAAATCCGCAATCTGTTTCGAACCTGACATCGGGCACCGGCGGCGGCAGCATGACGTTGAACCTGAATGTTGCCAGCGGCGACATGGATGGCACGTTCTCGGGCACCCTTGGGATTGGAGATCTTTCCGGTTCGAAGAATTACGCGATTGCCGGCGTGGTGGATGCCAGCGTGGAGTCCGGCGTTCTTGCGGGCAGCTTCGTTGCGAACTCGGGGGAGTGGCAGGGCACGGCCGATATGGGCGGAGCCTTTTATGGCTATGACGGTGAAACGGTCGCCGGCGCGATGGCGGGGGCGTTGAACGGAGGCAGTGGCAATCACCCGTTCTATGGTCTTTTCAATCTGGAACCGGACTGAGACGGTCGAAAACCTCTGGTCAAAACGTTCCGAACGGGCTACAGCGCGCCCATGACGACTGCGCTTCATACCGCTTTGCGACGCCGACGCTGATTTCAGCGTCCACTTCGTCACGTCCAAACCACCACATTTCGTTGACTTGACCTGCCGTCACTGGCACGTCTTTGGCTCTTATCAGAAGGATGAATTCGATGATCCCGTCGGTTTTGCCAACCTACTCCCGTGCTCCGCTTCACTTTGTGAAAGGTGAAGGCGTCTGGCTGATCGAGGAGGACGGGCGCCGATTCATGGACCTTGGCTCGGGCATCGCGGTGACCCTTTTGGGCCACGCCAATCCGATCCTGGTCGAGGCGCTGACGGAGCAGGCCAAGAAGCTGTGGCACGTTTCCAACCTGTACGAGATCCCCGGCCAGATGGAACTTGCCGACCGGCTGGTCGAGGCTTCGTTCGCTGACACGGTCTTTTTCACCAACTCGGGCACCGAAGCTGCGGAGCTGGCGATCAAGATGGCGCGCAAGTACTGGTCGGACAAGGGCGATCCGGATCGTTATGAGATCGTCACTTTCGAAGGCTGTTTTCATGGCAGGTCCTCGGCTGCCATTGCCGCCTCGGGCGCGCCCAAGATGGTGGGCGGGTTCGGTCCTGAATTGCCGGGCTTCGTGCATCTGCCCTGGGGAGATCACGACGCCCTGCGCGCCGCTGTCACCGATCGCACTGCGGCGGTGTTGATCGAACCCATTCAGGGCGAGGGCGGGATTCGCGTCGTGCCCGATCAGTGCCTGAAAGGGTTGCGGGACCTCTGCGACGAAACCGGAGCACTGTTGATCTTTGACGAGGTGCAATGCGGGATGGGTCGGACCGGCAAGCTGTTCGCCCATGAATGGGCCGGTGTAACGCCGGACATCATGATGGTGGCCAAGGGCATTGGCGGTGGTTATCCGCTGGGCGCAGTTCTGGCTACTGAAGAGGCTGCGTCAGGCATGGTCGTCGGCACGCATGGCTCGACCTATGGCGGCAATCCCTTGGCTACGGCCATTGGAAATGCGGTCATGACAGTCGTTGCCGATGAGGCGTTTCTCGCTGGAGTGAACCGCACAGCAGGTCTGTTGCGCCAGAAGCTGGAGGGCGTCGTAGCTGTCCATCCCGGTGTTTTCGAAGAGGTGCGCGGCGCTGGCCTGATGCTGGGCCTGAAGTGCAAACCCGCTGTGGCAGACGTGGTCAAGGCGGCTTTCGGGCAGGAATTGATCCTTGTGCCCGCCGCCGAGAACGTCGCGCGTCTTTTACCGCCGTTGAACATCACCGAGGATGAAATCGGTGAGGCCATGAACCGCCTCGACCGCGCGGCGACAGCCCTGGAAAAATCCGCCTGAGCCGACCTGGCCAAGACATATCCCGAAGGTACCGGGGCCTGGTCCCCGACTGCCTTATCTGAATGAGCGAAACGAAATGAACCATTTTCTCGATATCCATAAGACTCCCGCTGACGATCTGCGGACGATCCTAAACCAGGCCGAGGCGATGAAAACGGCCCGCGCCGGGCGACCGAAGGGGGCGAAGGATGATGACCAGGCGCTGAAAGGCCACATGGTCGCGCTGATCTTTGAAAAACCCTCGACCCGGACCCGCGTCTCGTTTGACGTCGGCGTGCGCCAGATGGGGGGCGAGACGCTTGTCCTGACCGGCTCGGAAATGCAGTTGGGCCATGGCGAAACCATAGCCGACACCGCGCGTGTCCTGTCGCGCTATGTCGACCTGATCATGATCCGGACCTTTGACGAGGAGGCGCTTTTGGAGCTGGCCGAACATGCCACTGTGCCCGTTATCAACGGTCTGACGAATCAGTCGCATCCGTGCCAGATCATGGCCGATATCCAGACCTTTGAAGAGCACAACGGGCCGATCAAGGGCAAGAAGGTCACCTGGTGCGGCGACGGCAACAATGTGTTCGCCAGTTTCGCCCATGCGGCGGGGCAATTGGGTTTTGACCTGACCTTTGCCGGTCCTCCGACACTGGACCCCGACCAGAAGGCGATGGAGTTCGCGCGCAGCAAGGGTGTGAAGGTCGATATCGAACGCGACCCGGCCAAGGCGGTCGAGGGCGCGGATCTTGTGGTGACGGACACCTGGGTGTCGATGCACGACAGCCAGACCACCAAAGAGCGGCGTCACAACCAGCTGAGGCCTTACCAGGTCAACGGCGAGCTGATGAGCCATGCTAAGACAGATGCGCTGTTCATGCATTGCCTGCCCGCGCACCGGGGCGAGGAGGCGACGAACGAGGTCATGGACGGCTCACACTCGGTCATCTTCGACGAGGCCGAGAACCGGCTTCACGCGCAGAAGGCGATCATGCGTTATTGCCTGGGCGTCTGAGCTCCGTGGGCGCGGGCTGACGCGCTTGCGCAACTGACAATGGCCGGGAGCTTTTGGATCAGGCTGTCGTCGGTGAGCGCATGGACCATGAAGAGGGCGAAATCGGTGCGGCGGGTCAGGTCGCTGGCAAGCACCGGGTCGCCCACGTACTCGGCCCAGACCGGCAGGCCCTCGCTTTCGCCTTCTTCAAGGCTGCTGCCCCTGACCATGGTCCATTTGCGGCCACTGGCGAAGATGCGGCGCGCGGCCTCTTCCTGGTCGGCGATGTCGGCGAAGCGCAGCCAACGCGCGACATAGCGGAAGAGGCCGACCAGGAGTTTGAGTTTCAGGGAATAGACGTCCTTACCATCGCGCGAGATGTGCCAGCCGCAGGAAAAAATCAGCCGCGCGTCCGGTTCGGCAAAGTCCAGAACGGCCTGCGCAGTGCCGCTGGCGTAATTGTCGACGCCCCAGGGGACCAGCACGCAGAGGACGCCGTCGCAGCCTTTCACCGCCTTTTCAATGACTTTCCGGTCGTTGGTACGGCCAGGCACGATGGTGATGCGGTCGGCGTAATCGTCCAGTTTGGCGACGCTTTCGGCGCGGCAGACCCCGACGACCTCGTAGCCGCGATCCAGCGCGTGGCCGACCATGTACCGGCCAAGTTTGCCGGACGCTCCGACAATACAGACTTTCATTGGATAATTTCCTTCCGATGGTCGAGGGCGAGCCTAGCACGGCGGGCGTTCGCGCAAAAAGCCAAGCCTTGTCCCGCGCGTTTGAACGCCTGCGGGCCTGTGGTAGACTGTGGTCATGCTGAGAGCCGTTTGCCTGATCCTTCTTGTCGCATCACCCGCCCTCGGGCAGGAGGAGACGCCCGAAACCGGGCGTGACCTGATGGGCGAGGCGCTGCGCCTGTTCATGAAGGGGCTGATGCAAGAGATGGAGCCGGCGATCGACGATTTCTCGGGCTTTCTGGACAATCTCGACGCCTATCACCCGCCCGAAGTTCTGCCCAACGGGGATATCATCATCCGCCGGAAGCGCCCCGTGGAACCGCTGGAGGAAGAGGGCGGAGAAGTCGAGCTTTGAACGCTGCCGAAAGGACTGTCAAAGGCCTTTGACTTCGGCCTCGGCGACGCCGAGCGCGGCGGCCAGAGAATTCAGACGCGCTTCGGCAACCTCGCCGTAAAGATCGCGTGTTCCCGGTGCCAGCTTGAGCTGGAGTTTCTTCTTTTTCGGGAAGTACTTGAGCGAGCCCATGCCTTCGTCTTCCGAGGCCGTCAGCATCGCGCCAAAGCGCAAGGCCTTGCCAAGAATCTCGGCCTGTTTCAGGTCGCCTTCGTCCAGGAGGTCGAACAGCTCCTGGAAGGGTGAGCCGTCGCGGCTGTTTTTATAGCGGTGCAGGAGAGCCACCCCGAGAAGCACTCGTTCGCGGTGCGTCATGCCACCGAGATTTGCCCGCGTCACTTCGTCGAAACAGACCTCGTGGCGGTAATCGGGATGCGCGCGCCAGCTGACGTCGTGCAACAGGCAGGCGGCCTTGACGATGCGTTTGTCGATGGTGCCGCGCTGATTGAACAGGGGCAGCACGAAATCATAAAGCCGTCGGCCAAAGCCGGGCATTCGGGCGTCCTTGGCTTCGGCAAAGCGGCAGGCTTCGATCAGGGGGTCGCGGTCGCGCAGGTGCTGGGGCATCTGTTCGTAGAGCATCCCTTCGCGAATGCCATAGCTGGAAACGGCGATGTCGGCGGGCTTTATTTCGCGCACCAGGTATTTGAGGACCTGTGCCGCGAGCGGCACCAGCGACATCCGGCTTTCCCCGAGGCCGGTTCTGAGGCGCAGTTCTTCGGGGTCGTTTTCTTCGATGTACTTGATGGTGGCATAGACCGATTTCCGGCTCATGCGATATTCGTGCAGGACGGCCAGCGGATAGCCCCGGCGATCCATGTCGATGCGCGCGATGGCGCGCCATGAGCCGCCAACGAGGAACAATCGGTCGTGTTGGGGGCCCATCTCGGCCGCAAGGGCGGCGACGTTTTCCTTGAGGTGAGCTCTTAGGGCCTTTTTACCCTTGATGGTCTTGAGCCGCTGTGGGCCCAGCTTGGAGGAAATGCACTTGCCGACCTTGCCGTTGCGCAATTCGGCGAGTTCCATGGAGGACCCGCCGATGTCACAGACCAGGCCATAGGCGTCGGGCCATCCAAGGAGCACACCCTGGGCCGAAAGCCGGGCTTCCTCTTCGCCGTCGACGACGAACAGTTTGAGACCGGTCTCGTTCGAAACCTCTTCGCGAAACGCCGGACCGTCTTCGGCTTCGCGTACGGCGGCGGTGGCGACGGCGGTCAGGGGGGAGATGCCCATGGCATCGGCAAGGTGTTGAAATCGCTTGAGAGCCGCCATCGCGCGGTCGCGCCCCGAAGGGTTCAGGCAGCCCGTTTCGGCCAGTCCGGCACCGAGGCCAGCCATGACTTTCTCGTTGAAGAAATAGGCCGGAGAGCGGGCGGCGCCGTCGAAAACAACCATACGTACCGAGTTAGAACCGACATCCACGACGCCGACGCGCGACAGGGCGCGGGCCGAGGCATCCAGGAAAAGCGGGCGTCCGAATGGCCCCCATTCATCGGTCTGTTCGGCCGTGGCAGCGTCCATCAGTATCCTCAGTGGGTCTGGGTCAAAGAGTGCATCACGGGGGAAAGTGACGCAATGGCGTTCTGGTTCCGCAACTGGGCCACTTCGTCTCAGTCGTCGCTGTGGGTCAGTTCGGGCACGTCCGAAGCACCTGCCGTGCCACGGCCTGAAAGCGATGGATACTCCATGAAGAACCGGTGGCACGAAAATGCTGTTTCACCTTCGGCCGGAGGGACGCGCTCGTAGGTCCCGTCGGGACCCAATATCCAGCTTTGCGCTACGTCGGCCATGTTGGCCGCCAAGATCTGGCTGACGATCTGCGCCTTGACGGTGGGGTTGGTACACTCCACCAGTGTCTCGACCCGGCGGTTCAGGTTGCGGCCCATCCAGTCGGCGGACGAGATATAGACCCGCGCCTTTTTATGCGGCAGTTCATGGCCCGCGCCAAAGCAGACGATGCGGCTGTGTTCGAGGAACCGGCCAACAATGGATTTGACTCGGATGTTTTCGGAAAGCCCTTTCACGCCGGGCCTGAGCCCGCAGATGCCCCGGATCACCAGGTCAATCTTTACTCCGGCCTGGCTGGCCAGGTAGAGAGCGTCAATCACGTCGGGTTCGATCAGCGAGTTCATCTTGGCCCAGATCGCTGCCGGTTTCCCCGCGAGGGCGTGTTCCGCTTCTTCGGCAATTCGCTCGAGAAGCGTGGTCTTGAGGCTGAGGGGCGAAATCGAAAGGTTCTCCATCTCTTCGGGCTGGGCGTATCCGGAGAGATAGTTGAACACCTTGGTCGCATCGCGCCCGAGGGCGGCGTCACAGGTAAACAACGACAGATCGGTGTAGATCTTGGCCGTGATCGGGTGGTAATTTCCGGTGCCGAAATGGGTGTAGGTCACCAGTTCACCGCCCTCGCGGCGCACGACGGTCGATATCTTGGCGTGTGTCTTGTAGTTCAGGAAACCATAGACCACATGGGCGCCCGAACGTTCCAGCCGCCGCGACTGGCGGATGTTGGCGGCCTCGTCGAAGCGGGCTTTCAACTCGACCAGGGCGGTCACGGACTTGCCGTCTTCGGCGGCCTCGCAAAGGGCTTCGACGATGGGCGAGTTGCGGCTGGTGCGGTAAAGCGTCTGCTTAATGGCGACCACGTTCGGGTCTATCGCCGCCTGTTTCAGAAACCGGACGACCATGTCGAAGGTTTCATAGGGGTGGTGCAGCAGCATGTCTTTTTGCCGGATGGCTGCGAACATGTCGCCGTCGTGGTCCTGGACGCGTTCAGGCACGCGCGGCTGAAACGGGGGCCAAAGCAGGTCGGGGCGTTCGTCGAGCACCAGTTCCTTGAGGTCGCGCATCCCCAGCATGCCAGGCAGTTCGACGACCTCGTTATCGGTGACCGCCAGTTCTTCCATGATGACCTTGCGCAGGCCGGCTGGCGCGTCCGTGGTCAGCGTCAGGCGCACGACCTCGCCTCGGCGGCGGCGCTTGAGTGCGACTTCGAACTCGCGCACCAGGTCTTCAGCTTCTTCCTCGACCTCGAGATCGCTGTCGCGCAGAACCCGGAAGGCGCAGTGCCCGGTCATCGAATAGCCGGGGAACAGGCGGTGCAGGTTCAATAGCAGCAGGTCTTCGAGCGGCAGGAAACGGTGTCCGCCTCCAGGCGCCGGCAGTTGCACGAAGCGGTCGACCTGGGCCGGAATGGGCAGGAGCGCGCGCAGGGCACGCTTGTCCGATTTGCGTTGCAGCTCAAGGGCCAGCGAATAGCCTTCGTTGGCAATGAAGGGGAAGGGGTGCGCCGGGTCGATCGCCAGCGGCGACAGGATCGGGAAGACCTGCGTCAGGAACACGTGCTTCAGGTGCCGCTTGTCGTCGTCCAAAAGTGTATCGCGTTGTTCGAGCACGATATTGGCACCGGCCATCTCGTTGTTGATCACCTTCCAGGCGTCTTGCTGGCGTTCCAGGAGGTTGCGCGCATCGGCGTCGATCAGGACCAGTTGCTCGGCCGGGGTGAGCCCGTCGGCAGCCGGTGTGGTGTTGCCGGCATGGGCCAGTTCGCGCAGACCCGCGACGCGGACGGTGTAAAATTCGTCGAGGTTTGCCGCCGAAATCGACAGGAAGCGGAGACGTTCCAGCAGGGGCACACGCGGGTTTTCGGCCTCTTCCAGGACTCGCCAGTTGAACGCCAGCCACGACAGTTCCCGGTTCATGAACCGGTCGGGGCCGGAAAAATCCTTCCCTTTCAGCTCTTTCGGAGCCGGGGCCTTGGAGGCAAGAAAGTCTGTGACAGCGGTCATGGGGGTGCATCTTGCAGGGGATTGTGACGAGAGAATGACAGTTATGGGCGCCTTGTCAGGCCTTGTCCAGAATGCGGCGCGCAAGAGGTTGTGTGATTGCACGCCCTTCGGAAAGCGCGACGCGGTCAAGCGCGGCGACGATCCGCTGGGCCTCGGCAAACGACCGGTCCATGCGGCGGACGAGCCAGGAGATCACGCGGGGCGATACATCAAGTTGGCGGTCGGCGAATTGTTTGACCAGGACAGCGGCGAGAAGGGCGTCGTCTGGCGGCTCGATGCGGACGACATCGGTGGCTTCCATCCGGCTTTGCAGGTCGGGCAGGTGGATCGTCCATCGGCTTGGCGCGGTCGCTGCGGTCAGCAGCAAGGGCAGGCCGAGCGAGGCCAGGCGGTTGTGGAGGTGAAACAGCGGGGTTTCGGCGGTCGCGTCCAACCGGTCAGCATTGTCGAGCGCCACCGCCCGGTCCACCGCGCCGATATCCAGAGACGCCAGCGCTTCGGGCAACATAAGACGGGCACCCTGCATCTCGGCCCAGACATTGGCCAGGTGGGACTTGCCTGCGCCCTCGGGGCCGACGAGGATCAGCTTGTTCAGAGGCCAGTCCTGCGGGCGTTCAAGCCGCGCCATTGCCAGGGCATTGGCTTCGGACAGGAAGAAATCCCCACGTGCAAGCGACGGGCGAACCGGCAGGTTGAAAGTCAGTTGTTCGGCCATGAGATCAGGCGTCGTCCAGGTCCGACAGCCCCTTGTAAAGGCGGCTGTCCTTGTATTGTACGATTCCGAAGCGCGCCATGACCCCGATGGCGGCCGCGACCGGAACGGCGACCAGAAGCCCGACAAAGCCGAAGAGTGCTCCGAAGGCCGAGAGCGCGAAGATCAGCCAGACCGGATGCAAACCGACCGAAGAGCCGACAAGGCGCGGGGTCAGGATGTTGCCCTCGACGAATTGTCCGGACTGGAAGATCGCCCAGACCAGGACGATCCAGAGCCAGTCTCCCCAGAACTGGAAAAGGGCAAGGCCGATGGCCAGGATGCCACCGACCAACGCTCCGACGTAGGGAATGAAGGTCAGCGCCCCGGCGATGAAGCCGACGACAAGGCCAAAATTCAGACCGACCGCCATCAGCGCGACGGCGTAGTAGGTGCCGAGGATCAGGCAGACGGTACCCTGGCCGCGCACAAAGCCCGCCATGGTGCGGTCGACGTCGGAGACGATCGCGCGGATGGTGTCGGCATGATCTCGCGGCAAAAGCGCGTCGATCTTGGCCACCATGTTGTCCCAGTCATAGAGGAGATAGAAGGCCACCACCGGCACGATCACGAACAGAAGAACGGCGTTCAGCACACCCGAGAACGACGCCAGCAGCGTGTCCAGCACCTGGATGCCGTGCGACTGGATCGTCTCTCCGACGGACGAAAGCGAGCGCCGGATCGTTGAGTTCGCATCGGCAAGATCGGGAAAGCGTTCGGTCAGGAAAGTTTGGAGGT
Organism: Silicimonas sp.; assembly: GCA_050290245.1. Lineage (GTDB taxonomy): Bacteria > Pseudomonadota > Alphaproteobacteria > Rhodobacterales > Rhodobacteraceae > JBNKHH01. The sequence goes on from JBNKHH010000068.1 coordinate 13,799, forward strand.
TCAATGCGATCTCGGGCGCCGCCTGGACCAGCCCCGTTGCCTGGCGTATCAGCATGGGCAGGATCAGAAGCACCGCGATCACGAAGGCCAGAACAGCGAAAAAAGTGATGATTCCAGTCGCCATGGCGCGTGAGCAGCCCATACGTTCCAGCCGGTCGGCGATCGGATCAAGGCTGTAGGCCACCGCTGCGCCCAGGACGAACGGCAAGATCACATCGCCCAGGGCCCACATGACGCCCAGGAAGACCACGGTTGCGATCCCCCAGTATTTCGCTTGCTCCCGGACGGGCAGGGCCATTGCACTTCTCCTTTGCCCCTTTCTTCGCAGGGGGGCACTGGCGGCGCAAGACCTTGTCTCGCCGGACCTTTGCCGAGGATTTCGGCAAGGCGAGGCTTTGCGACGACCGGGCAGGGGCTTGGGTCGAAATTCCTGCGGCACAGCCACGCCCGCTTGCCTGCGCATTGCCAATGGCCTAGACGAAATGAAATTAAAGCCTCGCGAGAAACCACGACCATGCGCCTGTCCCGTTATTTCCTGCCTATCCTCAAGGAAACCCCTGCCGATGCGCAGATCGTTTCGCACCGCTACATGCTGCGCGCGGGCATGATCAAACAGGCCTCGGCGGGTATCTATTCCTGGCTGCCTCTGGGCTATAAGGTCTTGAAGAAAGTCGAGAATATCGTTCACGAGGAACAACAGCGCGCTGGTCACATTCCGATGCTGATGCCGACGCTGCAATCGGCCGACCTGTGGCGTGAAAGCGGCCGATATGACGACTATGGCCAGGAGATGCTGCGCATCAAGGACCGGCACGACCGCGATATGCTGTACGGGCCGACCAACGAAGAGCTGATCACGGATATCTTCCGGTCGAACATCAGCAGCTACAAGGACTTGCCGCTGACGCTGTATCACATCCAGTGGAAATTCCGCGACGAGATCCGTCCGCGGTTCGGCGTCATGCGCGGCCGCGAGTTCCTGATGAAGGACGGCTATAATTTCGATCTGACCAAGGAAGACGCGCTGCACGCCTATAACCGGCACCTTGTCAGCTACCTTAGAACCTATGAGCGGATGGGGCTTCAGGCCATTCCGATGCGTGCCGACGGGGGCCCCATCGGTGGTGACTACACTCATGAGTTCCTGGTTCTGGCCGAAACCGGCGAGAGCGAGGTATTCTATGACAGCGAGATCACCGACCTGAAATTCGGCGAGCGCGAGATCGACTACGACAGCGTCGAGCAGTGCCAGGCGGTTCTGGAAGAATTCACCTCGCGCTATGCCCGCACCGACGAGACCCACGACGAAGAGGTGTTCAACCAGGTGCCCGAGGCGCGTCGCCGCTCGGCGCGGGGGATCGAGGTTGGGCAGATTTTCTATTTCGGAACCAAGTATTCCGACGCCATGGGGGCGACCGTACAGGACCGCGAAGGCAACCAGGTCCCGGTGCACATGGGCTCGCACGGGATTGGCGTATCGCGCCTGTTGGGCGCGATCATCGAGGCCAGCCACGACGACAAGGGCATCATCTGGCCCGAGGGTGTGACGCCGTTCCACGCCGGGATCGTGAACCTGCGCCAGGGCGATGGCGACACTGACGCGGCTTGTGACGCGCTTTACGCGGCGCTGACCGCGAAAGGGCTGGAGCCGCTTTACGATGACACCGAGGATCGTGCCGGCGCCAAGTTCGCCAAGCAGGACCTGATCGGCCTGCCCTGGCGGATCACGGTGGGTCCGCGCGGATTGAAGAACGGCGTGGTCGAACTGACCTCGCGGCGGACGGGCGAAAGCGAAGAGATGTCACCCGAAGCCGCGGTGGACCGGATCGCTCAGATTTACGGCAGGGACTGAGGGCCGGTTTTGGCCGAGACACGAGGAGGGAGGGGGTCTGAGTGATAGGATACAAGAAGAAATTCGTATTCGTTCACATCCCCAAGACCGCCGGCCAAAGCGTGACCAAGGTGTTGAGAAAACACGCGCTTGAGCCCCATCAGGCCGCCGTCCAGTGGATTGGCCGTCGTCTGGGTCGGCATGTGAAATACGACCACTATCGCATCCTGCCCGGCCATGAGACGATCACCGAGATCGGGGCCGTTCTTGGGTCAGAGCGCCTCGCCACGTTTTTTTCCTTTGCCTTCGTGCGCAACCCCTGGGACCGGATGGTGTCGCTGTACCATTTCGAGCAGATGGACCCCAGGAGGGCGCGTTATGACCTTGCCACCTCGAACGATTTCGAGGGGTTTCTGGAAGGAGTGGCGCAAGAGGGCACCCGGCAGCAGGTGGATTATATTTCGGATGGGTCGGGCAGGATCGCGGTGAATTTCGTTGGGCGGTTCGAGACCCTGGCCGCGGACATGGAGCATATCTGCCGGACCATCGGCATTCCCTTCGACCTGCCACACAAGAACAGTTCGGGCAGGCGCGACTATCGCGCGTCCTATACTGCGCGGTCCGTCGACCTGGTGTCGTCCATGTTCGCGCGCGACATTGAGGCGTTCGGGTATAGTTTTGATACGCCGCAGGGAGGACGAAGCGATGGATAAGGCATTGATCACATGGGGCGGCTGGGAGGGTCACGAGCCCGACAAGGTCGCGGCGATCTTTCGCGCGATGCTTGAGGACGCGGGGCTGGAGGTGACGGTGACCGACAGCCTGGCCTGTTTCGACGCGGCCGACGATCTGGCGACATATGCGCTGATCGTGCCGGTCTGGACCATGTCGGACCTGTCGAAAGAAGCCGCCGTGAACGTCTCGGAAGCGGTGTCGCGGGGGACCGGTCTGGCAGGCTGCCACGGCGGCATGTGCGATGCCTTTCGCGCGAACGTGCTGTGGCAGGCCATGACTGGGGCCAACTGGGTGGCGCATCCTGGTGGCGACGGTGTTGATTATCGCGTCGACATCACTGACCGCGACCACGAGCTTGTCGCAGGGCTGGACGACTTCGACGTCTGTTCAGAGCAGTACTACCTGCATGTCGATCCGGCGAACCACATCCTGGCGACGACGCGATTTCCGACGGTGACCTGGTATCACAGCGCGAACGGCGCGGTGGATATGCCCGTGGCCTGGACCCGTCGCTGGGGTCTGGGGCGGGTCTATTACAACTCGCTCGGGCACAAGGCAGAGGTGATAGCAGAAGGTCCCGCCCACGAGATGTTGAGGCGCGGGTTGCTTTGGGCTGCAAAGGGACGGCAGGCGGCCGAAGCGCGGGGCGAGCGGCAAAGCGACTATGCATCCGACGGAGCACATTACTGAGCTTTCGCCGGGTTTGATGCTGTATTCGGGCGTTTTGCGGTCCTCGTAGGCGTGACCCCAGAGTGAATGACGACGGAGAGCCTGCCGGTCACGCGGGCAAGAGCACGGGGCCTTTGGAGGCAAAGCCCATGTGTACCCGGGTGCCCGGTTCGAGCGGAGCCTCGACGTCGTCATGGACGGCGAAGACCTGTCCGAATTCGCCGGTCAGAGTATACTCCATCCGCACGCCCACATATGTGGCCTTCGCCACGGTGGCAGGCACCCCCCGGTCGGCGCCGATTACCAGCCGCGAAGGGCGGACGGCAATGGTCGCCGGGCCGGGGTCGAGATCGCGCGCCGGGAGGACATGGCGGTAGCCTTCGATCTCGATAGTGGCCATGCCGTCGTCGACCGTAACGATCTGGCAGGCCAAGAGGTTCGCTTCGCCGATGAAGTCGGCGACGAAGCGGTCATTGGGGGCGTCGTAAAGCTGGCGCGGTGTGCCGATCTGGGCGATGGCGGCGTTCCGCATGACGACGATTTCATCCGAGACGGCCAACGCTTCCTCCTGGTCGTGGGTGACGTAGACGACCGTCAGGCCTAGGTCCTGCTGGATGGCGCGGATGTCCTCGCGCACCTGGCGGCGCAGCTTGGCGTCAAGGTTCGACAGCGGTTCGTCGAACAGGAGGACCTGGGGTTCCAGAACGAGGGCGCGGGCGACGGCGACGCGCTGTTGCTGGCCGCCGGAAAGCTCTGAGGGCAGGCGGTTGTCAAAGCCCTTGAGGCCAACGAGATCAAGGCCATGGAGTGCGCGGCTTCGGGCCTCGTCCTTGGCAAATCCCGAGAAAGTCAGCCCATACATGACGTTTTCAAGGACGGTCATGTGGGGGAAGAGGGCATAGGACTGGAACACCATAGACACGTCGCGGTCGGTGGCAGGCAGTTTCGTCACGTCGCGGTCACCTATGGTGATGGTGCCCGAACTGGCCATTTCCAGGCCGGCGATCATCCTGAGCGTCGTCGTTTTGCCGCAGCCCGAGGGGCCGAGCAGGGTGACGAGTTTGCCCGCCTCGACGTGCAGGTCGATGTTGTCGACGGCGATGACATCACGCCCGAAGACCTTGGAGACACCGTCGAAGCGGACCGGGGCGGCCTTGGAGCCGATTTTCGTGTCGGTCATGTGGCTTTCTCCGTTGTGTGGTGCGAGCGTCGTCCGATCTGGACGCGGCCCACGAGCAGTTGCAGCAGGCCAACTGCCGCCAGCATCACGAAGATCAGCGTGGTGGAGTAGGCGATAGCGAGGCCGTAGTCGTTATTTTCGACCCGTCCGATGATATAGCTGGTGGCCATGTCATATTCGGCTGAGACGAGGAAAATAACCGCCGAGATCGCCGTCATGGCGCGCACGAAGCTGTAGACGAGGGCGGCGAGGATCGCGGGTCTGAGAAGCGGCAGGATTACGCGGCGGAAGGTTTGCCACGAGTTCGCGCCAAGGGTCAGGGAGCTCTCGTCGAGGCTTTTGTCCAGTTGCGACATCGAGGCGATGCCGGCACGCACGCCCACGGGCATGTTGCGGAAAATGAAGCTTATGACGAGGATGACGCCGGTGCCAGTGATCTCGATCGGGGGCACGTTGAAGGCGAGGATATAGCTGACGCCGATGACGGTACCGGGGATGGCGAAGGAGAGCATGGTCCCGAACTCGAACGCGTTCTTGCCGGCGAAGCTTTGGCGGGTCAAGAGGTATGCGGTTACAAGGCCGACGGCCGCCGTCAGCGGCGCGGCGATGGCAGCGATCATGATTGTCGTCCAGAAGCTGTCCCAGGCGGCGCCGGACCAGTGGATGCCGTGTTCGTTCATGCCTACGGAAAAGGCTGTGGCGTAGTGTTTCAGGGTCAGCGAGTTGTCGACGCCCCAGAGCTCGACGACGCTGCCATAGATGATCATGGCATAGACGATCACGGTAAAGATCGCCCATCCGACGGCGATGGTCATGACGGGGACAGACAGGGCCCTTGGCATCAGTGGGTGAACACCCGCGTCGCCCTTGCCTGTGACGGTCGTATAGCTTTTCTTGCCGAGCCAGGCGCGCTGTGCGTAGAAGGCCGAGAGCGTGAAGAACAACAGCACCATGGCCAGGACGGCGGCGCGGCCTTGGTCGTATTGCGCGCCGACGATGGCAAAGAAGATCTCGGTCGAGAGGACGTCGAAGTTGCCGCCAAGCACCAGCGGATTGCCAAAATCGGCCATGCTTTCGATGAAGCCGAGGAGGAAAGCGTTGGCGAGGCCGGGGCGCATCAGGGGCAGGGAGACGGTCTTGAAAGTCTGCCACTTGTTGGCACGGAGAGTCTGCGCCGCCTCTTCCATCGAGGGCGAGACGCCTTCGACGACGCCGATCAACACCAGGAAGGCGATCGGCGTGAAGGCCAGTGTTTGCGCGATGAGCACGCCGGGCATGCCGTAGAGCCAGCGCGTCGGCTGGGTGCCGAAGAGGTCGGCGACGAACCGGGTGACGTTACCAGAAAGCCCGAACAGGAGGATCAGCGCAAGCCCGATGACGAAGGGGGGCGTGATGATCGGCAGGACGGTCAGGGCGCGAAGCGCGCGTTTATAGCGGAAGCCCGAGCGGGTGACGACAAGGGCAAAGGCGAGGCCGAGCGCTGTGGTCAGGAAGCCGACGAGGATCGCCAGCAACAGCGAGTTCAGAGCGGCACCGCAGCGTGCGCCCCAAAGGCAGCCCATGCCCCAGAGCCGGTCATCGAAGAATTTCGAAAAGAAGACCGCGATGGAATAGGCGCCGTCCTCGGTCACGAAGGCGGCGAAAAGCATCTTTGCTATGGGAAAGAAGACAAAGGCGGTGACGATGGTGATGACGCCGCCAATGGCGCCGACCACGAAGACATCTCCGTTGACGGCACCGCGCGCGGCGATGCCCTGAGTCAGCAGGAACAGGAAGGCGGAGGCGCAGATCATCGCGCCGTAGCCCATGCCGAACTGGCGGATCTTGAGGTCTCCGAAAACCGCTTCCATCCAGTCGTAGTTGAAGCCCCGGATGCCGATGGAAAAGCCCTGGACGATCAGCCAGCCGAAGCCAAGCGCGCCCGACAGGATCAGGATGCGCGCAAAAAGCGGATCGGATTTAACCCGCCCAAGCACGAGGAGCGGCAAAGCAAGTGGGATCAAGAGCGGCGCGAGCCAAAGCTTCTCGCCCTGTCCGACCAAAAAGGCGGCGGGGGCATAGTCGGCGTCGAAAGGATAGCCGTCGAACAGCCATCCGAACGACCAGAGGCCGTCTTCCACCATGTACCATGGCAGAAGCAGAAACCCGACCCACCCGGCGACGATCCAGAAGATCAATACCGGGTGGGTGGTCCGTTTACTTGCAACGGTGCGCACTGGTTACTGCGGGAGGGTCGAGACGTCTTCGTCCCACTTTTGCAGCAGACGTTTGCGTTCGTCCGAAGAACCGTATTTTTTGAAGTTGTAGTCGATCAGCTTGATCGTCGACATGTCCGGTGCACTTTCTGAAGTCCGGGCGTTCTTGTTCGAGGGAACTTGGAAGGCGTTGACCTGAAGCGCGAGGTTCTGCGCGTCGGCCGACAAGGCCCAGTCGTAGAATTTTTTCGCTTCTTCCTCGTTGCGTGCGCCGTCGATGATCGACATCGAGCCTATTTCATAGCCGGTGCCTTCGCACGGTGCGACGACCTTGATCGGGAAGCCTGAGACGGCCTGTGCCACCGCGTCGTGCATGAAGACGATGCCGATGGTGTTTTCGCCACGGCCCGCCGCCTTGATCGGGGCAGAGCCCGACTTGGTGTACTGGTTGATGTTCTTGTGCAGGCCCTTCATGAACTCAAAGCCTTGGTCCTCACCGAAGATCTGAACCATCGAGGCCAGCGTGGTATAGGCGGTACCTGAGGAGTTCGGGTTCGCCATCTGGACATGGCCCTTGTACTCGGGCTTTAGAAGGTCTTTCCAGCAGGCCGGTTCGGGCAGGTTGTTGGCGGCCAGGAGGTCGGTGTTATAGCCATAGCCAAGGGCGCCCGAATAGATGCCGATGGTGCGGTTGCCGGCGCTTTCTGCCTGAGCGATCGCCCAGGGGTGCAGTTGGTCGCGCATTGGCGAGATGTATTCCATCGTCAGGCCCTCTTCGGCGGCTTGAAGGTGCGGATCGCCCGTGCCGCCCCACCAGACGTCGCCCTTCGGGTTCGAGGCCTCGGCCCGGACTTGGGCAAAGGTTTCGCCCGAGGACTTCCGGGTCATGTTGACGTCGATGCCGGTTGCTTCTTCGAAGCTGCGCGCCATGAGCTGGCACCAGTCTTCCTGGGCCGAGCAGTAGAGTGTCAGCTTGTCGGCCTGCGAGGCGCCGACCGAAGCAGCGAGCGCGATCAGCGAGCCCGCGAAAGTTGCGGTAAGTTTGTTCATTGTCTTTCCTCCCTTTGGTTTCAATTTCGCCGGTTTGTCCGGCTTTAGTGAGCAGTGCCCTACGAGGCCCTGCGTATTTCGGCGACCTCCCCCAGAGGCTCGGGGTTCTTGGCGAGGCCTTTCAGCAGCTTGGCGAGGTCATTTTCATCGACCAGCCGGGCGGCCTTTTTCAACGAGAACCAATGGCGCTTGCGTTCCTTGCGCTCTTTCCAGCGGCGTTTCAGCTTTTCGACCATCATAGGATAGACGGTAACCTCGCAGGGCACCTTGCGCCCGTTGTCGAGGCGTTTCTTATAGCGGTAAGTTCCGATCGGCTGGTCCGAGATCCAGCCCGTCGCGCCAGCTTCTTCCAGCGCCTCGATCTTGGCGGCCTGCCAGGGTTTCTTGCCGTCCATCAGCCAGCCCTTGGGCATGATCCAGCGCCCGGTGTCGCGCGACGTCACCATCAGCACGCGCAGCTTGCCGGTTTTGTCCCAGTGGACGGGCAGGGCGGCGATTTGCTGGGCGGGGGGGGTCATACCGTGCCCCCCACGCTGCGCGGTCGGGCAAGGCGGCTGGACAGAAGATCGCCGGTTTCCTCGGCAATCGGGTATGCGACATAGGTCAGCGCGGCATTGATCTGTTTCAGAAGACGCAGCGCCTCCTGGTGGATGTTGGTGGTTTCTATACTGGCGGTTGCGCCTTCCTGAAGGCGCTTGAGGTGGCGTTCCTGGAGTTTCTGTTCCTCGATCCGGATGCGGTCTTTTTCGGCGAGGAGCTGGCGGGCGGCCTCGGCATCGCCAGTGGTCAGCACGCTGAGCGCAAGCTGGCCGTTGGTGACCACCTGGTCGTGGAAGTGTTCGAGGTCACTCAGTCCCTGATCCGAGAAGGTGATGGCCTCGTCCTGCATTTTGCGTGCAAGGGCGACAAGGCTGACAGCGATGCGGTCCGCGGCCTCTTCCAGGTTGTTGGCCGTCGAGACCAGTTCAAGGGTGCGTTTCGCGTCGGGCGCGCCAAGGTCGGTTTCGCGCAGGCGAGAGATATAGATCTTGGTTTCGAAATGCATGCGGTCGACGTCGTCTTCGCGTCGTTCGATGACACGGGCGAGGTCGGGATCCCAATCGCGGAAGAGGTGCATGACCGGCACGAGGATCGACTGAACGGTCTCTGCCATGCGCATCAGTTCCCGCTGGGCACATGCGAGCGCCAGCGGCGCGTGGTCGAGCGCAGCGGGATCGAGCGCGGTGACGGTGTCGGCGGAGCTGTCGGGGTGTTTGGGCAGAACGGCCTTGGCCAGGGAGATAAGCTGGCCGGTCATGGGCAGTGCGCAGGCCAGGAGCGTGGTGTTCAGAAGAATGTGGAGCGCGATAGCCTGCTGGCCGGCGTTCTGTGCGATGAAGGACAGGTTCAGGATGCCGCTCATCAGCAGCGCGAGAAAGACCAGCGTGACGACGCCACGTGCCACGAGGTTTCCCAAGACAACCAGCCGCGCGGGGCGTTCGCTGGACCACAGGAGGGCAAAGGGAATGATCGCGCCGCCAAGGTTAGCGCCGATCACAAGCGCCGCCGCGACAGGGGCCGCGATCATGCCGGTGGTTGCGAAGGTGGCAAAGGTCAGCACGGTCGCCAGGCTGGAGTGCATGGCCCAGGCCAAGAGCGCGCCGATGGCGAAGGCGCTGAGGAGGTCGCTTTGGAAATAGGCGGCGATGGTCTGGACGATTGGGTTGCCCACGATGGGGGCCGTCGCCTCGCGGATCATACCAAGCGAGACCAGCACCAGGGCAAAGCCGATCACGATGCGGCCCAGTTGTTTGGCGCGGCGACTTTTGGCCTTGAAGAAGATGGTGACGCCGGCCAGGAGCGCAAAAGGGATCAGCGTCTGGACGGGCAGGAGCAGCACCTGGGTCATCACCGCCGAGCCGAGATCCGCGCCCAGGAGAAGGGCCAGCGCCGCCTGTGGGGCAAGCATCCCCGAGATGGCGAAGCCCGCGCCCATCAGCGCGACTGCGGCCGAGCTTTGCAGGACCATGGCCGCGAGCCCGCCGCCGGCCGCGGCGGACAGGCGGTTGTCCGAGAGGTTCTTAAGCTGGCGCTTCAGCTCGGGCATGAATGCGCGTTCGACCCCGGTGCGGATGAGCCGCACCGACCACAACAGCAGCGCAATGGCCGCCGCAAGCTGCGCAGCAAGGACGATCATGTTGAAACGCCTGTATTCGCGTTGGTTCGGGTCATCCTGGTCCGGGCCATCACCCGCAATTCCTTTGTGTTTTGAAAATTTTGAGCATCGGATAGTGGGTTATGCAACAAAATAATTGCAAATACGACAGAAACACCACAATCCTGTGAGCAGGGAGTGAATCGGGGACCAATGGCAAAGGCGCAGGCGCGACAGAAAAAGGCGGACAAGGCCGGTGGTCGGCTGAAGAAGTCCGAACGGCGTCGCGAGATCCTTTTGGAGCTGAAACTGCGCCCGCATGTGCGCATCAGCGAGTTGGCGCGCCGGTTCAACGTCTCGACCGAGACGGTGCGCCGGGATTTCGATGCGCTGGCTGATGACGGGTTGGTCGCGCGCGCCCACGGGGGCGCCTCCGCCCCGGCGCAAGGCCATTACCCAAGCCTGGACGAACGCGCCAACGCCCGCATCCAAGAACGCGAACAGATTGGCCTTTTGGCCGCTGAACTGGTGCGGGACGGCGAGACGGTGATGATCGACTCCGGCTCGACAACGATTCAGATGGCGCGGGCGCTGGCCTATCTGGGCACGCAATGCACGGTGATCACCAACTCGATTCCGGTCGCCATGACCATCGGCCATGGCGCGCCCGAGGTGATCCTGTGTCCGGGCAAGTACCTGGCTGCGGAGTCGGCAGTGATCGGCACGGAAACGCTGGAGTTCCTGAGCCGATTCAACGTCGACCACTGTATGATCGGCGCATCGGGATTGTCGGAGGAGGGGCCGTCGGAGACCGTGCAAGGTTTTGCGGCGGTCAAGCGGATGATGCTGCAACGCGCCGAGAAGGCGCATCTTTTGATCGATTCAAAGAAATTCGGACGCAAGGGGCTGGCGAATGTGGGCGCCCTTGCGGACCTGGATACCATCGTGGCCGACGCAAGGCCGGCAGGGGAGCTTTTGAGCGCGATAGACGGCACAAAGGTGACGATGCTGGTGGCTGGCCCGGGGTGATGAACGGAACTAACCGCGGCAGCCAAGCCGCATGACTGGGAGGAAAACATGAAACTGGATATCAAAATGCTGGTCGGTGCGTCCGTCGTCGCACTGATGTCGCTGGGCGGAACAGCCTCGGCGCAGGATTGCCCGCGCGGCACCCTGGACGCTCGGTTCTGCGATGTGGATGGCGATCTGGTCGCGGACATTCCGACGGATCCGTCGGAATGGATCGACCCAGACACGTTGATCTTTGCCTATACGCCGGTTGAAGACCCAGCCGTCTACCGCGACGCATGGGTCGAATTCATGGACCATCTGAGTGAAGTGACAGGCAAGAAAGCCGTCATCTTCCCGGTGCAGTCCAACGCTGCCCAGATCGAGGCTATGCGCTCGGGTCGCCTTCATATTTCCGGCTTTAACACCGGTTCGAACCCGCTTGCCGTCAATTGCGCGGGCTTCCGCCCGTTCACAATCATGGCCTCGGACGATGGTCACTTTGGCTATGAGATGGAAATCATCACCTATCCGGGGTCGGGTATTGACAGCATCGAGGATATCAAAGGCGGGCAGCTCGCCTTTTCGTCGCCCACGTCGAACTCGGGGTTCAAGGCACCTTCGGCGATTCTGAAAGGCGACTATGACATGCTTGCCGACCGTGATTTCGAGCCAGTCTTCTCGGGCAAGCACGACAACACGGTTCTGGGGGTCGCAAACAAGGACTATCCTGCAGGTGCGGTTGCGAACTCGGTCATGCAGCGCATGATCGCGCGCGACGTGATCAAGGCTGAAGATGTGGTGTCGATCTACAAGTCGCAGACCTTCCCGACGACCGGGTTCGGCGTGGTCTATAACCTGCCGCCCGATCTTCAGGAGAAGATCAAGGAGGCGTTCTTTACCTTTGACTGGGAAGGCACAGCGCTTCAGGCCGAGTTTTCGAAGTCGAACGAAGCCAAGTTCATCGAAATGAACTACAAGGATTTCTGGGACGTGATCCGCAAGATCGACGCGGCCAACGGCGTGTCCTACGCCTGCGAGTGATCCGATCCTGATACTGGCGGGCCCTTCGGGGCCCGCTTCTACCCCCGAGCAGGGAAAATTTTATGCTGCGTCTTCAAAAGCTTACAAAAACCTATAAAACCGGCGATCAGGCTCTGAAGGCGATCGATCTGGAAGTGCCCAACGGTCAGGTGCTGGCGTTGATCGGGCCGTCCGGGGCGGGCAAGTCGACGATGATCCGCTGTATCAACCGCCTGGTCGAGCCGACGGGCGGGGCGGTCATGCTGGATGATACCGATCTCACCGGACTTGGTGCAGCTGCGCTGCGCCGGGCGCGGCGCGAAATGGGCATGATCTTCCAGGAATACGCGCTGGTCGAGCGGCTGACGGTGATGGAGAATGTCCTGTCGGGCCGTTTGGGCTATGTCGGGTTCTGGCGCAGTTTCCTGCGGCGGTATCCACAGTCGGACATCGACGAGGCATTCCGTCTTTTGGACCGCGTCGGGCTGTTGCACATGGCGGACAAGCGCGCCGATGAATTGTCTGGCGGGCAGCGGCAAAGGGTGGGTATCTGCCGCGCGCTGATCCAGAACCCAAAGCTTTTGCTGGTGGATGAGCCGACCGCCTCGCTTGATCCGAAGACCAGCCGCCAGATCATGCGGCTGATCACCGAGCTGTGCCGCGAGCGCGGGCTGGCGGCAATCATCAACATTCACGACGTGGCACTGGCGCAGATGTTCGTGCCGCGCGTTGTCGGCTTGAGGTTCGGCGAGATCGTGTTCGACGGGCCTCCGACCGCGCTAACACCCGAAAAACTTACCGAGATTTACGGTGAAGAGGATTGGGAAGCGACAATCGAAAAGGTTGAAGACGAAGACGGTGAGATCGAGGCCGCGCAATGAGTCATCGCGAATTGGACGACATGCTGGGGCAGGGATGGCGCAAGCCGCACTTTGTCAAAAATCCGGCGCTAAGGTGGGGTCTGATCATTGGGTTCGCCGTATATATGGTCGTCGGGATGGCAACGATCGAGGTGGATTGGGGCAGGGTTTACGAGGGGCTGGACCGCGGTTGGGCTTTTATCAAGTCATTTGCCTCGCCTGATTTCATCAGCCGGGCACGTGATATCTGGGCGGGCCTTCTGGAAAGTATCGTGATGACGGTGACGGCCTCGGTCGTCGGGATCGCGATTTCCATTCCCATCGGACTGGGCGCGGCGCGCAACATCGCCCCCCTGCCGGTCTATGTGATGTGCCGGGCCATCGTGGCGATCAGCCGTGCGCTCCAGGAGATCATCGTAGCAATCCTGTTGGTTGCGATCTTTGGCTTTGGCCCGCTGGCAGGTTTCCTGACCCTGTCGTTTGCCACGATCGGCTTCCTGTCGAAGCTGCTGGCCGAGGATATCGAGGCGATGGACAAGGTACAAGCCGAGGCGATCAGGGCGAGCGGTGCACGGTGGATGCAGTGGATCAACTATGGCGTGCAACCCCAGGTAATGCCACGGCTTGTCGGTCTGAGCATGTACCGCATCGACATCAATTTTCGCGAAAGCGCCATCCTGGGCCTGGTCGGCGCGGGCGGGATTGGTGCGACGCTGAACACGGCCTTCGACCGCTATGAGTACGATACGGCCGCCGCCATCCTGATCCTGATCATCGGGATCGTCATGGCCCTTGAATACCTCTCAGGCATCATCCGGGCGAGGGTCCAGTAATGCCGGTCCTGGAGAGAGAGGGCGCGCAGGTCTGGCGCCGCAGGACGACCGGCGAAAGCCTTGTGCGCTGGTTCGGCTGGCTGGTCGGGGTCGCGGTCTTCATGGTTTGCTGGCAGCAGATCTCGCAAGCCACAACCTGGTTTTTCGTCTGGGACGCGCCGCGGATCGCGGGCGACATCTGGACTCGCGCCACGCCGCCAAGGTGGGAATACATCGCGCAGCTGGGCCGGCCGATCTGGGACACGCTCAACATTGCTACCCTGGGTACGCTGATCGCCCTGTGCCTAGCGGTGCCGGTGGCCTTTCTGGCTGCGCGCAACACCACGCCTTCGTCGCTGTTCGTGCGGCCCATTGCGCTTTTGATCATTGTTTCGACACGCTCGATCAACTCGCTGATCTGGGCACTCTTGCTGATCGCTATTATCGGCCCCGGCGTCTTTGCCGGTGTCGTCGCCATCGCGATCCGCTCCATCGGGTTTTGCGCCAAGCTCTTGTACGAGGCCATCGAAGAGATCGACCATACGCAGGTCGAGGCGATAACCGCAACGGGGGCAAGCCGCTGGCAGGTGATGGCCTATGGGATCGTGCCGCAGATCCTGCCCGCCTTTGCTGGGATCGCTGTGTTCCGCTGGGACATAAACATCCGTGAGTCGACCGTGCTGGGCCTGGTTGGCGCGGGCGGCATCGGCCTGCAACTGTCAGCCTCGCTGAACGTGTTGGCCTGGCCGCAGGTCAGCTTGATCCTGATTGTGATCCTTGCCGCCGTGGTCATCAGCGAATGGGTGTCGGCCAAGGTGCGGGGGGCGATCATTTGACGACGATCTCGTCTGAGGAGGCCTTCCAGGCCTATGAGGCGGTGCGACACCGACTACCGTCTTCGGGGGCGTCAGGTCGCGCGTTTCGCCGGGTGACGGACCTTGGCGCGGTGGCTGACGAGTTCGACGTGTTCCTGCTGGACGCCTTTGGTGTGTTGAATATCGGCGAAGCGGCGATCCCCGGCACGCGGGAGCGCATCGACGGGCTGCGCGCCGAGGGTAAGACCGTGATCGTTGTGTCCAACGCGGCCGGGTTTCCCCACGGGGCGCTGATGGAGAAATATCGGCGCCTTGGGTACGACTTCGCCCCTGAGGACGTCGTCACCAGCCGCGCGGCGCTCTTGGCCGGTATGAACGGGCGGCGCGATCTGCACTGGGGGCTGATGGCCACCCGCAGCACTGGTCTGCGCGACCTGGAAGGGCTGAACCTGACATACCTGGAGGAAGACCCCGGTCCCTATGCCGAGGTTGACGGGTTCCTGATGATTGGCAGCGCCGCCTGGACCGAGGAACGTCAAGCCCTTTTGGAGGCGGCACTGGCCGCCCGCGCCCGCCCGGTTCTGGTGGGCAACCCTGACATCGTCGCGCCGCGCGAGGGCGGGTTTTCGACCGAGCCGGGCCATTTTGCCCATCGGCTGGCCGACAGCACCGGCGTCATGCCACAGTTCTTTGGAAAACCCTTCGTCAATATCTTTGAACTTGCGTTTCAGAGACTTGGTTCGGTCGACAAGTCCAGAACGCTGATGGTGGGCGATAGCCTGCACACGGATATCCTTGGCGCGCAAGCGGCGGGCGTCGGCTCGGCCCTTGTGGCTGGTTATGGTTTTTTCGCCGGCCAGGACATCGATGAGGCGGTCCGGCGGTCCGGCATCGTCCCCGACATCGTGGTCGAGCGACCCTAGATCGGCGGAGGTCTTATGCGACGAGGGAGCTTGGATCCATTGACGCGAACACTTTGGGCGGCCGAATGGTGCAGCGGGTCCGCGAGCCCCTCAAAGCCCATGGAAAACAGCCGAACTCCGCGAACATATCGCGCATGGGTGACAAATCATCCAATAACGCGTGAAATTTTAAGAATTGTTCGATACCGCAGTTTGGCTCAATTTGCCTCCATACCGCGTGTTTCTGCGGGAAATTGTTAGTGTTAGGTTACTCGTGTCGAATTCGATCAGCTATTCCCGTCTCCATCTCGGCGCACAAGAGCTCTTGCGCCAGGTGGAGGCCCTGATCGCTGATGATCTGGGGGACCTCGCCCATTGGAGCGAGCATGAACTGGCTCCCGTGAGATCGAGTCTGGCCCATGTGGAATGGCTTCTCGCAGGTGGGCTCGAACCCGACGCCACCCGCAAATAGCCTGGGGAAATTGGCGCCAGTGTGTCTCTGACGCCAGGGTGGCACCAGCGGAACACGTGTCATTTCCGCGCCCGTCGAGAGCATTTGCCCCGGACATGAGCTGCCGAGGACGTCAATGGCTCTGGCCAGTTGCCGAAGGTCTTGGCGGGATTAACCGGTTCTTGGAGTTTTGCAGGCATCTTGCGCCTCGTGTAGCGAGAGGGTCCGATGTCAAAATTCCTGGTCGTATGTCAGTTCTTTCTTTTGGTCGCCATTGGCTCGGCCTCGTACGCCGAGACCCTGGTCCTGGGGGGCGTCAACGACAACGTGCGTAAACAGGTCAAACGCTTTTCGCCGTTGGCCGCCTATCTTGAAAAGGTTTTGGCGGACGACGGGATCGACACGGTCGAGATCAAGATCTTTGCCACGTCGGACGCGATGGCCGAAGCCCTGTCGGCGGGCGAGGTCGATCTGTATTTTGACAGTCCGCTGGTGGCAGCAAAGGTCGCCCGGCAGTCCTCTGCGGTGCCGTTCCTGCGTCGGTGGAAGCAGGGCGTGGCCGAATATCATTCTTTGATCATTGTGCCGAGCGCGAGCGACATCGCCACCGTCGACGATTTGGTGGGGCGCAGCATCGGATTCCAGGAACCGGATTCGACCTCGGGGTTTCTGCTGCCGGCTGCCCTTCTGCTGCACAATGGTCTGACACTGCGCAAGATGGACGCTGCGGATGTCGATCCGCCTGCGGATGCCATTGGCTATGTCTTTACCAGTGATGACGAAAACACGATCCTGTGGCTGGCCAAGGGCCAGATTGACGCGGGTGCCACCGATCCACGCGGTTGGGAGATTTTGAACAAAGCGCGACCCGGCAAGTTCCGGGTCATCGCCGAGAGCATCACCGTTCCGCGGCAGGTGGTTGTCCACCGCGCGAGACTGGCCCCGGAGCGGGTGGCGCAGCTGGGCCGTGTGATGTCGGCCATGGCCGACAGCGCGGAAGGTGTTGCGGCCATGGAAGGCTTTCACAAAACGACGCGTTTCGACGTCTTTCCACTGGGCGTCGAGGCGACGTTCCGGCCGATATACGAGGTTCTGGACGAGTTGCAGGCCTTCGGGATCGACTGAGCGATGCGTTGGTTGGCCTTGCGTCGTCGCAAGCCAAGGCGGATCCTGCGGCGAATGGTCCGTGGGCTGAGGCGGCGTCTGAGCGCCGTTTTCGGACTTGTTATCGCAACACTCGTGGTCTGCGTCATTGCCGTCAATACCGTGGTGCAGGTCAAATTCGTCAAGGAACGCCTGGACACCCGCGCGGGGCATCTTTTGGAGCTGGCAGAAGAGGTTTCGCTGCGGTTTCTAATCGAAAACCGGCCTGCAGAGCTTGAGATCCTGTTTGAGGACCTGGGCGACCAGCCCGACGTCGTCCAGATTTACCTGATCGACAGCGCCGGCACGGTCTTTGTGCACAGCGAGCTCAGCGTTCTCGACTATTTTCTCATGCCCTCCGATGATCCCCTGGCTGCACAGTCCAGGCGCCAAGGCCGTACCATCATGGCACGCTCAGGAGATTTGCGCCATTACGCCCGGCCGATCAATATCGGCGGGGTTCACTACGGCGTGCTGCGCATCGACATCTCCGAGGCTACGGCCTCGCGCGAGGTCATGACGGTCCTGTCTCGCAACACTCTGATCGGCGCCTTGTTCGTCCTGCTGGGCATCGCGATCAGCGGGATCATATCGCAACGGCTGACCCAGCCGCTGCAACTGTTGACCGAGGCCACCAAAAAGGCCGCCGGCGGGGATCTGAGGCAATCCATCGATCTGCGTACGAATGACGAATTCGAAAGTCTGGGACGGTCGTTTAACAGAATGCTGGGCGCGCTCAGAGCTTCGATGATGAAGGTCAATGTCACGGCATATCGCGATACGCTGACCGGGATACCCAACCGTGCCTGGCTGATGGACACGCTGCAAGCGGTGGTGAAGGACGCGCGCGACACCGGCCAGGAGTTAGCGGTCCTGTTCCTGGACATGGACGGTTTCAAGAAGGTGAACGATTTGCACGGCCACCAGGCGGGAGATACGCTGTTGTTCGAGTTTACCCGGCGGCTGAGCGCCAGCCTGGGCGAGATCGGCCTGCGCGAATACGATCTGGAGGCAACATTCGTTCGGCCGCTGAACCCGGCCGCCGGCGAGGCCGCGATTGCCCGTCTGGGCGGCGACGAGTTCACCGTGATCGTTCGGATCGGCGATGCTGTGTCCCTGGCCGAAACCATTGTCGCGGCAATGCAACCGACGTTCCGGATCGACAACAAGGTCTGCGCGGTCTCGGCGAGCATCGGCATTGCCACGTACCCCCGGCACGCCGCGACGATGAAGGACCTGATCAAATGTGCCGACACCGCCATGTATCAGGCCAAGGATGCCGGGCGGAACTGCTGGCGATTTTATGATCTGGAACATCACCTGCTCTCGGTTGAACGGGCAAAGCTCGAGTCCGAGATCAAATTTGCCATCGCTGACAACCAGTTTGTTGCCTACCTGCAGCCGCAATTCGAGGTCGCGACCGGCGCGCTGACAGGGGCCGAGGCGCTGGTACGATGGCACCACCCCGAACGCGGCATCCTGCTTCCCAACGACTTTCTACCTATTGCCAAAGAGATGGGTCTGTTGCCGGACATCGGAAAATGCGTGGTTGAACAATCCCTTGCCGCCGCCGCTTTTGCGCAGACTACTCCCGGTTTTGTCCTGGCTATCAATGTTTCGGTGGTGGAATTGCTGGACAATTCCTTTATCGACCACTTGCTGGCCACCTATGACCGGTTCGAGTTCAGCCAGGGCGCTGTTGAGATCGAGATCACCGAAGAGACTCTGATGGACATCGACCTGAATGTCGAAGAGCGGATCGCACGGTTGAAGGCCGTTGGCCTTCGCCTTGCGATCGACGATTTCGGCGTCGGTTATTCGAACCTTGGACGGTTGCGCCACCTGGCGTTCGACACGCTCAAGGTGGATCGCTCATTGACCGTGGGCGTGGGCGAGCAGGCCGACGCAAACGCCTTGATGTTGGCGATTCTGGACATGGCGCGTGCGATTGAGATCGATGTGATCGCCGAAGGAATCGAAACCGAAACGCAACTGGCCTTTCTCAGTGCGAATGGCTGCAGGTTCTACCAGGGCTTTTGGGGTGGTAAGCCGGTGCCCTGCGACGTGTTTCGATCAGACTACCTCCGGGACCAGGATCGCCGCCGCAGCAGTCGCATGGCTTGAGCGGCTGTGCGGCATGAGGCTTCAAATCGGGACTTGGTGAGAAACGTTTGGCCAGGTTTCCTCATGCATCATCTGTTCACGAAAAAGGGGCCGACCCACAAACATTTCGGCCGGAAATATTCTGCATAGAAGATCAATGAAGCAACGGGATAGCTGGCTTTCGCAATGTGGATCAATTTTCCAGAAATGAGGACGTCTCGGATTCTGATGCTGAATATTCATTCTCTTTCAGAGAATTTCTGGAATCTGAAATCGTAGAATACAGAAAGCACACGTAAAAAAAGCCGCACGATACCTTTTGGGTCAGTTCATTTTTCGAACTGACTCAAGGGCGATCAAAAGGCACTCGCACATTCAACGTGATTGAATGAAATGCAATCTGCATTAATATGGGAAAACATAGATATGAGGAGCGTATCGCTCCGGGAGGAGGTGTTGTAATGGCGAGTGACCTCCTGAAAGACATGGCGATCTACAGGCTATGGGTGACGTCTCGTACGCTTGAGCGTGAAGCCGAGATGGACCTTCAATCTTGCGGCCTCACATTCCAATCCGCGCTGATTTTGATCATAATCGGAGATGAGGAGCTCTGCCGCCCCAAGGATATCGCCCAAAAGGCGTCGCTGAGTGCCGCGGCTGTATCGCGCACATTGCGTGGCCTGGAAGACAAGGAGTTGGTCGAGACTCAGACACGGCGCGAGAACCGGCGCGAATCCCGGGTCATATTGACCGATGCAGGCGAGCAGCTGCGACAGCGATCACTGCAGGTTTTCAAGGAAAAGGCCGCGCTGGTCAAAGCCCAACTGTCGGATGAAGAATTCAATGCGGTCATGATGGCCCTGGCAAAGATCTCACTTGCCGGCCTACGGCACGCGGCCTGAACAGGGGCCGCACCCGCGCGCATCTGCTCCACAGGGCGCCTGGAATGTGGACAATCGTGACATCTTTGAGTTTTGGGCGGCGTTCGTCAGTTGGAGACATCCCTTCAGGGTAGGGCGCTGCCGCAAACCCGGCACGGCGCATCCTCGCGCCTGATTGTGTCGCGTACCAGCCGAGGGGCAGGGCGCGCCGATGTCTGATCCGAGATGGGTCGCGGGTTTCCGGACAAAGGGGACGGTCATTGGCCGCAGTTTGACCACACCTTACCACGGGATCGGTCGTCGGCATGCCGAGCACAGTGTGGCAGTGCAGCGAGGCTGTCTGGAGCTCAAGTTCGGCGACCCGGTGACCGACGTCGCTTGCCAGGAGTTTCTGGCCCGGCAGCCTCGAACATTGCAACAGCCCCTTTCAGCGCTCAGAATTCTTCCCAATTGGATTGGTCCACCGCAAGACTTCCGCCAACGGGCCGCGCAACATCGCGGGATTTATCCCGCCGCCGTGCTGCGGGTTTCGCGACATGGTGAACCTTTGCTGCCTCCTCGCCCGTTTTGAACCGGCCTGTCGAAAGCCTGAGACCTTCAGCCTCCTTCGACAGGATTGCGCTGGCGGCTGTTACTTCTTCGAAGGATGCTGCCTGTTTTTGAGTATTCTGGTCGATCCGCGAAACACCTTCAGAAACTTCGCCTATGGTCTGAACCTGTTCGTCGATTGCGGACGCGACTTCGCCGATGCGCGTTGAGATCCCAACAACACTTTCCGCGATCATCGTCAGGGAACTTTGCGCATCTGAGACTTTGGTCACCCCCTCGGCGACGGCAGTGTCACTTCGAGCTATGACGGTTTCGATTTCTTTTGCTGCCTCGCTTGCGCGTTGCGCAAGTTGCCGCACCTCTGATGCCACAACGGAGAATCCGCGTCCGGCCTCTCCGGCGCGTGCGGCTTCGACGCCTGCGTTGAGTGCAAGCAGATTGATCTGGAAAGATATGTCATTGATGACGGTAACCACTTTGCTGATCTCTTTCGAAGCGTCGGCAATCTGGTTCATCGCATCCGCCGCCGAGGCAGCGACGACGCCGCTCGATTGTGCGGTAACGCTTGCGACCCGGGCATTTTCATTGGCCTCGGATACATTGTGGCTGACCTGCCTGATGCTGGACGACATCTCTTCGAGCGCCGCCGCCGTTTCTTCCAGCGATGCGGCGTTCTGCTCCGTCTGCCGCGACAGGACATCTGATGTGTCACGCAATTCGGCCGAGGAGGACGCCAAAGTGGCCCCGCTTGCCGAAATCTCACCCACCAGCGTCCGAAGCCCATCTATCATTGCATTGGTGTTAACCTGCAGGCGTTCGAATACCCCCTGGTGCTCCCCTGACATGCGGCAGGTGAGATCGCCCAATCTGACGGCATCGAGAACATCCATCGCACCACGAAGGTTTGTGTCCAGGACATCGAGCATTTCATTCAGTGCAACACCTATGCGATCAAGATCGTCCTGACCGGTCTTGCTATCGATGCGGATGCTGAGATCGCCTGCACGCGCTGCGTCGACAACCCGCGAGAAAGCTGCGCCAAATAGGTTTGCGGCCTGCGCCCGTGTCTCGGCTTCCTTCCGGCTCTTTTCTGCGGCCATCTTTTCCTGCTCGGCAACTGAGCGCATCTTCTCTGCTTCCGCCTGGCCTTTGCGTGCAACCTCCCGATCGGCTGCGGCGGTCTGTTCGAGCTCTTTCTGGCGCATAAACATGGCCCTGAGCTCATCAAGCTTGTCCCGGAGCAGCCCGATCTCATCCGTCGTGCCCCATTGTGGCGGCATCGCATCGAATTCGCCGGTTGTGATCCGCTCCATTCCTCCGGCAATGATGCGCATCCTTCGGCCAAGAGCCGCGTCCAGCCATTTATAGAACCCGACCAAAAGTCCAAACAGGAATACGCCGAAGCCGAGCACAACAAACTTGGCTGTATCGCCGATTGTTCTCTGTGTGGCGATGCCGCGCGCCATGGCGCGCTGTATTTCCGTCTCGGCCGCATCGGCGTTGCTGATGAACTCATCGTAAGCGGCGTCGAATGAGATTTCCGCCTGCTCCATATGGCGTGCACCGTCGCGCGCCCGATCATACCGTGAGACCGCCAGGTCTTTCAGGTGGTCCAGGTCCGGAAGAATCTTCGCCAACTTTTCCGAATTTTCCGGGTATGTGTCCGCCGCAATGCGAAGCTGTTGGGCCGCTGCCTCGAAGGATCCCGTGGCTTCGGAAAAGTCCTCGCCAAAGTCGCCACCGAGGATTTCTGCGACGAGAAGGTGGCCATGTGCCACCAGATACCGTGCCTCCCCGATCAGCCGTTGCAGTTCCGGGGATTCGATGCCACGGGACGCCGCGGCGATGCGGTCCTCCAAGTCGTCGTAAAGCGCATCGAACTCCACATCCGCGTCGGAGCCAACCCCGGTGTCACCATGGAGCAGGCTGTAGCGTTGCCGCGCTGCGACCGAAAAGGCCTTGAGTTGATCGACGACCGTTACGACGCGCTCCCGGACAGCCGGATCCTGCGACGGGAAAAAGGTGCCCTCATCGTTCTGGCCACCCTCGAGGATCGCCTCTGCATAGAAGCGAGCTTCGGCAAGTGACGCCTCGACCTCCGCAAAATCTTCTGCAGTGTCGCCGCCCATGATCTCTTCCATGACAAGATGAGCATTCGCACCTTCCAGCTTGATCTCCATCGCCGCGTCCACGAGAGGTGCGAGACGCGCACCGACTTGGTCGCCTTCTTCCGCCATCCTGAAAACCAGGACCGACATCGCCGCACAGACAATGATCGCGAGCCCGGCGATCGTTCCGAAGGCGAAAAGGATCTTGTGACTGGCGCTCAAGTTTCTAACCATATTTCTCTCCGGTGGGGCAATCGGCACCGGCGGACGGATAGAGTCAAAAGCTTATGGATCATTTAATGCGTGGAGACTTTGCCATCCTGCTCGTGCCGTGCTGAGACCCTTGGGGCGCGAGCATTTCGTGGCTTGGATAGTGCGTCGGTTTGGGACTTCGGACATACTTTTGGTCTTTTGGCTTGCGGCCCATGCGAGACATTCACCAACCGGCCTTCATGCTGCGGTCGCGGCCCGCATTGCTGCCGTTCGCTGCACCCACGAGCTTCCAACACAACCGAACTCTCAGACTGCGGGCTGAGCTGACCTTGGCCTGAACTCCCTCTGCCCGTGTCGCCGCAGATCTTCCTGTCGCCGACGAAAAGCCGGTCAAGCCTTCGACAACATCGTTTCAATATTCCTTCATAGTGAAACAATTGAAGGGATTTTGGCCGCCTCAGGACACACGCCCGAAACGATTCTCAGATTAAAGAACGTGTATTCGCTTTTGTTCTTCGTTCCCCGAAGACCAAGCGACCCGTACACCGGCCAGCAGATCGTTGGCAGATCCAAGTTTCGGCACTCACACTAGGAAAGTTGCCGGAGGCAGCAAGAGAGTAATAGGATATGAACTTCGTCTCTGTTGAAATCCTCGGTTTTGCTGCAGGGCTGATAAACTTGGCAAGTTCGGTCCCGCAACTTTTTGCCAATCTTCGGAAACCCGATTGCGCAGCCAAGCAAAGCGCATCTCGCAACGCACTCCAATGCGCGGGGAACTGCATGTGGCTTGTGTACGGCATTTCCGTGGGCTCGATGTCGATGACGACCTTCTCGTCGCTTGGATGCCTAATGGCGGGAACATTACTCTGGCAGGTTCTCAGGGCAAAGCTGGCTTGCAGACCGGGACGAAATCAAGAGATCGCCAGTCCCTTCAAATTTGCGGCTTAAGTCCGTTCAGGGCTCAAATCCGCCTTTCGCCGCATGTGCAGCGGCTCGAAGACCGCACGCTCCACGCGTTGACAGGTGTCATGCAGCCCCATCTGGTCTCATGAGTCCACCCTGGATTTCGTTGAACCTTTTTGAAAATGCGCGCGTCAGAGCCTTTGATTTCGCGTGCCATGACCAGAAATTTCTCGGGCCCGAAATGCTGCAGGCGTCATGCCCTTGCGCCGCTTGAACTGCGTGTAGAAGTTGGACTTCGATCCAAACCCTGCCGCGTACATTATATCTAACAGCGAGCGGTCCGGATCTTCATCCATGAGGCGTGTGGCCAGAGCGATCCTTCTGTCATTGAGCAAATCAGAAAAGCTCTGCCCGGAAACCTTGTTCACGGCGACACTGACAGCGCGCGCCGGGACGCTCAGGCGTTTACTCACGCGGTAAAGGGTCAAGGTATCCTCTGCGAGGATATCCGGGTTCGCAAGCAATGTGTCGAGGCGCTGAACGAGCGCATGATCGGCGGGGCCGGGTTCCGGCCTTGCGTCTTTGACCTCCTGCAGGGACGCCCGGTCAACGACCATGCCATACACATGCTCGAAAAGAGAAGGACGTCCCATTGCCCCAAGCAGGGCATAAGACACGAGGCTAAAGAAGAGCGCAGTAGAGAGCAGGAGAGACTGCGACGTCTCGATTGCGCCGCCTCTAACCAGTTCGGTAAAGATTGCCACCTCAAGCGCCAGGCTGGCGCAGAGCACTGCAATGACGATGCGCAACCAGGTGAGCGTCGTTTCCACGTCAGGACCGAGACAGCGGAAGTGGTGCGCCCCGCGACCATGCAGGCGCAACAGTGCCCAAAGATATCCGCCATAGGTCACGAGCAAAATCGGGTCGATTGCCCAGAATGCGTTGACCAGAAGGGATGTTGCGACAGCCACCATCGGAACCATGTGAAACAATTCTGCAGAGCCCGGGCGACGCTCGGGGTCTGACCCGAAGGCGAAATGTAGGTAGAGCGCGGGGAGCGCTGCGGCGCCCAATACAGCACGCCATTGTCGCAGAGACGTGTCCGGCCAAAGCAGCGTGGCGAGGAGGAGGCCAGCAGAGACGGTTGTGAGCCCGAAAAAGACGCCGAGCGCTCCCGAGGAGGCACCATAGCGCCCGACCACAGCGACGCGGGCCATGAAAACGGTCATCACGGCACTTAGTGAAACTGTCGCCGCAAGAATAGCGATGTGCAGCACCGGAGACCTCCTTCTGTCCAACCCAGTCCGACCTCGTTCCGGATCGCAATACAGAACCACGAAGAGCCGTCCTTGATCGCGTTTCAGGACGCCGGGTGATCGGTGTCCCTGATAGGCCACTTGCGTTGCAAAACAAAGGACTCCAACCATGAAACCCCTCTATACAATTGCCATTCTGATCCTCGGTCTGACGTCTGGTGATGCTCAGGCTCAAGAGAATGTTCCAGTCGCAACCCAGAAGTTTGAAGCCGGATTGAGCACGCTCACTGTTCTTGATGACCGACGCGACCGGGGCCTCGAAGGGCTGATCTGGTATCCGGCCAACGCCGCCGAACCGACGAGCCTGGACTTCGAGAGCGCGGTTTGGGTCGGCTCAAAGGTCATCCGGGATGCAGACGCGGCGCCGGGGCCCTTCCCGTTAATTGTCCTGTCCCATGGCATGTTCGGAAACTCCCGAAACCAGGCGTGGTTCGCAGCCGAGATGGCCCGAAGAGGATTCGTTGTGGCTGCAGTCGATCATCCGGGAACATCGACCTGGTTGCGCGACCCGGACCAGCGGCGTGCGCTTTGGGAACGCCCCGGCGACATCACTCGGGTGATTGATTTCGCGGTTTCGCCAGGCGCATTGCCGGTGCAGGTCGATCCCGATCAGATCTTCATGGCAGGCCACTCTCTTGGCGGTTTCACAGCGCTGGCGCTGGCCGGTGCCCGATATGACGCGCAGCGTCTTGAGCGGTTCTGCGATACAATGCCAGGCGAGTTGGCCTGCGGGATCTTTGCGGATTGGGAAATCGCACAAACACCTGACGACCGGGAACGGATGCAAGACGATCTAGCGGATGAACGAATTCGCGCATTCGCAGTCTTCGATCTGGGCGGAACCCAGAGCTTCTCAGACGACAGCCTGAACAAGATTAACAAGCCGCTGCTTGTTTTCGGAGCCCCGATCATGAATTCTGGTTTGACGCTCGATATTGAGTCTCGGGCGCTTGTCACGGCGTTGCCCTCAGGGACCTTCCGATACATTGAGCCAGCCACTTTGAGCCATTTCGATTTCTTCAACCTGTGCAAGCCGGCAGGCTATGAGATTCTGGCCAAGGAACTGCCGGGAGACGAAGTCGTTTGCGAAGATGGCGGGTCCCACCGGGGGGCCATGCATGATCTGATCCTTGATGAGGTGACGGCATTCTTTGGGCAGAGCCTTCAATGATGCATCCAGCCCGTCTGTGTGATCAAAGCGCAGGAATTCTAGCCCTAAGCGGGGACACTTCCAGTAGCACAGCAAACCCGAAACAGAGCCAGAGGATCCAAGGGGAGCGGGTCAATGGAGGTTGGCTTTCAATTGCTACCTGATCGCGACTCTCGCGCAGTGTGTGAGTTCAGCAATCCCACATTTTGCAGGCGCGGCGGATGGCTGGTCTGGAGAAGCTGCACGGCGGCGCTCGAATGCATGACGAACGTCCACTCCGGGCCGACCGCGCCGAGGGATGTCTCGCTGCGATTGCGCCAACGGCGGCATCGCGGCCTCCATTGGCTGCGTCCTGAAAATCAAGACCCGTCTCGTTCCACCCACCAGTTGTGCATGGCACGAAACATGGGTTGCAGCGCCAGCGCATCCGGCGTGGCAGAATACTCGACACGTGGAGGGACTTCCGGATAGGCCTTTCTTGCGACAAGACCGTCCTTCTCAAGCGCCCTAAGCTGGCTGGTAAGCATTGTCTGCGTCACGCCGTCGATTTCACGACGCAACTCTCCAAATCGTTTGGTCCCTCGAAATATTAAAATCTGAAGAATCGATAGCTTCCATTTCCCGCCGATCATGTTGAATACCAGCGGCGCTGGACAGGGCAGAACTGCGGTTTCATGGTCCGAGCGTGAGTCTTTGCCTGAGTCTTTCATCCATGTAACTCTTTGTTTTTTCACATTGGTATTGTTTTTCATACTACATAAGAAAAAGCTGCCTACTTTTGAAATTCGTGTATGAAAGCTAGTTTCGCCCCGAACACAAGGGAAGCGAAATGATGACCACAGTGCATACAATAAGCGGCGCACCTCTGTCCTGGCGCGTTTTGCTCGGCCTGTGTTTCAAAGGCCTGAAATTCGAAACTGCCACGCTAAAGGCGTCTGATGGCGAACACATAAGTAAGAAATTTCTGGCGCTTAATCCTCGGGGCACTGTTCCTGTGCTGCAAGACGAGCAGATCACAGTCCAGGACTCGGTAGCAGCCCTTGCCTGGCTGGATCGCGCTTACCCGGACACGCCCCTCTTTGGACGAGACTCGGATCAGGTCGCCCATATATGGCAATCCACGATGGAGCTTGCCGACTATCTGCGTGCCGTCATTGACCGGCTACTGACGCCGATCTTTTTCGAAGGGGCTGCAACTGCAACACCCGAGCTGCTGACGTCGGCCTATGACGCCAAGGTGGAGCTGGCAGGGCTTGAGACCGCATTGCGTAGAACGCCATTTCTTGCGGGCGCTGCTCCAGGTGCCTCGGATGCCGTAGCCTTTCCTGAGGTGCGCTTGCTTCAACGGGCAAGCGACACCTACCCCGGCATCATGACAGAACTCGGGCTGGCAGACTTCTACGAACATTTCCCAAAAATCGGGGCCTGGGTTGCGCGTATCGAAGCATTGCCCGGCTACGCCGAGACGAAACCTCAACACTGGAAGGAAACAGTCTGATGAATATTGCCGCAAAGAACGCAAATTACGCCAAGACAATCGATGTCAAGGCGACGCCTGACCGGGTGTTTCAAGCCCTTACGAGCGAAATGGACCGCTGGTGGACAACCGAGACCGAGGGAGAGCTGTCGTCCGAGGGCGACACGGTCAGGGTGGATTTCCCACCGAACAATGGCCATTGGACCTTCGAGGCCACGGCCTTGACACCGGAAAAAACTGTCGAGCTCAAATGCATCGACGCCCATCATGTGGTTGCCGGACAGCCAGCTGAAATTGAGAAGGAGTGGCTCGGTACGATGCTTCGCTGGAAGATTTCAGCGCATGACATCGGTGCAAGAGTTGAGTTCGAACACGAGGGACTGACACCCGCGCTTCATTGCTACGACATCTGCAACGAGGGTTGGGGCTTTTTCTTCGCGACGAGCTTTGTGGCCTATCTCGACAGTGGCAACGGCTTGCCGCACGCCCCGGGCTAGGCGGGTTTCCAGCCAACCACGGGGCGGCCTATTTTTGGGTCCGCCGCCCTAAAAAGTGAATTTCGACTACTCTGCCAATTGCTGCTGACATGCAAAAGTGGACACTAGTGTACCCCGCAGCATCGGGCAATTTGGGCTCATTTCCGACATTCGCTGCGCTTGCGAAGCCCGCGCGGCCTCTCAGACCCGTCCCAACGTCCGCACTGCGGACATTTCTGTCCTTGGCTTTGGATTGCTAGACGTATCGCGAGAAATTCGCGTAGGCTTCCGCAAATATCGCGAGGCGTGGGGGAACGAGAGCATGAAATCTGACGAAGAAATTCGACGGGCGCAGGAGCGCGTAATGTCGGTCTTTCATCGTCGTCCCGAGGCAGCCTTGGACACAAAACACGCGGATGCCCGAATTACCGAAGGTCTGGCATGCATAGTCACCGAAGGCGACCGGGAAGTCCTGATCGACATGTCCGAACCGGTGGGCGGAAGTGAGTTGGGCCCGTCACCGGGTTTTCACGCGCGAGCGGCCATATCGGGCTGCGTCGCGATTGGTATTAAGATGACTGCAGTGCGGCTCGGTATCGAGCTTCGTTCAGTCCAAGTCAGCGTGGACATGGATTTCGACGACTCTGCCCTTTTCGGAATGGGAGGAGCGAGCGCGGCGCCTCTCAGAACGCATCTCAAGATCACACTCGCCAGCGCAGCCGATCGAGAGACCTTGCAAGGGCTGGTGGATACCGCTCTTAAGGCCGATCCCTACTTCCTTGCCCTGCGTGATCCGCAAAAGGTCGAGACAAGTATGGAGTTCGAATAGACCATGGATGCCCGCCTTCAAATCAGAGTACAGAGATACGGATGGGACGCGGCAGCGCCCCATTATGAGGCGGGTTGGCAGAAAAGCCTGCTGCCAGCCCAGCAGACCTTGATCTCAATGGCAGGACTGGAACCCGGCCAGGACATCATCGAAACCGCGTGTGGATCTGGTCTTGTGACCAGAATGCTCAGTGAGGCGGTCGGTCAAACGGGATCAGTCCTAGCTACCGATCTCGCGCAAAAAATGGTCGAAGCGACAGACGCCATCGGCTTGGAGAATGTGAAGACCGCAAGAATGGGAGCAGAAGCTCTGGATGTCGATGACGCGAGTTTTGATCGGGCTGTCTGTGCGTTGGGTCTGATGTACAGCCCCGATCCTCTTGGCGCCGTTAAAGAGATGCTTCGCGTACTGCGACCCGGCGGACGGGCCATAGCCACGGTATGGGGCGAACGTCGGAACTGTGGCTGGGCAGAAGTCTTTCCCATCGTAGACAAAAATGTCCAGTCTGAGGTTTGCCCCATGTTCTTCGCGACCGGTGCACCCGGAGGATTGCGTCGCGACTTCGAAAATGCTGGCTTCCGAGACATCGAAGAAGTCAGACAATCTGAAACGCTGGAGTACTCAAACGCCCGTGACCTACTTGACGCAGTCTTGCTCGGCGGGCCGGTTGCGCTGGCGATAAAGAGGTTCGACGAGCGAACGATGCAGGAAGTGAGTGAAGAGTTCCTGGAGTCTGTTTCCGACTGCCTGGTAGATGGAGCTTATCGGATTCCCGGCGAGTTCGTTACTGTCTCAGGCATCTACTGACACCGGCGAAACGACGCCAGCGACCCTAATCTCAGTGGCCGCTTCGGGCTAGTTACTGCCGTCCGCCGAATGTGCAGCTGCGCAGACACGGCCCAACATCCGCACTGCGGACGAAGCGCCACTTCGCTGCGGCTGCACCGATGGCGGCTTACGCGGTCTTGCCAATAACGGTTGCTTTCGCTCGAAAATCAGAGATTAGCCACAAGAAGAATTCAGCTGGAAACCACTGATCGCCGGCGCAAGAGGATGTGGATTGCACCCACAATCGAGAGGTTGATGAGACCGAAGATTGTTGCGTTTGCGAACGCCCAGAAGTAGGTGCCCGTAATGTCGAAGGTCAACCCACCTTGCCAGCCTCCGGCTGCATGCCCAAGCCAGGCAAAGGCCAGAACGATCCCGGTTGCCGAAGCGCGTCTTGATTGAGGTGTTAGCGCCCGCACCGAGACCAGCACACCGGTCATCACGCCTCCGTAACCGAACCCGTAAAGAACAGCGAACACCCAAAACGCCTGGAGCGAACCTAGCAGCAAGAAACCTAGCATCAGGGTGGTTTGCCATGCCGTCGCCGCCATCCAAGCCCGAAGAGGGCCAATCGTATCGGCAAGACGCCCGGCGACAATCCGACCTGCAATGGCGGCGACAAGCATGAGGAGCAACGGCCCGCCCGCTTCGGCGCCGACACCGCACACGATCTGGATGAGCGGCACCAGGTGGATCAGAGGTACCGCCATTCCCGCGCAGCACCCCAAAACCGCGATGGACAAGGCCGGAAGAACCAGCTGCGGAGACAATGCCGGGCCATCATCGGCCTGGGTGGTCGCTGTCCCACTTTGTTTTGGTGGATCGATCATCACAAACGAAAGTGGGATCAATGTCGCGGCGCAGATGATCCCCAAATACGTCAGTGCCCCTTGCCACCCCACCGTTTCGATCAGATGCCCCGAACCATAGGGCACTATACCTTGACCTACAGCCTGTCCTGCCGAGGCAATACCGATGGCCAGACCAGCGCCGGTGCGAAACCAGCCGCCGACCAGGGCGATCACAGGTGCAAAGAACGCGCCGCCGCCGAGCGCGCCGGCGACGAAGAACAAGGTGTAAAACTGCCACAACTCTTTGGCGTAGGCGGACAGCAAAAGCGCTAGGCACATTGCCACGGCACCAACCAAGCATACCGTGCGCGTTGCCAGGGTGTCGGCCAGGTAACCCATCAGAACACCGCCAATCGCAATGCCGATCAACCCGAAGGAATTGATCGCCGCTGTCTCGGCCCTGTGCCATCCAAACGCCTCTTCAAGCGGCACGAGAAACGCCGACATGCCGTTTACGAGCGTCCCCATGGCGATGGCCAATATCAGTGCCGCTGAAATTGCGACGACCCATCTGAATCCGGATTCGGGCTGTGCTGCGGGTTCCTGCATCTGGAAGACCTTTCTGCGACGCGTGGTTTGCGGCGTTGCCTCAGATGGTATTCGGCGGCAAAATCGGTGTCACCTTACTAGTGAGTATACATGCGGAGCGCGGCAATGGCAGACAAAGACACCAAGGCGAAAATACTGAGTTCGGCATACAGTCTCTTCCGGCAGGAAGGGTTCACCCGCGTCAGCGTGGATACTATCGCAGAGCGAGCAGGGGTGACGAAACGCACGGTTTATTATCATTTCCGAAGCAAGGACGATATCGTGGCCGAGGTCATTGTGAACCAGCATGATTACTTGCTGCGTCAGTTTCAGGAGTGGGCGGGATCGTCGCAACAGTCACCTCTCCAAATCGTCAAGAACCTGTTTGCGCGTCTTCACGAGTGGGCTGACGATGAGTCGTATCTCGGGTCCGGCTTTACACGCATTGCGACCGAGTTTGCCGATCGGCCAGGCCATCCCGCCCGCAGGGCCGCTAGTTTACACAAGGCCTTGGTGGAGCAGTGGCTGGCAGGGCGGCTCGCCGAGGCCGGGCATGCCTATCCGGAAAACCGAGCGCGTTCGATCATGATACTGATCGAAGGCAGCATGATCTTGGCTTTGATCCACGGTGACCCGGTCTATATCAAGGACGCCGGTGAAGCCGCCCGTGACCTGATGAGACTCCCTGAGCAGCAATAGGCGCCCCGCATCATTGTTTGCCTTGCCGCCGACGAGCGGCCTTCAAGACCGGTTGTTTCGGTCAAAGATCGAAGGGGCCGACACTCGTCCAGCGCGCGGCATCGGTCGGCACGAACCCGGAGCCGACCTTCGCTGCGGTCGGTACGATTGACCGCAATGTGGACAAATCTGCCACCCAAGTTTCAATCATTTTTAAGACCTTAGAGGACATTCGCTTTCAAAGTGCTCCAGCAATCAAGCGCTTTTCCTGGCGATCGGAAAAATGTTTCGCCAAGTGACTTGATGTATTAATCTGCTGAAGTTCATTTTCTTATTACCGCGGAGAAGAGGGTGGGGTCCTTTTTTAACTTGCGGAAGAATCTTTGGCTTCACAGTTGCGTCGTTTGCTCGGCCGCTGTCATGATTCTTACAGCCTCACGAATTGTTGGTGCTGCAAACAGTGGCGTCGATGTGGCTGGGGTCTTTGTTCACTCGGTGATCTTGGTTGCCGTTTCGTACCCCTTCCAAACGCTCTTCGCGTCGACGGCGATGTCGTCCTTTGGCAATCGCATTCCCTTCTACGCATGCGCGATCGCTGGATGCGTTTTGGCAGCCTTCCCTGCCACCGCACTCAGCCCGTCTATTAGCTGGCTGGCGGGTGTCATGCCGACCGGTTCGGCTCCGATTGAAACACGAAGCGAGTTCTTCGCAAACGTAACATCACGTCTGCACTTAATCTTCTTCGGATTCGCGACGCTCGGACCATTGCTTTGGATGCTGTTCAACTATCGTTGGTGGGCGGCACATCTGGAGAACAAACAATCGTCACCATCGATGACCGATGACCCGGAAGTCCGCGAAATCGACGAGACACGGACGTTGCTGCAAAAGCTGCCGCCGGAGAAAAGGGGAAAGCTCCTCGCGATGTCGGCAGAGCAACATTATGTCCGCTTGCATACCGAAGTCGGAGAAGACCTTATCCTCATGCCGTTCAGTGAGGCCATCACGAAGATACCAGGTGATCATGGCATGCGCATCCACCGGTCGCATTGGATCAGCTACGATGCTGTACAGGCGTTGAAATCCGCAGGGAACAACCTTTCGGTTCGGCTGGTGAATGACCTGGAACTGCCTGTGTCCAGAAGCTTCAGCGGTTCGGTGAGAGAAGAACTGGCTGATTTCCTAATCACCTGACGGCCCAATGAATGGCGTCTCGTGCATGTTAACCCACCATTCGTGCAGCCAGTGTAGAATTGGAAGACTGTCCTTCGCAGGCTGTCCTTAGTTCGGCAGCGGAGCGCTTGGCGTTTTGGCATTTCTACAGGATCATAGCTTTTGGAGACACCATGTAGGGGTTTTCCTGGCGGCGCTTATCATCGTAAGCCTGCCAAGGATGATCGGTGAATTTGGTGACATCGCCGCTTTCAGGGTCGTTTTCCTTCAATCCTTTGTCATGGTCTTGATCGCGGTGCCATTGCAGACCTCGTTCGCTGTTCTGGCAGCAACATATTGCAGTCTTTGCTCGGCCCGCACGGCTTCGGTGATCGGCTGTGTATTGGCGGCCATTCCATCGACGGCACTGTCAATGAATACGTTGTGGATTGCAGGCTGGGTGGTTGCGCCGGATGCGACGCGCGAGGCGCTATGGGACTGGCTGAAGGCCACCTACCCGGCTGCGGTCTTTCTTCACGCAACACTCGGGTCAGTGCTTTGGATGGTGCTGAGTTATCCTTGGTGGCAAACGCGTCTTCCTACGGATCGCGGGCCTGAGGAAACACCGACGGCCAGCACCGTTGTATCTGATGCAATGGAAGTTGCATCGCCTGAGTTCCTGAAAAAGCTATCACCAAAAACAAAGGGGGCACTCTGGGCGCTGTCGGCCGAGCGGCACTATGTGTGTGTAACCACGGATTCCGGCGACGAGTTGCTTCTTATGAGGTTCTCCGACGCCCTGGAGCAATGCCGCGCAATGGACGGAATCCGAATCCACCGGTCTCACTGGGTACATCGCGCGGGCATCAAAAGACTCATACGCACGGACGGCAAACTGTGTGTCGAACTCATGAATGGCAAACAACTGCCGGCCTCACGAAGCCATCAGGCCGCCACGGCAAGATTTGCAGACGATCTGGGTTTCGACAACGGTTCGTGACGCACAAACTGCCGTTCGTGCATCCGTCCGTTCGTTCGTGCAGAGAGTGTCGTAAGGGCAAGATTTCCTGCGCAGACTTCTACCAAGTCATGTCAGACGAGGGGCTAGTCGTGCAATGAATATCGGATTTCCCGCACCTATCAAACCACTCACCAGAAAACTCTTGATTGCTTTCGGTGTGTGTTTGGTGGGGTTCACCAACGCATCGAATGCGCAAGACAAACGGCCAAATTTCGTCGTGATCGTTGCTGACGACCTGGGGTTTTCGGACCTTGGTTCTTTCGGCGGAGAAATCAGGACGCCGAATATCGACAGACTGGCCAAGAACGGGATGCGCTTCACCGAGTTCTACGTCGGCGCGACCTGCTCGCCCACGCGCTCGATGCTGCTTACCGGCATCGACAATCACCGTGTCGGTCTCGGCAACATGTACGAACGGACCGCCCCCAATCAGTTGGGCCTGGAAGGGTACGAGGGCGTTCTTTCCACCCGCGTCCCCACCATCGCCGAACGGCTGAAAGGGGCTGGGTACCGGACGTACATGGCCGGGAAATGGCACCTCGGCCATTCGCCAAAGCATATTCCAGCCGCCCGCGGCTTTGACCGCAGCTTCTCGCTTCTGAACGGGGCCGGGAGCCATTTCGACCTGCGTGGATCCAACCAGGACAATCCGACCAGCGAGTTCGTCGAGGACAACGCCTACCTGAGGAAACTCCCTCGCGGGTATTACTCCTCGTTGACCTTCACCGAGAAGCTAACCTCCTACATCGAGGAAGGCCGCAAGTCGGGCCAGCCCTTCTTCGCCTACCTCGCATTCCAGGCGCCGCACGATCCGCTTCAGGTTCCCAAACGCTGGCTCTGGAAGTATAAAGGTAAGTACGACATGGGCTGGGACGACCTGCGCCGCCAGCGGCTTGCGCGGCAGAAACAGCTGGGCATCGTCTCGGACTCGGCCCGGCTGGCACCCCGGCTCTGGTACATTCCTTCCTACGACGACCTGCTTGGTGCCGCTCAGGTGCAGCAGTCGCGCCGGATGGAGGTCTACGCCTCCATGGTCGAGTTCCTCGACTTCCAGGTCGGCGAACTGATCAAGTACCTCGAAAAGTCCGGGCAACTGGACAATACCTACGTCCTCTTCTTCTCGGACAACGGACCCGAGGGCAACGACCCGATCCAGCAGGCCAAGCAACGCCCGGCGCTCGCCGCTTCTGCCTGGTATCCGAACAACTATGACACGCAATTCGCCGCATGGGGCCGCAGCTACAGCTACATGGCCTATGGCGCGCCTTGGGCGCAGGTCTCGGCAACGCCGTTCAGCGGGTACAAGGGGTCGGCCTTCGAGGGTGGAGTCCGCTCGCCGCTGATCGTTTGGCATAAGGACATGAAGGGTGGCCGGATCAACCGGGGCGCACTGATGCACGTAAAGGATATCCCCGCCACGCTCGCGCAGCTTGCCGGAGCCAATGCGCGCGGAATGCAGGGGCGCTCATGGGTGCCGCTTCTGACCGGTCAGTCAAAAAATCCGCGCGGGGACGGAGGCATCGTCGCGGGGCAGTATTTCGGTGCGCAATTCGCGCGCTCCGGACCCTACAAGGCGGTCTGGATGCCCAAGCCCTTCGGCAAGGACCAGTGGCAGCTCTTCGACGTCTCGAAGGATCCGGGCGAAACGCGCGACCTGTCCGGCGTCTATCCGCAACGGCGTGCTGCTCTGATCGCCGCCTATCAACGCTACGCACGGGACAACAACATCATCCGCCCGAACAGGACCTTCTACGACGGACTTGAGCAGAACCTGCCACCCCGTCCGCCGACCGATGACGAGGGATATCCACGCGGAGGGGAACCGAATTACGCGATCAAAGATGACACCAGCAAAGAGTGAAGGGGGACACCTATGAGAAAAGCTCTTGCCATTGCCGCGATCTGCCTGACCGGCGCGACGCCAGCCCTTGCCGAGTTCGACGGTCCGCGCGTGTACTGGCCGATCCCGAAGAACACCAACATCATCAGCTTCTCGCGCTTTGAAGGCAGGGCAAACCTGAAGTTCCCTGTATTTGAGAATTATAGGGGTACACTGGATGTCGCACCCGACTTCTGGGTCGGTACTTATGTCCGTAGCCAGCCTTTGTTCGGCCGTACGATCCTGTGGCAGGCCAGTCTGCCGTTTGGCAGCCTCGATACAGACAGTTCCCTGCCGCTCGGAGCGACGAACACCTTCGCGGACGGTATCGGCGATCTGACGTTTGGTGCGGCGGTGAACGTCGCCGGGGTGCCGGAACTCGCAGTTCGAGACTACCTCCGGTGGGAAGAAACGTTGTCGGTCAATGTCGGCCTGCATTTCAGCGCCCCGACAGGTACCTATGACGCGAATGAAGCACTTAACATGGGATCGAACCGCTGGAGCGCACGCCTTTCCGCCCCGATCATGTGGAACATTGGCGACTGGGTTCCAGGACGACGAACGACGCTTGAAGTCATGCCTGCCGTTCGTTGGTTCGGAGACAACGACAGCAGTTTTGGCGACACGGTTGAACAGGACCCACTTTACTCGGTCGAAGCGCACCTGACGCGGGACATCACCAAAAACGCATTCGCATCGTTGGATTGGACCTACCTCAGCGGCGGGGCCCAGACATTCGTTAGCAACTCAACCGGCCTGACAACCGGAACCAGCGATGAAGTTGACGCGCATTTCCTTGGTTTCACATTTGGCTATCAGGTCAACGACAATGCCAGCTTCCAGTTGAGCCACATGCAAGCCATCAGTGGCGACATTGGTGGTTTCGATGCGGATGCGGCGGTCACGAAGCTTCAGTTCGTTTGGTCCTGGCACGATGTGCTGGAACGCCGCAGCGATTTCTAAGGCATGAGATGTTTCGCCCTCTCCTTGATGTGCGTTCTCATCGCAGGTCAGGTGTCCGCCCAGGGCTCCTGCACAGACGAGTTGATCGCCGATCCGGGGTCTACCCTGGACGCCCTCTTGCAGGCCGGATGCCAACTGACATCGGACCAGATCAGTCGGGCGATGGACAATCCGGTGGGGGAGATGGTGTCGGTGCCACTTGTATATGAACGAAAGACCGTCACCGAGCCGTTCTTCGGCACCAGCCAGGTGATCGAAAATGTTAAACTGATCCCGACCTTTCCAATCCGGCTCAATGACCGCTGGAGCCTGGTCAACCGAGTTGTATTGAGTTTTCCCAAAGTGCCGATCAACAGCGATGCGTTGTCCAACGCCAGCTTTGACGCAAATGGATTGAGTTTTGGAATAACCGGCCCCGCGCCGACACCCGCCGATCTGGCTGGATCGACAACAGGCTTCGGTGACCTGACCTATGTAGGCCTAATCACGCCCAATGAAACGACATCAGTTGGCAACGGCAAATTGATCTGGGCCATTGGTCCGACATTCATTTTCCCGACGGCAAGCGAAGACTTCCTTGGCCAGGGCAAATACCAGGCCGGGATTGCGGGGGCATTGGCCTATTTGGGCGAGGACTGGACGCTCGGCCTCTTCCCCCAGCATTGGTGGTCGTTTGCTGGCGACGACAGCCGTGCAGACGTGAACCGGACGAACATTCAGTATTTCGTTTACCGGAAACTTCCGAACCAATGGTCGATCGGGGCGTCACCTACAATCTCCATCAACTGGAACGGTATCGGCGGAACCGAGGTCGATGTCCCGATTGGCATCGGTGTGAACAAGACGGCGTTCATTGGCAAACTGCCCGTTCGTTTCAGCCTCGAATACCACGACTACATTACCACTTCGAGCGGCATCAATCCCGAGAGTTCGATCAAGTTCTCGATCTCTCCGGCGGTGCCCGCAGCTTTCTTGAGGAACCGATGAAAACTGTTTTGATGGCCAGTCTCGCCGCCCTGACGACTGTTGGTGTGCTTGGAGCGAGGGTGGAAACGGGAAAAGTGTCCACTCCGGATAGGGTATGTATCCAGCCCCTCGGCGATATCGCCATCGCCGGTGGCTCTTTCGACATGGGCGACACTGGCTTTTATGCGGATGAAGGGCCGGTCGTTCGCCTGAGTGTCGAGCCGTTTCGTATGGATGCACATGAGGTAACGAACCTTCAATTTGCCAACTTTGTTGCGGCGACAGGCTATGTGACTAGCGCAGAGCGAATGGTGGAAGCGGGATGGCCAACCAACGGCTCGGCCGTATTTGATGCCATGCAATGGCAGTTCGTAGAGGGGGCCAACTGGAGACATCCGGAGGGCCCCGACAGTTCCATCGAAGGCCGTGATGCGGAGCCGGTTGTTCAGGTCTCCCTGGAAGATGCGCAAGCCTATGCGAAATGGGCCGGTCGGGCGCTGCCGACAGAATCGGAGTGGGAGTTTGCCGCACGGGGCGGCTTGGATGGCAAACCCTTTGCCTGGGGTGATGTCTTTACACCCGGGGGCGTGTACATGGCGAACACTTGGCAGGGTATGTTCCCTGAAGAGGACACAGGCGAGGATGGCCATATGGGGCGCGCCCAGGTTGGCTGCTTCCCTGCAAATGGCTTTGGCCTCTACGATATGATTGGAAACGTTTGGGAGTGGACCGAAGACCCCTATTACCCCGACAAGCGTTTCGAAGCACCAGAAGGCGTCGCGTCAACCGGCTTCGATCCGTCGCAGCCAGAAGTGCCGGTGGCAGTCATAAAGGGAGGTTCGTTCCTTTGTTCTCCTGACTTCTGTGGCAGGTATAGACCGGCTGCAAGGCATGCGCAGAACACTGGCTTGGGAACGAACCACATAGGTTTTCGCACTGTTCAACGCTGACTTTGGTACAGCGGAGAAATGATCTAGGATCACCGAATTCTCCGGCACGTTGCTTTCCGAACTATGGTAGGCATTGCCGCGACACCATGTGGATCGTCCGAGAATTCCATTGCCAGATGAGGCGGAGAAATCTGGCGTTCTTTGGGACGTGAAACTTTGGACTGTCTTGCTTGACGCAAGCGATTTCAATGAAAGAACGGGCATGGTTCATTGCGCGCTCTTTGAATACTTGAAATTATTCCAGGAGAACCGAGGAGGCGGCTCGCCTCTAATTGATCGAAGGGCGGCATACTTCGGCCTGAAAACCCGCGGCGAAGTGAAAGCGACGTGGATATGTCAAGAAAGTCAGTCTTGTCTGGAAGTCTGCTTGCCCCGCATTGCGCGAGTTCACCCGGCCCTCAGCTTCGCTCACGCAGCGAATGACCGCAATGAAGGCTGCGACTGCATAATTTGACGGCCGCGCTCAAGGTCCGCTCAGGGCTCGATGTGGACCTTCGCTGGTTTGCGGCGCTCATTGACCTGACGAACGACCGCTCCGGGCTGTCGCGGAAGATTGGTTCGCGATTGCAGCGAATGTCCCCTTCCCGCCCTTCTTGCCAACTTTCTGACTCCTGAAGTTGGGAAAAATGTTGGGAACAATCACGGCAAATGATTATTTCAGATATATTTCAGTAGGTTGATTGAGGAATTTGGTGGAGCCAAGGGGGGTCGAACCCCTGACCTCTTGCATGCCATGCAAGCGCTCTCCCAACTGAGCTATGGCCCCATCTGGTGTGGCGCAGGTTTCCCTGCGCCAGCGTCAGTTAATGGCTGCGCCGGTTGTGCGCAAGCAAAAAGATGTCAATCGTCGTCATCCGTGCTGACGTCGGCGATATCGTCGAGGGACACATCGTCATCCTCATCGTCGTCCAGGACATCATCGCCCAGATCGACATCATCGCTGTCGTCTTCATCATCGAGGACGATATCGTCGTCTTCGAACTGATCGTCCTTCTTGGCAGAAGCGTCGGGTTTGTCAGCCGTCAGGCTGCGCTTGCCCTTGCCGGTGTCGAGCACGACAACTTCACCCGTGTAGGGGCTTATGATCGGATTTTTGTTCAGGTCGTAGAACCGTTTGCCGGTCGCGGGGCAAACACGCTTTGTACCCCATTCCTCTTTGGGCATATCAGGCCTCTTCCGTGTCGTTCTTTGGGATTGTCGCGCCACCTGCCACAACGCATGGCCCCTGTCAAAGGCTTTCAGGCAATGGTGGCGGTTGATCGCGTCCGGCGTTAAGGATTGAGCTGTAAAAAGCGCTATCGGACCGTGATATGGCCAGGATTTCGTTAAAACAGCACCCGGGAACCGAAATCGAGATTCGCCGCTCGTCACGGGCGCGCCGGATGTCGCTGCGGGTCTCGTCCCTGGACGGGCGGGTGACGTTGACGCTGCCGCCCCGCGTGGGCACGCGCGAGGCACAGAAGTTCGCCGAGTCCAAGGCTGGATGGATTGCGCAGGCGCTGGAGGGGCTGCACAGGCCGGTTCAGGTCGCGATCGGGACGAGGCTGCCCGTCGATGGCACCGAACGGTCGATCATCGCGGGGCAGGGGAGGTCGGCGCGGCTGCTACGGGCCTCGATCAGCGCGCCCGAGGACCGCACCGGGGTGGTGGTCTTGGCTTTGCTGAAGGCGCTGGCGCGCGACCGTCTGACGGAGGCGGTCGATCTTTATGCCGATCGCCTCGGGCGCGAGGCGGGGCGGCTGACCTTGCGCGACACGCGTTCACGCTGGGGATCGTGTACGCACGAAGGCAACCTGATGTTTTCCTGGCGCCTGATTCTGGCGCCGCCCGAGGTGCTGGGTTATGTCGCGGCCCACGAGGTGGCGCACCTGGAGCATATGGATCACTCGCCCGACTTCTGGCGGGTCGTGGGCGAGATCAGCCCCGGCTATGAGCCTTGGCGGGCCTGGCTCAGGCGCGAAGGGCCGGGATTGCACCGCTATCGTTTCGACGGCGATTGACGGGCGGCAGCGGCTGTGATCACAATTACCCATGTTGACCCGTCCCCCTGAACCCGCCCCATCCGCCCATGACCGGGTCTACCGGACCCTGAGGGGTCAGATCATGCATGGCGAGCTTGAGCCCGGCACCGCCATGACATTGCGCGGGATCGGCAAGGACTTTGGTGTTTCGATGACGCCCGCGCGCGAGGCGGTGCGTCGGCTGGTGGCCGAGGGCGCCTTGTCGCTTTCGGCTTCGGGGCGCGTGTCGACGCCAGAGCTGTCGAACGAGCGGATCGAGGAACTGGCGGCCCTGCGCGCGCTGATCGAGACCGAGCTGGCGAGCCGGGCTTTGCCACGGGCGCACCTTGCGCTGATTGAGCGTCTGACGGCGATCAACACCACCGTGGCCGAAGCGGTCGCCAAGGGCGACGCGGTCGCCTATATCCGCCGCAACCTGGAATTTCACCGCGCGCTGTACCTGCGGGCTCAGGCCCCCGCGATGCTGGCCATGGCCGAGACGGTCTGGCTGCAACTGGGGCCGACCATGCGCAAGCTTTATGGCCGGATGCGACAGGGCACGCCGCCCGAGACGCACAGGATGATCCTGGCGGCTCTGCGCGCGGGCGACGAGCCGGGTTTACGCATCGCGGTGCGCACGGATGTGACCAAGGGGCTGAGAATGCTGACGGCCTGAATGCCGGTTCTTTGGGGGAGGGGATAATGGTGCCTGACCGGTCGAGGTCGTTGCGCTCGGACTTTGCAGTGATGCACCCGATGCAGACACGATGGATGGATGGCGATGTTTACGGACATCTGAACAACACGGTGCATTATTCCCTGTTCGACACGGCTGTGAACGCCTGGCTGGTGGGTGAGGGGCTTTTGGACCCGGTCGCCGGTGAGACCTATTTCCTGGTCGTCGAGTCGGGCTGTCGCTACCACGCCGAGATCCGGTTTCCCGCGACGGTGACGGCGGGGCTGCGGGTTGGCCGGTTGGGCTCAAGCTCGGTTCGTTGGGAGATCGGGCTGTTCACCGATGATGAGGAAAAGTCAGTGGCGGACGGGTTCTTCGTCCATGTCAATGTCATGCGCGGGGAGCACCGGCCGGTCGCGTTGTCGCACGCCTGCCGCAGCACCATGGTGGCTCTGGTCATGTCCCAGACCGGTTGAGCCATCACCAACCGTTCTGATCGCCATCACAAATCCCGGTTTGACCTCGCGGGCGCAAGCGTCAAAAACAAAGACATGCAGAAATCCGCGTCCCTGATCACGCCGGTTCTGATTGCCGGTTGCGTCATCGGGCTGGTCAGCTTTGCTGTCCGGTCTTCCTTTGGTGTGTTCCAGATTCCGATTGCCGATGAATTTGGTTGGGCCCGGTCCGAGTTTTCGACGGCGATTGCCATCCAGAACCTGTTCTGGGGCATTGGGCAACCGATTTTCGGCGCGCTGGCCGAAAAGGTCGGGGATCGCAAAACGCTGATCATCGGAGCGATTCTCTACGCTGCCGGGATCGTGCTGTCCGCTTTTGCCACAACCCCTTTCGCAATGCAGAGTCTCGAGGCGTTGGTTGGGTTCGGTGTCGCAGGCACCGGTTTCGGTGTCGTGCTGGCTGTGGTCGGGCGGGCGAGTTCGAACGAGAACCGGGCGATGGCGCTTGCGATCGCCACGGCATCAGGTTCGGCCGGTCAGATCGTCGGACCGCCGCTGGCTGAGGGCCTGATGGCCCATATGCCGTGGCAGTCGGTCTTTTTCGTTTTCGCCGCAATGCTGATCGCGATGCTGATGGTGCTACCGATGATGCGCGCGCCTGCAGCCAGCAAGGCCGAGTTGCAGGCCAGCATGGGACACGTGGTGGGCCGGGCGTTTCGCGACCCGTCGTTCCTGATGATTTTTGCGGGCTTTTTCTCGTGCGGATATCAGCTTGGGTTCATGACGGCGCATTTTCCGGCGCTTGTCACGGAAACCTGCGGGCCAATTGCACCGGGCAGCCTGTTGCATTCATTGGGGATCACCACAACCTCGGCCCTGGGCGCCATTGCGATTTCGACGGTTGGGTTCTTCAACATCGCGGGCGTACTCGTCGCGG
Organism: Silicimonas sp.; assembly: GCA_050290245.1. Lineage (GTDB taxonomy): Bacteria > Pseudomonadota > Alphaproteobacteria > Rhodobacterales > Rhodobacteraceae > JBNKHH01. The sequence continues at coordinate 56,496 of JBNKHH010000068.1, forward strand.
GCAAGCTGGCGGGCCGGTATTCATCCAAGAACCTTCTGGCGCTGATCTACACCGGGCGGACGCTGACGGCGGCGGCGTTTATCCTGATGCCGATCACGCCCACATCGGTCCTGGTCTTCTCGGCTGCCATGGGCTCGCTCTGGCTAGCGACAGTGCCGTTGACCAGCGGGCTGGTCGCGCATCTTTTTGGGTTGAAGTACATGGGCACGCTTTACGGTTTCGTCTTTCTCAGCCACCAGATCGGGTCGTTCCTGGGCGTCTGGCTGGGCGGGCACATGTACGACATTGCCGGCACCTACACTATGGTCTGGTGGGTCGGCGTCGGTGTCGGGGCTTTCAGTGCCATAATCCATTTGCCGATACGCGAGGAGCGGCGTGTCTTCGCGACAGGCTAGCTGCGTGCGGGCGCGGCGTCAGGCTTCGTCACGCAGGAACTTGCGCAGGATTTCCGCGATTTGTGCCGGGTGGGTTTGCAAAAGGTTGTGACCCGCGCCGGGCACCTGGGCATGCCGGGCGCGCGGGTTGATGCGGGCCAGTTCTCCCATGGCCGAAAGCGGGATCACCGGGTCCTCGGCCCCCCAGATCGCCAGGACGGGCGTATGGTTTTCGGTGATGCGCAGGTGATCGGCATCGGCGCGTTTCGACAGGAGGTGGCGGCGCGAGGATAAAAGCGCGGGCAGGTAGCCACGGGTGCGGGTCTCGGCGGCCTGGCGGTCTTCGAGGTCTGGAATGACGGTGGGTGTCGTTCGGTGTTCGACCAGTTCGCGGCGCAATGCCCAGCCCCCAAGGACGCGCATCAGCCACCCTCCGATCCAGGGCGCGCGCCAGATCGCTCCGGCCGAGGCGGCCTGGCTCTGGCCAAGGCCCGCGGGCGCTACAAGGATCAACTCGGTGACCTTGGCCGGGTCCTGGGCTGCGTAGGCGGCAGCGATTTGCCCCCCCATGGAAAAGCCCAGAATGACGCAGGGCTCGGTGACGTTCTGGTCGCGCAAAAGCTCGCGCAGCTGCCTGAGGAAGAAGGCGGCGTTCTGGTCCCCTGAAACCCTGTCGGACAGGCCGCGCCCGTAAAGGTCATATGTCAGCACCCGGTATCCGAGGCCGATGAGGCTGCGCTCGGTGGCGGCAAAGATGTAGGAAGGTGTCGACTGACCATGGATGCAGACGGCGACGGGGTCGCGCGGACTGCCGGACCAGCGATAGTGGGTGGCCCCGCGGGACAGATCGGCCATCGTGCGTGCGGCGCGGGTCTGGAGACGGCGCGTGACCGGCGCGCGGAAGGCCTCGGCAATGAAAGGCGCAGCCACCAGGACCCCGGCCAGCGCCAGAAGTAGTGCAAGTGTGTTCATGTCTCTGTGGCGTCCAGCAGGCCTTCGGCCACCAGACGGTCGCGCCACCCTTCGGCGCCCGTGAAAATATGGCCTTTCCAGCCGCGCGCCTCGGCGGCGGCGATGTTCTCGGGCTTGTCGTCGGTAAAGATCAGTTGGTTGCCGGCCAGGCCTGTCCCCTGTTCCAGCGCCGCGTATATCGCGGGGTCAGGTTTGATAAGGCCAAGGTGGGCCGAGATGAATTCCTGGTCGAACTCGCGCAGCACCGGGTGGATATCCTTGGCCCATTCCATCGAGGTCGCACCGAAATTCGTCAATGAGACGCAGCGGACACCGTTTGCCTTGAGCCTTCGCAGGATCTCTGCCGAGCCTTCGACAGCGCGTCGAAAGGTTTCTGTCCAGCCGTCGTGCCAGTCGAGGATTTCAGCGCGCCAGTCCGGGAACTGGTCGGCAAGCGCTTTGACCGACTCCAACTGGTCCGCCCCCCGGTCGATCTCGACGTTCATCTCGTGCAGCGGCACCTCGGCAAACAGCCTTTCGCGGCGGTCGCGGCCGAAGGTGCGGTCGTAGTAATCTTCCGGCTCCCAATAGGCCAGTACGTTGCCGATGTCCCAAACCACTGCTTCGATCATGGTCATGTCCCCTCGTTCGCGCGAGTGTTGTCTCAGGTTCGCTTTGGCGCGTCCAGTACGGCGCGCCTTTTGGCCAGCGCTTCGCGCCAGACCAGGAAGAGGCCCGACGCGATGATGATCGCGATGCCGGACAGCGCCATGGCGTCGGGCCATTCGCCAAAAATCACCAGGCCCCAGAAGACGGCGATCGGCATGGCGATGTATTCAAACGGCGCGACGAAAGCGGCCTCCGAGCGGCGAAAGGCCTGGCCGATGGCATAGCCGCCGAGCGATGATGTGACACCGAGAATGCTCATCAGTAGCCATTCGCCCGACATTGGCCAGGTCCAGGCGCGAAACAGGAACTCGGCCGAAGGGTGGTCGTAGGCATCAAGACTGCCGTCACCGAAGGCGAGGCCCGCCGTGCCGGAGATCAAAAGGAAGGTGAGTTGAATGTAGAAAGCCATCGCGGTCGCGTTTTCGGTCGAGCCGAGGAAGCGGGTCATCGTATGCAGGAGTGCATAAGCGATGGCCGCCAGCATCGGGAAAAGAGCGGCGAGCTGGAAGGCCTGCGTGCCCGGGCGCAGGACGATCAATACGCCCACCATGCCCAGGGCAATGGCCATCCAGCGGCGCGGGCCGACGTGTTCGCCAAGGAACCAGGACGAGAAGGCCGAGATCAGGAAAGGACTGACAAAGAAGATCGCCGTCGCCTCGGCAAGCGGCAGGGCGGCGAGGCCGAGGAAAAAGAGGAAATTCGCGAACAATACGCACAGGCCGCGCAATATGTGGCCGCGCAGCCGCTGGGTGCGCAGGGTTTCGCGCGTAATCGGCGCGAGGACGGCGACGATGAAAATCAGCCCGACAACGGTGCGCACGAACATGACTTCATAAAGCGGCAGGTCGCTCGCCATGAGCTTGACCAGCATGTCGTTGCCGGAAAAGCAGATGACCGCCAGCATGGCCCAGGCGGCCGCGACCAAGGGCGCGTTGGAGGCGTCGGGTGATTGCATGAAATGATGCTCCTGTCCCGACGGTCTAGTCCAACTCCGAAGCGGGTAGAAGCGGTTTCGCCGTGCGGGAGTATTCACGCAGGATGAAGATCAGGTCAGCGCGCGGTCCAGCGCGTCGAGGAAGCGGGAGCGGTCGGATTTCGAGAAGGCGCGCCCGCCGCCCTGCGAGAACGGATTGGCCGCGCGCAGGTCGGCGGCAAGGTCGCGCAGGGCCAGCGCTTCGCCGACGTTCTTTTCGGTCAGTTTCTCGCCGTTCGGTTTCAGGACGGTGGCGCCGGCAGCGACGCATCTCGCGGCAAGCGGGATGTCGGAGGTGACGACCACGTCGCCGGGGCCCGCGCGGTCCGCGATGTACTTGTCTGCCTCGTCCGCGCCTTCCGAAACGTAAACGCTGTCGATCAGCGGGTTCGGCGAGGGCCGGATGCCGCCGTTCGACACCAGCGTAACGCGGATACGGCGGCGGGTGGCAACCTTTTCGACCTCGGTTTTGACCGGGCAGGCGTCGGCGTCGACCCAGATCACGCCCAGAGCGCCTCGGCATGGAAGGCGACGTGGTCTTCCATGAAGGTCGAAACGAAGAAATAGCTGTGGTCATAGCCCTTTTGCAGGCGGATCGTCGCCTCGGCGCGCCGCGCGGTCAGTGCAGCGGCCAGCGCCTCAGTCTTCAGAAGGTCGCCGAACTGGTCGTCGGTGCCGGTGTCGATCAGAACCGGCGCGTCGATTTTGTCGGCCAGGAGCGTGGCATCATGGGCCTCACCCGCCTCGATGCTGCCAAAGTAGGCACGGAATTGCTTCTGGCCCCAGTCTGATGCGGTCGGGTTGCAGATCGGTGAAAAGGCCGAAACCGAGCGGAAGCGGCCCGGCGTCTTGGCCGCAAGCGTCAACGCTCCGTGCCCGCCCATCGAGTGACCGGTGATAGCCTGGCGGTCGGCGTCAAGCGGGAAGTCGGGAAAGAGGAGGGCAGGCAGATCATCGAGGATGTAGCTTTGCATCCGGAAATGCGTGGACCACGGAGCCTCGGTCGCGTCGATGTAAAAGCCCGCGCCCTGGCCTAGGTCGTAGGCCTCGTCGTCCGCGACGCCTTCGCCACGGGGGGACGTGTCGGGGAAGACCAGCGCGATGCCCTGTTCAGCGGCCCAGGCTTGTGCGCCCGCCTTTACCATGGCGTTTTCATGGGTGCAGGTCAGCCCGGAGAGGAACCACAGAACCGGGACGGGGCCGTCGGTGGCCTCGGCCGGCAGGAACAGGCCGAATGTCATTGGCGTCCCTGTGGCGGCGCTGTTGTGGGCATAGACACCCTGTGTGCCGCCGAAGCAGCGGTTTTCTGAGACGGTTTCCATGGGAAGTCCTTTCGTCAAAAGGGGCTGAGCCGGGCTATCACGGCAGCGACGGTGATGACCGAAACGGCGGTCGATATCAGGATGGCCGAGGAGACCCGTTGCGGGGCAACGCCGTAGTGCTGGGCGAGGATGAAGATATTGCCCGCCACCGGCAGCGCGGCGGCGGCGACCATGACCTTGGCCGAGAAGGCATCGACCGGGAAGATCAGCATCGCCGAGATGAAAACGGCGGCGGGGTGCAGGACCAGCTTGCAGAATGAAAGCCAGAGCGCCACCGAGACCCGTTCGGCCGAGCGGGCGGCGAGGGAGGCGCCGATGGCGAAAAGCGCGCCCGGCGTGGCGGCGGCGCCCAGCAGGACAAGAAACTCGTCGACCGGTTCGGGCATGGGCAGCGCCCAGGACGACCAGATAACACCGAGTAGGATCGAGACGATCATCGGGTTCTTGACCAGGCCAAGGGCAACGCTGCCGAGAATGCGGGCCGAAATGCGCCCTTCGCGCGATACGGCAATCAGGGCGACGATCAGGCTGGAAAAGACGATCAGGTCGCAAGTCAGCATGACGATGACAGGGCGCGCCGAGTCCGGCCCAAAGAGGAGGGCAAACATCGGGACGCCGAGAAATCCGACATTGCCGATAACGGCGCATTGGGCCTCGACCGCTCCTTCGGCCATGCCGATGCCGCGCGCCACGGCGACGGCGGTGGCAATCAGGTAGACCAGGATCGTTGCCGAGAGATAGGCGGCGATAAAGGTCCAGTCGAGAATCTGGCTGATTTCAAGCGTCGCCGAAAACCGGAAGATCATCGCCGATAGGGCGAAATAAAAAACGAACTTTGTCAGGTAAGCAGTTGCTTCCTGGGTAAAAAACCGTGTTCGCCCAGAGATGTAACCCAGCCCGATGACGGCGAAGAACGGCAAAGTCTTGAGAAAGATTTCCCACATGGAGGTGGGGCTAGCACGCGGCGGCGGCGCGCAAAAGGGTCTGTGCATCGTGGCGTCAGTCGAATTGGAGCCAAACCCGCTTGTCGCAAGGGGGTGGCAGGGTTAACAGCGATGAATGACCTCGCCGATCTTTCTTGCGATTTTGGGAGCCGCGCTGCTGCATGCGGGATGGAACGCGCTGGTCCGTGTCGGCTCGGCCAAGGTGACCACCATGCTGATCCTTACCCTGGTGCAGGGTGGCATCGGACTGGCGATCTCCCTGGGGCGGGCCTTCCCGGACGCGGATGTCTGGCCGTGGCTTGCGGCATCGGGCGTCTTCCATGCGGGTTACAAGCTTTTCCTGGCCTTCGCCTATGAACAGGGAGACCTGAGCCGGGTCTATCCGGTGGCGCGGGGCGCAGCGCCGATGATCGTGCTGGCGGTCGGCGCGCTGATCCTCAATGAGGAGCTTGAGGCCGCCGAGGTGCTGGCCGTACTGGTTTTGGGTTGCGGAATCCTGTCCATGGGCTGGGGAGCAATCCTGTCGGGTGAATCGCGCAAGCTGTTGCCCTTGGCCCTGGCCTCGGCTGCCATGACGGCTGGGTATTCCATCGTCGATGGTTTGGGCGCACGGGCGCTTGGCGATGCGACGACTTATGTGGCCTGGCTGTTCTTTCTGGATGCGGCGCTGTTCACGCCGTTGGTCGTGGTGCTGAGGGGCCCGGCTGTTTTGCGCGCGGCGCCGAGAACATGGATGCTGGGAGGGACCGCCGCCTTGTTTTCCTATGGTGCCTATGCGGTCGTCGTCTGGGCGATGACGGTGGCGCCGATCCCGCTTGTGACTGCCCTGCGCGAGACGTCTATCCTGTTCGCGGTTCTGATCGGATGGTTGATCTTCAAGGAACCCTTGGGGCGCGGCAAGGCTTTGGCATCGGCAATGATCCTTGGGGGCGTCGTTCTGATGCGGCTGTGAACGGGAAGGAGCGAAAGGCCCGATTGGACCCTTCGCCCCATGTTTCTGCTCGATTTTCCGTTCTAGCGCGAGAGGGTTTCGGCCAGCCGCATCAGCGTGACCGCCTCGGCGCGATAACCGTAGGGATCGCCGCCACGCGCCGAGTTGGCCAGTTCTATAGCTTCACTCCAGCCCCAGCTTCCGAGGAAGTCGCCCCCCCTGAGGAGCTGGCCAAAGCCGGCCATGGCGACAGAAAAACGGGTGTCGTTGGTGACCGTGCCCATGCCAGGAACGATTGGTTCTTCGATCAGCGTGCTGGCCGTGTCGCCGGGCAACTTGTAGCGCAGCTTGAAATAGCCGAATTCGCTGGCGTCTGACGTCAGAGCTGGACGGTCTCCATAGCGCAGGGGGCCGTTCAGGATGGCGTCCGAGCCGACCGGCGTGATCTCGTAGAGCGCCGTCACCGTATGGCCCGCGCCGATGTCGCCCGCGTCGACCTTGTCGTTGTTGAAATCCTCGCGGTTCAACGCGCGGATTTCATAGCCGATCAGCCGGTATTCAGCGATGGTGGCGGGGTTGAACTCGACCTGGATCTTGACGTCGTTCGCGATTGGGAAAAGAGCGCCCGTCAATTGATCTACAAGGACTTTTTGAGCCTCGCTGAGAGTGTCGATGTAGGACGCCTGGCCGTTGCCGTTCTGGGCCAGTGCCTGCATCGTGGCGTCGTCGAGGTTGCCGCGGCCAAAACCGAGAACCGAAAGATAGGTGCCGGTTTCGCGCTTTTTGGCGATAAAGTCCTTCAAAGCTTCTGGGTCGCTGAGGCCGACATTGAAATCGCCGTCGGTCGCCAGGATGACGCGGGTCACCTCGCCATCGTCCGCCATGCCCTCGGCAACTTGATAGGCCTGTTGCAACCCGGCTTGTCCGGCGGTGGAGCCGCCCGCGTGCAACTGATCGAGCGCGGCGAGGATCTTGCCTCGTTCGCCTGCGGGCGTGGGCGCAAGCACCTGTCCGGCGGACCCGGCATAGGTGACGATCGACACCTCGTCCTCGGGGCGCAGTTCCGACAGCATCAGGCGGAAGGATTGCTTGAGCAGAGGCAGTTTGTTGGCGTCCTGCATCGACCCGGAGGTGTCGATCAGGAAAACGAGGTTCAGGGCCGGTCGGTCGGCAATGGCGGGCATCGTGCCCTGAATGCCGATGTGAACCAGGTTGGTGCCCTGATTCCACGGGGTCGGCATGACCGTGACGGTCGGTTGAAACGGATGAGGACCCTCCGGCGCCGGATAGGCATAAGGGAAATAGTTCACCATCTCCTCGACTCGGACTGCGCCCTCGGGCGGGAGGTGCCCGTTCATCAGCGACGAGCGCACCACCGAGTAGGCGGCGGTGTCGACATCGATCGAGAAGGTCGAGACCGGATCGTCGGCGGTGACCTTGAGGGGCGAGACCTCGGCGTTGGCAAAAGTTTCGGTGTTGCTTTCGGGCAGGGCGATACGCTGATCATCCTGAACAATCAGACGTTTGGCGGTCGGAGGTGACGCGGGTGAGATCGCGGCGCGGTTGGAAGGTGCAAGCATCTGCTCTGTGGCCGGGGCAATCTCCATCATGGGTTCTTCCATGAAAATGACATCGCCTGCGGCAAAGTCTTCCCTTTCGGGCGTGGTCTGCGATACCTGCCCGGTAACTGTCGCACTTTCATCTTTCATTTCGACGGGGATGGCACTTTCCGAGCTCGCACCTTGGCTGCGGCTTTCGCGGGCGCCGTCAAGATCGTTACTACGGGCCGGGGCGGTGTCGGTCTCAGCCTGAGTGATTTCCAAGTCGGAAGATTTGGGCGCAAATTGCAGTTCTGGTTGAGAAATTTCGGTCGTCCCCGTGGGAACACGCAAGGCGTCTTTCGGCAGCATCACAAGAATACCAACGGCCACGATGGCGGTAGTGGCGGTCAGGGCGCCGCGGGTTGTCATTGTCTGGAACATCGTCATCACTCCTTGTCCAAGGCGGGCCATCGGGCCGCGCTTGGAAGTAAGACGTGCGTCGGTGCGCGATCCTTGGAGATCGGCAAAGTTTTTTTCCGCCAGCGCGATATTGTCCCGTTTTTTCAATGGGCCAGGCAATGGCGTTGCGGCGTCGAAGGCCGCTTTCAGGTCGTCCAGTTCGTCAGCCATTCTCGGCCTCCTTCAGCGCGCGAAGGCGCTTTTTAACTTCGGACATGCGCCAACTTATGGTGCCTTCGCTGACACCCAGGATCTGGGCCGCATCGGCGTGGGTCACATCGTCCAGGACCAGTGCGACCGTGTCGCGCAACTCGTCCGGCAGCGCGCGCATCGCTCGGGTAAGCCAGTCCATACCTTCCGCCTTTTCAATGGCTTCGGCGCGTCGGGCCAACTCCACTTCACCCCAGCCGTCGGCGGCGCGGGCGTGGGTGGCGGCGCGGCGGCGGCGGTCGTGGGCGGCGTTCACCACGATGCGGTAAAGCCAGGTCGTGAACCGCGCCTCGCCACGATAGGCCATCAGCTTTGCGGCCAATGCCGCGCAGATATCCTGGCAAAGGTCCTCGGCCTGGTCTCGCGCGCCCGTCAGGCGGAAGCATAATCTGAAGACACGGTCATAGTGTCTTGAAACAAGGACAGAAAAAGCGTCGGTATCGCCGCCTACAGCCGCCTTGGCCAATGCTTCGTCCGAAGTTTCCATGCGCATCACGATGAGTATGACGCGCCCCGGAGGTCAATCCTTGGCGGCAGGAGGCAAATAATTTGAACGCTGCGTGCGGCCTTTGTAGGACAGATTTCTTCGGAGCAAGCCGTCTTGCCGTTCATAATCGGGCGGATCGCAGCGAACCGGCCTGTCGACGTTTCGTCCGGGCGGCCGGGGCGTCATCATGATCGTGAACTGCCCAACCTTGAATTTAGCCGAGAATGACGCCCGAGGGATGACCCCCGGGCGCCCCCACCTTACGTCAGCACTCGTTAAAATTTGCCGACCGAGAAGAACATCGTCTCGCCCGAGTGGTCGTCGACCCCATCATTGTCGGTCGAGATCCAGGCCGTGCCGTCGGCCTGGATGGCCAGGCCTTCGACCTTGTCCAGCACGTAGCCACCGTTCGCGGTGAGATCGGGGAGGAGGTCGTGGACAAGCTCCTTGGTCACCACGGGAAGATCACCGCCGAGGGGGGCCGGGGTCAATTCCGACAGGGCCACGCGATAGATCTTCTTCGTGACGGCGCGATCGTCGTTCTGGTTGTCGCGCTCGATGATGTAAACGTGGTTGCCGTGGGCCACAATTTCCGACAGGCCGACCCAGCCGGTTGCGGGCTCTGCCTTGGGATAGTGGACGGCGCCCCACTCGCCGTTGTCGAGGTCATAGGCGACCAGTTTGACATGGTTCTTGGGATCGTCGCCCCATTCGCGTTGAACGGCCATCCAGAGCGTGTTGCCGACTTTGGTAATGCCTTCGAAGCCAAAGCGCCTTTCGACCGCCATCAACTCGGGGGGCAGGCCGATTTCCTCTTTGATCTCGCCGTCCGCGCCAACGTGAAAGATGGCGTGGGGGATGACGCGGTCGGTGCGGCCCTCCGAAGCGATCCAGAAACCGCCGTCGCCGTCGAGGGTGATGCCCTCCATGTCAAGCTTCTGGGCAGGCTGGCCATTGCGCGTGACGGGAATTGCCCTGGTGATGCGGGCTGGCATCTGGGAAGCGTCGATCTGAAAGATCGTCGGCTGTGCGCTGTAAAAGCTGTCGTTGACGGCAAAGATGGTGCCGTCATCAGCGGCAACCATGCCGGAAATCGCTCCCCAGCCGACAGGGGCACCATTTGGCTGGCTCAGCCCTGCGGAGGTCAGCATCGGGTAAGTCGCTGGGCCCTCAGCGTACTCGTAGATCATGACGTGTGCCCGTGCGCCGCCGTCTTCGATCAGGTCGGTTTCATTCGCCGAGATCAACAGGTTGCGGGACGGAATTGCAACGTAGCCTTCCGGTCCGATGCCCGATGGCAGGAGCTGTTTCAGCACCGGTGCAGTGGTGTCGGTTGCGTCATAGACGCCGACGACCGAGCCGCGTTCCGAGCCGATGAAGATCATCGGCGTACCGCCGAAGGTCGCGGCGGTGACCGATTCAGGTTCGACGCCCTTGTTGCCCGAGCGTTTCTCGGGGTAGTGGCCGATCTCGGCCACGGCGTATTCGAACGAAAGGCCGCTGTCGTAAACGACACTGCCGTCTCTGGAAAAGATCGTCCAGCCGCGCGAGCCGCCGTCCATGTCGCCTTCGTTGGCGGTGGCGAAATGTGTGTCGTCGATCCACTTGACGGCGTCGGGTTCGCGCACGACGGCCGACAGCGTGCCGTCGAAGGTCAGCGCGCGTTCCTCAGCGGTATCGACATTTGTCAGATCGACGGCACCGGCAGGAAAGTGGCTGACGATCGAGCCATCGCGGGCGACGATGACAAGGTGATTATTTTCCTGAAGCGTGACAACGGTTTCGCCCGCGCTATTGATGTCAACGAACTCGGGCTCGGGGTCTTCGGGAGAAACCAGCGCGAGGCCCGTCAGGTCGACCTTTTTCAACGTGTCGCACCGGGCGGTGTTGTCGGCCAGGTCGATCATGGCGAGGTATCCCGCGGGCATCTGGCCGGTGCGGCCGTCGCCGGCGTCCTCGTCGCGCTCGTTCTCGATGGCAATGGACATGAAGCTGCCCGCCCCATCGACGGCGACACTGTCGGGCTGGCCGCCAAGGTCGCAGGTCGTCTCAATCGTGCCGGAGGCGATATCGATCACAGCCAGGTGGCCCGAAGGATCAGCATAGCTTTCCGACGTGTTTACGGCGACATAGGCTTTGGGACCGGCGATGGCGACCGAAGTCGGCTCGCCGGCAACGTTGATATTGCCAAGGGGTTTGGGCGCGCGAGGGTCGGAGATGTCCACCATGCCGATGACGCCGAGCGGGCTGTCGGTATAGACCAACGTCATGCCGTCGGCTGTGGCGGCGATGATCTCGGGCGAGGTTTCGCGGCCTGTGTCCTCTCCCTTGGCCATGTTCTTTACCACCGGGAAAGAGGCAATACGGTTGAAGTTCATCTCGGCCATTGCGCCTGAGGCAGTCAGTGCCAGCAGCGATGCGGCAAGAGGTAGTCGTGTCATGTGAGGTCCCCACGGTTTTGTTCCTGCGCCGGTGTCGCGGGTCGAGGTGAAACAAGCGTAACGGTTTTATTGCCGTTTTGTAAAAGCTGACGGAGGAACTTCGCATTGCCGTCGCGCTAGGGGGTTGCTAACACCTTTAGGAAGCTAAACTGGAAAGTTGTCGCCGTGCCTGTCATCACCGAGATTGCCGACCTTCACCGCATCTACAAGCGCCGCGTGCCCAAGATGTTCTACGACTATGCCGAAAGCGGGTCCTGGACTGAACAGACGTTCCGCGAGAACGTGAGCGACTTTGCCGACATCCACCTGCGACAGCGGATCGCTGTCGACATGGCGGGCCGTTCGACGGCGACGCAGATGGTGGGGCAGGACGTTGCGATGCCCGTGGCGATTGCTCCGGTGGGGCTGTTGGGCATGCAGAACGCCGATGGCGAGATCAAGGCGGCGCGGGCGGCCGAAAAGGCCGGTATCCCGTTCACGTTGTCGACCATGTCGATTTGTTCGATCGAGGACGTTGCAGCCCATACGACCAAGCCGTTCTGGTTCCAGGTCTATACGCTGAAAGACGACGACTTCATGATGCGGCTGATGGACCGGGCGCGGGCGGCGAATTGTTCGGCCATCGTCATCACGGTCGATCTTCAGGTCATGGGGCAGCGCCACAAGGATCTGAAGAACGGTCTGTCGGCGCCGCCCAAGTTCACGATTGCGTCGATGGCGAATCTGGCGACCAAGATCCCCTGGGGGCTTGAGATGCTGGGAACCAAGCGGCGGTTCTTTGGCAATATCGTCGGCCATGCAGAAGGGGTCAGTGATCCGCGTTCGCTTGCGTCCTGGACCAGCGAGGCGTTCGATCCTTCGCTGAACTGGGAGCGGATCAAAGAGCTGATGGATATGTGGGGCGGCAAGGTGATCCTGAAGGGGATCATGGAGGTTGAGGACGCCCGGAAGGCGGCCGAGATCGGGGCGGACGCCATCGTCGTGTCGAACCACGGCGGGCGCCAGCTGGACGGTGCCTTGTCGTCGATCAAGGCGTTGGAACCGATTGTGCAGGCCGTGGGAGACAAGGTCGAGGTCTGGATGGACAGCGGCATCCGGTCGGGCCAGGACGTGCTGAAGGCAGTAGCCCTCGGCGCCAAGGGCGTGATGATCGGTCGATCCATGGTCTACGGTCTGGGTGCCATGGGCGAAGAGGGCGTGGCTGCGGCGCTGGAGGTGATCCGCAACGAGCTGGACTTGTCGATGGCCTTCTGCGGAAAGCGCGACATCAAGGAAGTGGACCGCAACATCCTGTTGGTGCCCGAAGGGTTCTCTGGAAAATTTGCCTGAATCTGTTAAGATTTCGGAAACAGTTTGACGAGTATCCTTTGATTGTCGTCGGGTGATGCAGGAAAATCGCGCTTCAGGCCTGAAATCAGTCTGTTTTATGCCATTTTCTTGCCGCATTCCAAAAGCGGGAGTAGCGTGCCTTCATTATGAGTGAACACGTTCAACGATTGACCCTGAAAGCAGTCACCGCCCTGGCGGTAATTTCTGCTTGTCCGGCCTTGGCCGAGACTCCGGTGAGCGTTGACGCCGACCTGGAATTTCCTGCGGAAACAGCCGTTATCGTCGCGGCGACGGCAGAGTTGTTTCAATCGCTGGAGACGGGCAGCGCGCCAGAGCGGCGCACCACGCCGGTGATCCAGGTCCCCCAGCTTGCCACAAAGGCCGCCTTTGACAGCGACGCCAAGGTGAATGCCCTGACGGGTCACGGTCCTGTTCAGCATCTGACGGGCTATCGTATCAGCTGGTACCCCGTTGACCGCTTTCTTGGTTCGGTCGATTTCATGGGGACTTGGGACGGCAACCGAAACCTCGTTTGCGGCTATGTAACCTGGGACCTGTCGAATCCCGAGCAGCCTGAACTGGATACAGTCACGGCCAATTTCGTCGACCTGTCAGTCCTCGAAGGACAGGCGCCGTCGGATATCCACGAGGCGCTTTTGGAAGCCAACTGCGCCTATGGGGCGGTCGAAGCGAATTATACCCTGTTCGACCCGGCCAGCTGAGGCCGCTTTCCCGATCATTGTCTGCACGACGCGACGGCCCTGACCGCCGCGTCCGCTTGGGCGCGCAGCTAGCCTTGCAGCTCTGCCAGGATCTCGGCGATGACCTCCATGCCTTTGCCCCAGCCCTTGTCCAACTCGCCAAGCGCGGCGCGAAAGGCCTCGACTTGTTCTTCGCTGGCGCCATGCGGCTCCCAGGTCAGGACCATGTCGGTCTGTGAACCGTTTTCGGCAAATGTGACCGTGGTCAACAGGGTGCGCGGCCACGTCGGGTTCATCGGACTGTCGGCCGGCTCCCAGTCGGCATTGGCGTTCGACATCAGCATGACCAGTTTCAACGGAGGATCAACCTCGGTGAACTCGATGCGCTGATGCATTGAATTGTCTCCCATCCGCATCTCGTTCAGCCACAGACCGCCCGGTGTGGGATCGAATTGGTGCAACACGGTCTCGACACCGGGGCCGTACCAGCGCTGGACCAACTTGGGGTCGGTCCAGGTGCGCCAGACAAGATTTCGCGGGGCGTCGAATGTGCGTTGCATTCTGAAAACCGGCAAGGTCATGTGTTGTCCTTCTTTAATTCGTTCAACAGTTGGTCGAGCTGATCCAGTCGACCGGTCCAATGGGTCCGAAACTCTTCCAGCCAGGCGACGGCCTGCGAAAGGGGCGCGGCGTTCAGGCGAGCAGGGCGGGTCTGTCGGTCGGTGCCGCGCGTCACCAGCCCGGCCTGTTCCAGCACCTTGAGGTGACGCGAAATCGCGGGCTGGCTGATCTGGAACGGCTGCGCGATTTCGTTGACCGTCGCTGCCCCGTCGCTGAGCCGCGCGAGGATGGCGCGTCGCGTCGGGTCGGCCAGGGCCGAAAAAATCGCGTCGAGGTTCGTCGCCTCCATTGTATAACCGATTCGTTCCATAACTGGATTATTATATGACGAGTTCAAATACTGCAAGATGAGGTCTTTTCGTCCGGCTGATATTGACTATGGTTTCAGCGCAAACAGAACTTTGATCGGCTCAAAATGGAGACGATGTCACCTGTCATGTTGGGCTTTCTTGGAAGCCTGGTCGCGGGGATGATGACGGCGGTCGGGGCGCTGCCGATATTGGTGGGGCGGACGCCGACGCGGGCCTTTCGCGATATGTCGCTCGGTTTTGCCGCCGGCGTCATGATCTCCGCCTCATTCTTTTCCCTTATTATTCCCTCACTTGAAGCCGCGGAAGCCATGTTCGGAAATGGTGCTGCCCCGGCTGCGCTCGCCTGTGTGTCGATCCTCATTGGCATGGGGGCGGTGCACTTGATGAACGAGCTTTTGCCGCACGAGCATTTCCGCCTGGGCCGCGAGGGGCCCGAAGCCGCATCCCTGCGCCGGGTCTGGCTGTTCATCATCGCCATCACGATCCACAATTTTCCGGAAGGTCTGGCGGTGGGTGTCGGCTTTGGAGCGGACGGCCTGACAGGAGGGATGCCCCTTGCCGTTGGTATCGGGCTGCAAAACGCTCCCGAGGGGCTGGCCGTGGCCGTCGCCCTTTTGGGCGAGGGCTACGGCAAGTCGCGCGCTTGGTCCATCGCGGCGCTGACCGGGCTTGTCGAACCCATTGGCGGGGTATTGGGTGCGGGGATCATCACCTTTTCCGAGCCGCTGTTGCCCTGGGGCCTGGCCTTCGCGGCAGGCGCGATGCTGTATGTCATCAGCCATGAGATCATTCCTGAAACCCACCGTTCGGGCCACCAGAACAAAGCGACTCTGGGTCTGTCCATTGGCCTGGTCGTCATGTTGTTCCTGGATGTCTGGCTAGGCTGAGCCCTGTATTGAAACCGGGTCCCGGCCGGTCTGGCCGGGACCGTTTGCCCAAGGGCCGCGGCATCTGTCCGGCCGGGGTATTTTCCCCTTCCCATCCGGACGATTTGCGTCTATAGCCCGCGCTTCGTGGGCGGACACCCTTGGAGGCCGCCCGAAACTTGGAAAATTTGGAGAATACCCATGGCTGGTGAGATCCCTGATCTTAACGCCACGGTACGGACGGGGACAGGCAAGGGGGCCGCTCGTCAAGCTCGTAGAGATGGGCTCGTACCTGGCATCGTTTATGGCGGCGGCGCCGATCCGCTCGCAATCAACGTCCCCTACAACGTGCTGTTCAAAAAGTTGAAGGAAGGCCGCTTTCTGGCAACCTTGTTCAACCTGAAAATCGACGGTCATGAGGACGTGCGCGTCATCTGCCGGAATGTGCAACGGGACGTAGTCAAGGATCTACCGACGCACCTTGACCTGATGCGCCTCAAGCGGACCTCGAAGATCGCGCTGTACATCCCGGTCGAGATCGAAGGCGAAGACGAGTGCCCCGGCATCCGCAAGGGCGGTGTCCTGACCATGGTGCGCCCGGAAGTCGAATTGAAAGTGACAGCAGGCGATATCCCCGATCACATTACGGCTTCGGTGGCCGGCCTGGACATCGGCGACACGGTCACGATCTCGATGATCGACCTGCCCGCGGGCGCCAAGCCGACGATTGACCGCGACTTTGTCATCGCCAACATCCAGGCCCCGTCTGGTCTGGCGTCGCAAGCCGACGAAGGCGAAGGCGAAGAGACCGCGGCGGACGAAGTGCCGACCACGGGCGAAGACGAGGAGGGCGGCGAGGAGTAATTCTTGCGCCTTGCGGAAAAAGACAGATGCGGCGGCCCTTTTGGGGTCGCCGTTTTTCTTTGCAAGGCCGAGGACATCAGACCTTGGGCACGCCGCCCTGAAGCACGGTGGAGAACCAGCCGGCGTCGATGTTACCGCCGGTCAGGATCACAGCGACTTCGCGGCCGCGCATCCCGTCGCGTTCCTGCATAAGCGCGGCCAGCGCCGCAGCGCCCGCGCCCTCGGCCAGGTTGTGGATATCGCAGTAATAGACCCGGATCGCCTCGGCCACCTCGGCATCGCTGACGGTGATGATCCGCTCAGCTCCCTTGCCATATATCTCCAACGCCTCGGCCACGGGCACGCGGACGGCCATACCATCGGCAAATGTGCGCGCGCTGTCGGTCTCGATCATGCGGCCGGCCTCCGCCGAGAGTTTCGCCGTCTGGGCATTCTCGCTCACGACGCCAACGATTTTCGTTTCCAGACCAAGGGCATCCCGCGCCGCGATACAACCGCAGATTCCCGACCCACAGCCGATCGGGACATAAAGCGTGTCGATGCCGGGCCGTGCCGACAATAGCTCATAGGCATAGGTGGCGACACCGCGGACCAGTTCGCGGTGAAACGGCGGCACGATCGTCAGCCCCTCGGTCTCGGCAGTGCGGAAGGCCTGCTCGCGGGCAGAATCAAAGTCTTCGCCGAACTCGATCAACTCCGCCCCAAACGCCCGCATTGCCGCATTCTTTTCGACTGAGTTGCCCCTGGGCACGTAGACCACCGCTCGCAACCCCTTGGCCCGCGCCGCCCGTGCCTGACCCTGGCCGTGGTTGCCACGGGTCGCAGTAATGATGCCGGGGCTTGCGGGTTCTGTTCTGACCAGCCAGTCGGCAAAGGTGATCGCGCCGCGCACTTTGAACGAGCCAGTGGGTGTGTGGTTCTCGTGCTTGACCCAGACGGTGCACCCGAGCCGCTTGCCGAGTTGAGGCCAGGCGTATTGCGGTGTCGGCGCCATTTGCGAGGCAACAAGACGGTGTGCCGCTTCAAGATCGGACTTTGAAAACATCACGCCTTCTTCTTTTCAGAAATACTCAAGGGAGGTTCGGAGAGGCAGCGCTCCTCCGGCTTCGCGGCGAGCGTCAGCGCGGCACAGTCCTCTACTCAAGATCGCCCCACTTCAACTGGGTGTTCCGGCTCACCGCCCGTGTCAGGCGTTTGCCGACAACCTTGTCAAAGTCATAGCCCGCGATTTCGCCCGAGCCTGGGCGGCGGCCCCAGATATCGGCCTCTTCGATCACATGCCCCTCGGCCAGGTCCCGGTCGGCGACGACGCTGGTGCGGGCGAACCGATAAACGGCCTCTTCGGGGCCGGTGCGGCGCTTGTCGTTGTTCAGAGCGACCCAGATTTCACGGCTGCGGTCGATCAGGTGGCGCAACTCCGAGGGGTCCATCGAACAGGAGATGTCAGGGCCTTCGCGGTAGCGCGTGTCGGTAAAGTGTCGTTCGAGGATCGAGGCGCCGAGCGCGACCGAGGCGAGGGCCATCTCGGGGCCGATGGAGTGGTCGGAAAAGCCGACGACGGCCTTTGGGAAGGCCTTTTGCAACTCGGCAACGCCCTTTAGCGAGACGATTTCGGGCGGCGAAGGATAGAGGTTGGTGCATTCCAGAAGCGCATAGTCGATCCCGGCCGCGTCGAGGATGGCGACTGAGCGCCCAATGGTTTCAATGGTTTGCATCCCCGTTGACAGGATCACCGGTTTGCCCTTGGCCGCGATATGGCGGATGAGCGGCAGGTGATCGGCCTCGCCCGAGCCGATTTTGAAGGCGGGCACACCCTGGCCGTCCAGCCAGTCGGCGGCGGCGCGCGAAAACGGGGTCGAGATATAGATCAGACCGAGGTCTTCGGCGTGTTTCATTAGCGCGATCTCGTCCTCCGGCGAAAGCGCGCATTCCTCCATCACTTGCCAGATCGACTTGCCGCCCGCGTTCGGGGGCAGGATGTCCATGGCCTCCTCGGTCATCTCGTCCCAGACGAAATGGGTCTGGTGCTTGACGATCTCGGCCCCCGCCTTCGCGGCCATGGTGACCATGTGGCGGGCGGTGTCGAGGTCGCCGCCGTGGTTGATGCCGATCTCGGCGATGACCAGCGGGGGTTCGGTGGGCCCGATTTTTCGATGTGCGATCTGCATGGGTGCTGCCTCCTGTGGATCAGGTCTAATCCTTGTCGTCGGGGGCGGCAAACCCCTTTGTTGTGCCGGCGGACGTTGGAGCCGGGGCCAATCCACCGCCCTGGCGTATTTCATGGCACGACAAAGTTGGGTTGCCTTGGATGGGTTTTCGGGTTTTGGGTTTCTGTATGAGCGAATTGAGACCCCCTGGGCCTCCGGGATTGAAATACAGGCTTTACCTTGCGGGCTATGCCGCGCTTTTGTGGTGCGCCATGCCTCTGGTCTGGCGGTATTTTCGCCGTCGGGCGCGGGGGGATGAGTTGTATGGCGCGCATTTGGACGAGCGGCGCGGGGCGGGCGCGCCATTCGCTGCGGACGTCTGGGTGCATGCGGTCTCGCTTGGCGAGATGACCTCGGCCGAACCTTTGGTGCGGCGGCTGTTGGCACAGGGCACGCGGGTTGTGACGACCCATGCGACGCCGGCGGGACGCCGACGGGCAGAGGCGGCTTTCGCAGACGAGATCGCGGCGGGGCAACTGGCGGTGCGTTATGCGCCGGTGGATCTGCCGGGCTATTGGCGTCGGTTCTTTCGTGGTGTGGCGCCGTCTGTCGGGCTGGTCATGGAGATGGAGTTCTGGCCCTGGATGATCGAGGCGGCGCGCGAGGCAGGGGTGATCCTGTGCCTTGCGAACGCGCAGGTGCCCGGGCGGAGTTTTCCGCGCGCGCGACGGCTCGCGGCGGTTTTGGGGCACCCGGTGGCACGGGCGGCGGCGGTTTTCGCCAAATCCGATCCGATGGCGGCGCGGTTCCGCGCCCTTGGGGCGGGCGATGTGCGGGTCGTGGGCGAGACGCGGTTTGACATTCCACCACCCGAGGCACTGTTGGCGGCCGGGCGGGCCGGCTTTGCCGGGCGGCCGGTGGTGACTTTGGCCAGCGTCGTGGCGGGCGAAGAGGCGGTCTATGTCCGGGCCCTGCGCGACCTTCTCGCCGGAGACGAGCCGCCCTTGGTGATCTGGGTGCCGCGCGCGCCGGAAAGATTCGCTTTGACGGCGGGGATGCTGGCGAAGGAGGGTTTCAACGTCGCGCGGCGTTCGGAGGTGTTTGACGATGGTTTGGCGCCGATTGGCAAACTGGACGGGATCGAGGTGCTGGTCGGGGATTCCATGGGCGAGATGTTCTTCTATCTTGCGCCCGCCGGGGCCGTGGTCGTGGGCGGCGGCTTTGTCGAAAGCGCAGCGCACAATGTGATCGAGCCGCTGGCGATCGGCAAGCCGGTCATCACCGGCCCGAACGTCTGGACCATCGAGTTCCCGGCTGTCGAAGCCCAGAAGGCGGGGGTTCTGACGATCTGCGACGCGCCGGATCATTTGGCCGATTTGATCCGGACGGCCACGGCGGAGGGCGCTGCTGCGGCAGAGGCCTTTCACGCCGCGAACGCGGGTGCCTCGGAACGGATCGTGGCGGCGGTGGCGCCCTTGCTGGACGAGGACCGGGGCGGGTGATAGCCCGTGACATAAGGAGCGCAGCATGGCAGTTCAGTATTTCGTCATCGGGGCCGGGTCGATCGGGCAAAGGCATCACGGCAACCTGAAGGCACTCGGGGCCGCCAGCCATTTGATGGGCTGGAGAGGGTTGGACCTCGTGGGGCTGGAGCGCAACCTGGCGGCGGCGGACGAGGCGGCGCTGGTGGTGGCAACGGCGACGGATGTCCGGCTGGAGCTGATCGAGATATGCGGTCGATTGGGTGTGCCGGTCTACGTCGAAAAGCCTCTGGCGTTTCAGCTTGGGGATGTCGAACGGATCAGGGTGGCGCTGGAACCGGTCGCGGACCGGTCGATGCTGGGTTACATGATGCGGTATCACCCGGCTATCAGGGCCTTGGCAGAGGAGCCGGTGGCGGCCTACGGATTTCACCTTGAGATCGGTCACGACGTACGCCAGTGGCGCCAGAACTGGCGCTTTTCCGACAGCTATGCGGCGCGCGCCGAAGGAGGCGGCGTGCTGCTGGACCTGTGCCATGAGCTGGACATCGCCCACTGCCTGGTGCCGGGGCTGAAGGTTCTGGCGGTCGATTGCCTCGGCCACGCGGATTTCCCGGGCGTCGATTTCGCAACCCGCGTAACGCTTGGCCGCGAAGGTGGGCCGGTCGGGACGGTGGCGATGGATTACCTGTCGCCCAAGTTCGTCCGTCGCCTGTCGCTGAGGGGCCGGGACGAGGTCGTGGACCTGGACCTTTTGGCCTGCCGCGAGCTGCGCTCGGACGGGGGTGAGGACCGGGTCAGGACCTGGGAGTTCGAGCGGAATGACATGTTCCTTGGCCTGATGGGTGACTTCATGGCGCTGGTCGAGGGGCGGGCGACATCGCACAATCCGTTGATGCCGGGCGTGGTTGCGGCGATGGACAGTGCGGCGCTGGTGGCGCAGGCCTGGGAGATGCGAAACTTTCGCGGTGTGATCGAGGGAGGCTTTTCATGATTGTCGGCCATATTGGTGTCCGCAAGGGTTCGAAAGGTGTTGCGGGAAAGAACTTTCGTGACTTCCTCGGCAAACCCCTGATCGACTGGTCGCTGGATCAGCTTCTTGCGCATCCGCGTGTCGATGCGGTGGTGGTCAGCACGGACGACGAGCGCATCTATGAACATGCCATCGCAAAGGGATGTCTTGAGATGGGGCTGAGACCTGCAGAGCTGGCCTCGGATAGTGCGGCAAAGTGGGATGTCTGGCAACATGCTCTTGGAAAGGCAGAGGAAATTGTTGGTCCGGTCGATGCCTTTCTCGATCTCGACTGCACCTCGCCCCTGCGCGAGATGGAGGATATCGACGGCGCGCTGGATGCGTTTTTCGACAAGCGCCCGGACATGATCATGTCCTGTACCGAGGCGCGCAAGAACCCATACTTCAACCTGGTCGAGCCGGATCAGTCGGGCTATCTGCACGTCTCGAAACCCTTGCCGGGGGGGGTCGTGGCGCGCCAGCAGGCCCCTGTCGTCTGGGAACACGCGGCTTCGACATACGTGGTCGACCCGGCCTATCTGAAACGCGCGCGCGGGCTGTTCCAGGGGCGGGTTCTGCCCTACCTGATGCCGACCGAGCGGTGCTTGGACATCGATACGGAACTGGATTTCAAGATCGTTGAACACTTGATGAGGGAGAAGCTTGATGGCGCAGCTTGAGGGACGCACGGTATTCATCACCGGATCGGGAGGCGTCCTGGGCTCGACCTATGTGCGCCGGATGCTTGCGGAAGGGGCGCGGGTCGTCGCGTCCGACTTGCCGGGAGACCGTGCCGAGGGGCTGAAGGAGCGTCACGGCGCGGATGAGAATTTCCGGTTCTATGACCTCGACGTGTCGGACGAACCCGCGGTTGAAGAAATCTTCAAGCGCATCCTGGCCGACGGCTGGGAGCCGAACGTGGTGCTGAACAACGCCGCGATCACAGGTGAGCTGTTGATGGGCAAGGGCAGGGGCTTTCCCGATTTCGCCGATACAACGGTGGAAGATTTCGAAAAGACCCTGCGCACCAACCTGACCGGGGCGTTCATGGTGGCGCGGCAGATGGACCGCGACATCGTGGGAAAGTACCCGGCGACGCTGATCAACGTGGCTTCGATGTATGCGCTGAACGGGGCGCACCATCCGATCTATGACGGGATGCCATTCAAGAATTTCTCGGCCTATGGTGTCACCAAGGCGGGTATTCACGGGCTGACGGTCTGGCTGGCCGGATACTGGGCCGATCGCAAGGCAACGGTAAACACGATCGCGCCGGGCGCGGTGTTCAACAACCATTCGGACGAGTTCCAGCGGCGGGTATCCGAGCTGATCATGGCCGGCCGCATGGCACAGCCTGACGAGATCGCGGACGTGATGCTGTTCCTGGCCTCGCCCCAGTCGGGTTACATGACCGGGCAACTTGTCAACGTGGATGGCGGGTTCTCGGCCTGGTAGGACGGTTCACGCGCGTCGCGGGCTTGGATCGATCAGAAGGGCGGCGATCCATCCGGCAATAAATCCACCCAGGTGTGCCTCCCAGGCCAGGAGGCGGTCCATCGCGAAATAAAGCGCGATGTTCAGGGCAATCAGCAAGAGGGCGGCGCGCGCAACCGGCCAGAGGCCGCGACGGTATGTAAAGCGGTCGACGTATTCCCAGGCCAGAAGCGCCCCGGCAAGACCAAAGAGTGCGCCCGAGGCCCCGACCATCGGACGATAGCTATCCGACAAAAGCGCGAAACCGATGCCGCCCCCCAAAACCGAGATGGCGTAGAGCAGGAGAAACCGCCAGCCGCTGATCCGCACCAGCACGGCGCGACCCAGCGAATAAAGTGTCACCATGTTCAGTCCCAGGTGCCACAGTCCGGCGTGGAAAAAGCCATAGGTCAGGAACATGGCGTAAGGCTGCACGGCATAGTTTGGCCGCCAGTCGCCCAGAAGGCCCTGCCAGAAACCACTGAATTCATAGGCAATCGAGCGGAAGCGCGAGACACCAAAGACCCCGGCGTCGCCCAGTTGCAGTACGGCCTCAATGGCAATGCAGATACCGATCAGCAGGTGGACGGGCCGCAATGAGCCTGACCCGGAGTTCCTTTCGGCGCTCCGGTCCAGAGGGGCCTTTGTCATGGCGTCAGAACCCGAAGGTTATGTCGCGCTCGATATTGAAGAACAGCGTATTGGACGATCGGTCGGCCGCGCCGTTTTCATTGATCCGCTGGAATTCGACACCGGTGCGCATGTCCCATTCGTCGGTTAGCGCCCGCGAATAGGTCAGGCTGGCAGAAGTACGGTTGTCGTCGTCGGTCGAGCCCAGTTCATCGTTTTCCACATAGCTCAGCTGTGCCTGCCAGCCGGAGTTTGCGTCGATTTCGGCGCGATAAGCCAATGCCAGAGAGGTGCTGATGACAGCATCGCCGCTGCTGGTGGCCGCGTTCTGAGACAGAGAGGCCGAGAGGGCGCCACGGGGCAGATCGCGGGTATAGTCCAGACCACCGATGGCGTGCAGCGAGTCGTCGCCTTCCTGGTCAACAACACCCAGCGAGAAGGCGAGTTGACCTGCCGGAAGGTCAAAGCTGCGGCCCACCTCGGCAGAGGTGCGGCGGCCCGCCTCGTCGATGCGGCTGGACAGGTCGACCGTCACGGCGCCGTCGGCACGGGCCTGGGTGACGCCGATATCCACACCGACGCCATCGTCCGTCACGGTGCCGTTGGTTTCAGAGCGGTCGAAAACCAGGTCGCCGACATAGGACAGGCCACCGGCCGTCTCGCCCTCGATTCCGACGCCAACATAGGTGTCCGTCGTCTCGTCGCCGCCGTCCTCGTCGTTCTCGGTGATCCCGGCCACAGCTCGGAAAGCGCGGTCGGGTGCGACGCGGAAATGGGCGGTCGCATCGACGCTGACTGTGGTTTCATCCATGAGATCGGGGTCGACGGTGTCGGTATAATTGTTGTCCGTGTGGCTTGCCGAGAGGTCTAACCCGAAGGGCCCTTCGATCCCGGTGCGCAGCGCCGTTTCAAAGCGCAGGGTTTCGACTGAACCGGTGTCGATGACGAACTCGGTTCCCGTATCGAAAACCTGGTCATCCAGGTCGAGTTCGCGATACCTGGCCGAGAAGGACAGTTCGCTGTTCGCTCCATCGCGGCGATAGCTCAGCGCAGCGCGGTTGTTGTCGATGTCGAAATCGTCAGAGACCTCTCCGAAGAGGTCGCCGACAAGTTCTGTGCCGATCGAAAAGCTGAATGACTGCGAACGAGTTTCACTGATCAACGCCAAATCCACCGCAGTGCGAGAGATCAGGCTATCCCCTGTCGGGTTTGTGACAAGGTTCGGGTTGTCGGTGAACTCGAACCCCTGAGAATACGTCAGCTCGCCCCGGCGTGCTGGCTCTTCTTGCGCGAAGGCAGGAAGAGCCAGGACTGCTACCGAGAGCGTTAGGGCTGCTGTTTTTGAAAGACCCGTCCGCAAATATGTCATTCCGCTCTACTACTCGAAGAGGCGGCGCTCGGGCACGATGATCACGTCACCGTCACGAAGGACGATGTCATTTCCAACCGCTGCCCCGTCCGCGATTGCTTTGTAATTGATACGCGAAACGGTCTGCTTGCCGGTCCGCGGGTCGGTACGGCGCAGTACAATGCGTTTCGTCGCCGCAAATTTGGTAAAGCCGCCTGTTTCGGCCAGTGCCTGGATCAGCGTCGTGCCGCGGCCAAGCTTCTTTTCGCCCGGTGTCGCGATTTCGCCGATCATGTAGACGTCGATTCGTGCCGGACCCGAGCCGACCGGACCAGTCCGCAAGGACTGAACGGTTACGAACACATTGGGCTCGGTCGCGAAGTTCGATGCGATACCGGAAGTGATGATGTCGCTCACCTGACCGGCCGACCGACCGCTGGCGGCAACGCTGCCTGCAAACGGGAACGAGATCGTCCCGTCGGGCAGAACAAGCACCGACCGGTTCAGCGAGGGATCCTCGAGAACTTCGATCTGGAGCGTGTCGCCCGGTTGAATTTGATATCCCGATTGGGCCACGGCAGCTGTGGCAGCAAAGATCGAGAGAATAGCAACAAGAAACTTTTTCATGATTCCACCTTCCCCTTAAGGCATAACATAGCACCGAGGTGCGTGCGATAGTTTGTTTTAAAGCTTTTTTTCACGAACACTTAACCCTAATCGCGACTCGTTCATAAGCGGATTTCAACCGATGCCATAAGGTCACTCTTGACCTGCGGCCGAGAGGGTTTCGATTCGCGTTTTCGCATCTCCGATCTGCTCGCGCGGGTCGTCGTCACCGGCAAGTTCAAGCGCCGCGCGATAGGCTGTCAAAGCGTCCTCCTTGCGCCCGGCCTCCTCGTAGGCCCGTGCCAAGTGGTACTGAACGATCGGATCGGCCTGCATGGCCGCCGCCGCCGGCACCAGATAGTCAAGCGCCTCGTCGATGTTTCCGTTCCGGAAAGCAATCCAGCCGTAGGTGTCCTGGAAGGGAGGGACGCGCGTCCCTTTCAGGCGGCGGGCAATCACCTGGGCGCGTTTCAGGCTGTCCTCGTTATCGCGATAGGTCGCCAGCAGGCTTGCCAGGTTGTTGGCAACGACCATTGAGTTGCTGTCCGTTTCATAGAGATCGTCATAGATCGCGATGGCTTCGTCGATCCGGAACAACTGTTCCAGGAGGATCGCCTTGGTCCACATTAGCTGAGGGTTGTTGGTCATCCGGTTCAGCCCGTCGTCGATGGCGGTCATTGCTTCGCCGGATTTGCCTTGGGCCAAAAGAGCACGCGCAAGCTGGACGACGATCGTGGCGTTGTCGGTCGATGCGGCTGCATCGCGCAGGGTGGCCTCGGCGTCAGCCAGGGCACCGGCTGACAGCTGCGTATTTCCAAGCGCAAGGGCAACACGGGGATCGTCAGGGTTTTCCCTGGCCAGCTCCTCTGCCAGTGCAATGGCGTCTTCTTTGCGGTTGTCGGCGAGGCGGGTGCGGATCAACGCAATCTTGGCGTTGATGGTGGCGTCGTCGCCCTCGGCAAGCTCTTCCAGATACAGAAGGCTTTTTTCCCGACCCTCGCGCAGATTCAGAATCCTGAGTTTCAGTTCCTCCGCGGCGTTGTTGCCTGCCTCGGTGCCGATCCGGCGCAGCGCATTTTCCACGCCCTGTGCGCGGGACCAGTCAGAGGTCTCCAGGTACACCTTGCCCAGCAGTTCCAAGAGTTCGAGATTGCCGGGCGTGACGCGCAAGGCCTTGATCAAGGTGTCCTCGGCGCCACTATAGCGTTCCTGTTTGACCAAGAGACGCGCAAAACGCAGGCTTTCGGCGGGTGCATTGCCCGAAGCTTCGACTGCGAGCGCGATAAGGTCCTGGGCAAGCTCGGGGTTGCCGGCGCGCTCATGGGCGCGCGCCATCAGTGTCATGGCTTCGGCGTCTTCGGGAGCCTGGTCCATCGCGCGTCGCAGCGCACCGATGGCTTCGTCTGTCTTGTCGGCCTCGATCAGCCAGTCGGCGGACATCTTGAGCGCTTCGACCTGGTTGGGGTCATCTTCAAGCACCGCTTCAACCAGCTGCCGCGCACCGACTTCGTTGCCTGTGGCCAAAAGCATCTTGGCAAGCGCAACGCGGAATCGGTCGGTCTGGTCTCCGGGTTCCGCGCCGTCGATCAACGACTGGAGCAGGGCGATTGCCTCGTCCTTGCTGTCAACATCGTAGAGCATTCCAGCCTTCAGGGCCTTCAACACGTCAACTTCGGGGTAAAGCGCGATCGCCGCCTCAGTTTCTTTCAGGGCCGCTTCTACGCCCCTGGACTGACGCATGAACGTCAAGAGCGTCACATACGCGGCGACCTTGTCGTCGGCCAGTTCGATTTCCGAGCGCAGGAAATCCTCGGCGTCGTCGACCGCGCCTTGCTGGGCATAAAGCTGGATCAGGCTTTGCTTGGCGTCCTGGTCCTCGGAAAAGCGGGCAATCGTTGCGCGCAGGTGGGCTTCCAGCCCGGCCAGATCCTGCTTGCGCGCCAGGAGTGTCGCCTTGACGCGGTAGGCTGCATAAGAGTCCGGGTTTGTCTCGATCGTGGCATCAGCGATGGCAAGGGCCTTGTCGATCTCGCCCTCTGCCAGATAACCTTCGATCAGCATTCTCGACAGGATTTCGCTGTCTGGAGATTGGACTGCAAGCTCTTCAGCGCGACGCGTCAATTCGCGGATGCGAGGAGCGTCCTTGTCCAGGACGGCCTTGCGGAATTCCAGTGCCAAAAGCGGGATCGCCTGCGCGTCCGAACCGTCAGCCGCAGCCAGAAGCACCTTGCCGTGGCGTTCGGCCTCGCTCCAGTTCTGGGCCAGGATCGCCATTTCGGTCAGGGTCTGGCGCACGGCGATGTCGTCGGGAAACTGCTCAGCAACTCTCAGGTAGCTGGCATAACTGTCGCCGATATTACCGAGCGAACGCGTGGTTTCGGCGTAGGCCAGGCGTGCTTCCTTGTGCCCGGCGTTCAGGCTGAAAACGTTTCTCAGTTCGACCAGGGCCCGCTGCATGTCGCCCTCGGCCAGCAATTCCTGCGCGTTCTGGAAGTGCTTTTCGGCACGTTCCTCGGCCGTGTCGCAGGCCGCAAGGGCCAGCAATACCAAACAAAAAACTCCAAACCGAAAAATACCGGCCATTCGAAAAACTCCCAAATCGACGCCCAGTACGTTGTATCAGGAACGCGACTTTTCTTCTACCAAATTAGGGTCGAACGAGGGTGGCCGCTACACGCCGGTGCCGCGCAGAACGACACCAAAAGTCTTGCGCACGATGTTGGCATCTGTGGCAAAGCCGAGGCTCTGCTCGTATTGGTCATCGAAATATGCACGGTCGGCGAACGAGCTTTCGTTGCGGGCAGAAACCTGCCAGCTGCCGGTCATGCCCGGGCGTAGACGGTAATAGGCGTGACCCGGATACAAAGCCTGCTGGCTGGGCATCATGGGGCGCGGTCCGACAAGGGACATGTCGCCGGTCAGAACATTGACCAACTGGGGCAGTTCATCCAGTGAACTGCGGCGTAATACGCGCCCGATGCCGGTGCAGCGGGGGTCGACGGACAGCTTCTGCTTCTCGTCCCACTCCTTGCGTGCGGCCTCGTCTTGGGCGAGGTGGCGCTCGAGATGGGCCTCTGCATCGGGCACCATAGTGCGGAATTTCCAGATGCGGAAACGTTTGCCGTTCAGGCCAACCCGTTCTTGGCGAAAGATCGGTGAATGTCCGTCAGTCGCGTAGATTGCAGCCGACACCATCAAAAGGAAGGGAAGCACGAAAGGAAGAGATGCGATGACGAGGACGAGATCAACCGCCCGCTTTGCGAACCGTCCGTAGGCTGAACGATTCCCGGAAAATGCCTTGGCGGTCAAAGGCGCAGCTTCGCCAGTTGCCCGAATATTCGCAGCGTGAACTGTCATTACTCTACTTACACCGAGCCTAGCTCGGCCCCCCGGTACTCACACGACCCCTCAAAAACCACATTTCGCAGAGCGCTCATGCCTGCTTGATGCTTAACAATTACCTAACACCGGGTGGGGTGAAATCAAACAAATTCCTTGTCTTTAAGGAGCTTGCCGCGTTTCGGATGCCAAACGATTGATCGGCCCCGCCAAGCTTTGCCTTTGATTTAAACAAACTTTCGCCTTCTTCTGCCTTTCAATCGCCACATTTGCCCCATCGGATCGGAGAGCCGCCAAACCAGTGTTGCGGCAACAATCTGTGCCGGTGTAGGGTATTGTTCACAATATGGGGCTAGTACCTGCCGGATACATCGCCGCGATTCGTTCGATTCTTGGTGAATCGTTTGCAGAAATGCCGCAGACGCGACATGATGTAACCATAAGGCGCGTGCAGGAAGACATTCGCTGACCGCATGCCTATATCTACCACTGTAAATGTAGTGGGATTCATGACGAGTACTGATCTTTATATGGACTTCTTCGGATTCTCGGAGCGACCGTTTACGTTGCTGCCCGATCCAGATTTCCTGTTCTGGTCGCGGGCGCACCGGCGGGCCTTTTCTGTGCTGGAGTATGGGGTTCTGACCCGTTCGCCCATCACCGTGGTCACGGGCGAGGTGGGCGTCGGCAAGACGACCCTGATCCAGAAACTTCTTCAAACACTCGATGACGACATCACCCTCGGACTGATCTCGAACGCCCAAGGCGGTCGTGGCGAGCTGCTGCAATGGGTGCTGAACGCGCTCGGGATCGAGACCGATCTGAACGCGGCCTACGTGAAGTTGTTCCAGCAGCTCCAGGATTTCGTGATCGAGGAGTACGCGACGGGACGGCGCGTCGTTCTTTTGATCGACGAGGCGCAGAACCTGTCGATCGAGGGGCTGGAAGAGCTGCGGATGCTGACCAACATCAACTCGAACAAGGACGAGTTGTTGCAGCTGATCCTTGTCGGTCAGCCCGAGTTGCGTCAGATGATCATGCGGCCCGAATTGCGCCAGTTCGCGCAAAGGGTCTCGGCGACGTATCATATCGCCTCGCTCGATCGGGCGGCGATCGCCGGCTACATTCAACATCGACTGACCCATGTGGGCGGGACGGGATCGGAATTCACCGCCGAGGCTATCGATCTTGTGCACAAGCACAGCCACGGAATTCCACGTCTTGTGAACAAGCTCTGCGATTTCGCGATGGTATATGCCGCCACCGAAGAGCGCCGGGTCGTCGATGCGGCGATTATCGAGGAAGTCCTTGATGACGGAATATTCCTGCCCGCCTTCCATTCGACCGGAGAAGCAGCCGAATGAATTCTGAAGTTCGTTTCTATCTGGCGCTGGTTCTGCGGCGTCTGCCTGTCATGTCCGTGCTGTTCATCCTGTGCATGGGACTTGGGCTGGCGCTGGCGATGACATTGCCGCCCAGGTATACGGCTGAAGCCAAGCTCGTCGCCGAGGGGGCCAAGATTCCGGAAAACCTGGCCAGCCGGACGGTGGAAACTCAGGCGACAGAGCGGCTTCAGATCATCGTTCAACAGATTATGGCCCGTGACACGCTGATCGACGTGGCGAACCGCTTTAATGTCTTTAAAAGCGAGAAAAGGCTGCTGCCCGACCGCGTTGTCACCATGATGAGAGCCGCAACGGCGGTCGATTTGCAGACCCAGGGGCGCAACGGCGCCACCACGATGACGATTTCGTTTTCGAGCGAAGACCCCAATATCGCGGCTTCTGTGGTCAACGAACTTGTGACCATCGTGCTGGCAACAGATTCCGAAAGTCGCCTTGGCCAGACGGGCGATACGCTTGAATTCTTTGAACAGCAGGTTGCGCGGTACTCGTCGGAACTGAGCCAGCGGAGCGCGGACATTGTCGCGTTCAAAGAGGCCAACAAGGATGCGCTTCCAGAAGCGTTGGATTACCGCATGAGCCGCCAGTCGGTTCTGCAAGAGCGGCTGAACCTGATTTCCCGCGACCGGGCGTCTCTGGTGGACCAAAAGGACCGGCTCATCGCCGTCGGAACTGCGAGCGGACTAGCGACGGTGCCACTGACACCGCAACAACAACAGCTGTCTCAGCTTGAAGCCGAGTTGAACGCAGCGCTGTCGATATACTCCGAGGATAACCCCAAGGTTAAGCTTTTGCGCGCGCGCATCAAACAGTTGACGCCCCAGGTCAAGGTGACTGACGCTGACGCCCAGGAAACGGAAACGCTGACAGGCTCTGTTCTTGATCTGCAACTGGCCGAGATCGACTCTCGCGTCAATTTCATCGACCAGGAGATCGAACGGACCGAGGCAGAACTGGCCGAGCTTTTGGTCGCGATCGAGAAAACCCCGAAAGTCGCGATTCGGCTTGACGAACTGCAGCGCGCCTATGAGGCAACCGAGTTTCAGCTGAACCGCGCGGCCGCCTCGCAGGCCACGGCGCGTTCGGGCGCCGACATCGAAGCTGCCGCCAAGGGCGAACGGCTGCGAGTATTGGAAAACGCGATTGCGCCAAGCAGTCCCGATTCACCCAATCGCAAGCTGATCGCGGGCGGTGGCGTTTTTGCCGGGGCGGGCCTGGCCGGGCTGTTCTTCGTATTGACCGAACTTTTGAACCGGACCATTCGTCGACCGATAGAGCTGACGCGTGCACTGGGCATCCAGCCCTTGGCGACCATCCCCTACATCGAGGATCCGGGCACCGTTAAACGACGTAGGGCGCTGAAGATCATCTTTGTTGTTGCCGTGCTCTTATCGGTGCCGATCGGACTGTGGGCGGTCCATATGTACGTTATGCCACTGGATCTCGTGGCGGAAAAAATTGCGGGCAAGTTGGGGCTTTGAGCGGAGCGGACTGATGGAAAAACTGCAAGCGGCCCTCGCACGGGCACGGGAAAAACGCGACGACACTACCGGCCGCCCTGTTCGCAACGAGCTGATGACGCGCAGCCGCTCCAGGCGGGTCGCCCAGGAAGGCGCGGTCGCCGAACGCTGGGCCGGGATCGCCAAGTTCGAGCCGTCAGAGCGGCGGTTGCACAAGGCCCGCATCTATGCCGGTGAGGCCACCCCGGAGGCGCAGCATTTCGATATCCTGCGCACCAAGCTGATGCTAGAGATGCGTCGCAATGACTGGACGCGCATTGCACTCACCTCGGCAACGCCGGGTTGCGGCAAGACGACGACCGCCTGCAACTTGATCGCCGGTCTCGGGCGGCAGCAGGAAAACCGCGGGCTGTTGTTCGATCTCGATTTCCGTCGCCCGGCTGTTGCCAAGACCTTTGGTGTCAGTCCGACAGCGAGTTTCGCGGATGTCCTGAACGGTGAGGTCGATTTCGCCGAACAGGCGATGCGGCTTGGCGACAACACGGCGATCTCGATGACGACGCGTTCTGTGGCCGACCCGGCGCGAATTATCCTGCGGGCACAGACGGCCGATATCCTGGACGGTATCCAGGCCGATTTCCGCCCTGATATCATGCTGTTCGACATGCCGCCCGTTCTGGTCAGCGACGAAACCCGAGGGTTCCTAAAACTGGTCGATGCCGTGGTCATCGTGGCGGCCGCTGAATTGAGCACTGTCGCCCAGATCGACGAGGTCGAACGCGAAGTGGCTCAGTACAGCAACATCGCCGGTGTCGTGCTGAACAAGTGCCGCTTCATGGAAGAAGGCTATGGCTATTCCTACTAGGCGGAGCTAGTCGGTCGGTGCCGGAAACGGTTTGCGTCCGACCGACACATAGGAGTCGAAGCCAGCCTCTTCTGCGTCCTGTGCCGTGTAGATGTTGCGCAAATCCGCCATCCGAGCCGTGGCCATGGCCGATGCGATGCGGGGCAGGTCGAGCGCGCGAAATTCATTCCATTCTGTCAGGATGACGACGAGGTCGGCGTTCTCTGTTGCCGCGTAGACATCGGATTCCCAGTTCACATGCGGAAGCAGTGCTTCGCCTTCCCGGCGGCCCTGAGGGTCAACTGCGTGCACATGGGCCCCCCCACCCACAAGAGCGGGGACAATGGTCAGCGAGGGCGCGTCGCGCATGTCGTCAGTATTGGGTTTGAACGTCACGCCAAGAACAGCGATCTTCTTGCCGTTGAACGATCCTTCGCAAAGGTCGCGCAGCTTTTCGATCATTCGGCGCTTGACTGCGTCGTTCACCTGAATCACCGCTTCGGTGATGGTCATGGGCGAGGCATACTCTTGTCCGATCCGCGCCAATGCACTGGTATCCTTTGGAAAACATGATCCGCCGTAGCCGGGGCCCGCGTGCAGAAACTTGTTGCCGATGCGTCCGTCCAGCCCCATGCCCTTGGACACTTCGCGCACGTCGGCGCCAGTCTTTTCACACAGCGCCGCGATCTCGTTGATGAACGTGATCTTGGTCGCAAGGAACGCGTTGGCGGCGTATTTGATCATCTCGGCAGATTCCAGATCGGTGGTGACGATCGGAAAATCACGCAGGAACAGCGGGCGATAGATGTCGGCCATGACCTGCGCCGCACGGTCGGTTTCGACGCCGACGACCACGCGGTCGGGGCGCATGAAATCGTCGATCGCGGCCCCTTCGCGCAGGAACTCGGGGTTCGAGGCCACGTCGAAATCAAGATCGGGGTTAGTGGCGCGCAGGGTCTCGGCGACCTTGCGGTTGGTGCCCACGGGGACCGTCGACTTGGTGACGACCACAAGGTAATCTCTGGCGGCGCGGGCGATCTCCTCGGCCGCGGCCATCACGTAAGTCAGGTCGGCATGGCCATCGCCGCGCCGCGTCGGCGTGCCGACGGCGATGAACACCGCGTCGGCCCCGTCGATGGCCTTGGGAAGGTCCTGGGTGAACGATAGCCGCCCGGCAGCGACATTCTTGGCCAGAAGGATTTCGAGGCCCGGCTCGTAGATCGGTATTTGCCCGTTCTCCAGCTTTTCGATCTTGGCGGCATCCTTGTCGACGCAAATTACGTCATGGCCAAAGTCCGAAAAGCAGACACCGGAGACAAGCCCGACGTATCCGGTTCCGATCATTGCAATGCGCATACCCCAAAAGTCCTCTTTTCGCGTGGCGCCCTAGGCGCCGTAGTAACCACGATACCAGTCGACGAATTCCCCGATACCCGTGCCAAGCCCGGTTGTGGGGCAAAAGCCCGTCAGGGCCTGCAAGAGCGTGGTGTCAGACCACGTGGCCGGTACGTCGCCCGGCTGCATGTCCATCATGTTTTTCCGGGCGGTCCGGCCTAGGGCGGATTCGATGGTTTCGATGAATTCGAGCAGCGCGTCGGGTTGCGCCTTGCCGATGTTGACGATGCGGAAGGGCGCGACAGGACTGAGGCTGTCGAAATCCCCCAGGCTCTCGGCCGGAAAGACCTGAGCCAGCCGCCAGACAGCTTCGGTCAGGTCGTCGATATAGGTGAAGTCGCGGCGCATCTGCCCATGATTATAAACGTCGATCGGCTGGTCCTCGAGGATCGCGCGAACGAATTTGAACAGCGCCATGTCCGGGCGGCCCCAAGGGCCATAGACCGTGAAAAAGCGGAACATTACCACCGGCAGGCCGTACAGGTGGGCATAGGAATGCGCCATCGCTTCGGTCGCCTTCTTGGTGGCGGCATAAAACGACATCTGCCAGTCCGCCTTGTCGGTCTCTGCGTAGGGCATCTTGGTATTCGCGCCATAGGTCGACGAGGTCGAAGCCAGCAGGAGCCGTTCGGGTGGATAGGCGCGGGCGGCCTCAAGCAATTCAAAAGTGCCCTGGATGTTGGCCGCGACATAGGTCGCCGGAGCCTCGATCGAATAGCGCACGCCCGCCTGTGCAGCCAGGTGGACCACGTGCTCGGGCCTGTATCGTGCGAACAGGTCGACCAGAACGTCCGGGGTCTCGATCCGGTCTTCGACCTCGATGAAGTTCGGATATTCGGCCAGGATCGCAGCTCGGTCGCGTTTCAGGTTGGGATCATAGTATTCGGTGAAGGCGTCGATGCCGACGACGCGCCAACCCTCGTCGAGCCAGCGTTTGGCGGCGTGAAAGCCGATGAACCCCGCCGAACCTGTGACGAGGGCGGTCTTCATTCGGAGTCCCGGGCGATCTGGCGCAGGTAGGCACCATAGGCGTTCTTGCCCAGGGGGGCGGCGGCATCCAGCAGGTCCTGGCGCGTGATCCAGCCATTTTCAAACGCGATTTCTTCGGGAGAACCGCTTTGCAGGCCCTGTCGTGCAGTCAGCGTGCGGACGAAGTTGCCAGCATCCAAAAGCGACGTATGGGTGCCCGTATCAAGCCAGGCAAAGCCCCGGCCCATTTTTTCGACCGTCAGGCTCCCTTCCTTCAGATAAGTCTCCAGAAGGTCGGTGATCTCCAACTCGCCACGGGGCGAGGGTTTGACCTGCGCCGCGCGTTCGGGCGCGGTGCCGTCAAGGAAGTAAAGCCCGGTCACGGCATAGTTCGACGGTGGGTTCTCGGGCTTTTCGTAAATGCCCGAGACCTTGTCGCCATCAAAGGCAAGGACGCCGTACCTCTCGGGATCGGCGACGCGATAGCCAAACACGGTACCGCCGCTGTCCTGCGCGTCGGCGCGGGCCAGCATTTTGGGCAGGGCATGCCCGAAATAGATGTTATCTCCCAGCACCATGGCCGAGGGTGCGCCATCCAGAAAATCTTCTGCCAAAAGGTAGGCCTGCGCGAGACCGTCCGGCGAGGGCTGTTGGATCCAGGTCAGTTTCAGGCCCCATTGCGACCCGTCGCCCATCAGGCGCTGGAACTGAGCCTGGTCCTCGGGCGTGGTGATGACGGCGATCTCGCGGATACCCGATAGCATCAGCACGCTGAGCGGGTAATAGATCATTGGCTTGTCATAGATTGGCAAGAGCTGCTTGGATACACCGATGGTGATCGGATAAAGCCGGGTGCCGGAACCTCCGGCCAGAATGATGCCTTTACGCGCGGTCATGTACTATGCCCTTGGATTTTTTGCCTGCTTTGCAGCTACTGGGCGATTTGGAGGGTTTGGCGACGAAAGCATGGCGCGAAAAAGATGGTGGAAGGGTCATGGGGTGAGTTCCTGCAACACCTGCGCCAGGCCATGCCGCCAGTCGGGACGGGATATTCCATAGGCTTCGCTCAGACTATCACAGTTCAGGCGCGAGTTAAGCGGGCGCGCCGCGGGTGTCGGGTAATCGGCCGTCGGTATATCCAGAACAGCAGCGTCGAGATCGGCCTGGGCAAAAATCTCGCGGGCGAAGTCGGCCCAACTGACATCCGGTTGCCCCGAGAAATGATAGGTGCCGCCTGTTTTTTCGGTACTGATGTGGCTCTTTGCGATTGTCAGGACCGCATCGGCGATGGCCGCCGCCGGGGTGGGGCCGCCGACCTGGTCGGCGACGATGGTCAACACGTCCCGTTCGGCTCCGAGGCGCAGCATGGTCTTCACGAAATTCGCCCCATGGGCGCTGAACACCCATGACGTGCGCAGGATGATCGAGGTGCCAACCCCGCGAATGGCGTCTTCGCCCGCCAATTTGGTTTGGCCATAAACCCCCAGCGGCGCGGTCGGGTGGTCGGGAGCAAAAGGCGCGGCTCCGGTTCCGTCAAAGACGTAGTCCGTTGAAATGTGAACGAAGGGCACGCCCATATCGGCGCAAGCACGCGCCATGGCGCCCGGTGCTTCGGCATTGACGGCATGTGCGAGTTCTGGCTCGCTTTCCGCTTTGTCGACGGCGGTATAGGCGGCGGCGTTGATCACTGCAGTGGGTTTTTGTGATGCAATCGACGCCGCGCAGGCGGCCGGGTCGGTAAGATCCGCAGTGTCTCGCCCCAGGAATGTCGCGTCCGGGGCCACCCGGGCCAGTTCCCGCGCGACCTGTCCGGTCTTGCCGAAGACGAGGATCACGCTTTGGTCCCCCTCCGCTCGGTCGCAATTGTCAAAAGTGGCCGCCACCAGTCTTCGTTCTGAAGGTACCAGTCGACGGTCTTTTCAAGCCCCTGTTCCAGTGTGACCGAGGGCCGCCAGCCCAGTTCGGTGCGGATGCGGGTCGGGTCGATGGCGTAGCGCAGGTCGTGGCCGGGCCGGTCGGTGACGAATTCGATCAGATCGGCGTGGGGCGCGGCATTGGGGCGGCGCTTGTCGAGGATGGCGCAGATCGTGCGCACGAGGTCGATGTTTTTCGCCTCGTTCTCACCGCCGATGTTATAGCTGCGGCCCAGTTTGCCCTTTTGCAGCACCAGCAACAGCGCGTCGGCGTGGTCTTCGACATAAAGCCAGTCGCGCACGTTTTCGCCCGCGCCGTAGACCGGGATCGGCCGTCCATGGATCGCGTTCAGGATCACGACCGGGATCAGCTTTTCGGGGAAGTGGTAGGGGCCATAGTTGTTCGAGCAGTTGGTCAGGACGACCGGCAGACCATAGGTCTCGTGCCAGGCCCGGACCAGGTGGTCCGAGGACGCCTTGGAGGCCGAATAGGGGCTGCGCGGGTCATAGGGCGTATCCTCGGTGAACTTGCCTGTATCGCCCAGTGAGCCAAAGACCTCGTCGGTTGAGATGTGGTGAAGACGGAAGCTGTCAGGCCTGCCCCGGTCGGCCCAGTAGGCGCGGGCGGCTTCCAACAGGGTGTACGTGCCGGTGATGTTCGTCATGATGAACTCGGCAGGTCCGTCGATCGAGCGGTCGACATGGCTTTCGGCGGCCAGATGCATCACGGCGTCGGGCTGGTGACGGGCAAAGACGTCGTCAAGGCCCGCGCGGTCGGTGATCGACACCTGCTCAAAGGCATATCCCGGCGCGTTCGACACCGGTGTTACGTTGGCAAGGTTCGCGGCATAGGTCAGGCAGTCGAGGTTCACCACCTCGTGGCCGTCGCGGATGGCCTGGCGCACCACCGCCGAACCGATGAATCCCGCGCCGCCGGTAACAAGGATTTTCATGGGGCGGTCCATTCAAAGGGGCTGTCGAAATCGGCAAGGGCCGGAGCGGCGGCGTCCTTGGGCGACAGCTTTGGCGTCCCGGTCACTCCCCAGTCGACGCCGCAACTGTCCCAGCGGACCGCGCCGTCGCAGTCGGGGGCATAGACGTCCGTCACCTTGTAGATGACTTCGGTGTCTGGCTCCCGGGTGACAAAACCGTGAAGAAATCCCTCTGGAACAAGAAGTTGCAGGCCATTTTCAAAGCTGAGTTCCGCGCCGGTCCACTGTCCGTAGGTGGGCGATCCCCTGCGGATGTCCACGGCCACGTCGAACAGCCGACCCCGCCCACAGCGCACCAGCTTGGCCTGGGCGTGGGGCGGTGCCTGAAAGTGCAGCCCGCGCAGCGTTCCAGCCTCGGTCGACATCGAGTGGTTATCCTGCACGAAGTCATGGGCCAACCCGGCCTTGTCCATGCGGGATTTGCTCCAGCTTTCTGAAAAGAATCCCCGGGCATCGCCGTGACGTACAGGTTCGATAATCACAACGCCGGGAAGGGGGGTTTCACGGACGATCATATTTACTCCAACAAACTTGGGGCTGCGTTAGCAGATGCGGCGATTATAGTCACCCTTCAACGGGATGGAATTACAGGCAAAAGACCGAGCCGTGGCGCTTTGGGGACAGTCCTATGAGACCGGCACGCACCCGCTCAGATCAGGGGCGATGCGGATAAGGTCGGCCGCTGTGCCGGTGCTGAGCCGCCCGTGCTGGCCCCCGGCGACCTGGCCGGGGATCGAAGTGACTCGTCTCAGTGCACTTTCCAGCGGCACACCCACCTGGCCCACCAGCACCGAAACCGCGCGCGTTAACGTCAGGTCCGCGCCCGCCAGCGTGCCGTCGGGCAGGGTCAGGCGGCCTCCGTCCCGCGTGACCTGCTGCCCGTGCAGGGTGAAAGTCCCGATTTCCGAACCCGCCGTGGCCATGGCGTCGCTGACCAGGAATATCTCGCCGGGGCCCTCCTTGGCCTCCAGCGCCACGCGTATGGTTGCAGGGTGGACATGGTGGCCGTCGGCGATCAGTCCCGCGCTGACGCTCCCTGTCGACAGAGTGGCACCAACAAGACCGGGGCTGCGGCTGCCAAGCTGGCTCATGGCGTTGAACAGGTGCGTGGCCAGGCAGGCTCCCGCGTTGAAATACTGAAGACAGGTCTCGTAATCGGCGTCCGTATGGCCGAGCGAGACGACCGCCCCCGCCGCGGCGAGGCAGGCGACCTGCTCGGGCGTGACGTTTTCCGGTGCCAGCGTGATCTTTAACAGGGGCAGCGATTTCGCAGCGATCAGGAGAAGGTCGAGGTCCCCGTCCTCCATCCGGCGGATCAAGGCGGGATCATGGGCCCCAGCACGGGCGATATGCGGTCCCTCCAGGTGCAGTCCGAGGAGGCCGGGTGTGCCTACTGCGCAGGCCTCCGTGGCAGCCTCGATGGCGGCTATGGTGACTTCGGCGGGGGCGGTGATCAGGGTCGGCAGGATATGAAGGGCACCAAGGTTTCGGTGGGCGGCTGCCATATGCTTCAGCGTCGCCACTGTGGGCGCGTCGTTCAGCATGACGCCGCCGCCACCGTTCACCTGAAGGTCGACGTAGCCAGGGCAGAGAATATCGCCGTTCAGATCGACAGGAGATTGATGCGGAACGGTATTTCTCGGACCAATGGCAGAGACGACGCCACCGTCGATCCTGACCGCCCAGCCGTGGTGCAGAGTGTCGCCATCAAAGATCGGGCCGCCGGAATAGGTGCCGTCGATCATCGCTCTAGCTCCCGTGCCAGAGCCTTGGCAAGGGCGACCGCACCATCCAGAGGGGCGCCTTTCGGCTCGGTCAGCGCGGCACGCATGGGCTCGGGCAGGTGGTCGCCGTAGGCGGCGCCGACACCCCCGGTCAGGCATAGCCTCATGCCTTCCCGCCAGCCAAGCCGTTCAAGAGTGCGCGCAAGATAGGCGGCGCCTTCGGCGAGAATTGATTGCGCCGCGGTGTCTCCGGCCTCGGCGGCGCGGGTTACAATGGGGGCGTGAGCGGCGAATTCTTCGGGTCGCGCTTCGGCGGCAAACGCAACGACGCGGGGCGCGTGACCTATAGCGCGGGTGATCTGATCGGTCAGCCTTGTCGGCTTGGCCAATCCATCAGCCACATCCAGCGTTGCGGCAAGGGCGCGGCGGACCAGCCAGTGCGCCGAGGCCTCATCACCCAGGATATGCCCCCAGCCACCGGCAAGCCGGGTCTCTCCGCCCGATTGCAGCGCCAGGAAAGATCCCGTGCCGCAATGGGCCACGGCCCCGTCGTCCTCGCCAAGCGCACCGACCAGTGCAGCGCGGCGGTCATCCTCGATGCATACATTGTCCAAAGGCAGAGACGCCTGCATCCTGTAACAGATGTCATCGCTGATCGCCCCGGCCAGTGCGAAATAGGCAGGGAACGGCCGCAGATCGTTCAGCGACAGCCCAGCCCGTGCGGCCAGAGCACCCAAACCCAGCAAAAGCTGCATCCTCGCCGCCTCGAAGTCGCTCGACAGGTTGGTCGGGCCGGCCTCGGTCGCAATCACCTTGCTGCCGTCATGCAGCACTAGGCGGCACCCCGTGCCACCGCCATCGACGGCAATCAGTGGGGGTTTGGGCGGGGAGTTCAGCATCATGGGTTTCATTCATCACGAATGCAGCGGCTCTGACAAGCAGGTGCTGGACAGGGGCAATCATTCGGGGTTCGGTGTGCGGTGCACGAGCCAGCGGGAGAGACGAGATGGACGAGGCCGAGTGGAAACTGCGCGAAGAGGTGGTTGCGGCCTGCCGCGCCATGGATGATCTGGGGATCAATCAGGGCACCTCCGGCAATATCTCGGTTCGCGCGGGGGAAAAGATGCTGATCACACCCTCTGCAACGCCCTATGAGGAGATGACGCCCGAGATGCTGGCCGAAATGCCCTTCCAGGGCGAATACGGCGCGTGGTCAGGCCCGCTCAAACCTTCGACCGAATGGCGGTTCCATTTGGACATCCTGGCGGAACGGCCGGATATGAACGCCGTCGTTCATGCCCATCCGAATTACTGCACCTCTCTGGCCATTACCCGACGCGAGATACCGGCCTGCCACTACATGGTCGCGGCCTTTGGCGGCGCGACGGTGCGCTGCGCGGGGTATGCACGTTTTGGCTCTGCCGAATTGTCGAAGCTCGCACTTGAGGCGCTTGAGGACCGAACCGCCTGTCTCCTGGCAAACCACGGCATGATCGCCATGGGCGAAAGCCTGAAGAAAGCCATTTGGCGAACCGTCGAACTCGAAACGCTGGCGCGCCAGTACTACCATGCCCTGCAACTGGGCGATGTTGTGATCCTCAGCGACGCAGAGATTGCCGAGGTGCAAATGGCTTTCGGCAGCTATGGTCTTCAGGACAAGGCCTAGGCCAGCGTCACCCGGTGATGGTCCTTCAGGATCTGCGTAACCTCGGCGATTTCCGAAGCCGTGCGGGCGTCGTCCCATCCCAGCACCTCTGCGGCGGTCGCCGCGACTTCGGCCAGGTTCGCCTTGGTCACCGCGCCTTCGAACCCCATCAGCGTGCGGCGCAAGATAATGTCCTGCAACCGGCTGATGCGTTCGGTGCGGCAGATCACGGCGATCTCAGCGGGGGAATACTCGGGCAGGTTGTCGTATCGCGCAGGCTTGGCGGACTCGGCTTGGGCCACGTCGCGGGCTTTGCTGCCATAGCGTGCCACCAGCGTTGCGATACGGGCTTCATCAAGCCCGCTCTCGGCGGCGACGTCCTTGATCCACCCGGCGCGGGCACCGGCGTCGGCGGGCAGGTTCTTTGCGCCGCCTATGGCCATGTCGGCCGTGCTAGCTCTGCGGGATTTGCCGAATTTTGACAGCACCTTGTCGGCCACGTGCTCGGCAAAGGCACGATAGGTCGTCCATTTGCCGCCGACCAGGACGAACGTCTCAAAGGTCCGCTCGCCTTCCGGGGCCAGCACGTCCAGCCGGTGGTCGCGGCTGATCTGTGCGGCGGTCTCGGTGTCCTGATAGGGCAGGGGCCGGATGCCGGCCATGACAAAGACAACGTCGTCGCGGCTGAAATCCTCGTCCGGCAGGATCGGCTTTATCACGTCGAAGATATAGTCAATCTCTTCCTCGGTGAAGTTCCGCTCTTCGGGATCGTCGACGCGAATATCGGTGGTGCCGATATAGATGTGGCTGTCGTCCAGCGGCAGGGCGAGACAGACGCGGTAATCGGCGGTCTCGAAGTACAGCATCTTGCCCTTCATCGCGCGCGTTAGCGCGGGCTTTCTTACCACGAGGTGCGTGCCGCGCGTGCCGCCCATCAGGCGACCGGAAAACCCGAGGCCCGATTGCACGACGTCGACCCAGGCCCCGGCGGCATTGACCACCAGTTTGGGCGTCACGGCATAG
The DNA here is from genome assembly GCA_050290245.1 of Silicimonas sp. GTDB lineage: Bacteria > Pseudomonadota > Alphaproteobacteria > Rhodobacterales > Rhodobacteraceae > JBNKHH01. The sequence goes on from JBNKHH010000068.1 coordinate 97,894, forward strand.
CTCGCCTGGTCTTGGCGGTCGATCAATTCGACCGTGCCGCCCTTGGTGCTACCGGCAGCGAGATAGGGGATGGCCATGGACTCCGGGCAATCGGCCTCGGCATCGGCGATCAGTTCCATCACCAGCCGTTCGGGATGCGAGATGCGCGCGTCGTAATATTCCCCGACCGCGATCACGTCGTCGGCCAGGGCCGGCAGTTCGGCGCGCGCGGCCTTGCCCCACAGCATCCGGTGGTTCGGCATGGTTTTGTGCAGCTTGCCAAACAGGTCATAGATCGTCAGCCCGATCTTTAGCGGGATCGCTCCCTTGGGTCCGGGCCGGGTGGTCAGGTGGAAGAACCGCGCCGCCGCGCCAAATGCCCCGGCAAAGACCTTTTTCAAAGGCACCCAGACCGGCAGCGGGTGGACCACGTGGTGGGCGTTCTTCAACAGGAGATTGCGCTCGGTCAGCGACTCGCGCACCAGCGCAGCCTCGCCGGTTTCAAGATAGCGCAACCCGCCATGGATCAGACGTGACGGGGCCGCCGAGGTGCCGGACGAAAAATCGCCTGCCTCGACCAAAAGCGCGGGAACCCCTTGGGCGGCAAGGTCACGAAAGACGCCAACGCCATTGATGCCGCCGCCGATGATCAGGATTTCGGGCACGTCGCCTTGTTTAAGCTGGTCCAGCAGGGTCGCTCTGTTGCGCATTCGGATCCTCGAGCTTCATCAGCGCACATGTGTTGCGCGGTCTTGGTTTAGGAGCAAGTTAAGAAATACTTAACTCTCATGGCGACGGTTTTGCGGTAGGTCCGTTGGAAATTCGGATCGCTATCTACTTAACTTTTAGTTGGTAGATACAAAAGGGGGATGTTGTGACCGATATCCAGAAAATGGCGGACGCGGTCCGGTTTCTGTCGATCGACGCGATCCTACGTGCGGGCGAGGGCCACCAAGGCGTGCCCCTTGGAATGGCCGAGATCGCTGCGGTGCTCTATGCGCGTCACCTCAAGGTCGATCCCGACTCGCCGCAATGGGCCGACCGCGACCGGGTGGTTCTGTCGAATGGCCACGGTTCGATGCTGCTTTATTCGCTCTTGCACTTGTCGGGCTATGGAGCTGTCTCGCTGGACGCCATCAAATCTTTCCGCACCCTGGGCGCGGTCTGCGCCGGCCATCCCGAGATCGAACAGCACGCGGGGATCGAAATGACCACCGGTCTCCTCGGCCAGGGCATCGCCTCGGCGGTCGGCATGGCCGTGGCCGAGGCGCGGCTGGCGGCGCGTTTCGGGACCGACCTGGTTGACCACCGCACCTGGGTCTTCGTCGGCGACGGGTGCCTCCAGGAGGGTATAGGCCAGGAGGCCATCGCCATGGCCGGCCATCTGAAGCTGGGAAAGCTGACTTTCCTGTGGGACGACAACCATATCACCGACGACGGCGACACGGCGCTCTCGATCAGCGAAGACGTCCCGGCCCGCTTCCGGGCGGCGAACTGGCATGTCGAGATCGTCGACGGCCACGATATCGAGGCGGTCTCGGCCGCCATCGAGGTTGCAAAAGCGGACGACCGCCCCTCGATGATCGCTTGCCGGACCACGATCGCGCGCGGCATCCCGCGCCTTGAGGGCCGGCGCGGCGGTCACAGTGCGCCCCTGACGCCCAGGGATCGTGACGAAGCCGAAGCCGCCATGGGATGGGACTATTCATCCTTTGAAATCCCCAACGAAATCTATGCCGACTGGTCGGCGGCCATGGACCGGGGCCGCGCGGCTCACAAGGAATGGCAGGTGCGGCGCGACAGTTCGCATGGCAAGGACGAGTTCATGCGCTGGATGGACGGCGCACTGCCCGACCTATGGCCTTCGCTCATCGACACGCTCGCCCAGGGAGCGGCCGCCCGCCAAACCGCCCGGCCGACGATCGAGGCCTCGGGCGACGTCTGCGACGGGTTTGCGGCGGACCTGCCCGAAACCATGGTGCTCTGCGCCGATCTCGAAGCACCGACCAACCACAAGCGCGGCCGCCGCGCTTTCACGGCCAGTGATGCCAGCGGGTCCTACGTCCATTGCGGCGTGCGCGAGCACCTGATGGGCGCCATGGCCAATGGCATCGCCACCCACGGCGGGTTAAGGCCCATCAACGTGACCTACCTGGCTTTCGCCGACTATGAACGCGCGGCCATGCGGATGGCGGCGCTCATGGGATTGCCGGTGACTTACGTGTTCAGCCACGATTCGATCGGAGTCGGCTCGAACGGGCCGACCCACCAGCCGGTCGAGGTGCTGGCCGGCTTCCGGGCCATGCCCAACATGCTGGTGTTCCGCCCCGCCGATGCGGTCGAAACCGCCGAATGCTGGCAGATCGCGCTGGAAACCACCAATCGCCCGTCCATGTTCGCCCTATCGCGACAGGCGGCGGATGCAGTGAGGGCGGACGCGGGCGCCAACCACTCGCGCAAGGGTGCCTATGTCCTGATCGAGCCAGAGGAGCCGCGCGATCTGACCATCCTGGCAACCGGAACCGAGGTCGGCCTCGCGGTGGTTGCCCAGGCACAACTGGCAGACTCGGGCCTAAATGCGGCCGTGGTCTCCATGCCCTGCTGGGAATTGTTCGACGAACAGGACAGCGCCTATCGCGCCGAGGTGCTTGGCACCGCCCCCCGCGTCGCGGTGGAGGCGGCCATGTCCTTTGGCTGGGATCGCTGGCTTGGACGCACCGACAGGTTCATCGGGATGACCGGGTTTGGCGCATCGGCCAAGGCGCCCGAGTTGTACCGCCACTTTGGCATCACGGTCGAGGCCATCGTTGCGGCGGGCCGGGAGTTGGCCGGAAAAGGCTAGGCGCTGTTGTCTAGAAAGTCCTGCGCCGCATCGCGGGTCTCATAGAGGTGGGCGGGCCCTTTCAGCGTTTCGCCCAGTTTCATGCGCAAGAAGGCCGAGCCCGAATACCGCGTGACGGTGCCGTAAAACCGCTCTTCGAGGTCAGCGACCAACGCGGCATAGTCAGCAGCAATTTCGTCATCCAGCTGGAAGCCGTCATAGTTCACGATCACATCGACCGGACCGAGCAGCGGCGCGCAGGTCTTTTCGATCTCTTCGCGGACCATGCGGATATCCTCGCGCGTGCGCACGCGCATCTTTTCAAAGTTGATGAACAGCCGGTTCTGCCCGGCGTTGAACGCAATGCGCTGTGGCAGGTCCAGGTGCAAAAGCTCGGTTTGCAGCCCCATCGGTTCGTGGGCGAAGATGCGGGCGTCCATGATCGCGACCTCGTCCACCAGCGGCGTAAAGGCCATCTTGGCAAGTATGTCGCTTTCGATGTCTATGCCAGGCGCGACCTCGATCAGGCGCAGGCCATCGGGGGCCAGGCGGAAAACGCAGCGCTCGGTGACATAAAGAACCGACTGGCCCAGCCGTGCGGCGCGGGCGCCGGAAAAGGTGACCTGGTCGACCTTGGCCAGAAACTTGCCGGCGCTACCGTCGGTTCGGATGTCGAGACGGCCATCGTGCACCGCGATGTCCAGCCCCTTGGCCGAGAACGTGCCTGCAAAGACCAACGATTTGGCGGTTTGGCTGATGTTGATGAACCCGCCAGCGCCCGCCAGCCGGGGCCCAAAGCGCGAGACATTGACGTTGCCGAGGGCGTCGGCCTGCGCGAGACCGAGGCAGGCCATGTCCAGCCCGCCGCCGTCGTAAAAGTCGAACTGCGCTCCCTGGGCAATCACCGCATCCGTGTCGACAGCGGCCCCGAAATCCAGGCCCGAGGCGGGCTGACCGCCGATCACGCCCGGTTCTGCCGTCAGGGTGACGTGGTCCAGGAGACCTTCCTCGGCTGCGACGGCGGCCACACCCTCGGGCATCCCGATACCAAGGTTAATGACACCGTTCACAGGCAATTCGAACGCCGCGCGGCGCGCGATCACCTTGCGGATATCCAGGGGCATGGAGGCAATCTCGCCTGCAGGTGGGCGGATGCGGTTGGTAAAGGCCTGCGAAAACGCCGTACCGAAAGTCTGCATGTGGTTTTCGGGGTGCGAGACCACGACCGCATCGACCAGGATGCCGGGGATCTGCACCTCGCGCGCGGGCAGTGTACGGCTGCGCGCGATCCGCTCGACCTGGACAATCACCACCCCGCCCGCGTTCTTGACCGCCATGGCCTGCGCGAGGTTGTCCATGATCAGCGCTTCGCGCTCCAGCGTGATATTGCCAGATTCATCCGCCGTGGTGCCACGCAACAGGGCAACTGTCAGGGGCTGGGCGCGGTAGAACAGGCATTCCTCGCCACCGATCTCCATCAACTCCACCTGCTGCTCGGTCGAGACGTCGTTGATTGCCCCGCCGCCGTTGCGGGGATCGACAAAGGTCTCAAGCCCGATCTTCGACAACATCCCCGGCTTTCCGGCTGCAATGTCGCGATAAAGCTGGCTGATGCAGCCCTGCGGCAGATTCCAGCCCTCGATCTTGCCCGCGACCGCAAGCGCGGCGACCTTGGGGATCAGCCCCCAGTGTCCGCCGATCACCCGCTTCAACAGCCCGTCATGACCCAGCCGGTTCAGCCCGCGATCCTTGCCATCGCCCTGTCCGGCAGCAAAAACCAGGGACAGGTCGCGCGGGTGGCCGGTTTTCAGGAACCGGTCCTCAATGGCGCGCAACAGCTCTTCCGGTACGCCGATGCCGACGAACCCGGAGGTGGTCAGCGTGTCTCCGTCCTTGATCAAGGCCGCCGCGTCGGCCGCCGAGACAACTTTGCGCCGCATGGTGTCCTCCCTTGTCCCTGTCGCGCATCTTGGTCGGCCAACTTTGCGAGGTCCAGAGCCCTGCCGGTCGTCCCAGACCTAAAGCACGTCCGCATTTTGCAGGTCCTGGCGGGCAAAGTCGATCAGCGCGCGCACCTTGCGGGGCAGGGTGCGGCCCTCGAGGTAGACCGCCATCAGGGGGGCGCCCTCTCCGGCGAACCCCTCAAGGACAGGCACGAGGGCGCCGCTGGCCAGTTCCTCGCGCAGGGCAAAGCGGGGTGCATAGACGATACCGAGGCCGCGCGTTGCCAATTCGACCGAGGCCCGCGCCGAATTGACAATGAACCGCCCCGAGACCGAAGCTGTTATCTTTTCGCCGTCCCTTTCAAAGACCCAGCGGCGGGGCAGGCGCCGGTTGGTGTCGATGATGCAGGCGTGATCGGCCAGTTCGTCCGGCGCCTTCGGCGCTCCATGGGCGGCAATATAGTCGGGGCTGGCGGCGGCAAGGGCCTGGAACACCCCAAGCCGCCGGGTCTTCAAAGACAACATGTCCGACTGGCCGACCCGGAAAGCAAGGTCGATGCCCTCGGCGGCCAGGTCGACATAGCGGTCGTTCAGGCGAATATCGAAGGACAGGCCCGGATGCTCGCAGGCAAACCGGCCCAGCATCTGGCCCAGATAGATTTCGCCCATCATCACAGGGGCCGAAATGCGGATCGTGCCGGCCAGCCCGCGCGCCTCTTCAGTCGAATCCGCCAGAAGGTCGTCGAGATCCTCCAGAACAGTCGGTGCCCGCGCCAGGAGATCTTCTCCCGCAGGCGTCAGCCCCACCTTGCGCGTCGTGCGCTGGAACAGGCGCACGCCAAGCCGCGCCTCAAGCTCGGCCACGTATTTCGAGGTGAGCCGGTTCGAAATCCCAAGCTGATCGGCGGCGGCGGTGAACGAGCCTTTCTGGGCAGTGGCCACAAAGGCCTTGAGTTCGTCTATGACATCCATGTGTCCAGATTGAGAACGCAGCGTGGATAGTCAATCCATAAAATCTCTATTTTGTTGTCATATTGGGCTTTCTAGATAAGGCCCCAGACAGACACACGGCGCCACGGCGCGCGGAAACAAGGAATGACACAATGACCACGGAAAACACCTCGCAAACCTCGGCCGATTTCGCCGCCCTCGGACTGCGCGTGATCACCGGCGCACTCTTCATGGCCCATGGCTGGTTGAAGGTTTCGGTCTTTACCATTGCCGGCACTGTCGGCTTTTTCGAAAGCCTCGGCTTGCCGGGCTTTCTGGCCTACATTACCATTATCGCCGAACTGGTTGGCGGTCTTGCCCTGATCCTGGGCGTTGCAACGCGCCTGGTCTCGCTGGCCCTGATCCCGATCCTCCTGGGCGCCGTTTGGGCGCACAGCGGCAACGGCTGGCTTTTTTCGGCAGAAGGCGGTGGCTGGGAATTCCCGCTGTTCTGGGTAGTGGCACAAGCCACGCTGGTCTTCCTGGGCAGCGGAGCCTTTGCACTTCGGATCCCGGTGGTCCAGAAAACCCTTGGCCAATTCGCCTGACCAATAAGGGTCGTCCCAACAGGGGCGACCCGCCCCCGATCCGGGAGTATCGAGATGAGCACAGCCGCAGACCTGAACCGCCTGAAAGACCGCCTCGCGCCGTCGGACCGCATGCCGACGGTTTTTCTGGGTCACGGCAGCCCGATGAATGCCATCGAAGATACCGAGTTCAGCCGTGGCTGGACCGCGCTTGGCCAGAGCCTGCCGCGTCCGCAAGCGATCCTCGTGGTCTCAGCGCATTGGATGACAAAGGGCACGACTCTGGTCGATGTTTCGGCGGTACCGCGCACGATCTATGACTTTTACGGCTTCCCCGAAGAACTTTACCAACAGCAGTATCCCGCCAAGGGTGACCCCGAGCTGGCCCGCGAGGTGGCGACGCTTCTGGCCAGCCACCATGCCGAGGAAGACGACCGCTGGGGGCTGGATCACGGCGCCTGGACGGTTCTTAAGTTCCTCTACCCCGGTGCGGACGTCCCGGTGTTCCAATTGTCGATCGACATGGCCGCCGACCTGCCACACCACGTTGAGATCGGCCGATCCCTGCGTGAATTGCGTGACCGGGGCGTGTTGATCCTCGGTTCGGGAAACGTGGTCCACAACCTGCGGGCCATGCGCCCAGGCGGCGCAGCGCAGGATTTTGCGGTAGAGTTCGACAGGTTGTTCGCCGACCGGCTCGAGGACCGAGACGTCGCAGCCCTGTCGGACCGTGCGGCTCTCGGGTCGCTCCTGAAGATGGCGCACCCCTCCGTTGATCACTATCTGCCGTCGCTGACCATCGCGGGGGCGGCGGACAAGGGCGACTCTCTGACCTTTGTGAACGACGCCATCGACCTTGGCTCGGTTTCGATGCGCTCGTTCATCTTCCACTAGGGGTAGGGGGCACTGTTCGGGGTGCGTTAGAGATTGTATCCGTTCAGTCGATCGACCAAGGTCCACGTCAGGACATGGAGGATCGGATGCAACTCATAACAAACCCGGCGTCGCCCTTTTGTAGGAAGGTCGAGATCGTATTGCTGGAAACGGGCCTGAACACCGAGGTCGAGTATTGTGGCGCCAAGGCAAACCCTCTTGATACGCCCGCGATGATTGCCGAGGCCAACCCTATCGGAAAAATCCCGGCCCTGATCCCCGAGAACGGACGTGCGATCTATGACAGTCGCGTCATCTGCCGTTATCTGGACGACCGCGCCAAGGCAGGGCTCTACCCGGCCGAGGGTCTCTGGGACGCGCTGACGCTCGAAGCGACCGGCGACGCGATCTGTGACAGCGGGGTGGCGATGGTCTACGAGGGCCGATTCCGCCCGCCCGAGCGTCAGCACGCACCTTGGGTCGAAGGCCAGTGGTCCAAGATCGAACGTTCTCTCGACGCTCTTTCTGGCCGGTTCATGCCCTTGCTTGAAGGTCCGCTGAATATCGGACAGATCGCGGTGGCCTGCGGCCTCGGCTACCTCGATTTCCGCCACGCTGACCGTGACTGGCGCGCTGGCCGCGATGACCTGGCGGCCTGGTACGCAACTTTCCTCGAGCGGCCCGCCCTGGCGGCGACGATCCCGCACGACTGAGTTGGATCAGCAGGTTTCGATTCGAGGAAGAGTTTTCAGAGAGCGGCTTGTTCTGCGCCGATTCCACGGTTTTTGATGTTGGTTTGGCGCCCTTGGTGCAAGAATTCCGCGTTTAAGAAGCGGTGCGGTCGATTGTCCGCTGGACGCCCCGGTTTCACGGCGTTATCAACCCGCCCAACTGGCCGGGCGCTCCCGGTCCGTTGTTTTGGGCTGACACCCGAACCAAGAATTGATGGAGACGCTCGTGTCGCACGCAGAAGACCACGAAGGCACACGCCGGGATTTCCTTTACTACGCCACAGGTGGAGCCGGTGCCGTTGCCGCTGGCGCAGCGGTCTGGCCGCTTGTCAACCAGATGAACCCTTCCGCAGACGTACAGGCTCTGTCGTCGATCCGGGTGGACATCTCTGGCGTGGCTGAAGGAACCCAGCTGACTGTGAAATGGCTTGGAAAGCCTGTATTTATCCGCCGCCGCACGGCTGACGAGATCGCGGAGGCCGAAGCGGTCGACGTCTCCTCGCTGCCGGACCCGCTGGCGCGGAACGCCAACATCCAGGCCGGTGCTGCGGCGACCGACGCCAACCGCGCGCTGGATGAAACCGGCGAATGGCTGGTCCAGATGGGCGTTTGCACCCACCTCGGCTGTGTGCCCCTCGGAGAATCCGGCGACTTTGGCGGGTGGTTCTGCCCCTGCCACGGCTCGCACTACGACACCGCGGGCCGTATCCGCAAAGGTCCTGCGCCTCAAAATCTGCCCATTCCGCCCGCCGTATTCGATGGCGACGCGCTGGTTCTGGGTTAAGGGAGAGCAAAAAGATGGCTGGCATTCCCCACGACCATTACGAACCGAAGTCCGCGCCCGAAAAGTGGCTGCACCGTCGCCTGAACATCGTTGGGCTGGTCTATGACACGCTGATGATCCCGACACCGAAGAACCTGAACTGGTGGTGGATCTGGGGCATCGTACTTGCGTTCTGCCTGGTTCTGCAGATCGCGACCGGTGTCGTTTTGGCCATGCACTACACGCCGCATGTCGATATGGCATTCGCCTCGATCGAACACATCATGCGCAACGTGAACTCGGGCCACATGATCCGCTATGCGCACATGAACGGCGCTTCGCTGTTCTTCTTCGCCGTCTACATCCACATCTTCCGCGGCCTCTACTATGGATCCTACAAGGAACCGCGTGAGGTCACCTGGATCGTCGGCATCCTGATCTTTGTCCTGATGATGGCCACGGCCTTTATGGGCTACGTGCTTCCCTGGGGCCAGATGTCCTTCTGGGGCGCGACCGTGATCACCGGCCTGTTCGGCGCGATCCCCCTGGTGGGCGAGCCGATCCAGACCTGGCTTCTGGGCGGGCCGGCCGTGGACAACGCCACGCTGAACCGCTTCTTCTCGCTGCACTACCTTCTGCCCTTCGTGATCGCCGCCCTGGTCGCGGTCCACATCTGGGCCTTCCACACCACCGGTAACAACAACCCCACGGGTGTTGAGGTTCGCCGCGGGTCCAAGGAAGAGGCCGAGAAGGATACGGTTCCGTTCTGGCCGTACTATGTGATCAAGGACGTCTTTGCCCTGGCAATCATCCTGGTCGTGTTCTTTGCCATCGTCGGCTTCATGCCGAACTACCTGGGTCACCCCGACAACTACATCGAGGCCAACCCGCTGGCGACGCCCGCGCACATCGTGCCGGAATGGTACTTCCTGCCGTTCTACGCGATCCTGCGGGCCTTCACGGCCGACGTCTGGGTCGTAATGATTGCCAACACCCTGACCGGCGGCATCGTCGACGCCAAGTTGTTCGGCGTGCTGGCCATGTTCGGCGCGATCATCGTGATGGCGCTGGCCCCCTGGCTTGATACTTCGTCGATCCGCTCGGGCCGCTATCGCCCGATGTTCAAGTGGTGGTTCGCCCTTGTCGTCATCGACTTCGTTGTCCTGATGTGGTGTGGCGCCCAGCCGGCCGAGCCTCCGTACTCGACCATCTCGCTGATCGCATCGACCTACTGGTTCGCATACTTCCTGGTGATTCTGCCGCTCCTCGGCGTCATTGAAAAGCCTGCGGTCCAGCCGGAAACCATCGAAGCCGACTTCGACGCACACTACCCGGCGTCGGAAACGCCTGCGGAATGAGAGGACAAAAAGACATGATCCGTAAGATCACACTTTCCGCAATCGCCGCCCTCGGCCTGGCAGCCCCGGCTGTCGCCGCCGAGAGCGAACAGCACATCCATGATCACGCCTTCTCGTTCGAGGGTCCCTTCGGCATCTACGAGACCTTCGAGGTTCAGCGTGGCCTTCAGGTCTATACCGAGGTCTGCGCTGCCTGCCACGGTCTGCACTATGTGCCGATCCGCACCCTGTCCGACGAGGGCGGGCCAAACCTCCCCGAGGACCAGGTTCGCGCCTATGCGGCGCAATTCGAAACCTTCGACGAGGAACTGGGCGATTTCCGCACCTCCGAGCCGAACGATTTCTTCCCTGGCTCCTCCCTGGAAAACGCGCCTGACCTCAGCCTGATGGCCAAGGCGCGCGCGGGTTTCCACGGCCCTTACGGCACCGGCATCAGCCAGTTGTTCCGCGGCATCGGTGGACCCGAGTACATCCTGGCCATCCTGACCGGTTACACCGGCGAGGAAAAGGAACAGGCCGGTACGGTTTTCTATGAAAACACGGCCTTCCCTGGCGGCTGGATCGCCATGCCGCCACCGTTGATCGAAGAGGGTGTCGAATACGAAGACGGTACCATCGCTTCGATTGAACAACAGGCCGAGGACGTTGCGACCTTCCTGATGTGGACGGCCGAGCCCAAGCTGAATGCCCGCAAGCAGACCGGCTTTGTGGTCGTGGTCTTCCTGGTCCTGCTCAGCGTACTTTTGTACCTGACCAACAAGCGCCTCTGGGCTCCGCTGAAAAAGCGAGGCATCTCGCCCAAGTAGGGCAGTTGGAATACAACGCAAGACGCCGCCCCCGGGGGCGGCGTTTTTCATTTGGATCAGAGGGGCTTCGGGGTGTGACCGCGCGCGCAGCTTCTCGGGTGTGACCAAATCGCATCGTAATAGGCCCCGATGTGATGCCGAGGTCGTACCGGCGCACCAAAACCACTGACATTCCCGCATTTCAAGCCGCAAGCACCGCCAGCAATTGCGTGCGGCACGTCCGCGTCTTACGCTGCATCAACCGGGAAGAGGGCAGGCTGATGATCGAACCGAGTTTCACCATTGGGATCGAGGAAGAATACCTCCTGATCCACAAGGACACCCTTGATCTGGCCGAAGCGCCCCAGTCCCTTATGGACGCTTGCGTCGACCAGTTGGGTAAACAGGTTTCTCCCGAATTCCTGCGTTGTCAGGTCGAGGTCGGAACCGGCGTCTGCAAGACCGTTTCAGATGCCCGTGAGGACCTGCGCCGCCTGCGCACCACGGTCCGCGAGATCGCCGGTCAACATGGCCTGACCCCGCTAGCCGTCTCCTGCCACCCGACCGCCAACTGGAAGGACCAGCAGCACACTGACAAAGAGAGATACAACACGCTGGAACACGACCTGGCGGGGGTGGTGCGGCGGATGCTGATTTCGGGCATGCACGTTCATGTCGGTATCGAGGACGACGAACTGCGCATCGACCTGATGAACCAGGTCACCTATTTCCTGCCGCATCTTCTGGCCCTGTCGTGCTCCTCACCGTTCTGGCAGGGCGAGGACACGGGTCTTGCCAGCTATCGCCTGACGGTCTTTGACAACCTGCCCCGAACCGGTCTGCCGCCGCGTCTGGACAGCTATTCCGGTTATCGCCGCCAGGTGGAGGCGATTATCAATACCGGCGCCATCGAGGACGGCACCAAAATCTGGTGGGACATGCGGCCGTCAGACCGCTTCCCGACCCTGGAAAGCCGGATTTGCGACATGTCTCCCCGGCTGGAACACGTCCTGTCCATCGCCGCAATCAGCCAGTGCCTGATGCGCATGCTGTGGCGGCTTAGGGTGATGAACCAGCGCTGGCGCATCTATGACCATTTTCTTGTGGGCGAGAACCGTTGGCGGGCGCAGCGCTACGGCATGTCCGAGGGGCTGATCGACTTTGGTCGCGGCGAGGTTGTCTCGTTTGACGCCTTGCTGAAGGAGTTGGTCGAGCTCTTGGCCGAAGATGCCGACAGTCTGGGCTGTACGCGCGAATTGGAGGGGGCCTGGGCTATCCTCGGTGCAGGCAACAGCGCGGACCGTCAGCGCGCAGTCTACAATGAGGAAATGGGGCGTAACGGCAGTTCGGACCGGGCGATGAAAGCTGTTCTGAATAGCCTGGTCGAAGAATACTCAGCAGACCTCTGAACAAAAAAGGGCCACCCCGAACGGGTGGCCCTTTGAACCAGGCATATTGCCGGATCAGGCCGTTTCAAGAAGGCCCTTTTCCTTGGCCAGCGACTTCATCTTGCCCTGCAGTTTTTCAAATGCGCGGACTTCGATCTGGCGGATACGTTCGCGGCTCACGCCGTATTGGGCGGACAATTCCTCCAAGGTGACGGGGCTGTCCATCAGGCGTCGCTGCGTCAGGATGTCCTGCTCGCGCTCGTTCAAAACGGACATGGCCTGGGCCATCATCTCGCGGCGGATTTCCAGTTCGTCCCGCTCGGCGTAGTCGGTGGCCTGGTCGGCGTCCTCATCCTCCAGCCAGTCCTGCCATTGCGCAGCACCTTCACCGTCGGCCGAGATCGTCGCGTTCAGCGAGGCATCTCCGCCCGACATCCGCCGGTTCATCGAGATAACCTCTTCTTCGCTGACGCTCAGGTCGTTCGCAATCCGCGCAACGTGATCAGGGTGCAGGTCACCGTCTTCCAATGCGCCGATGCGGGCCTTGGCCTTGCGCAGGTTGAAAAACAACTTCTTCTGCGCGCTGGTCGTGCCAAGTTTCACCAAGCTCCATGACCGCAGGATATATTCCTGGATCGAGGCGCGGATCCACCACATGGCATAGGTCGCCAGACGGAAGCCCTTTTCGGGGTCAAAGCGCTTCACTGCTTGCATCAGGCCGACGTTGGCTTCGGAGATCACCTCGGCCTGGGGAAGGCCATAGCCGCGATAGCCCATGGCGATTTTGGCCGCCAGCCGCAGGTGTGAGGTCACCAGCGTATGCGCTGCCTCGGTGTCCTCATCCTCGACCCAGCGTTTGGCGAGCATGTACTCTTGTTCCTGTTCGAGCATGGGAAACTTGCGGATCTCCTGGAGATACCGGTTCAGCCCACCCTCGGGCGTCGGTGCTGGAAGAGTCGAATAATTAGCCATTTCGTTTCATTCCCTGTTCATCACGCCGATGTTTTTCTTCTTAACATAGGTGGTGAACGATTCGGTTCAGTTCAAGGTTGGTGGGCCAAAAAATCTTGGTACCCGTGATTTCCTAATGAAATTGAAACATCTTTCCGCCGAGGGCCACTCACAGCGCCGTGCGCTCACATTCTTGTGCACAATTGTTCGGCTTTTAAGGTCGTTATGTGCATTTTAACACATTTCTCGAAGACCGTTCAAGAGAGTCAAGAAATCCTCTGGCAGCGGGCTTTCGAACCGCATGAAGTCGCCTTTCACTGGATGTTTGAATCCAAGCGTGGCTGCGTGAAGCGCCTGACGTGCAAAGGTTTTTTCAAGATCGACCCCGCTGGAACTGGCGGGCAGTCTGCGCCGACCACCATAGACCGGATCTCCGATCAGGGCGTGCCCTGCATAGGCCATATGGACCCGGATCTGATGTGTGCGCCCTGTTTCAAGACGGCACTCGACCATTGCCGCAAAGGTACCAAATGTTTCAAGCGGCCGGATGCGGGTTACGGCGTGGCGGCCGCCCTGAAACAAAACTGCCTGCTTTTGGCGATCGGTTTTGTGTCGGGCGAGATGCGTCGTGATCTTGATCAGCCCGCCTTGCTCGAAACTAACCCCCCTGAGGCCGGCCAACCTGGGATCGCCGGTCGAGGGAATGCCGTGGCACAGGGCCAGGTATGTCCGTTCGGCCGTGTGGGCTGCGAACTGGTCTGCAAGGCCGTGGTGAGCGGCATCCGACTTTGCAACCACTAAAAGGCCGCTGGTGTCCTTGTCGATGCGATGCACAATGCCGGGGCGCTTTTCTCCGCCAACGCCTGAAAGATTGCCGCCGAAATGATGCAGAAGCGCGTTGACCAGGGTGCCGCCCGGTGTGCCGGGGGCGGGGTGGACGACCATGCCAGGAGGCTTGTCGATCACGATCAGGTCGTCGTCTTCGTAGACGACCGTCAGGGGAATTGCCTCGGGTGCGGTTTCGACCTCTGCGGCCTCTTCGACACGGATTGCGTAGACCTGTCCGGTCTCGACCTTGGTCTTGGGGTCGGTGACGGCGGCCCCCCCAAGCGAGACCGCCCCGACGGAAACAAGCCGGGCGAGGCGCGAACGCGAAAGATGCGCGGACTCTGGCACATCGCGGGCAAGGGCCTTATCAAGGCGCCGCGGCGGTGCGTCGCCGATGGTGACTAGGACGGTGCGAGACATGAAAGACGGACAGGCTCCGGACGCGAGGACGCTAAAGTACTTAAAGCTCTTGGTGACGGCTCTGACCCTCACCATGATCGGGGGCTTTCTAACCATCGTCGCGCTGTTTGTCATGCGCTTCAATGAAATGAGTGGCGTCGAGGTGCCGGACAAGGTGACTTTGCCCGAAGGTGTCGAGGCAACGGCGTTCACTCGCGGCGAGGACTGGTTCGCAATCGTCACCGATACGAACGAAATCCTGATCTATAGCCGGGTAACCGGCAACCTGCGCCAGAGGATCACCATCGAAGCCGAGTGAGGATGGGTCAGAGGAACCAGCCTGAGGTGATCGCCTGCACCCAGCTGTCGGCGCCTCTGGCCTTGGCCAGCCGGGCCATCGGCGCGGGGTCGTATGGTACAGCGATCAGGTCTGCTTTCCAGAGACCCTCGCATTGCTCGATAATCGCATAGCGTGCGTCCGGGGCTCCAATCTGCTGAATGAAGGACGGTGTGACCGAGGTGTCGTGATAGGCCGGGCAGCCCACCGAGCCGGGGTTCACGATCACGCGGCCGTCCGGCAGGCGGGCAATGCGCGGCTGGTGGGTGTGACCGCAAAGCATCATGCCATACTCCAGGCCTGCCGCCTTGAGCTCCACTTCGGCCAGCGGCTGCTGTACCAGCAAATGCCGGTCGGTCCGTTCGTCCAGCCAGTTATCCTCATCGCTGTTCGGTGTGCCGTGGCACAGGAAAGCGCCGTCGATCTGGGCGACTGCCGGCATCGAACGGAGCCAGTCCATGTGGACAGGCGCCAGGTCGTCGACAATCCAGTCTTCCCAAAGCCCCATCTTGTCGCGGGGCCGGTCGAATAACTGTCGGTCGTGGTTGCCCCGCACTGTCAGCAGGTCGAGGCCCATGAGAAGATCGGCGGTTGCGCGCCCGTCAAACGGGCCACTGAGACAATCCCCGAGGTTCACGATCTTGTCGATGCGGCGACGTGAAATGTCGTCCAGCACAGCCTCAAGAGCCGAGACGTTACCATGGATATCGCTGATGACTGCAATGCTCATGGCGCGACAATGACAGACCTGTCGGCGCAGGCAACGGAAAGGTTGTGGTCTGCCTGATCGCCGCCTGGGCTTGCCGTCTGAAAAAGCGCGGTCTGCGTGTCGGCGCGGGCGAACGGAATCCAAGCTGGCAGTTTTCGACCCTGCCAGACATGGTCTATACGGAATGGAATCAATTATTTGGAGGACGGGATCGTGCAGATTGATGGAGTGGGAGCCGTCGTCACCGGCGGAGCCTCGGGCCTGGGGGCCGCAACGGCTGAGCGGCTCGCCGCGGCCGGGGCCAGGGTGACGATTTTCGACCTGAATGCCGAGTTGGGAGAGGCCGAAGCGGCCAAGATCGGTGGCAATTTTGCGCGCGTCGACGTCACGGACGAGGCATCGGTCATTGCGGGACTGGATTCGGCAGAAGCCTTCAGCGGGGAGCAGCGTATTCTGGTGAGCTGCGCGGGTGTCGGCGCGCCTGCCAAGGTCGTCAACCGCGATGGCGAACCTTTGCCACTGGCTGACTTCTCCAAGATCGTCAGCATCAACCTTTTGGGCACGTTCAATGTTCTTGCCAAGTTCGCTGCCCGCCTGCAGCAGGCCGAGCCCCTCGGCGAAGAGCGTGGTGTGATCATCTCGACCGCCAGCGTTGCCGCCTTTGACGGCCAGATCGGACAGCCTGCCTATGCTGCCTCCAAGGCCGGTATCGTGGGGATGACGCTTCCGGTCGCACGTGAGTTCGCCCGTTCCGGTATCCGGGTCATGACCATTGCGCCCGGCTTGTTCCTGACGCCGCTGATGGCGTCGCTTCCTGAAGAGGCGCAAGCGTCGCTTGGCGGGCAGGTGCCGTTCCCAAACCGCCTGGGCCATCCCGATGAATTTGCGCAGATGGTCGAGGCGATCGTCACCAACCCCATGCTGAACGGTGAAACCATTCGTCTGGACGGTGCGATCCGGATGGCGCCGAAATAGGATCGGGAGAAGGCCCGATGGGCAACGTAGACGCTTTGGAAATCGCGAACCGGGTCGAGGCTTTTGTCCGCGACAAGATCGTGCCCTTCGAAACCGACCCTCGCCGGGATCATCATGGGGCGCCGACGCCCGAGTTGATCGGCGAAATGCGGAATCTTGCCCGTGCCGCCGGAGTCATGACACCTCATATTCTGGCCGACGGCAGCCATTTGTCCTTTCGTGACACCGCGCGGGTGCTGACCGCCTCGGGGCTGTCTCCGCTGGGTCCGTTGGCCTGTAACACGGCCTCGCCGGATGAAGGCAACATGTTCCTCCTCGGCCAGATCGCCAGCCCCGAGATCAGGGAGCGGTTCCTGAAACCGATGATCGAGGGGCGCAAGCGGTCGTCATTTTTCATGACCGAACCGGCGGACGAAGGTGGCGCGGGCTCTGATCCGACGATGATGAAGACGAAGTGTCGTCAGGACGGGAACCACTGGTTAATCTCGGGCCGCAAGCGCTGGATCACCCAAGCCGAGCAGGCGAGTGTCGGCATTATCATGGCGAACTCGGATGAGGGCGCCTGCATGTTCGTCGTGGACCTGCCGAATTCTGCCATCCGGATCGAGAAAAGTCCGAACACCATAGACACGTCGCTGCCAGGCGGTCATTGCGCTGTCCTTTTGGACGATCTGCGCGTTCCGGCCGACCAGATGCTGGGTGCGGCGGGGGAGGGGTTTCGCTATGCCCAGGTCCGCCTTGCGCCCGCACGGCTGACGCATTGTATGCGGTGGCTCGGGGCTTGCCGGCGGGCCAACGAGATTGCTACCGATTATGCCAACCGGCGCGAGGCCTTTGGCAAGACACTGATCGACCATGAAGGCGTCGGTTTCATGCTGGCCGACAACCTGATCGACCTGAAACAGTGCGAACTGATGATCGGCTGGTGCGCGGATGTGCTTGACCGGGGCGAAAAGGGGATTGCCGAAAGCTCGATGACGAAAGTGGCGGTCAGCGAGGCGCTGATGCGCGTGGCGGACAGGTGCGTTCAGGTCATGGGCGCGCGCGGGGTCAGTGACGAAACCGTCGTCGAGCAGGTTTTTCGCGAGGTTCGGGCGTTCCGCATTTATGACGGTCCATCCGAGGTCCACCGCTGGTCGCTGGCCAAGAAAATCAAACGGGACTGGCGGGAAACGCAGATGTGATCCGGGAGTGAATGCCGCAAAATTGCTTTTCTTAAGAAAGTTTTATATACTGACCTTCAATAAGAAACGATGTGGCAGATTTCATCATGTTGAACCAGCTGAAGATGGCCTGGGGCGAATATGTTCGCCCCATGTTCCAGCGACCCAAAAGATTGCAGGTCGCTGCGCTTTGCTATCGTGATGGCAAAAAGGGTCGGCAGGTCCTTTTGGTGACAAGCCGTGACACCGGGCGGTGGATACTTCCAAAGGGGTGGCCGATCCGTGGCCTGGACGCACCGGGAGCTGCGATGCAGGAAGCCTGGGAAGAGGCAGGGGTGGCCAAGGGCACGCCGGACTGCGATGCGGTTGGCACCTATACCTATGACAAGAAATTCCCCGCAGGCTTTGCTGTTCCGGTGGAAACGCTGGTCTTTCCGGTCGTCGTTGAAGAGTTGAGTGACAAGTTCCCTGAAGCGAACGAGCGCAGGCGCCAGTGGGTATCCCCTTCCGAGGCCGCCAATATGGTGCAAGAGCCCGAACTTAAGTCGATTTTGCGCGACTTGTGATCGCTGGGGTGCGCCTGTCTGCAAGACGCGTTGAAACCTGAGCCATCCCCCTCTAGACAGTTCTCGGATTCGTTCGGGGGGACACAATGACCAACAAGGATTTCGAGCCGCGGCATCTGGAAACGCTAGACCGGGACCTCGGTCGGTTTTCCAATCTTGAACTTGCGACACAATACGTCGGCCGGCCCATGGTCGGTACGGGAATCGCGCTTGTCTTTGTTGTGTTGGCAGGTTTGTTCGCAGCCGTCTTCTTTGGACATTCGAATAACTCCCTTGTTATTGTCGTTGCTGCAATTTTCGGCGCCTACATGGCGCTGAACATCGGTGCCAATGATGTGGCCAACAACATGGGGCCTGCCGTTGGGGCGAACGCTCTGACCATGGGGGGCGCAATTGCCATCGCGGCGATTTTTGAAAGCGCCGGGGCGCTCTTGGCCGGCGGAGACGTGGTGTCGACCATCGCCAAGGGCATCATCGCCCCTGCAAGCATGGGGTCGGCCGAGATCTTTGTCTGGGCGATGTTGGCCGCATTGTTGTCCTCGGCCTTGTGGGTGAACCTGGCAACCTGGGTCGGTGCGCCGGTGTCGACCACGCATTCGGTCGTCGGAGGTGTTATGGGCGCGGGGATTGCTGCGGCTGGATTTGCCGCGGTGGATTGGTCAACCATGGGCAAGATTGCAGCAAGTTGGGTGATCTCTCCCGTGCTGGGCGGCGCGATCGCGGCCGCGTTCCTGTGGTTTATCAAGGCACGGATCGTCTACCAGCCCGACAAGATCGCTGCGGCCCGCAAGTGGGTGCCCGTTCTCGTTGGTGTCATGGCCGGTGCCTTTGCAACGTATCTGGCCCTGAAGGGCCTCAAAAAGGTAATCAAGATCGACCTTGCCATGTCCTTGACCATCGGATTGGTCGCGGCGGTGATCGTCTGGGCGCTGATGATCCCGGTCATTCGCCGCCAGTCTCAAGGTCTTGAAAACCGCAACAGGTCCCTGAAAGTTCTTTTCGCCATCCCGCTGATCGTCTCGGCGGCGCTTCTCAGTTTTGCTCATGGCGCGAATGATGTGGCGAATGCCGTCGGCCCCTTGGCGGCGATCGTTCAGGCGTCGGGCACAGGCGACTTCACCCATGCTGTTTCGATCCCTTTCTGGGTCATGGTGATCGGTGCCTTCGGTATTTCTTTCGGTCTTTTCCTGTTCGGACCCAAGCTGATCCGGATGGTCGGAAGTCAGATTACCAAACTGAACCCCGTGCGGGCCTATTGTGTGGCCCTGTCCGCGGCAATCACGGTCATCGTGGCAAGCTGGCTGGGGCTGCCTGTCAGTTCCACGCATATCGCTGTAGGCGGCGTTTTCGGCGTCGGTTTCTTCCGTGAGTGGCACGCCGAACGGCGTCTGAAGATGGCACGCATTGCCGTTCCCGACCGTCTGCAACTGGCCCCCGAAGAGCGGCGTCGCCGCAAGCTGGTGCGGCGGTCGCACTTTATGACCATCGTGGCAGCCTGGATTGTAACGGTCCCCGCCGCCGCGCTGCTGTCTGCTGCAATCTTCGCCGGCATTCAGGCGGTTGCGGGGTGAATTTCGGGGGGGATGGTACCGCCTCCCCGGCTCGAACGGGGGACCTCTTGATCCACAATCAAGCGCTCTAACCTACTGAGCTAAGGCGGCACGCCCGCTTCCCTATCGCCCGTTTTCATCGATTGCAAGAGGCAAGATCAGGTCAAATCAAGCTGCCAGGTCTGTTCCATCAGATCGACGCCAAGGGATGTGACCGGCCTTGCTTCGACGCACGTGAACCCGTTTTTCTTGTAGAGCGCACAGGCTGCGCGATGGCTTTCGTGCGTCCATAGGCAAAGCGAAGCATTGCCGGTTTCGGGGGCGAATGCGATGCATTTGTCGAGCAGCCTTTGCCCCAGTCCGAGGCCGCGCACGATATTCTGGCAGGACCGGTCCTTGAGCACTCGTATGCCGTCAATTGTGTCGACCACTGGCAAAGCGTGGGGCTCTTGCTCAACCCAGTCAAGTTTTTGCCCCTTGCCGGATGAAGCCGCTCGGGATACCTGCCCGCTGTAGACAGGAGCGCGCCATGGGCATCAACAGCGAAAGCGACATTTCCGCCAATCTCCAGATCGGCCCCACGTCAATGGGAATGGTCCGGATATTCGTCGAGGGAGACGGGATCGAAATTCCGATGGATTTTGAACCGGAAGAGGCCGAGGAAATCGCGGAAGAGATCAGGGCAGCAGCGGCACGCGCCCGTGCGCAGTCTACGAAGGGCCCCAAGAAGCGCTGACACCCGGATCGCGCGCGCCGTGCCACCGGATTGCGGCGTGACGGGCGAATTTCTGCACCATAACCTTGCGACGGGCCGGAGCGAGCTTGTCTTCCGGCCCCATTCGGATGATCTCGGCGTCATAACCGTCGGCTATGATTAGCCCGGTGCCATCTGGCAGGATGTCGGTCGGGAAATCCTGGTCCACCGCCCAGAAATACCGGTCGCACCACTCAAGATAGCCCTGCCACTTGCTGTCGGACATGAAATCGACACGGCTGGACTTGCACTCGATAATCCAGATTTCACCTTTTGGTCCAAGCGCCATGACGTCAACCCTGAGACCCGGCGAGGGGATCAATTCTTCGACGGACACAAAATCGTGGCTTACAAGGTGGCGGCACACCCCCCGCGCCAGCACCTGTCCTGGCCTCATATCCTCCATCGTATTCAACATCGGGATATTGTGAACAAAAGGGAAACATTTTGCAAGAGTCTGCGCCGCACTTGTCTCGGGTCACAAAGCATCCTATCTCTCGCCGGTGGCGGGTTCTGCCCTTCTCGTGCCGGGGACAAATTCCGGTGGCCTTAAATACTTCCGAGGGAGCTGGCTCTGTCCGGATCGTGGTCTGGTTACCTGGCGCCCACCTGTGCAAACAGGTCCTCGGGAATTGAGATGCCCCTACGGTTGCGGTGGTCCCGCCATCAAATCGCTTTGCGCAAGGCCATATGACCGAGCGCAGAGGACGTTCAGTCGTTCGCCCGGTTTCTTGGAAAGCGATCGCGAAGTTTGTGATACCGCCCCCGGTTTTGGCGGACAAAGTCTTCGATCAGCGCCGAAAGGCCGCTCTGGCGCCCTTTCAGCCAGAGAAACCCGGAAAATGCGCCGAAAAAAGCACCGATACTGTCGACGATGAGATCTGCCATCGTATCAACAAGGCCGCTTTTTTGCATGTTCAGTCCGAAGAACTGGTCCATCGCGAATTCAAAGATCTCCCACATGGCGCCGATCGCCACTGCGAATGAGAACGCGAACAACGACAGGGCCCAGGGCGGGGCGGCGTAAAGGTCGCCCTGGAAGAGATAGAAGACAAAGAGAAATCCGACGATTCCGAAACCGATCGCCGAAATGCCGTGCAGAAGAACGTCCCACCACCAGAAGCGTTCGTAAAAGTCGAAAACCTCGCCCAGGAAAAGCGTCGAAAAGACAAAGATCGAGATCGCAGCCAGGAAGGCCAGCGGGATCTGGATCTTGAAACGTTCGGAAAAGACCGCAGGTAACACAGTGAAGATCAACGCAACAACCGAGACAAAGACATTTGACCAATGCTGCGTCAGCAGAGCAAAAACCGTGGCGGCAATGAGAATGCCCCAGATGATCCAGGTCGCGTAGGGGATGTTGGAACGATCAAACATGACGTTGAGTATGGCGCGGTTTCCGACGGGGAGAAAGGCGCCTTGACGACGATGCGGCTTGCGACTTGGAACGTGCGCAAATGCGTCGGGCTGGACCGTCGGCGCAATCCGCATCGGGTCGCAGAAGTCATCGCCGGGCTGGAGGCAGATGTCGTGGCCGTTCAGGAGGCTGACAAACGTCTGGGCAGTCGTCCGGCCGCGCTGACGGCAGATATCATCGAACGCGAAACGGGAATGCTGCCCGCTGATGCGGGTGGTCATGAGGCCAGCATCGGCTGGCATGGCAACGCGGTATTGCTATCACGCGAGATCACGGTTCAAGAGCGCCACAGCATCCATCTTCCCGGATTAGAGCCGCGCGGCGCACTTGTCCTGGACCTGGCTGGCAAAGACCGGGAATTCCGTGTCGTGGCGGTTCACCTTGGGCTGCTGCGCGCTTCGCGGCGGGCTCAATTGGCGACAATCCGCGAGCGCCTTCACGCGATGGCACCGCGCCCGACCGTCATCATGGGCGACTTCAACGAGTGGTCCTGGAACCGGGGATTGGAGCCACTTGTCGATTTCGACGTGCACGCGCCGGGACGCAGCTTCCATGCCGCGCGCCCCGTGGCAGCCTTGGACAGGATTGCGACTGGCGAGGGGGTCGAATTGCGCGATGCCTCGGTCCTGGAAAACTGTGTGACAAGGGTTGCGTCCGATCACTTGCCGGTCTTGGGCACGGTCGCCTTCTGAGGGGAGACGCAGTCAGACGACGACGTCGATCTCCTGTTGCTCGCCGACGCCGAATACCCGCTTGTAACGTGCAATCTCCTCGCTCGGTCCCATGGCCTTGCGGGGATTGTCCGACAGCTTGACCGTCGGTCGCCCGTTGGCGGCGACGGCCTTGCAGACCAGGCTGAAAGGTGCAAGCGCATCGTTCGGGACAAGCCCGCGGAAATCGTTCGTCAGCATTGTGCCCCAGCCGAAGCTGACACGAATGCGGTCAGCAAATCGTTCGCGCAGTTCGATGATTTTTTCGACGTCCAGTCCGTCGGAGAAGATGATCAGTTTTTCGGCCGGGTTCTCGCCGCGCTTTTCCCACCACTTGATCGCCGTTTCGGCACCCATCACCGGATCGCCCGAGTCGATGCGGATACCGGTCCAGCTGGTCAGCCAGTCCGGGGCGTTCTCCAGGAATTGTTCGGTGCCGTAAGTGTCAGGCAGGATGATCCGCAGGTTGCCGTCGTGTTCTTCCTGCCAGTCGGCAAGAACCTTGTATGGAGCAGCGGCAAGTTCTGCATCGCTTTCAGCCAGGGCGGAGTAGACCATGGGAAGCTCGTGTGCGTTCGTACCAATGGCCTCGAGGTCGCGATTCTTGGCGATGAGGCAGTTCGAGGTGCCGACGAACGAACCGCCGAGCCCCTCGGTCATAGCCTGCACGCACCAGTCCTGCCAGAGGAAGGAATGGCGGCGCCGTGTGCCGAAGTCAGCAAGTTTCAAGTCGGGAAAGTCGCGCAGCCGTTCTACCTTTTCCCAGGTTCGCGTCATGGCGCGGGCGTAGAGGACTTCGAGTTCGAACTTGCCGAGGTCTTTCAAAACAGCTCGCGATCGAAGTTCCATCAACACGGCCAGTGCCGGGATCTCCCACAACATTACTTCGGGCCAGGTTCCTTCGAAAGTCAGCTCGAATTGACCGTCCCGCCTTTCCAGATGATATGCGGGCAGAGAAAGGTTCTCGAACCACTCCATGAAATCCGGGCGGAACATTTGGCGTTTGCCATAAAAGGTATTGCCGCGCAGCCAAGTAGACTCGCCGCGGCTGAGCGAGAGCGAGCGGATGTGGTCCAGCTGTTCTCGCAATTCGCCCTCGTCGATCAGGTCGGCCAGGCGAACGGATTTCGTGCGGTTGATCAGGCTGAAGGTCACGATCGTGTCACGACGGTTCCGGAACACGGACTGGCACATCAACAGCTTATAAAAGTCGGTGTCGATCAGAGACCGGACAATCGGATCGATCTTCCATTTGTGGTTCCACACGCGGGTGGCGATATCGACCATCTCCGGTCCTCCCTAGAAGTGGCTATTTGCCAAAGGATGACGTCGAATGTCCAGTGCGCGCTATTTGTATTTTCCGCCGGAATAGGTGTCTGGCTGCACGCCCGGAATGGTGGGCTTGGTTGCTCCGTCCGGTGTTCCGAGCCCCGCGATCCGGGTTTGCAGCCATGTCACGCCCGCGCCAAGCGGATTGAATTCGCTGCTTCCGTCGTAGATGACGCCGCAATTGACAGCGTGCACGGTTGACGGGTTGTCGAGATTGGGGCCCGGCGGGCGTGGGGCAAAGGTCGCGCGGCAGCCCTGAGTGTCGGAGGAATACCCGCCGACGGCCAGTCCGTATTGAAAGACGGCGACGACGAACGCCTGGCTGTTGCCGAACTGGGGCGCGAAGTAGAGCGGCGGGTTCTTCATGTTGCGATAGATCAGCGAAACCTGCCCGCCTTCGCGGATTTTCTGGGTTGGCATGCCCCATTGAGCGGTGAAGCGTTTTTCAGTCGTTGCACCGGGAACGATGCTGGCCAGCATGGCGTCGCGCACCTGGGGGTGGTCGGCCACAGTGGTGTTCCAGGCCATGCCGCCGCAGCCCGAAAGTGCGAAAAAAGCGGTGAAAATCCAACAGCGCATCGCAAGCCCCTTTCCGTTCCGGCGGCTTGCCAATATCGTGCTTCGGCTTAGAAAACGTTACCGTCTGGCATTTGGAAAGCGAAATCCGATGATCCTTGGGATAGGCACCGACCTTTGCAATATCGAGCGGATCGAGCGCACTCTGAACCGGTTTGGCGACCGGTTCCGCAACCGTGTCTTCACCGAAGTCGAGCAAAACAAGGCCGAGCGCCGACGCGATGTCGCGGGGACCTATGCCAAGAGGTGGGCGGCGAAGGAGGCCTGTTCCAAGGCCCTGGGCACCGGATTGCGCATGGGGATTGCCTGGAAAGACATGGCGGTGACGAACCTTCACACAGGGCAACCGCGCATGCATGTGACCGGCTGGGCCGCCGAGCGCCTGGTCGAGATGACACCGAAGGGCCACGAAGCGATTATCCACGTGACGTTGACAGACGATCATCCATGGGCGCAGGCCTTTGTCATTATCGAGGCCCTCCCTGTCGCGTCCTAGGGCTAGTCGCGCGCCACACGGCCCAGGAGCGGGCGGCGGGCAACCGTGGCGTGCCAGTAACGCGCTTGACTCGGCGGGGCGGGGCACTCAGAAAGCTGCGGCAACGGACGAGGCAGGACCAGCATGAGTGAACCCGGTAACACCCTGATGGACGGGATCGTCGAGACGATCAAGACTGTGGTCTACGCGTTGTTGATTGCCGGGGTGTTCCGCACCCTCCTGTTCCAGCCTTTCTGGATTCCTTCGGGTTCGATGAAGGACACTTTGCTGATCGGGGATTTCCTGTTCGTCAACAAGATGGCCTATGGATATTCTCAATATTCCTGCCCTTTTTCGATGTGCCCTTTCGAGGGGCGAATCATGGGGTCTGAACCCGAGCGCGGTGACGTGGTGGTTTTTCGCCACCCTGTGAACGGTCAGGACTTCATCAAGCGCCTGATCGGTCTCCCGGGCGACACTGTCCAGATGCGCTCGGGCCAGCTTTTCCTGAACGGCTCGCCGGTGCCGCAGGTCGCGAATGGCAAGTTCGTCGAGACCTATGAACGTCAGGGACCCGTCGGTTCCTTTCCCCTTTGCATCGAAAGCCGGGCAACGCGCGGCGGCGATTGCACCAAGGACAAATCGATCGAGACTCTGCCGAACGGGGTTCAGCACTCGGTTCTGGACGTTGACAATGGTCGTCTGGACAACACCGGTGTCTATACCGTGCCCGAGGGCCATTATTTCTTCATGGGTGACAACCGGGATAATTCGACCGACAGCCGTGTCCCGCAGGAGTTCAGCGGTGTGGGTTTTGTTCCCTATGACCATCTGATCGGTCGTGCTGACCGGGTCATTTTTTCGTCGGCGGGACGCTCCCTGTTCTATTTCTGGACATGGCGTCTGGACCGGTTCTTCGAGCGGATAGACTGATGCGGCTTAGCGCCGAACTCGATGCGTTTGCGGTGCGGCTGGGGCACAGGTTCACGAAGCCCGAACTTCTTTTGCAGGCGCTGACGCACGCGTCGATTTCGTCTGAGACACGTCCTGACAACCAGCGGCTTGAATTCCTGGGGGATCGGGTACTGGGATTGGTGATCGCGGAAGCATTGCTGGAGGCGGACAGGAACGCACCCGAGGGGCGGCTGGCGCCCCGTTTCAATGCCTTGGTTCGAAAGGAAACCTGCGCCGATGTCGCCCGCCAGATCGAGTTGGGAGCGGTTCTGAAACTGGGACGTTCCGAGATGAAGTCGGGCGGCCGCCGAAAGGATGCACTGTTGGGTGACGCTATGGAAGCGGTCATCGCAGCAGTCTACGAGGACGCGGGGTTCGAGGCCGCACGCAGCATCATCCTCCGGTTATGGGGTACTCGGATTGACGCCGTGGAAGCGGATGCCCGTGATGCCAAGACCAGTTTGCAGGAATGGGCGCAGGCACGCGGCCAGACCCCGCCAGCCTATACCGAGACTGGTCGGACCGGGCCGGATCATGCTCCGGTTTTCACCGTTGAAGCGCGTCTTGAGTCCGGGGAGCACGCAATGGCCAAGGCACCTTCCAAGCGAGCGGCAGAGCAGGCCGCCGCAAAGGCGCTCTTGCGCCAGGTTCAGGGTTAAGCTGCGCCAACGACGCGGCTGACACAGTTCGCCATCTGCGCCGCCTTGTATGGCACATGTTGCATGGGCGTTGGGATCGTCTAGTGTCGGTTCAAGCGATGCCGAGAACGGGCACAAAACAGTCTGAAGTCGCGGAGGAGGGGCAAGGGATGTGCTGGAGCGAAGGAGCCTCGCTGGCGATGGTGGGTGTCGGCGCTGTCGCAACGGTGGTTACAGCCAGGCGCGGAGAACCAAAGGCGATACCCGCTACACTTGCCTTTTTCTCGGTCATGGAGGCGTTGCAGGTCGGCGGCTATTGGGTGATCGACGAATGCACGTCCACGGCCAACCAGTCTTTCACGCTGCTGTCCTACGTGCACATTGCCTTGCAACCGATCTTTATCAATGCCTTTGGCATGGCAATCGCGCCCCGGTACGTCACCCCGGCGATCAGGCGGCTTGTCTTTCTGCTGGCCAGCCTCGCGACGATCCTGGTCCTGATGCGACTGGTCCCATTCGGCTGGGCCGGGCAATGTCGTCCCGGCGACGTGCTGTGCGGAGAGGCGCTGTGCACGATTTCGGGGAACTGGCATCTTGGCTGGACCGTGCCGCTGAATGACATGTGGGGTTTTACCGGAGGCTTTCGTGAGGCTGTGCCATTCCCGGCCTATCTGTTCGCCGTCCTGGTTGTTCCGCTTATCTACCGAGCGTGGAAATTCGTCCTCTACCACGCGATGCTGGGACCGCTTCTGGCGATGATGCTGACAGACAATCCCAACGAGATGCCCGCAATCTGGTGCCTGTTCTCGGTAGGGCTTGTGTTGATCGGCATGGTGCCGGGCATTCGGCAACGCGTGGCGCCCGCCTAGCAAAGGTAGGGTTTCAGGCCCTCCAGCATGGTGAGGCAGGCCGCAAGCTGATCGCGGGCGATGAATTCGTCCGGCTTGTGCGCCTGTTCTATCGAGCCGGGTCCGCAAACGACACAGTCGATCCCAAGCTGCTGATACAGCCCGGCCTCGGTGCCGAACGGGACGGTGCCGGTCCCATTCGCGCCGGTGAGAGCGGTTGCGATGCGGGCTGCTTCGTTCCTGGTCGCCCGGGAAAGGCCGATGGTTTCACCGATGGTTTCGCGAAGGATCGTGGCGCTTGGATCTATGGCTCGCATGGCTGGCAAAAGGCCTTCGGCGTAGCGGTCGATCTGGTCGAGGACAAAGTCGGCGTCTTCGGTGTTGACGGGACGAAGATCCCATTCGACCTCGGCCAGGCCTGGGATCACGTTATGGGCGACGCCTCCCGCGATCTTTCCGATGTTGATCGTGGACCACGGAGGCTCGTAGGGGCTGTCGGCGGGGGCGCGACGGCGCAACTCGCCCTCAAGCTCCATCAACCTCATCGCGTAGCGCGCGGCAATGACGGCCGCGTTCACGCCCAGGTCGGGTGCCGAGCCATGGCCCTCCAGACCTGTGATGTGCGTGGTGTATTCATAGCAGCCCTTGTGACCGTCGATGACCTGCATGCAGGTGGGTTCGCCAATTATGGCCATGGCAGGGCGAAGATCGCGTTTGTGCAAGTCGGCGGCCAGTGTCTTTGCACCGAGGCACCCGGTTTCTTCGTCGTAGGTTAGCGCGACGTGGAGAGGGCGGGCCAAGGGCCATCGTGACATCTCAGGCACGAGGGCCAACACACAGGCGATGAATCCCTTCATATCACAAGTGCCCCGTCCAAAGAGGCGGTCGTCGCGGGCAACCATTGCAAAGGGATCCGATGTCCAGTCCTGGTCTGCGACCGGGACAACATCCGAGTGACCCGACAAAATCAGGCCACCGTCGCCTTCGGGCCCGAATGTTGCAAAAAGATTAGCCTTGCTCCCATCGGGGCTGGACTGGACATCCAGCCTTGCCCCCAGACCGTCCAGATGATTTGCGGCCCAGTTGATCAGGTCAAGGTTCGAGTCCGACGAAATCGTCGGGAAGGCAATCAGCGTGGCCAGGAGGCCTTCGGTTTGCGCCAGCCGGTCCATCAGGCCTTTACGAACAACTGGCGAGGACGGTCGCAGAGGCACTCGGCAGCTGCGCCGTCGCGGATCAGAATGCTTTCTGTGATCTCGAGCCCCCAGTCGTCCATCCAGAGGCCGGGCATGAAGTGAAAGGTCATACCGGGTTCCAGTACGGTGGTGTCGCTGGCGCGGAACGAGCAGGTTCGCTCTCCCCAGTCCGGCGGGTAGGACAGGCCGATGGGATAGCCGCACCGGGCATCTCGGTGGATGCCGGCCTTTTCCAATTCGGCGTGCAGTGCTCGCGAGACATCGCCGCAAGTCTTTCCGGGCCGGGCGGCCTCAAGTCCTGCCTCGAGACCGGCGACCAAGGCCTTTTCGGCATTCACCAGGAATTCAGGCGGGCTTCCAAGAAAGACAGTACGGCAGAACGGGGCGTGATACCGTCTGTAACATCCTGAAAGTTCGAAAAAAGTTGCCTCCCCGCTGTCAAATTTCCGACCATCCCATGTCAGGTGAGGTGCTGCCGCGTCCGAGCCGGACGGCAGAAGCGGTACGATCGCAGCATAGTCGCCCCAGTGGCCGTCTGCGCCCCTTACGGCCTCGGCCAGAATTTCGGCGACCAGCTCATTCTTTGGCATTCCGGGCTCGATGCGTTCGATGACGTGGTCGATCAGGTGCTCTGAAATGCGCGCGGCGCGGCGCATGAACGTGATTTCTTCTTCCGACTTGACACCCCTAAGCCAGTTCACGAGAGCGGTTGCGTCGAAAAAACGTGCGTCCGGCAAGGAAGCTGTCAGGGCCTCGTGCGCCTTTGCCGAGTAGTAGTAGTTGTCCATCTCGACTCCGATATGCGCCGAGGCGAAGCCGCGATCGCGCAAGCGGGATGCCAGATCCTGCATCGGATGTCTGTCCGTCGCCTGTACATAGGTGTCGGCGTAGCCGAAGATTCGGTCCTCGGGCATCCAGACGGTGCGCAGGGCACCGTTGGCGTCCTGCCCGCGTCCCCACCAGATGGGTGCTTCTCCCGGGATGACCACGACGCCCTGGTGGACGTAGAACGACCACCCGTCATAGCCGGTCAACCAAGCCATGTTCGACGGGTCCTCGACAAAAAGGACATCGAGGCCAAGTTCTGCCATGCGGGTCTCGACCAGACCAAGCCGGCGGTCGTACTCGGATTGCGTGAAGGGCAAATCAGTCGGGGCCATTGTCAGTCTCGTGCTGTCAGAACGCGATCACAAGACCCGGTTTTTCCACCAACATCAATGCCGGATGCGTCCGGTTCGGCTATGTTCCGGATGCTGAACCTACCTCAATTCATGGGTTTGAATAAGATGGGCTGCGACTACAGAGGAATTTTCACCGTCGGCGTACCAGGTCATGTTTCCCTCGGATGTGGTAAACAAATCCGTCCGAATGCGGCTCGTCAAAGCCACCAAGTCCGGCGCCGGAAACTGATTTCAAGCGCGGGAAGATCGCGATCGGTGATCGAGGTACGCGGACACCTTGCTGCACTGGTGGATGAAGGCATTAGGCAGCTAATGGTAGCGGAGGAGGGATTTGAACCCCCGACACAAGGATTATGATTCCTCTGCTCTAACCAACTGAGCTACTCCGCCACGAGCGAGGCGGTAGGTAGAGCCTTGGCGCGCGGGCGTCAAGCCCGTTCGGTTCGTTTTGCGGCTGTAAAATGATAGCTCTGGCAAGTTTGCCTTTGTCATAGGAATATCCGCACCCAACAGGCCGAATACCCGGCCTTTGGGAAAGGAAACCCGCGCCCATGATGTTTCAACCGCCCAAGCTGATCCACGCCTTTGACCTGGTCGTCAAACTCGACCCGATCATCGAGATGGGGCATGGTCGAGCCGGTCACAGGCGTATCGTTCCGATTGTCGGTGGTGCCGTTGAAGGCGAGCGGATTCGTGGCGAAGTGATGAACCTGGGGGCGGATTGGCAGACGGTCTTTGGTGACGGATTGGCCGAGCTGGACACCCGTTATGGGATTCGCACCCATGACGGTGCGGTGATCGAAGTGATTAACTATGGTCGTCGGCACGGACCTGACGAGGTCATGGCGCGAGTGGCTGCGGGCGAAGCGGTTGATCCGTCGGCCTATTACATGCGGTCGCATTGCAGGCTTGAGACCGGCGATCCGCGCTATGCCTGGGTCAATCGCAGTTTGTTTGTCGGCACCGGCGGACGGCGCGCGGCGAGTGTCGAGATTTCAATGTTCGAGATCGCCTGAGCGTCAGCCCTGGTATCCCAACAGGCGCGGCAGAAAGAGCGTGATGCCCGGGAAGAGGATGAGGACCAGGAGCGCGGCGACCAGCACGCCGAGGAACGGCCATATTTCCCGGATGATCTCGCGCAGGGGGATGCGGGTAACGGCATTGATCACGAACAGGAGGATGCCATAAGGCGGGGTGATCAGGCCGATCATACAGTTCACCACGGCGACGACGCCGAAATGGACCAGGTCTATGCCCAGTTCGCGGCAGGTCGGCAGGAACAGCGGGATGATCACAAGGATCAGCGTGGTGGCGTCCAGAACGCAGCCCAGAAGCAGGATCAATACGTTCACGCCCAACAGGAAGAAGACCGGGTGGATGTCCAGTCCGACGAGTTTTTGCGCCAAAAGGTTGGGGATGTTCTCGGACGCAACCACATAGTTCAGGATCAGCGCACCACCGATCACCAGGCCGACGGCGGCAGAGGAGCGCGCGCTTTCCACGAGGATGGAATAGAGCGACCTAAGGCTGAGGGCCCTGTAGAAAAACGCAGCAAGGATAAGCGCATAAAAAGCGGCGACGGCCGCGGCCTCGGTCGGGGTCGTGACGCCTCCGTAGATGCCGTAGAGCAGGATCGCAGGCATCAACAGGGCAGGGAATGCGTTGAAGGTCTGGCGAGGCAGTTCAGACAGCGGCACGGCCTCCTCGAGACCGAAGCCGCGCCGGTGCGCCATCCAGTAGTTCATGCCCATGAGGACGAAGCCCATCATAAGGCCCGGAAGGATGCCGCCCAGGAAGAGGTAGCCGATCGAGGCGTTCGAGACGAGGGCGTAGAGTACCATCGGGATCGACGGCGGAATAATCGGGCCTATGGTGGCCGATGCAGCCGTGATCGCGGCGGCATAGCCACGCGTATAGTGGCCCGTCTTGACCATCATCTCGATGATGATCTTGCCGATCCCCGCTGCGTCCGCGACGGCCGAGCCGGACATGCCGGAAAAGATCAGGGACGCCACGACATTTACGTGACCGAGGCCGCCCTTGAACCGACCGACAAGCACGACGCAGAACCGAAGCAGCCTGTCCGAAATCGTTCCGGCGTTCATGATGCCCGCTGCGACAATGAAGAGCGGCACAGCCAGGAGAACGAAGCTGGAAAACAGCCCGTCCATCAGGACCTTGCCCGCAAGGCCGATATCGTTGCCGCCGACGACGAGATAGACGAACGAGCCGAGGAGGATAGCGTAGGCTACCGGCATGCCGATGCCGGCCATGAAAAACAGGGTCAGAAGACAAAGCCCGAATTCGACGCTCATGTCTTGGGTTCCCCAGGCGTTTCACCGGCCAGTTCGTCGTAGTGATGCAGGTCTTCTTCGGCTCCGTGGCGAAAGGCGTTCCATGCTCGCCAGGCATAACGCATGGGGACGATCACCAGAAATGCGATGTAAATCATGTAGATGTCACGCATCCTGATCCAATCGCCAAAGACGTTGGACAGAGTCGCCGTCTTCTTGAGGCGCAGAATATAGAACTTGTCCCATGTCGGGATCAGCGACCACAGAAGGCCGATGCAGATTGCCAGCCCGGCGATGATCGCAAACCATTTGCGAACTTCGGGTCTGACGTGGGTATAGAGAATGTCGAAGGTGACGTGGTCGCGCTCACGCACGATCAGCGCATTGCCCCAGAACACGATCCAGATCCACATCAACAGGCAGAATTCAAGCGTCCAGCCATAGCGCGTGGGGTCAAGCGCCGGTATCATCTCGGGCAGCCAAGCAAGGCGCGCGGTGTAGCGGATCAGGATTTGAAGAATGAAGGTGGCGAACATGGCGGCCATCATCATGGCCGCCACGAATTCTGCCCCGCGGGCTACAAGCTTGCGCATATCAGCCTCCCGCAGGGCAGTTTGGCCGATCAGTTGCCGAGCGCGTTGATCTTGTCGAGGACGCCTTCAGGCCAGGAGGCCGCGAACTCGGAGCCGACGTACTGGGCCTGGACGTGGCTGCGGAAGGCATCCAGGTCGGGTTCGTAGATCGCCAGTCCCTCGCCTTCGAGGAAGGCCACGAGATCGGCTTCTTTCTGAAGCTGGATCTGGCGGCCGGACTCGGCGGCGTCTTCGGCGGCCTTCTTGACGGTGGCCTGCTGATCGGGCGTCAGTTCGTCCCAGACAGCCTTGGAGAAGGCAACATAGTTGAGGTCGACAAGGTGCGACGTCAGGACAATCTGGTTCGTCACCTCGTAGAACTTGGCGTCCACGACGGTCGGAAGCGGGTTGTCCTGTCCATCGACCGAACCGGTCGAGAGCGCGGTATAAACCTCGGTAAAGGCCATCGGGGTCGGGTTCGCGCCGAGGGCCTTGCCCAGGTATTGCCAGGCATCAGTGCCGGGCATCCGCAGGTTCACGCCGGCAAGGTCGTCGGGCGTCATGACGGTCAGTTCGTCCTTGGTCTGACGCAGGTTCACATGACGGCGGCCAAGATACATGACGGCGAGAAGCTTGACGCCAAGCTCATCCTCGACGGTCTTCTTGAAGGGATCCATCAGCGGGTCGTTGAAAACCGCGACCTGGTGGGCTGCGTCCTGATGAACGTAACCTGTTGCAAAGATTGAAAACTCAGGAAAAAACTGGGCCAATTCCTGGGCCGAGGCGATCGACATCTCAAGGTCGCCCGATGCAATGGCTTCAAGTTCCGAGTTCTGCGCGATCAGCGAGGCGTTGTAATGCGGCTCGTAAGTCGCGAATTCGGCGACGGCGGGGCCAAAGACCTCTTCCAGGGCGACTGAGCGCTGGTCGGTCGGCGACGCCGGGGTGGACATGCGCAGGGTGATCTTGTCCTGGGCCATGGCGGGCATGGCAAGTGCGATTGCGGTCAGGGCAGCAAAGCCGCGGCGGGTCAGGTTTGAAGACATCCGATTTCCTCCTCTGTATCGGTATTTTCTTTGTGCTGTCTGCCATACTAATTGGTATTGCAGCGAGCGGAAGCGGGTTTTCAAATTTGCTGATAAATTATCAGATGGTCTTGCCCTCGGTGGCGGAGATCAGCGCTTCCATGGCGTCATTTTGCAGTGCGGACAGGGGCGGGCGGAGACGGTTCCAGTCCGGTTGGTTCGTCTGCCTGGACATGAGAGTCTTGATCGCCGCCACCACCGGGTGCGCGACAACGGCATTGGTCTGGGCGGTGATAAAGGGGTCTTCTTCGCCCGTATCGATAAGGTGGCGCATTTTCTCGGGATAAAGGTTCGACATCCCACAGATGCTGCCGCCGGCGCCGCGCTGGATTGCACGGGCCAGAAGGCGTTCGTCCCCCACAAGGACAGTGAGCCCGGCGATGTCGAGATAGGCCATCGAACTGTCCCAGTTGCCGGAACTGTCCTTCATGGCGCGGATGCGATCGGGAAAGGTTTCCACCAGTCGGCGGGTCAGTGCTACCGACAAGGGAACATCTGTAACTTGCGGAATGTTATAGAGAATTATCCGAACCTCATCAGGACTTTGAGCTAGAATGCCGGCGTGCCATTCGAACAGCCCCTCGTCATCGAGATTGGTGAAATAGAAGGGCGGCGCCAGAAGAACGTCGCGAACGCCGAACTCAAGGCCGATGTTGATGATGGCCAGCACATCCGGGATGGCCGAGGCGCATACGCCCTGGATGACCTGTTCTCCGGTGATGCCCCGGTCCGCCAGAGCCTTGAGGACCGGCGCGCGTTCGGAAATGCCGATGGAGGGGCCTTCGCCGGTCGTGCCGAAGATGGTGATCGATTGCGCGCCGCGCGCCATGAGGTCGCTGGCGTGGTCTGCGAGGCGTCCGACGTCTACCGAACCGTCTGCGCAGAAGGGGGTCAGTATCGCGACAGAAAGTCCAAACTTTGCCACGGTGTATCCTATCCTTGAAAATTGCTGGCGCAAGATAGGCGGAAGCTTTTGGGAAGGACAGCGCAAATCTGGGAGCGTGTTCCGGGTCCAGAGTGAAAAACACGTCTTTGGCATTTTCTTCCTGTGTCCGGTATGGAAATTTGCGCAGGATGACTGAGGTGCCCGATATCCGGCCGCTGGGTCCCGACGGGATGCTGGTGCGGTTTTCAGACAGGCTGAGCGAGTCCGCGAACCGGGCTGCTCTAGCCTTTCGCGCGGCCTTTGAAGAGGCAGCGCCGGCTGGGGTGGTCGAGACCGCGACCTCGCTGACTTCGGTCTACATCCGGTTCAGGCCGGACCGGGTCCGGCGCGGTGCTCTGGAGACCGTCGTTTCTGACACGCTGGGTGCGCGTGACTGGAGCCATGCCGCTTTGCCTGCCGGGCGCACGCTCTGGCATATACCGGCGGCCTTTGGCGGTGCCGAGGGGCCGGATCTTGAAGCAGCCGCAGCGGCGGCGGGCGTGACAGCCGACGAAGCCGTCACCGAAATTTGCGCCACCCCTCTGCGGGTTCTGGCACTGGGGTTCGCGCCAGGCCAACCCTATCTGGGGTTTCTGCCCGAGCACTGGGACATCCCGCGGCAGAGTGCGGTGACACCTCAGGTTCCGCGCGGTGCCGTCGTTGTCGCTGTGCGCCAGGTGATTCCCTTTGCCAATGCCGCGCCCACCGGGTGGCGGCAAGTGGGGCGGACGAATTTCAGGTGCTACGACCCGGATGTCAATCCGCCTTTGCCCCTGCGGCCGGGGGATGAATTGCGCTTTCAGGCGGTCGTTGCTTCGGCCCTTGAAAAGACCTTGGGCCAACCCTTTGGCGGGGCCGAACGCGAGGCTCTGCCATGAGCGTTTTTATCGAACGCGCGGGGCCCGCCATGTCGGTGCAAGATGCGGGCCGGGCGGGCGAATTGGGCCTGGGCCTGTCGCGTGGTGGCGCGGCCGACCGGATCGGCTGGCTGGAAGGCGTGGCCTTGCTGGGGCAGTCGCTGGAAGCAGCCTCCATCGAAATGGCCGGCATGGGCGGGCGGCTTCGCTTTGAAGCGGATACGAGATTTGCGCTGAGTGGCGCGCCGATGCGGGCCATGTTGAACGGGGCGCCCATTGAATGGAGGGCAAGCCACCGGGCACGGGCCGGGGACGTTCTGGATATCGGCGTGGCATCGCGGGGTGTCTACGGTTATCTGGCGCTCGCCGGGGGCGTCGATGCGCCTGTGGAGTTGGGCGGGCGCGGCTATCATGTCATCGCTGGTCTGGGCGCGCCCCTGTCGGGAGGCGAGAGCCTGCGCCTGCTGCCTGATCCAGCACCCGAAGCCGCGCCGTTGCGCCTGTCTTCCGAACCTGTTTCAAGCGCGCCGATCCGGGTCATGGAAGGGCCGCAGACATACTTGTTTTCAGAAGAAACGCGCGCTGGGTTCGAGGCGACGCGGTTTTTCAAAAGTCCGCGTGCCAACCGCCAAGGCGTGCGGCTGGATCATGAGGGCGCCCCTTTCGCGACTGCGGGGCAGTTGAACCTGGTGTCGGATTTCATCGCCGAGGGCGACATCCAGATGACCGGGGACGGCACGCCCTTCGTGCTGTTGGCCGAGTGCCAGTCGATGGGCGGATATCCCCGGATCGGCACCGTTCTGCCCGCCGATTTGCCGCGCGTGGCGCAAGCCGATGTAGGGTCGGTATTGTCGTTTCGTTTTGTCTCGGTCGAGGAGGCCGAGGCCACTTGGGAAAGCGACGAGGCGATCCTTTCGCGGCTGAAGAAGCGTCTCGCGCCCATGGTGCGCGATCCCCGGGACATGGCGGATTTGCTGAGCTACGAACTGATTGATCGCCCGCCGGGCGAAGTAACCGACTAGGTCCTAGCCAGTCAGAACACGCGCCAGGAAGGCCTTGGTGCGATCCTTTGTCGGCGAGGCGAATAGACGGTCGGGCGGCCCTTGTTCGAGGATCGTGCCATCGTGCAAAAAGCACACCTTATCAGCCAGTTCTCGGGCAAAGCCCATCTCGTGGGTGGCGAGGATCATGGTCATGCCCTCGGCGCGAAGCTGGCGCAGGACGTCGAGGACTTCGCCGACGAGTTCGGGGTCGAGCGCCGAAGTGATTTCATCGAAAAGCATGATCTCGGGCTTCATGGCGAGGGCTCGGACGATGGCGACGCGCTGCTGCTGGCCGCCTGACAACTGGTCGGGATAGTGATGCATCCGGTCGGCAAGGCCGAAGCGGGCAAACAGGGCAGTGATCTCGGGCGTGAGATCGTCGCGGGTGCGCCCGTGGACGCGGCGGGGGGCGAGCATGGCGTTCTCGGCCGCGGTCATGTGGGGAAAAAGATTATAGCTTTGAAAAACCATACCGATCCGGCGGCGGACGGGAAGGGGATCGAGCCCGGGTTCCGAAATGTCCTGACCGTCGAGGAGGATCACGCCGTCGTCGATGGGTTCCAGGAGGTTGAGGCAACGCAGGAGTGTGGATTTGCCTGAGCCGGAGGAGCCGATCAGGCAGACCATCTCGCCGGTATCGACGGTCAGGTCGATGCCCTTGCAGACCTCGTTGGCGCCGAAGGCCTTTTTTAGGTTCCAGGTTTCCAGAAGCGCCATCAGCTGCGCGCCGCCCGTTGTCTGGCCAGGAGGTAATCGGCGTAGCGCGTGGCCGGAATGGTGATCGCGAGGAAGATCAGGGCGGCTCCGACGTAGGGCGTGAAGTTCGCGAGAAGGGACTTGTACACTCCGGCCTGGCGGAAGATCTCGACCGGGCCGATGAAGGAGAGGAGTGCAACATCCTTTTGCAGGGCTATGAAAAGGTTCATGTTTGCGGGGACGACGCGGCGGATGGCCTGGGGCAGGATGACGTACCGCATGGTGTCGGCGTCCGAGAGTCCAAGAGAGGCGGCGGCGGCACGCTGGCTTTGGTGGATCGACTCGATACCGGTGCGGAAGACCTCGGCGACATAAGCGGCATAGGTCAGAACCAGCGCGACGGTGCCCCAGATGTAGGGTGAATTCCACGGGCGCGGCAGGCCGAGGCCGGGGATGCCGAAGCCGACAAGATAGATCACGAGGATTACCGGGACCCCCCGGAAAACATCCGTGAAAACAATGCCGAAGAGGCGCACGGGATAAAGTGCCGGGGCTCGGGCATCGCGCATCAAGGCAATGACTAGGCCGAAAGCGAAGATCAGCGGCGCCGACCAGGCGAAGATGGCGATGTCGAGGAGAAAAGCCTCCAATAGGCCAGGGAAAGTCTTGGCGAAAACGCTGGAATTAAAAAAGCTCTTCTTGACGGCGGGCCAGCCCGGAGCCAGCGGGACTAGGATGAAAAGGGCCAGGAGAACAGCTCCGGTCGACCCGGCGGCAATCGCCGCCGAGCGCCGCCGGATACGGGCTTCGTATATTTGCCGCCTGGTGGACATCGGACCTTAGTCGATGACCGGAACGCCGGTGGTTTCCGAGAGCCAGGTGGCCTCGATCTGGGCCAGGGCGCCATTTGCCTTCAGGGTTTCAAGCGCCGCGTCCACGCATGACTTCAGCGGGTTACCCTCTTCGAACAACATGCCGAACTGGTCAGGGGACTGGCTGCGTTCGGCAGGGAACTGGCCCAGGATCACGCCATCATCCAGCACCACGGCCCCGAGGTAGAGCGCGGTCGGGAGGTCAAAGAGCGCGGCGTCGATCTGGTTAGCCTTGAGCGCCTCGACTACGTCGGCGTTATCGCCATAAAGCAGCGGGTCGCTGTCGGGCTGGACAACCTCGGCCAGCATCGAGACGGCGGTGGTGGCGGCATCTGCGCCCCATTTCAACGACTTAAGGGACGGAAGCGATGCAGTTGCACCGCCGTCGACCACGGGTTTGCGCGTTAGCACGGCCATTGCGGCGGAATAATAGGGGGCCGAGAAGTCGACGATCTCGTCACGTTCGGGCGTGATCGAGTATTGCTGCATGTTGAAGTCGAAGTCCTTGGCGCCGGGCTGAATGGCCTGATCGAAGGAGGACCGGACCCAGGTGACCTGGTCGTCTGAAAAGCCCATTTCATTGGCAACGGCATAGGCGACAGCGGCCTCGAAGCCCTGTTTGGACTCGGGGGCGTCGTCGATAACCCACGGGAAATATGCGGGGTTTCCGGTTGCAATTGTCAATGTCCCCTCGGTCAGGGTCTTGCCGGTCGCACAGTCGTTCTGGGCGAAAGCAGGTGTGGTCAACGCGATCAAAAGCGCGGTGCTCATGAGGTGTCGCATGAATTTGCTCCCTGTTGTTTTGGTCAGAGTTCTCCGCCTGAGCAGGAATGTCCATGCCTTTCAACGCAACGTTCGGCGGTAGGCCGTACGCTGCTTGCGCGGCGGCGTCGGCAAATCATGAGTGAGTGCCTGCAGAACCCGGGAGTTGACACGTCAGTATTCCGTCGACGTTGCGTCGGCCTTTCGCAGGGAAAGGGACTGCGCGACGGGACGGTTGAACGGGCGGACGGCATGGAGGGCGGGGCCGTGAACAAAGGGCAATGCCGTACCGTCTCGTGTAACCGATGGGTCATACTCTCGCCCAAGTTCGTTGGAATCATGCGGCATGTTTCAAAAAGCCATTTTAGGAGCCGTTTTGACCTGGGGTGTTTTGACACCGCCGGTCGCGGCCGAAATCAAGTTCATCCGGCCGGGCGAAAAGCCCCTGTCGCAGCCGCCTGTTTCGTCGGTGGCCGCGTTGGACCTGGATGCTTTGTATCGGGGAATCGAACTGACCGGGCGTGTGCGGGCGCGCACGACGCGCGAGATGATCGTTGCGACGATGATGGACGAATTTGCGCGCGAGGACGTCGATGGGAAGCCAGGCATTAGCGACGCCGACAGGCTGTTGGCCGCCGATGTCGAGATCGCGGCCAAGCGGGCGAACGCCTTGCGGACGCTGCACCAAAACGATCTGGACAGTGACGGGGTGGTGACCCGCGGTGAGTTGGTCACTGTCGGACGAGTGCAGAATGCGAAGAAGGCGCAGCGGCATCAGCCGAACGGTTCGGTCGTCATGACGGCTGAACAACGCGAGACACTGGTGCTGGATTTCGTTGCAAGATCCCTTGCGAAGGATCGCGACGGTGACGACAGTCTGACGGCAGAGGAGGTTGTCGCCGGCCTGAACGAGGACCAAATCCGGACCCGGTACCGGACCGAGGGTGGTCTTGTGAAGGCAATCTGGGACGTCAATGCGGACGGGGTCATCACCGAGAGCGAGATGCGCCAGTCGCTGGACCGGCTGTTGGGGCTGATTGACTCGAACGGCGACGGGATCATCGACCCGGAAGAGGCTGCGCCGATCCGCAAGGCGATGATCGCGGCCAAGGTCAGGGCGGATGATCCGTCGCGCGGCAAGCGTGTGGCTTGCTCGCTTCCCCAAGTGCCGAACTCGGCCGAGGTGATCGTGCTTCAGGGCGAGTCGGGCACGGCAGTGACCAACCTCGGCTTCGTTGGTCCCAGGGACCAGATCGTAAGGATGACGGACGTGGCGGTGCCGGAGGGCGGGCGCGATCTTTATCTGCTGGTGTCGATGCGCAAGCCTGCGCTGGTGCGACTGTCCGGTCCGGGAGAGGAACGCGTCAAGGCGGTAGTGGGCGTTGCCGCCCCCGTGGCCGTGACCGGCGGTAAGGCCAGCTTGGCGAACACGCCTTGCCATCGGGGATTCCTGGGGATCCGGATCATCGAGCCGGGTGGTGTTGAGAAAGAGTTTGGCAAGGCTTTGGGGCGCGACGACGTGCGGGCGCTGGTGGCTGATCGTCTTGGCCGCGTGGACCTTGGAACATGGACGAATGATCCCGTTGCGCGTCTGGCAGGCGATGCTACGCCGATGATGGAAGGCGACGGCCAGGTGATCGTCGATCGGTTCCTGAGTTATGATCCCGGCGGGTTCCAGATGCCGGACCCAAACCGGGTTCAGTCGACCGTTCCGGTCAAGTCGCGCGCGTTGCCGCCGTTGGAGATCGGGCTGATCGTCCTGGCGTCGGAAGGGAAGATCGATTTTGTCGCGCCCGAGCCGGATATTGTTGGCACAGGCACGGACGGCGAAGCGCGTGACGGGATCGCCGGTTGGCTGAAGTCGCCGAAGAAGAAGCCCAGGGGGCCCGTGCCGCTGACCGTATTGGTTCGGCGGGCGATTGACCTCCCCGCCGGTTTGACGACCGAGCGAAGCGTTCGATTGATTGTGCCGGACGGAGTTCCGGCGCCGAGGGGAGCGAAGCCGGTTCTTCGGTAGTCTCTATTCCCGGCCCCTGAGCACGCGCGCTGGTCGTGCCGCAAGCGGTGCCCAGGCGAAAAGGAGGCCCGAGATCAGGGTGGCAAGGATGCCGCCGGCAACGATCAGCAGGGCCGAGACGGGTTCGAAGGTGTAGTCGACCTCCATCACGAAGCGCATGACGCCCCAGCCCGCGAGGCCGCCCGCAAGGATGGCGACAAGGCCCGCGGCGGCGCCGAGGAGGGCGGAGCGCAGCGCAAAGCTGGACAGGATGGTGCGGCGCGAGGCCCCGAGTGTCTTTAGCACGGCGGCCTCATAGGTGCGGGCATGGACGCTGGCCGCCGAGGCTCCGATCAGGACGACACTGCCGGTGACCAGCGTAGCAAGCGCGCCATAGGTGATGGCCGAGGCGATGCCCGCCAGCACCTCGGTGACGCGTTGGATGGCGTCGGTGACGCGGATGGCGGTGATGTTGGGGTAGGCCGATGAGATTTCGCGCAGGATGGCGGGTTCGGCGGCGGGGTCGGCATAGACGGTCGAGATGAAGCTGTGGGGCGCGCCTGCGAGGGCGGCGGGGTTCATGGTCATGACAAAGCCGATCCCGGCGGTCGAGAAGTCGACCTCGCGAAACGAGGTGATTTCGGCGGTGATGTCACGGCCCAGGATGTTGACGGTGATCTGGTCGCCAAGGGTCAGGCCAAGTTCGGCGCCTTCCTCGGCGGCAAAGCTGACCTGGGGCGGTCCGGCATATTCGGCG
The DNA here is from genome assembly GCA_050290245.1 of Silicimonas sp. Lineage (GTDB taxonomy): Bacteria > Pseudomonadota > Alphaproteobacteria > Rhodobacterales > Rhodobacteraceae > JBNKHH01. The sequence continues at coordinate 139,467 of JBNKHH010000068.1, forward strand.
CTCCACCACCTTCCGTCCGTAATGACTGTGCCGTCCGGGGGCCGTTCGGAATAGGTGACGCCCCGGTCGCCGCGCAGCACCCAGTGATCGCCCGCGACCTCGGCTGCGGCGCGGCCGTTGATCCGGGTGATGATGCCCCGGAGCATGGGCGCGCTTTGAACGTCGGTGACGGCAGGATTGGCGTCAAGGCGGGCCCGAAAATCGTCCATCTGGGCGGGCTGGATGTCGATCATGAAGAAGGCCGGTGCACGTTCGGGCAGGTCGTTTTCGATGGCCGAGCGCAGGTTGGTGTCAATCTGTCCGACGGCGGCCAGGACCGAGAGGCCAAGGCCGAGGGAGAGGACGACGGAGGTGGCCTCGCCGCCGGGTGCGCCGATGGCACCGAGGGCCAGTCGGAGCGCGCTTTTGCCTTTGGCAAGCGGGACAGCGCGGCGGGCGAGGCGACGGGTGGCGGCGGCGGCGAGGACCAGGAGAACGAAGGCGGCGATGATTCCGCCCGCCGCACCGAGTGTAAGGGTCCAAAGGCCGGAAAGGGTCGCAGCAGAGGCGACGAGAGCGGCGATCAGACCGGCGGTCACGGCCAGCCAGAGGGGCCGGGGCCAGGCATGGGTTTCGGCGGTCGCGTCGCGGAAGAGCGTGGCGGCGCGGACCTTTTCTGTGCGGGCCAGGGGCCAGAGGGTGAAGATCAGGGCCGAAAGCGCGCCGAAGAGGGCCGCTTCGGCCAGGGGTTTGGGGTGCACGGCAAAGACGGCGGGAACGGGAAGTTGTGCCTTGATCAGGGGGGCGAAGACCAATGGAAGGGCCGCGCCAAGGGCGAGACCGATCACGAGGCCAAGGGCGGTGAGGGCGAGGATTTGCAGGAGATAGGTCTGGAAGATCGTGCGGCTGTCGGCCCCGAGGGTTTTCAGCGTGGCGATGACGGGGGTTTTGGTGCGCAGGTAGGCGGTGACAGCAGCCGAGATGCCGACGCCGCCGACGGCCAGACCGGCGAGGCCGACAAGGACGAGGAAGGACGACAGGCGGTCGACGAAGCGGGCGACACCGGGCGCGCCGGCGCGCCGGTCGCGCCAGCGGACACCGGTGAAGGTGTTTTCGACCTCGGATTCGAGGGCGTCAAGATCGGCAGTCTCAGGCAGAAGGAGCTTGTATTCGGTTTCAAACAGGGTGCCGGGCTGGATCAGCCCGCTGTCAGCGAGGTCGGCAGTCAGAACGATCGTGCGGGGGCCGAGGCCGAAGCCGCCCGTTGCGTTGTCGGGTTCGCGGATTAGTTCCGCTGTCAGAACAAAGGTTTGCGCCCCCAGGGTGAAACGTTCGCCGGGAGCAATGTTGAGGCGGGCGGTCAGAACCGGGTCCATCACGGCACCGGGCAGGCCATCGGCCCCGGCGAGGGCTTGAGGCAAAGGCATGTCAGGGGAGAGGATGACGCCTCCAAGTAGCGGGTAGGCATCGTCGACGGCCTTGACCTGTGTGAGCCCGCGCTCGCCGGCGGGCGTGACGGCCATGGAGCGGAAATCGACGAGTTCCGAGACCTGGGCTGCGGTGGACCCCATCCAGGCGCGTTCGGCGTCGCTTGCAAAGCGGTAGGTCAGTTCGAGTTCCGCGTCGCCGCCCAGAATGGTGGCGCCTTCGCGTTCGAGGCCTGCGTGGATCGACGCGCGCACGCTGCCGACGGCGGCGATGGCGGCTACACCGAGGATCAGGCAGGCCAGGAAGATACGGAACCCCGCAAGGCCTCCGCGCAATTCGCGCCGGGCAATCCGGGAGGCGGTGGCAAGGCTCATTCCGCAGCGGCGCTTTCGGGGCTGGCGATGCGCCCGTCGGCAAGGCGGATGATCCGCTGGCAACGGGCGGCAAGCTCGGGGGCGTGGGTGACGAGGATCAGCGTCGCGCCGTGGCGGGTGTTGAGGTCGAAGAGAAGGTCCATGATGGCCGCGCCAGTGGTGGTGTCGAGGTTGCCGGTCGGTTCGTCCGCCAGAAGGATGTCGGGCCGGGGCGCTGCGGCGCGGGCAAGCGCCACGCGCTGTTGTTCGCCCCCCGACATCTGGGAAGGGTAGTGGTCCATCCGGGCGCCGAGGCCGACAGCGGTAAGTTCCTCGGCGGCGCGGTCGAAGGCGTCAGCGTCGCCCGCCAGTTCGAGCGGCGTGGCGACGTTTTCCAACGCGGTCATGGTCGGGATCAGGTGGAAGGATTGGAACACCACCCCCATATGTTGGCGGCGGATGCGGGCCAGGGCGTCTTCGCCAAGGGCGGTCAGGTCGTGCCCAAGAGCCGTGACGCTGCCGCCGGTGGCGCGTTCGAGCCCGCCCATGAGCATGAGGAGCGAGGATTTGCCAGAGCCGGACGGCCCCACCAGCCCAAGCGTTTCACCGCGCGCGATGTCGAGCGTGATGCCTCTCAGGATCTCGACCCGGCCCGCGTTGCCGTCGAGGGTCAGGCGCGCGTCGTTGAGCGACAGGATGGTTTCGGCCATGCTCTCTCCGATCGGTTTCATTAGGGGATATGGGATGATTGCCACGATCCGCAACGTCGCGCTTGCAACAATTCTTCTGATTTTGCCGTCAGTTGGCGCGGTTTCGGCCGAGCCCGTGGTCGTGGCGGCCCTGGGCGACAGCCTGACCCAGGGATATGGCCTGCCGCCTGAAGAGGGGTTCGTGCCGCAGTTGCAGGCCTGGCTTGAAGGCGAGGGCGCGGAGGTTCAGGTGATCAACGCGGGCGTGTCGGGCGACACGACAGCGGGCGGGCTCAGCCGCGTGGCGTGGACGCTGAGCGACGATGTGGACGCGATCATTGTGGCATTGGGTGGCAATGACCTCTTGCGGGGTATTGATCCAGCCGTGTCAAAGGCGAACCTGGAGGGAATATTGCAGGCTGCCAAGGATAAAGGCGTGCCGGTTCTGTTGGTTGGGATGGATGCGCCGCCGAATTACGGTGCAGCCTATGAGGCGGCCTTTGACGGAATGTACGGGGAGTTGGCCGAGGCGTATGGCACGGTCCTTGCGCCGAACTTCCTTGGCGCCCTGGCGGCTATGGAGGATCGCGCGCGGGTTCTGGAAGATTACATGCAGGGCGACGCGATCCATCCCAATGGCGCGGGAGTGAGGCTGATCGTTGAAGACCTGGGACCCTATGTTCTGGAGTTGATTGACGACGCTGAGTAAGGCAGCGGAAGACGTCACGTTCACTGCCGCCATGGGCGCCGTGCCACTCGGGAAAGATGGAGCGATGTCGTGGGATCGTGACAGGTGGTTCCCGCGGTGGTAGTCTGGGTTCGAAGAATGGAGAGTTTATGACCCGTTGAGGTGGGGAGACGCCAGGTCTCCCGATGCATGTCGGCTCCTTGAGACCCTGCGATTTGCGGGGCTGGAGGGCATGATTTTTCTCGAATTTTCAGACCTTCATGTGAGATCACACCAATGACACGGGACTATTCCCAATTTTTTTCCGCTGCCGCACCTTCAGCGCCGGGCCTGTCGGCCCTGGGCCGGTTGGGGTGGCGTTCGTTCTTTGCCCAGCAAGTCGATGCCGACGCGTTGGCGGCTACGCCTCCGGTGCGCGTGGTCGAAGTGAACCGCACCGGCCTGCGTGTCCTCGGCGACGGTATCGAGGCCGAGGTGCCTCCGGGGCCCGAGGCGACCGTGGGCGACTGGCTTCTGCTGGACCGCGACTTGCCGACCCGGAGCCGGGTCCTGCGGCGGTCGAGCCTGTTCAAGCGGCGAGCGCCCGGCCACGACCGGCGCGAGCAGTTGATCGCGGCCAACGTAGACACGGTGTTCGTCGTCACGTCATGCAACCAGGATTTCAACGTGGCGCGTCTGGAGCGCTATATCGCGCTGGCGTTCGAGGCCGAGGTCGAACCGGTCATCGTGCTGACTAAGCCGGACCTTTGCGACGATCCGGCGACCTATGAGGTCGAGGCGGCCGCGATTTCGAGCCGGGTGCCGGTGATCGTTCTGAACGCCAAGGGCGGTGCGGTGCGCGATGCATTGAAGCCGTGGTGCGGGCCTGGCCGGACGATTGCTTTCCTGGGCATGTCCGGCGTCGGGAAATCGACCTTGGTCAACGCTTTGATGGGCGAAGAGGCGGCCGAGACCGCTGCGATCCGGGAAGATGACTCGCGCGGGCGGCACACGACCACCCGGCGGCAGCTGTTCTTTCTGGGGGACGGCACGGCGGTTCTGGATACTCCGGGAATGCGTGAGATCCAGCTGACCGAAGCGGGAGCCGGGGTGTCGGAGCTGTTCGGCGATATTGAAGAGTTGGCGGCGGGGTGCAAGTTTCGCGACTGCGCGCATGACACCGAACCGGGCTGCAGGGTGCGCGCGGCCATTGAGGCCGGTGAACTGGAGGCGGACCGGGTGGCGCGCTGGCAGAAACTGGCGGCCGAGGAGCGGTTCAACACGGCCTCGCTGGCCGAGCGGCGCGCGAGCGACAAGGCCTTTGGCAAGATGGTACGCTCGGTCATCAAGGAGAAGGAGGGGCGGCGGCGATAGCGTCGGCGCCCTGCATCACGCGGCGTGCGGGCGGGGGGCGGCACGCCGTCTTTTGTGTATTTTGGGCAATATAAATGGGTTAGCTGTCGAGGCCCGGCTCGTCCAGGAGGTGCCGGCCGTCCTTGTCCTCGACTTCGATGGTCCAGAGGTCGGGATCGAAGCCTTGCTGTTTCGCAATCGAGGCGTCGACCTTCTGCTCGGGGCCCTCGGCGAGGACGATCCATCTGCGTTCACCTGACATCAAGTCGAAAGAGCGTTGGAAGCAGGTGGCGCTGCCGTCGAGGCGGTTCAGTTTCACGAGAACGGCGCCAGCGGTCTTGTCGCCCTTTCGGGTGATGAAGGCCGGGATGGATGCGAGGCGCAGGCGCGTCAGGTAGGCAGCGATCCAGATTTCGGTCGTCAGGCGGCTCATGCGTCCCACCAAACCCATAGCGGCATGGCACCGTCGGAGGCTTGGACGGTAACGCAGGATTCTTCATGCGGGGCGACGGTTTCGAGGAGAGTCATGAGGTCGGCCAATTGGTCAGCTTCGATGGCAAACGACAGGCTTGCGGCCTCAGTTGGTGGTTCGGACCCGAGGATGATCAGAGCGTCGGGGAAGGCGATGCGGGGCCAGGGTTGCGTGTCGGGCGGTAGTGTGCCGAAGCGCAGGAGGTGGGGCGTCTTCGGCGTGAGCGCGGCAAGGCGGTCTTTGAGGCGCGTGCGCGCCGACGGGGATTGCGCGCGCAGGTGAAGGCCGAAATATCCGCGCGAAGGACGTTCATAGCGCCAGAGCGCCACGTCTCTGTGGGCGGATTTCCCCGTCATCCGTTGCCGTCGGAAAAGTCGAGGCCCATTTCCGAGTAACGCTCGGCCTCGTCCTGCCAGCCGGCGCGGACCTTGACGGTCAGGAAGAGGTGGACCTTGCGTCCGATGAATTCGCTGATTTCCTCGCGGGCCATCTTGCCGACGGCCTTGATGGTTTCGCCCTTGTGGCCGAGGAGGATGCCCTTGTGGCCGTCGCGGGCGACGTAGATCACCTGGTCGATGCGCACCGAGCCGTCTTTCCTGTCTTCCCAGTTCTCGGTTTCGACGGTGAGCTGATAAGGCAGTTCCTGGTGCAGGCGCAGCGTCAGCTTTTCGCGCGTCATCTCGGCGGCGATCATGCGCATGGGCATGTCGGCGATCTGGTCTTCAGGGTAGAGCCAGGGGCCTTCAGGCAGGCTTTCGGCCAGCCAGTGGCGCAGATCGTCGACGCCGCGGCCCTTTTCGGCGGAGATCATGAATGTCTTGGCGAAGGGGTAACGCTTGTTCAGCTTTTCGGTCAGGTCGAGGAGGGCCGGGGCCTCGACGCGGTCGATCTTGTTGATGGCCAGCGCAACAGTGCGGCCCTGGCCGATTTCGTCAAGGCGTTCGAGGATGGCTTCGACGCCGGGGGTCAGGCCCCGGTGCGCTTCGATCATCAGGACCACGATATCGGCGTCGGCGGCCCCGCCCCAGGCGGCGGCGACCATGGCGCGGTCAAGGCGGCGGCGGGGGCGGAAAAGGCCCGGCGTGTCGACGAAGACGATCTGGCTGTCACCTTCCAGCGCCACGCCACGGATGCGCGCGCGGGTGGTCTGGACCTTGTGGGTCACGATCGAGACCTTGGCCCCGACCATGCGGTTCAAAAGGGTGGATTTGCCCGCGTTGGGCTCTCCGATAAGGGCGACGAAACCGGCGCGTGTGGTCATGGGCGGGCAATCTGGTTGTTCAGGTATCCCCGGCATGTAGCGGGTTTCGCCCACTCCCGCCAGAGACCTTTTCTGCGGGAACCTGCCTTGGAGCGGCCGAAAACGCGATGTTTTTTGTCAGTTTCGTCGTTCGGAAATGGCATGGCGGTCGATCTTGCCGGTGCCGGTCTTGGGCAGCGCGTCGACATAGTCGAACAGGCGCGGCGCCTTGAAGGGCTGGAGGTGGTCCTTGACGTAGGAGCGCAGGCGGCTCGAGGTCGCCTCGCCTGGGTCGCCCGCCGTCAGTGCGACGACGGCGCGCAATGCCATGCGGCGGTCGGGAAGCTCGACCGGGAGGACGGCGCATTCGCGCACTTCGGGGCATTCGTTCAGGCAGCGTTCGACCTCCAGGGGCCAGACCCATTGGCCGGAGACCTTGATCAGGTCGTCGGCGCGGCCCTGGAAGTAGTAGAAGCCGTCTTTTTCGAGGAAGCGGTCGCCGGTGATGATCCAGTCGCCTTGCATGGTCTCGGCGGTCTTGTCGGGGCGGTTCCAATAACAGGGAGCCGAAGAGTGGCCGCGCACGGCCATGACGCCCTCTTCGCCCGGTTCGGCGGGAGAGCCGTCGGGCGCGCGCAGTTCGATCTCATAGCCGGGCACCGCCTTGCCTGCTGCGCCGAGGCGCTGATCCTCGGCGGTGTTCGAGAGATAGACGTGAAGGAGTTCGGTGCTTCCGAGGCCTTCGATCGGGGGCAGACCGGTCAGAGCCTTCCAGCGGATGAAGATATCTTCGGACAGGATTTCGGCCGCCGACATGCATTGTCGCAGGCTCGAAAGATCGCGCGTGGTGGCGTCGGGGGCGTTGCAAAGCGCCGTGTAAAGGGTTGGAAGGCCGTAGAAAATCGTTGGACGGTGCGTTTCGATCATGTCGAAGACCGCTCCCGGCGTCGGACGTCCAGGCATCAAGAGCGAACACGCACCGACCGAGAACGGGAAGGTGAAGGCATTGCCGAAGCCGTAAGCGAAATAGATCTTGGGGACGGAAAAGCAGATGTCGTCGTGGCGGAGGTTCAGGACATGGGCAGCAAAGCTCTGCTGGCTGTAGGCCATGTCGTGGTGCAGGTGTACGATGCCCTTGGGGCGGCCTGTGGTGCCTGACGAGTACATCCAGAAGGCCATGTCGTCGGGGCGTGTGGGCGCGGCGTCGAGCGTTGTCGGCTGGCATTGCAGCAGGTCGGCGGCGGCGCGGGTGCCGATCGGGGCTTCTCCGTTCACGACGATCAGGGGCACGCGGGCACCGGCCCTTGCAAAGTCGTCGGTGAAGGCGGCCTCTGTGACGGCGAGGGCGGCGGCGCTGTCTTCGAGATAGTAGGCGAGAATATCGGGCGGAGTCTGGGTGTTCAGGAGAACCGGGACAAAGCCCGCGCGGACAGCGCCGAAGAAGGCCGCAGGGTAGGCCGGGGTATCGTCGAGGAAGAGGGCGATGCGATCGCCTTGGATCAGCCCATGGGCGCGGAAGGCATTGCCCCAGCGGGCGGCCTCGGCGATCAGTTCGGCGTAGGTCATGTCGCCTGCCGGTCCTGTCAGGGCGCGGGCATCAGGATTGCGGGCAAGGTTGTCCCAGAGAATGGCGGCGCAATTGGGGTGCGCCGTCTTGTCAAAGCCGATCTCGCGCGCGCCGGGGGTGTCTTCGCCGACGGGGTCGATGACCTCGGGGCGCAGCGCCTCGTAGGCCGCCATGAACCGGGGCGAAAGCTTGCGCAGGCGGTCGCGGGGGATGCGGCCCGAGCGGGTGACATAACTCATGGCAAAGTCGAGCGGTTTGGCTTCGAGCCGTTCGGCGAAGGTCTCGTACCAGTCGCAGGAGGTGTTGGCGGCAGCTACGATCTTTTTCGCAACGGGAATGCGGGCGGCCTGGAAGGTATCGAGAGCGGTTGCAAGGTCATCGGAAGTCTTGAGCGCCGCCACGAGGGCGATGGCGTCCTCCATGGCCAGACGCGTGCCGGAACCGATGGAGAAATGCGCGGTATGGGCGGCGTCGCCCAGGATCACGCGGTTGCCAACGGCCCAGCGGTCGCACCAGAGGCGGGGGAAGCGCCGCCAGATCGAGCGGTTGGTGACGAGAGGCGCGCCGTCCAGTGTATCGGCGAAAAGCTCAGCGCAGCGGGCGGCGCTTTCGTCCTGGTCCATCCGGTCGAAGCCGTGGGCTGTGAAGGCTTCGGCCTCGACCTCAACGATGAAGGTGCTCATGTTCGGCGCATAGCGATAATGGTGGGCATTCAACGCTCCGTCCGGATGACGCAGGAAGGTCTGGGTCAGCGCGTCGAAAGCGCGCGGCGTGCCGAACCATGCGAAATGGTTCCTACGCTCGGAGAGCGTGGTCGCGAACCCGTCCGGGTCGGAGGCGCGCACAAGCGAGTTCAGCCCGTCGGCACCGATGACAAGGTTGCCATTCAGGGCATTGAGATCGTTGATTGTTTTCCCGAAATGCAACTCGGCCCCAAGGGCCTCGGCCCGGTCCTGGAGAATTTGCAAAAGCTCCAGCCGGCCGATGGCGGAAAAGCCGATTCCATCCAGCGTAACCTGCCCGTCGGGGTGATTCAGAACCATATTCTGCCACCGCTGCATCCGTGGCGCGATCAGGTTGTGGGTTTCCGGGTCGTCAGCCTTGAGGAAGTCGAGCGCCTGGTCGGAAAAGACCACGCCGAACCCCCAAGTGACATCGCGGGGACTGGCCTCGGTCACGCGGACGCACGTTCCGGGCAGCGCGCGGCGCAAAAGAATGGCGGCATAGAGGCCACCGGGGCCGCCACCCAGAATGTCGATCGTATCGAGGCGCACCATGATCATCCTCCCCCAAGGTCCTGGCTTGCAATGCGGCTCAAGGATAGGCAGTATTTCTGTATCACGCAAATAGTTTTATGGAGTGGAAATGTCGGGAAGAACGCCGTTTCACCAGATCGAGGTGCAGATCGGTTTTGGCCACTGCGACGCGGCCGGAATCGTGCATTATCCCAATTATTTCAGATGGTTCGACCAGTGCTTTCACAGGTTTCTGCACGCGGGCCACGGCGGTCACGCGGACCTGTGCGCGCGCCTTGGGGCGCAGGGTTTGGGGTTGATAAAGGCGGACAGCAGCTTTCGCAGCCCCGGTCTGGACGGGGATGTCTTGCGTGTCGAGATGGATGCGCCGGAGTGGGGAGAGCGGAATTTCCGGCTGGTCTATCGCGGGATCGTAGCGGACCGGCTTGTGGTAGAAGGCGTGGAATTGCGGGGCGTATTCGGGGAGGCCGACGGGCGGCTAACGGCTCTGCCCGTGGCACGCCTGCGCGCGATCATCGAGGACGGCGGCGATGGCTGAGAGCGCGGGCATTCAATCACTGGACCATGCGCTTGAGGTGCTGGGCGCCATGGCGGCGCGGCGGGGGCCTGTGGCCCTGACCGATCTGGCGCGCGAATTGGGAATGCCCGCAAGCAAGGTGCATCGCTACCTTGCCAGTTTCGTGCGTGCGGGGCTCGTCGAGCAGGCGGTGCGGTCGGGCAAATACGACCTGGGGCCGGGGGCGGTGCGGCTGGGGCTGGCGGCGATGGCGCGGATGGACGTGGTGAACCGCACGGCAGAAGCGCTTGCGCAGATCGCCGAAGAGACCGGTCTGACGGCCCTGCTGACGGTCTGGGGCGACTCCGGGCCGGTGATCGTCCGCTGGGAACGCGCGGCGGGTTTCATCGTCACGACGTTGGGATTGGGGACCACGATGCCCCTGCTCAGTTCGGCCTCGGGGCAGGTTTTCCTCGCCTATCTGCCGAAACCTGTCATCGAGGTCCGCCTGTCACGGGAATTGCGGCTTGCTCCCGGGGCAGACCCCCATGCGCTGGCCGAAAGGGTGCGAGATGCGGGCTATGCCCATGTTGCCGGTGACCTGATCCCCGGTCTTGCCGCCATCTCGGCGCCGGTCCTGAACTGGCAGGGAGAAATCGAGGCAGCGGTCACGCTTATCGGAACGGACGACAGGATCACACAGGCAGATCATCCGTCGGTTATCGCTCTCATATCATTTTGCGAGGGTCTCTCGCTTGCGCGCTGATTCTGGTGTCTCTGCGTTTGAAAAAAATTTCGGGACCAACCGGGAGAGCAGAGCCCTCCCGGCTGGTCGCGTGCCCCGCAGGGCGCGGGAAACATCAGCTCTGCTTAATGCCGCAGGTGTTGATCCCGAGGATCGAATAGACCGGGCACATGCCCACAAGGCCCGTCACCAGCGGCACGATGCCGATCCAGCCCCAGGGGGTCTGCGGTCCGACAAAGACCAGGGCCAAGAGGACGATGCCGACGATGATGCGCAGGGCGCGGTCGATGGTGCCTTCGTTGCGTTTCATGAGAGGAACTCCCTTCCAAGGTTATGCGGCGATCTTAGCCGCGGCCCGCAGGAAGCGTCTGTTACTTTGTCACCGAGACTCTGCGGCAATCCGTTCCAGGCGGGGCACGTCCAAAAGCGCGATCGCGCCGCGGCCGAGTTCGACCAGGCCAAGCGCGGCGAATTCGTTCAACCGGCGTGAAACAAAGGCGCGACCCGAGGCGGTTTCGGCAGCCAGACGTTCATGTGTCGCGGAAACCCGGCCTGCGCCGTCGGCGAGGCGCAAGAGCGCGCGGGCCAGACGGGTATCGAATCCGGTCAGCGCGACCTCTTCGACGAGTTGTTCGAAATCGGAGAAGCGGCGCGCCACAGCCGAGAAGACGGTGTCGCGAAAATCCGCATTGGAGGCCAGACGGTCGCGGAAGGCTTCGGCGGGCAGAATTTCCCCGTCGAGGTCGGTTTCCGCCACGCCCTCGGCTCCGTAGGTCTGGTGATTGATCAGGCAAGAGAAGGTCTGCAGGCAAACGTCGCCAGGGCGCACGCGGTACAGAACCACCTCGCGCCCGTTCGCCGCCGTCAGCGTGACCCGGATGGTTCCTTTGCGCAGGGTGACAAAGCCCGGGCAAGGTTGGCCGGGCGAAAACAGGACGGTACCTTTGGGGGCGGCCAGCTGGCGGGGACGCATGCTCATTTGGTCAACTTGCCACGGATCATGGCCCCCGCCAACGGGTCAGTCCCAGTCTTGAAACCGCGCGAAGGCGTCGTGGACTTCGCAAGATCAGGCGTTCCAGACCACTTGCCCGAGGTCAGAGGTGTCGTATCCGGCCATGGTCGCGGCACGGGCAGTGAAGGCGGTGCTCTGGGCAAATCTGACGAGGGTCTGCAGAGGCGGTTCGAACCAGGCGCGCCGGTCGGCGAGTATGTCGAAGCGTTCTTTGACAATGGGGACAAGGCTTAGGCCATAGGGCGCGGCGACAGCCTCCAGTCCGAAGGCAACGTCCGCCTCGCCCTGGGCCACGGCCTGCACCACGTCCTGCTCGCTGCGATACGGGGCGGTGAAGGTGAGGATATCGGGATCAAGGCCGGTTTCGGCGATCAGGTGGGAAAAAAGCACCTCGGCCCCGGCCTGGGGTTGGCGGCGCGCGATGCGCAAGCCGGAAAGGTCATCGAGGCCGTTGATCATCGCAGCCGTATCGGTGCGCAGAACGAGGCCGCGTTGCCGGGTGGCCCAGCGGATCAGTACTGCGTCCTGGCCAGCGGCGGCTTCGGCCACCGTTCGGGCGTTCCAGCCGTCGTCTTCATGGATGTGAAGGCCTGCTGCCACCCCTTCGCCTGCCATGAAACGAGACAGGCCGTCGAGGCTGGAGTCGAACATGGTTGCCAGACCTGCACGTGATTCACGCAGGGCCCAGTCCAGCAGCGGGTCGTGGCTGCCAAGGAAAACCACCGGACGCCGTGCCGACCCTGCGGGGCCACTCTTGGAGCGGGCGATCCAGGCGCGGATCTCGCCGTCGGGAAACAGGAGTTTGCCGGTCGCGCGCGAGCAGGGCACCTGTCCCGAGGCGGCAAGGTCATAGACCTTGCGTTCCTTGATCCGAAGAAGCTCGGCGAGCTCTTTGACCGTAAGGAACTCGGGGCGTGTGGTGGTGTCAGCCATGGTGGTACTTTACTGAGGTCGGGCCGGGCGGCAAGCGCCACCCGGTCCGATCGGTCATTTTGCCGGGGCATTCGGGAAGAAAAGCTGCTGGCCGTCGACCGTGTAGCTCTTGATCGCGTCCTGACCCTGGGCGGACAGAACCCAGTCAATGAACGTCTGACCGGCCTCGGCATTCACGGCTGGGCATTTGTCGGGGTTCACCAGAATCACGCCGTACTGGTTGAACATATCGGCGTCGCCCTGCACCTGGATGGCATAGTCCTGCTTGTTGGCGAATTTGATCCAGGTGGCGCGGTCGGTCATGACATAGGCGCCCATGCCAATGCCGGCGTTCAGCGTCGCACCCATGCCCGAGCCGGTTTCGCGGTACCAGTCGCCGGACGCCGATGTCGGGTCGATTCCCGTGTCGGCCCAGAGAGCGCGCTCCTTCTTGTGGGTGCCCGAGTCGTCGCCGCGCGAGGCAAAAAGCGCGCCTTTCTCGGCGATGATCGACAGCGCGCCCTGCACATCGTCCATACCGCCGACGCCAGCGGGATCCTCCGCCGGGCCGACGATGACAAAATCGTTGTACATCAGATCGGTGCGGGCAACGCCTCCCCCCGAGGCGATGAATTTCTCTTCGGCCGGTTTGGCGTGGACCAACAGCACGTCGCCATCACAATTCGTGGCATTCTTGATGGCCTGACCGGTGCCGACGGCGACCACGTTCACTTTGACGCCGGAGTCGGATTCGAAAATCGGCAGAAGATAGTCGTAAAGGCCCGAGTTGGCCGTCGAGGTGGTGGACTGAACGATGATGCTGTCGGCGGCGAATGCGGGAGCTGTGAGGATGGTCGCGAGGGCCGCGAGGGCGAAGGTGTGTTTCCGGGGCATCGACATATTTCCTTTTCGTCGGGTGTCAGAGGTGTAGCCGCCCGTCGAGAAACGCGCGGGCGGCCTCGGTGCGGGTGGCGGCGAAAAAGTCTTGGGCTGGTGCGTCTTCCAGAAGGCGGCCGTTCGACAAGAACATCACATGGTCCGCCAGGCGGCGGGCCTGGCCGATGTCGTGTGAAACGAGAAGCACCTGGGTGCCTTGCGCGTTGATCTCGCGAATGATGGTCTCAATCATCTGAACCGAGGCCGGATCGAGGCTGGCGGTCGCTTCGTCCAGAAGCAGAAGGTCAGGCATAGTCGCAAGAGCGCGTGCCAGGGCCAGCCGCTGTTGCTCGCCGCCCGACAGAAGGCGCGCGGGCTGGCGCGCCTTGGCGGTCAGGCCGACGCGGGACAGCAGAGCATCCCGGTCGGCGGTGCTCTTGCGGGCCTTCAGGACAAAGTCGATGTTGGCAGAGACCGAGCGGCGCAGGAGTACTGGTTTTTGGAAAACGAGGGCCTGGCGGCGCGTGATTTCGGGCGACAGAGGTTTGCCCGCCATTCGAATTTCGCCCGAGGTCGGTTCGACCAACCCGTGCAGGAGGCGCAGGAGCATTGTCTTGCCCGCACCGTTCGGCCCCAGAATGACGGTGATGCCCGGTTCGGCAAGGCAAAGGTCGATGCCGCTGATCAACCGTGTTCCGGCCATGGTCAGCGAGAGGTCGCGCGTTTCGATGGGCAGGAGGGGGGAGAAGGACTGGTCCATAGCGGTATCACGCATAGGCGGACCGCGCCGCGCTGAGGCGCACGCCCTGAACTGCCGCGTTGACGCCGAGCGCGATGATCATCAGCACGATGCCAAGTGCGAGGGCGAGCGGCAGATCGCCCTTGGAGGTTTCCAGCGCGATGGCGGTCGTCATGACGCGGGTCAGGTGGTCGATGTTGCCGCCGACGATCATCACCGCCCCGACCTCGGCCACGGCGCGCCCGAAACCGGCGAGTGCCACGGTCAGAAGAGAAAATCGGGCATCCCACAAAAGGGCGCGCATGGATTGCACAGGGCCGAGTCCGAGGGAGCGGAACTGGTCGCGGTACTCCCCGTGCAGGTCTTCGATGACCTGCCGCGACAGGGCCGCCACGATGGGCGTGATCAGGACGGACTGGGCGATGATCATGGCCGATGGCGTGTACAAGAGACCAAGGAAACCGAGAGGGCCGGCGCGGCTGAGGTGGAGATAGACCAGCAATCCGACCACCACAGGCGGCAGCCCCATGAGGGCGTTGACGAGAATCAGGACGGCGTTCCGGCCCGGAAACCGGGTGGTGGCGAGGCATGCGCCGATCACCAGGCCAAAGAGGCAGGCCAGTGCCGTAGCGGTCAGGCTGACGCGCAGAGACAGGATCACGATCTCGACCAGATCGGCGTCGGCAGAGGCGACGAGGCGCAGGGCAAGCCCGAATGCGGCGGTAATGTCCTGCAAATCCCTCTCCCTTGCTGCATAATTTCCCTAATAGTGAGAGTATGCGGAAGGGAAGCATGCCGCAAGTGCGGCCTGCGAATGGGGCGATAAGCACTGAATATTAAGAGGTCTTGCGATTTGAACGTCCTGCCTGTCTTGATTGTTTTTTGCAAAATTTTGCAAAATTTCCCCTGACGTGCATTTCAACTGGTTTTCCCTGTTCAAGACGGGTTCGACGTGGAAAAATCACCAATGTCGCGAAAGGACGGGGAGGGTCCTTGTGTCCAGGCAATTCGACTTCAGTCTGAGGGAAGCCAGCGGTGCGCTTGGCGACCTGGGGACGTTGTTGCCTTTGATGCTGGGCGCGATCGCGGTCGCAGGCATGTCCGCGCAGCCGGTGCTGGTCGGGTTCGCCGTCTTCTATGTCTTGACCGCGATCGTCTATCGTCTGCCGGTCCCCGTGCAGCCGATGAAAGCGGTGGCGGCCGTTCTGCTTTTGGGAGGCGTGACGCCCGGCGCGGTGGCCGTGTCGGGCGTGTTGATCGGTGTGGCGCTGGTCCTGATGGCGCTGACTGGTGTCGTGGCAAGGCTGGCGCGGCTGGTGCCGCAGTCTGTCCTGGCGGGATTGCAGCTTGGCCTCGGTGTTGCGCTTGGGCTTGTGGCGTTGCGCCTGATGGGTGATGCGCCGGTCTTTGCAGTCATCGGGCTTGCGGCGCTTGGAGTCATGCTGTGGCGCGGCTGGCCTGCGGCGATCCTGTTTCTGGGCGGCGCGGTTGCGGCAGGGATGGTGCTCGACCTTCCGGGGCTTGCGGTCGAGGCCGAGAGTGGCCTGGCCCTGTCGGCCATTCCGGCGATGGCGGATGTCACGGTGGCGGTGAACCAGTTGGTCTTGCCCCAGTTGTCGCTGACGCTGATGAACGCGGTGCTTTTGACCTCGCTGGTCGCTGGGGACTGTTTCGCCGAGCGTGCCGAAAGGGTGACGCCCAGGAAGCTGGCGCTGACCTCGGGGTTGGCGAACCTGTGCCTTGCGCCTTTCGGTGCCCTTCCGATGTGCCACGGGGCGGGCGGTGTTGCGGCCCATCACCGGTTTGGGGCCCGTACCGGTGGCGCCCCGCTGATGCTGGGGCTGGGTCTGTTTGCGCTGGCGGTGGTCCCTGGCGCCTTGTCCGTGGTGACGGCTGTTCCGGTGCCGGCCCTTGGCGCGCTTTTGCTGGTGGCGGCCGCCGACCTGGCGGCGCAGAGGCGGATCATCGACTGCAAGCCGTCGTGCCGCCCGGTCATTGGTGTGACGGCGGCGGTGACGGTTCTGGCCGACCCGTTCTTTGGCCTGGTCGCAGGGACAGTGGCCGAGATGATCCGGGTCGCCGTCGTGCGCCGGATCATTCAGCGCGCGGGCTAGGCCGATTTCAGAAGCGTAACGATAGTCTGCGTGACCTCGTCCGTGGTGGCGGTGCCGCCAAGGTCGGGGGTGCGTGTCTTCGGGCTGGAAAGGCTGGTTTCGAGAGCATTCGTGACGGCGCGGCTGGCGTCATCCATCCCGAGCCACTGCAAAAGTTGTGCTGCCGAACCGATCAGGCCGGCGGGATTGGCGACGCCCTTGCCCGCGATCGAGGGGGCCGAGCCGTGCTGGGCCTGGGCCATTGCGTGATCCGCGCCCATGTTGAGCGAGGCGGCGGTGCCGAGGCCGCCGGAGAGTTCGCCTGCGAGGTCCGAGAGAATATCGCCGTACATGTTGGTGGTGACGATCACGTCGAAACGGTGGGGTTCGCGCACGAGATGCGCGGCCATGGCGTCAACCAGCACTTCGTCATAGTCGATCTGCGGATAAAGGGCCGCGACGCGACGGGCCTCATCAAGAAACAGCCCGTCCGAGGCGCGCAGGACGTTGGCCTTGTGCACGGCAGTGACGCGTTGTGCCGGACGCTTGGCGGCGGCAGCAAAGGCAGCCTCGGCGATGCGGGCCGAGGCGCGGCGGGTGACTTTGCGGATAGCCAGCGCCATGTCGGGGTCGGGCATGAATTCGCCCGGACCGCTTGCCATATTGCGGTCGGTGTAAAAACCCTCGGTATTCTCGCGGTAGATCACGATGTCGAAGGCAATGCCGGCGGGCATGGGCAGGGCGGCGCGCGTGTGCGCCGGGCGAATGTTTGCGAAAAGGTCGAGGCCGATCCGAAGCGCGCCCGAGGGGTTGATCCCGCCCATGTCGCGGGGCGGATAGTCGTTGTGGGACACCGGGCCGAGGACGATGCCATCGGCTTTCGTGGCCCGATCGAGGACGACGGCAGGGAAGGTTGTGCCAGCCTTGTCGAGGGTGGCGAATCCAATCTCCGCGTGTTCGAACGCCAGGCCGAGGTCGAAGCGCTCGTTCGCGGCGGCGAGGACGGTTTCGGTCGAGTCCGTGATCTCGGAGCCGATGCCGTCGCCGGGAAGGATCAGTATCCGTGCCATCTTCGCCTTTGTGCGTCGCGGACCAGCGCGGCGAAACGGTAGCCGCCGTGCGCCATCTTGGAATAGGGGATCAGGAGGAACAGGGCCGCCACCGCGCCGAGATGGAGGGCAAGGAGCGGGCCGACGAGGCCGGTGCCGGTGGCGGCGTAAAGAAGGAGACCCGTGAGGCCGGTGACGCCCAGGAGAAGGACGAAAGCCATCTCTGCGCCCCAGCGGTTGGTGGCGCCGAGCGCCGGGTCCGATCTGGTCTTCAGGACCGCGAGGCCAAAGGCGCCGACGGTCAGAAGGAGTCCGCCTGGAAGACCGAGGAGCTTTGGCAGGCTGAACAGGCCGTAGGGGGCGTGCAGGCCGAAGGCATAGTGCATGACAGTAGCGACGCAGGTCGAAGCAAAGCACAACAGGAAGCCCCAGAGCGTGGCCTGGTGCGCATGGCGGCGGGCGTTGGAATAGCGGTCATCTTTTTCGAAGTTGCAGCCCTGGCCCTGTCCGCCCGAGAGGTTCTTCAGGTTCGCGGTCCGGGCGGCGGCCTCTTTCAGGTCGGCAAGGGTGACGGGCGCGCCGTCGACGACCTTCCAGTACCTGCGCAGTCCGAAGCAAAGGGCGGCAAGGGGGAAGAGGAACAGCGGCGCGAAGATCGCGACCATAGCCCAATGCGGCAGATGAGCGTAGAAGCCCGCGCCGCCGCCGGGTGTGACGGCCTTTATGGCGAGCACGATCAGGACGATGCCGACGAGGAGGGTGCCAGCGATGGCGGCACCGCTGCGTTGGAACAGACGCCCGAGCGCGCCGGGCCAGGCGCAGGTTTCCCAGCTTTCGGCCCGGACATTTGCCAGGGCGGCGGGGATGTTCAGGTCAAAGTCGTGGGGGGGCGTGTACTGGCATGAATAATAGCAGCCCCTGCAGTTGTGACAGAGGTTCGCAAGTTGCGTGATGTTGCCGTCCGAAAAGGCGCGCTCGGCGAACATGGCCGGGAAGACATCGCAGAACCCTTCGCAATACCGGCAGGCGTTGCAGATCTCGGCCTGGCGACGGGCCTCATCGAGGGCGGTTTCCGGATTGGATTGGGTGATATCAAGCGACATGAGCGCCAGCCTCCTGTCCGGCGATGCGGCCGAATACGGCGCCGATGGTCATGCCGAACCCGGCCAGATAGCCCTCGCCAAGGATCGACCCCGCCATGGTCTCGCCCGCCGCCCAGACGTTTTCCAGGGGGCGGCCCTGGATCGAGACGCGGGCGCGGTCGTCGACCTTGAGGCTGAGGTAGGTGAACGTGACGCCGGTTTTCAGGGGATAACCATGAAAGGGAGGGTCGGTGATCGGGCGGGCCCAATTGGTTTTCGGCGGTTCGAGGTTCTTGGTTGCAAGGCCGTCGAGATCGTTGCCGTTGAATGTGCCAGGCTGGCAGGCAGCGTTGTAGGCGGCGACGGTTTCTTCGACCGACTCCGGTGGCAGGCCAAGCTTTTCAGCCAGTTCGGCCAGGGTGTTGCCGGTTACGGGCGGAAAGACCGAGGGCATGAAGTCGTTCAGCGCTTTCTTGTCGATGATGGCATAGCCGATCTGGTCGGGCTGGGCTGCAACGAGGCGGCCCCAAATGGCGTAACGCTTGGGCCAGACGTCCTCGCCTTCGTCGTAAAACCGTTTGCCGTCCTTGTTAACGACGACCGAGAAGGGGACACAGTCGAGGCGCGTCACGATACCGTCGTCGAACTGCGCGGCGCGCCCGTCGATGGCGACGGCGTGGCATTGCGTGGGGTCTCCGACGCTGTCGGCGTCCTGGTCGAGCATGTCGCGCAGGACGCGGCCTCGGTTGTAGGGTGTGCCCCGGATGAGGAAGTTGCGCGCGGCCGGACCCCAGGCTTGAGCCAGCCAGTCGAAGTCGGATTGAAAGCCGCCGGAGGCGAGGACGAGAGATTTGCCCTCGATGTGCTTTCGGGTGCCGTCGAGCAAGACGTCGAGGCCGTCGAAGCGGCCATCGGTGATCGAGATGTGGGTGACCTCGGCCTCGTATAGGGCAGTCGCGCCCAGATCCTCGGCAGTGTTGTAAAAGGCGTTTAGAAGGGCCTTGCCGCCGCCGAGGAAGAAGGCGTTGGTGCGCGACAGCGACAGGGTGCCCGATAAGGAGGGCTGGAAGCGCACACCGTGGGCCTCCATCCAGGGAAGGCAGCTTTCCGAGGCGCGGATCGTCATGCGGGCCAGCGCCTCGTCGGTCTTGCCCTTGGTGACCCGCAAGAGATCGTCGAAATATTCGTCTTCCCCATAGCTGCCCGTCAGGACGGAAAGCGGACCCTCGTGCATGCAGCGGAAGTTGCGGGTGTGGCGCGAGTTGCCACCGCGATAGGGCTTGGGTGCCGCATCGAGGATCAGGACGCGCGCGCCGGCCTCGGCGGCCTCGATAGCGGCGCAGAGGCCGGCGTTGCCGCCGCCCACCACGATCGTGTCCCAGGTGATCTTCGTCGGGTCTGTCATGTCTTTGTGTCCAGGCGGAGTTGGCGCAGGCGTGCGCGGTGCGCGGCCTCGATGTGGGAACGCATGCAGTCTTCGGCAGTCGCTCCGTCGCGGGCACTGAGGGCTGCAAGCATCCTGTCGTGTTCGGCGATGGCCTCGGTAGCGCGATTGCCTTCTTCCATCGTCGAGGGGCCCAGGATCAGGAGAGTTTTTTGGACAGCTTCGACGGCCTTTACCAGAAAGCGGTTGCGGGCGGCGTTCAGGAGTACCGCGTGGAACTGGCGGTTCAGGTCGTAGAGGTGGTCGGAGTCTCGTGCCGTGCGCATCTCGTCGTTGATGGCGGTCAGTTCCGCGATTTCGATGTCCGAGGCTGCGCGGGCGGCAAATCGCGCGGCGGTACCTTCGAGGACGGCGCGCATCTCGTAAAGTTCGGTGATCTCGGCATAATCGAGCTTGCGCACCACGACGCCCGCGCGGGGCAGGTGCGAGATCAGGCCATCGGATTCAAGCTGGCGGATCGCCTCGCGCACGGGCGTGCGGGAAATGCCGAGGTCCTGGGCCAGTTCGGTTTCGATCAGCCGTTCGCCGGGGCGCAGGGCGCCTGTTCTGATCCGCTGGATCAGTTTTCCATAGGCATCGCGCCCCTGCCGGCTCTGGCCGTTCTGCGTGTCGTCCGACATTTCAAAATCCGGGTCTTTCCATTCTGGATACTGATGTATACAGATGAATGCAACAGGAGATCTGAAAGCGGGAATGACTGTGCATTCGACGATGGCGCATCGCGTCCTAACCTTGCTTGTTGCCGCGCTCGGGGCGGCTGTGTTCTGGCTGGCACATCTGCCGTTGCCCTTCCTGTTCGGGCCGCTGTCCGCGTGCCTTCTGGCGGCGCTGGCCGGGCTGCCGCTGAAGGGGGTGGGGCTGGTGAGCGTGGCAATGCGCACGGTTCTCGGGGTGGCGGTCGGGGCTTCAATCACGCCCGAGGTCATCGGCCGGTTGCCGCAGATGGCGGCTTCTGTGGCGTTGATCCCTTTGTATATTGCCGTGATCGGGCTGGTCGGCGTGCCGTTCTTCCGCAAGGTCTATGGCTTTGACTGGGCGACGTCCTGGTATTCGGCCATGCCGGGCGGATTGCAGGACATGGTCATCTTTGGCGAAGAGGCAGGCGGCGACGTGCGGGCGCTTTCGCTGATCCATGCCACGCGAGTGCTGATGATCGTAACGGTGGCGCCGGTCATGTTGAGCCAGGCATTCGGCGCCTCGCTTGACCGTCCGATCGGTGTGCCCGCTGCCGAGTTGCCGGGTGTCGAGTTGGTCCTGATGGCGGTCGCGGCCATTGTCGGCTGGAAAGGGGGCGAGAAGATCGGATTGTTCGGTGCATCGATCCTCGGACCGATGATCGTTACGAGCGTTTTGTCTTTGTCGGGCTTCATCCACTCGCGCCCGCCGTCGGAGGCGATCCTTGCGGCCCAGTTCTTTATCGGCCTGGCGATCGGGGTCGGCTACGTCGGGGTGACGCTGTATGAGTTGAAGCGCGACGTCATGGCGGGCTTCTGGTTCGTCATGTTGCTGGCGGTCATTGCGGCGGGGTTCACCGAGATCGTGGTCTTTTTTGACCTGGCCAAGCCGGTTGAAGGTTTTCTGGCCTTTGCTCCGGGAGGGCAGGCCGAGATGACCATTCTGGCCATTATCGTCGGGGCGGATCTGGGCTATGTAGTAGTGCATCATCTGACCCGCGTCCTTCTGGTCATCACCGGCGCGCCCATTGCGGCGCGGATATTTCACCTCAAGGACGGCCGCGAGACGGAGAAAAAATGACCTTTACGACACGGCCCGAGCTGAAGGGCTCGTTTGGTATGGCGACATCTACCCACTGGATCGCCTCGGCGGTCGGGATGAAGCTGCTGGAGGCGGGGGGCACCGCGTCGGACGCCGCCGTGGGCATGGCGTTCGTGCTGAACGTGGTCGAGCCGCATCTGAACGGCCCGTTGGGCGACATGCCAGCGCTGGTCTGGCCGGGGGGCGCAGAGGAGCCGGCGGTCTATTGCGGACAGGGAAGTGCGCCCGCAGGGGCGACCATTGCGCATTATCGGGCCGAGGGCCTGGAAATCGTGCCAGGCTCGGGCCTGTTGGCGACGGTGGTGCCGGGGGCGTTCGATGCGCTGATGCTGATGTTGCGCGACCATGGGCGGCTGAGTCTGCGCGATGTCCTGGAGCCTGCGGTCTATTATGCCGGGCATGGCCACCCGATGCTGGCGCGGGTATCGGCCGAGATCGGCGAACTGGCCCCGATCTTTCGGGATGAATGGCCGACCTCGGCCCCGGTCTGGTTGCCGGGGGGCTCCGTGCCCGAGGCGGGGGAGCTGTTCCGCAACCCGGACCTCGCGGCATTCTGGTCGCGGCTCTTGGACGAGGCCGAAGCCGTCGAGGGGCGGGAAGCTCAGATCGAGGCGGCGCGGCGGGCGTTCTACGAGGGGTTTGTCGCCGAAGCGGTCGACTCGTACCTGCGCGACGCCTGCGTGATCGACGCGACGGGCGGGCGACGGAAAGGTGTCTTGACGGGCGAGGACATGGCGCAATGGCGGGCCACGGTCGAAGCGCCCCTGTCCATCGACAGTCATGGTGCCCGGATCTGGAAATGCGGGTTCTGGACTCAGGGGCCGGCGTTGCTGCAGGCCTTGCGAATTCTTGAGCGCGATGACCTGGCGGCGATGGACCCGGCGGGCGATGCTTTCGTGCACCTGATCACCGAGGCGCTGAAGCTTGCCTTTGCGGATCGCGAGAGTTTCTACGGCGACCCTGACTATTCCGAAATTCCCGAAGAGACCCTGCTGTCGTCCGAATACGGGCAGGCGCGGCGCGCCCTGATTGGCGAGGATGCTTCGCTGGAACAGAGGCCGGGAGAGATTGCCGGGTACGAGCATCTGGCGAAGGCATTTCTTGCGCGTGCGGGTCGGCAAGTGGCAAAGGATGCCGGGATCGGCACGGGCGAGCCGACCATGGCGCACCTGACCAACCAGGATCGCGATACCGTGCATATCGACGTTATCGACCAATGGGGCAGTGCAGTTTCGGCGACGCCGTCGGGCGGTTGGCTGAAGTCCAGCCCGGTCATTCCTGGGCTGGGCGTGCCCCTGAACAGCCGGGCGCAGATGTTCTGGCTGGACGAGGGGTTGCCAACATCGCTGGCGCCGGGACGCAGGCCGCGCACGACGTTGACGCCGTCGATGGCGCGGCTTGGGGATGGCACGCGGATGGCCTTTGGGACCCCCGGCGGGGACCAGCAGGAGCAGTGGCAACTGACCTTCCTGCTGAGGCTGTTGCACCACGGGATGAACCTTCAGGAAGCGATAGATGCGCCCCTGTTCCACACAGGTCACCTGCAGGCAAGTTTCTTCCCGCGTGGGACCAGGCCTGGCCACCTGGCGATCGAGCCTGCCGTGGGCGATGAGGTGATCGCGCGGCTTCGCGCCCGCGGGCACCGGGTCGAGGTGACCGCTCCCTGGGCGGCGGGGCGGCTGACGGCAGCCAGCCGCAGGCCGGACGGGATGCTCAGGGCGGCGGCGACACCGCGGCTGATGCAGGCCTATGCGATCGGGCGTTGATCCCCGGCGGGAAAGCTGAGCGTCACGGTCAGGCCGGGGCCCTCGGTTTCAAGTTCGAGCTGTCCGCCGTGGCGCTCGGCAATGGCGTCGGCAATGGACAGGCCAAGGCCGCTGCCCTCGCCGGGAGAGGCCTGGCCGAAACGGGACATGACGACGGGCACGTCCTGCTCGTTGACGCCCGAGCCGTCGTCCGCGACCTGTACCCTGACCGCGCCGTTCCTTCGCCCCACGGATACGTCAATGCGCGTCAGTGCGCTGCCGCCGTGGCGCAGGGCATTATCGGCAAGATTGGTTATCGCTTCGCGGATCATCAGCCCGTCGGCAAGAATCTCGGTTGGCTGGTCGCTGAGGTGGGCGATGACTTCGATATTATCGGCGAGCGATGTCGCCGACACGCTTTCGACCACTTCGCGCACGACCTGGTTCAGGTCCACCGGTTCCTGAAGCGGGTCGGCAGGGTCGGTACGGACGCGTTCAAGTGTCAAGAGCTTGTTGGCCAGGTCGCTTGCGTGCCGGGCCGAGGACAAAAGGTCACTCGCACGGGATTTCATGGTTTCGGGTGTCGGGGCGGTTTCGACGGCTTCTGCCAGGGCCAGGACGCCGGCTATGGGATTGCGCAGCTGGTGCGCTGCATTCGAGATGAATTCGTTCTGCGCCTCGATGGTGCGTTCGACCTGGCCGAAGAGCGAGTTCAGGCGTTTGACCAGCCTGCGCGTTTCGGCCGGGACCGTTCTTTTGATCGGGCGCAGGTCGTTGGAGCTGCGTGACGAAATGGCGTCTTCGAGAGCCAGAAGAGGGCGCAGGCCGAGGTTGACGCCAAACCACACGACAAAGGCCACAGTGCCGATCAGAACGGTTATGACGGTGAAGGATCGCAACGACAGCTCGTGCACGAAGGCGTCCCGCACGTCGACGTCCTGCCAGACGGTATATGTGAAGACACCGGTGAGGCCGTCGATGGTCGTCACGTCCCGCAGCTTTACGACCCGCACGTCGCGGCCATAATACTTTGCGTTGTAAAAGGCTTGTTCGGCATCCGTTTCGCCGCCGGGTTGCACCGGGGGAGTTGCATAGCCGGTCACGAAGACCCCGTCGGGGGCATAGACATGGTAGAAAACAGGGCCGCCCGACGTGTCATTGATACGGTCTCGGGTTTCAAACGAAATAGCGTCGCCGTTCGAGCGGGCAACGTCGGCCGATATGGCCCAGGCCGTCGTCAGCAAGCTGCGGTCGAATAGCTCGGCGGCCTTGTCGCGCGCGCCCTTCACTTGCCAGAACCCGACCGCAACGGCGATGGCCAGAAGCGGGGTCAGGATGATGACGGTCAGGCGCAGACGCAGCGAGGCAGAGGTCATGGGGCCTCATCAAGCGTGATGGAATAGCCAAGGCCACGCTGGACACCGATCAGCACCTTGTGTGGCCTGAGGCGCTTGCGAAGCCGCGAGATCAGCACCTCGACCGCCGAATCTTCCACATCCGCGCCGACGCCGTAGATGTGGTCCAGCAGGCTGGATTTCGACACGATCCGACCCTGCGCTGACAACAGGAGTTCCAGGGCGCTGATCTCGCGCCGGGGCATGGCGGTCGGGGTGCAGCCGACAGTGACCTGCCGTGCATCGAGGTCCAGCGTTACGGGGCCGATAGACAGGGTGTTGCGGATCTCGCGGGGCTTGCGGCGGGCGAGGGCGCGTATGCGGGCTTCGAGTTCGGCCATGTCGAAGGGTTTGACAAGGTAATCGTCGGCGCCGCAGTCCAGGCCGCGCACCCGTTCTTCGGTGTCGGAGCGCGCTGTCAGAAGGATAACGGGGCGTTCATCGCCCCGGTCGCGCATGCGTTTCAAAATGGTCAGCCCGTCCATGCCCGGCAGGTTCAGATCGAGAATGATCAGGTCGCCGCCGTCGGTGGTGAGGTGACCTTCGGCCTGAATACCGTCAGACAACACATCGACAGCATGGCCCCGGTCTTCGAGCCGGTAGGTGATCCCTTTGGCCAGACTTTCGTTGTCTTCGACAAGGACGATCCGCAAGTTTTTCGCTCCATGATAGGTTGGTGCAAGGTTCGCAGGAGAATGGGGGGGCATCAAGCAGGGAGTCACCCTATTTTGAAGGATGCGCGCGGATCCCCGTACGCAATTGGGAGGATACTTATGACGAAGATTGAAACCACGCGCCGCGTGGCGCTTGGACTTGTTGGTGCGGCGATGAGCGCTGCGGTGGCGATGCCAGCGGTTGCCGGTAGCCACGGCGGTGTCGATTACAGCGGCAAGACCATTGAATACGTGATCCCGTTCTCGGAATCGGGCGGTTCGGCCCGTTGGGCGAACTTTTACGCTCCACTTCTGAGCGAGGCATTGCCGGGCAACCCCACGGTTGTCGTGCGTTATCGCCCCGGCGCCGGTTCGACCAAGGGCGCCAACTGGTTCCAGGAGCAAACCACCGACGACGGCACGCTGATCTTCGGCACGTCCGGTTCGACCCAGTTCCCGTACCTTCTGAGCGATCCTCGGGTGCGCTACGAGTATAACGACTGGCAGGTTGTTCTGGCCTCTGGCGTGGGCGGTGTCGTTTATCTGCCGCCGGATCTTGCCGCGAAGATGGACGGTATGGACGCAACCGGTCTGCAGGACACGGATTTCATCTGGGGCAGCCAGGGTGCCACCCGGCTTGACCTGGTGCCGAACCTGGCCTGGAAGATGCTGGGGATGCAGGTCGATCCGGTCTTCGGTGTCGAAGGGCGCGGCGACGGCCGCCTGATGTTCGAGCGTGGCGAAGCCAATATCGACTATCAGACTTCGCCGGCCTATCTGCGGTCGGTCGTGCCCATGGTCGAGGAAGGGCTTGCCGTTCCGATGATGACCTGGGGCGCCCTGGATGATGATGGCAACATCGTGCGCGACCCGACATTCCCGGACATCCCGACTTTCAAGGAAGTCTGCGAGGCGACGCCGGTCTGTTCGACCGAGGGCGACGCATGGGACGCTTACAAGGCCTTCTTCATCGCCGGTTTCCCGGCGCAGAAAATGGTCTTCCTGCCCAAGACGGCGAGCGCCGATGTGGTTGCGACCTATACCAAAGCCTTCGACGATATCCGGGCGCGTCCTGACTTTGCCGAGAAATCGGCCAAGACGCTGGGTATCTATCCGCAGATGACGGGCGAGGCCGCGAAGAAGGCCAAGGCCCTGGCCACCGGGGTTCCGGCTTCGGCCAAGGAATACGTCATCAACTGGCTGATGGAAGACTACGGCGTTTCGCTGAAGTAAACTTAAACCTGGCCCGGCGCGTGCGCGTGCCGGGCCTCATTCAAGCCCGAGAGTCCAATGGATATTTTCGCGACCGCCTTGCCGGCCCTTGGCGAGGCTCTTTATCTTATTTTCCAACCCCAGCAGCTTATGTTCCTTGTGGTTGGTGTTCTTCTGGGGCTTTCGGTCGGGGTTTTCCCCGGACTCGGCGGGATCGCCGGGCTTTCATTGGTCTTGCCCTTTATTTTTGGCATGGATCCGGTTTCGGGTTTGGCCCTGATGGTCGGGCTGATCGCCGTTGTGCCGACCTCGGACACCTTCGCGTCGGTGCTTCTGGGTATTCCCGGCTCGACCGCGAGCCAGGCGACGGTGCTGGACGGGTTTCCCCTGTCCAAGAAGGGCGAGGCGGCGCGGGCCCTTTCGGCGGCGTTCATCTCGTCATTGTTCGGCGGTATCCTTGGTGCCTGTGTCCTGACTTTCTTTTTGCTGTTTGCGCGCCCCTTGATCCTGGCATTCGGGTTGCCCGAAATGCTGATGATCACGGTTCTCGGTCTGTCGATGGTGGCGATCTTGGCGGGGCGTATCCCCCTCAAGGGTGTCGCGGCTGCGGGACTGGGCCTGATGATCGGCACGATCGGCGAGTCCGACGCCAGCGGCAGCCTGCGGATGGCGACCTATGACATTCCCTATCTTGTCGACGGGCTGAAGCTGGTCATCGTGGGCCTGGGCGTTTTTGCCGTGCCCGAAATCGTCGCGTTGCTGCGCCAGGATCGGGCAATCTCGAAGACGGGAGGCCTGGGGTCGGGGTGGATGCAGGGCATACGTGATTGGGTCGCCAATCTATGGTTGTCCGTGCGTTCGGCCATTATCGGTGTGATCGTGGGGGTTATTCCGGGGCTGGGCGGCTCGGTCGTGGACTGGATTGCCTACGGGTTCACGGTGCAAAGTGCCAAGGACAAGTCCCAGTTCGGCAAAGGTGACATTCGGGGTGTGATCGGGCCGGAAAGTTCGAACAACGCCAAAGAGGGCGGCGGGCTGGTGCCGACCCTGATCTTCGGTATTCCGGGGTCGGGCTCGATGGCGGTGTTCCTGGGCGGGCTTGCCCTTTTGGGATATGATCCCGGTCCGCACATGGTGCGACACAACCTGGACATCACCTATACGATCGTCTGGTCGCTGGCCCTGGCGAACGTCGTGGGTGCCGGCCTTTGCATCCTCTTGTCGGGACAGATCGCGCGGCTGACGACGATCCGCTTCACGCTGGTTGCGCCCTTCCTGTTCATGGTGATTTCTTTCGCAGCCTTCCAGTCCAGCCAGGCCCTCGAGGATCTGGCTGCGCTTCTGGCCATCGGTATTATCGGGATCATGCTGCGGCGGTTCGAGTGGTCGCGCCCCGCGTTCCTGATCGGCTTTGTGCTGTCGAGCCAGGCGGAGTCCTTTGCCAACCAGGCGGTTCAGATCGCAACGGTGCGCTTCAAGCGGGATTTCTGGAACGGAATGGAGTACATTGCGTCCCCCATTGCCGTAACGATCCTGATCATGACGATCATTTCGGTGGTGATCGGCATCCGTCAGGGCAAGCAGATTTTCGGCGGCGGTGAGCCGCCGGTGGCAACGCGGCGCGCGCCGTTCGTCTTCCTGTTGTGTGTGACCGCCTACGTCGCAGTTGCGGTCTGGGACGCGTCTCAGATCGCGATCCTGCGGGACAAGATCTTCCCGGTAACCATTGGTATTGTCACGCTTATCGCCTGCGGATTGTTGATAGTGCGCATGTCGCGCGCGCCTGCGACAGATGCGGTTTTCGCGGATCTCGAAGCGGGTGACGAAGACGGCAATGCGGCCCATGGCCTGTGGAGCACGCTTGGATGGTTCGCCTTTCTGCTGTTCTTGGCGTCGCTTCTCGGGTTCATCCTGGCGCTTGGCATATTCTTCGTCCTGTTCCTGCGGAACCGGGCTGGCTGTGGCTGGCGCCAGACGCTGATCCTGGCAGTGCTCGCGGTCTGCATGATGTGTTTCCTTGGCGGCATACTAGGACGCGATTTCCCGCCGGGATTGCTGCAATCCTACTTTGATCTACCGTGGCCGCTGACATGACCCAGACCCCGATCCCGTTCCATTTCCTGCGCGGCGGCACCTCGCGCGGCCCGTATTTTCGCCGGAGTGACCTGCCCGAGGATCAAGAGACCTTGTCCAGGGTGCTGGTCTCGGCCGTAGGGGCAGGCCATCCCCATAACATTGACGGGCTTGGCGGCGGTGTCGCGGTCACGACAAAGGTGGCGATGCTGAGCGCCTCGGAGGAAGAGGTCGCGGATGTGGACTATTTCTTTGCCCAGGTTTCGGTCGACGAGGCGAAGGTGGATTATCGTCCGACCTGCGGCAACATCCTTGTCGGGGTCGGACCTGCCGCGATCGAGATGGGGCTTGTGCCTGCGAGCGATCCGGTGACGACGGTGCGCATCCGGGCGGTGAACACCGGTGCCCTCGTCGAGGCCGTCGTGCAGACGCCGGGCGGGCAGGTGAGCTATGAAGGTGACGTCCGGATCGACGGGGTGGCGGGCACGGCGGCTCCTGTCGCGTTGAATTTCCTGGATGTGGTCGGCTCGAAGACCGGCGCGATGTTTCCGACCGGCAACGCGGTCGATGTGATCGACGGGGTCGAGGTGTCCTGCGTTGATGTGGCCATGCCGATGATGATCGCGCGGGCAGAGGATTTTGGCGTCACCGGCTACGAAGACCGCGACACGCTCGAAACCAACCGGGACCTGTTCACCCGCATGGAGGTCATCCGGCTGAAGGCGGGCGCGTTGATGGGGCTTGGCGATGTGTCGGACTCGGTTACCCCCAAGATCGGACTTGTCGCCAGGCCGCGCGACGGCGGACATTTTGCGGTGCGCTACTTCATGCCCTGGTCGACCCATCCGACACTGGCGGTCACCGGCTCCCAGTGTCTTGCAGCCTGCGCCATGTCGCCGGGGACGGTGATGGATGGCATGTGCGCGGCCTTTGGTGCCTCGCCCGAAGTCGTTCGGATCGAACACCCGGTGGGCCAGATGGAGGTGACGGTGACCTATGAGCGCACGAACAGCACGTTCAATTTCATTTCTGCCGGCCTCGTCCGCACCGCACGGCTGATCGCGCGGGGCGAGGTCCTGATCCCTCAGAGCGCCCTTGAATGAGCGGCGGGCGCAAGGTCTTTGACGTTCTGGCCGAGACGTTTCGGCAGGAAGAGGTCACCACCTGCTTCGCGCTTTTGGGTGATGCCAACATGAACTTTGCTACCCGTCTGGCCGAAACGGGCTGTCGGATGATCTATGTCCGCCATGAACATTGCGCCGTGGCCGCCGCCATGGCCTACGCGCGCAAGACGGACGAAGTCGGCGTGGCGACGGTGACCTGCGGCCCGGGGTTGACGCAGATCATGACCGCCTTGCCCGCCGCGGTGCGGGCGCGGCTGCCGTTGGTGATCTTTGCCGGAGAGGCGCCGTTGAAGGCGGGGTGGTACAACCAGGCCATCGACCAGGCGCCCTTCGTCACGGCGGCCGGTGGCGCGTATCACAGCCTGCACCTGCCCGAGCGGATGCCCGTCGCGATCCGCGATGCATTCCTTCAGGCCCGGCGCGAGCGGCGGCCGGTGGTGCTGGGCGTGCCATTTGATTTGCAGAACCGTTTGTGGGCGGGGGACGCGGCGCTGCCAGCGCCATCGCGGACGCTGATGCCCGAAGTGTCGCCCATACCGCCGAACCCGGACGACCTGGCGCGGGCCGTCGCCCGGATCGACGCGGCCCGCCGGGTCATCGTCATGGCGGGGCTTGGCGCGGCGGAAGCCGGGGCCGCTGCGGCCTGCAGGGTCCTGGCCGAGCACTGCGACGGGCTTTTGGCCGAGACACTTCCGGCGCGCGGGCTGTTCCATGACGATCCGTTCTCGCTTGGGATCGCGGGGGGATTTTCGACAGAGCAGGCATGGGAGTGTTTTGGCGACGCCGACCTTGTCATCGCCATCGGAGCCTCTCTGGCCAGTCACAATGCAGCGGGCGGCAAGCTGTGGCCAAATGCCGATGTCTTGCATGTCGATGTCGAGCCGCTCACCATCTCGCAAGGACGGGTTGCGGCCAGCCAGCACTTGCGAGCGGACGCCCGGCTTGGCGCCGAAGCCCTGGCCGGGGCCATTCGGCCACGCGTACCTGAATGGCGCAGCGACGACATGGCCAGCAAGATTGCCGTGCGACCGGCGGACGGCAGCGATTTTCAGGCGGAACCTGGCCTGCACGATCCGCGTGATGTCGTTGCTGCTTTCGAAGCAGCGCTGCCGATGGAGTGGGAACTGGTCAATTCCTCGGGTCATTGCAGTTATTATTTTGCCCAGATGCCCTCGCGGCCTAATGAGCGTTTCTTGACGATCCGCGAATTCGGAGCGATCGGGAACGGGACGTCTTTTGCCATGGGGGTCGCGGCGGCACGGCCCGAGAGCACGGTTGTGATGTTCGACGGTGACGGCAGTCTGCTGATGCATGTCCAGGAACTTGAGACGATGCGCCGACATGGGATGAACATCCTGATCGTTGCCTTGAACGACGGGGCCTACGGATCGGAAATCCACAAGCTGAGAGCGGAAGGCCTGCGCGATACGGGCGCAGTCTTTGGGCGGACCGACTTGGCGGCCATCGCGCGCGGCTTTGGCGTCGAGGGTGAGACTGTTACTGACCTTGCCGAAATACCGGACATGGTGGAAGCCTTTGAAGCGACCGGCGGGGTAGCGGTCTGGGATGTGCCGATCTCGGACAGGATCTATTCGCCGGTCATTCGCAGGGCACATCCCGAGATCGAGACCGTCATGAAGGCACTTGACTAGCGTTGCGTGTTCTAGTTTGGTATACTACAGTATACAAAATACGAGGCTCAAGATATGTCGAGTGATTACAGAGAATTGCTGGCAGATGCCGTTGTTTCGCTTGAACTGGCTCGGCATATGCTTGCGGATGAGATCGGGAATTATCCGACGCCGATTTCTGGCTGCGACGCCCAGTTCAACCACCTTTTGGCCGAACGCCGCCGCATCAACGACGCGCTGCGCTCGATTTCCAGCGACGTCTTCATTGCTACCCCTCGCACCCCCATGCCCTTGTCAGGAGTTGAAAGCCGGTGAAGGTTCATATTCTGGATGACTGGTTCGACACGCTGCGGACTCTGCCGAGTTATGCCAAGTTGGATGGCCACGATGTCACGGTGTGGAACGACCATGTTGTGGACGTCGACATTCTGGCAGAGCGTTTGAAAGATGCCGAGGTCTTGGCCTTGTTTCGCGAACGCACTGCCATCACGGCTGAACTATTGAAGCGCTTGCCGAACCTCCGGCTGATCAGCCAGCGCAGCGTTTACCCGCATGTGGACGTGGACGCCTGTACCGCCAACGGCGTGCTCTTGTGCTCAAACATGCATGGGGGCGGGCATTCGATTGCGGCGGCCGAGTTGACGTTCGCCCTGATCCTCGCCTCGGCCCGTCAGTTGCCGCAGCAATTTGATTCTCTCAAGGCTGGCAACTGGCAGATGGGCGTCGGCCAAAGCCTGAACGGGCGTCGCCTGGGGCTGTACGGCTATGGGCGGATCGCCAAGGCGGTGGCAGGGTATGCGGATGCCTTCGGGATGGAGGTTGTCTGGTGGGGGTCGCAAGAGGGACGTGAGCGGGCCGTGGCAGACGGGGTCAAGGTCGCCGAGAGCCGGGAGTCGTTCTTTGCAGGTTCGGATTTCGTCAGCGTCCACGTTCGGCTGAAACCTGAAACACGGGGGCTGATCACGACCGACGATCTCCTGGCGATGAAGCCAAGCGCGACCTTCGTGAACACATCGCGCGCAGGCCTGGTCGAGAAGGGGGCTTTGGAGGCCGCATTGGACGCAGGGCAGCCCGGTCGCATTGCGCTCGACGTGTTCGAAACCGAACCACTGACGGACCCAAACGATCCGATCGTGACCCACCCGGCCGTGATCGCGACGCCGCATATCGGTTTCGTCACCGAGGACGAATTGGATCTGCAATTCAGCGATATCTATGACCAGATCGTCGCCTATCACGCGGGCGCACCGATTCACATGATCAATCCTGACGCCTGGGGCGGTGCGTGATCGGCGGGCTGCCGATTTTGCCCGAGGGCATGGAGCAAGGGGTGTTTCTGCTGCTCCTTGCGGTCAGCTTCATGGCCTCGTTCATCACGGTCGCCTTCGGGATCGGGGGTGGCGGGCTGTTGTTGGCGATCATGGCGACGCTGGTGCCGATTTCGGCGCTGATCCCGGTGCACGGGTTGATCCAGCTGGGGTCGAACGGCGGGCGCGTGGCAATGTTGTCCAGGCACGTTGCCTGGACGGCTTTGCCGGGGTTCACGATAGGGTCGGTGATCGGCTGCATCGCTGGTGGGATGATCCTGGTCGAATTGCCCGCGACTTTTGTCCAGATTGGCGTCGGTCTATTCGTCATCTGGACGGTCTTTGCCCGACCTCCGCGCTGGCTGAGGAACATGCCGGTGGTGACCGGGCTGATTTCAAGTTTTCTGACGATGTTCTTCGGGGCGACGGGGCTGTTCGTCGCAAGTTACACCAAGTCGCTGGAGCTGCCGCGCCACAGCCATGTGGCGACGCACGGGACGCTGATGACGCTTCAGCACGGGCTGAAGGTGCTGGTTTTCGGGTTCCTGGGCTTTGCCTTTTCCGAGTGGGGCCTGTTCGTGGCCGGGATGATCCTTCTGGGACTGTGCGGGACCTACACCGGGCGACTGTTCCTGGATCGCTTTGACGACCGGCTCTTCAAACGTGCCCTGGACACGATCCTGGTCCTGATCTCGATCCGCCTGATCCTCGCGGGGCTTGGGGTCTTTTAGTCTTCGGCGATCAGGCTGGCGAAGTAGGTCAGGCGCTTGGCCCCGCGTGAGGCGGCGTTGGTTGCGATTGCCTTCAGCCAGTTGGGTTGGGGGTGATTGTCGGCTGTGGCAAGGACACGGCGCCAGACCAGTTGCAACAGGGTTTCGATCGTCAGTTGCATGAAGTCGTGGGCCTCGGGCGTCGGGTCGTCCTTGGCGCGCAGGGTCTCGGCGGCCGTAGCCCAACAGGCGGTGATCTCGTCGGGCAGTTCGGCCGCGATCAGGGCGGCGAAAGCTTCTGACGGGGCCGAAGAGAGAAGGCGAGTGGCCAGCATACGGGCATGGATGCCGTTCGCGCCTTCATAGATCGAGGTGATGCGCGCATCGCGATAGGTCTGGTCGAGCCTGTATTCCTGGAGATAGCCATAGCCGCCCAGAACCTGGATGCCTGTCTCGGCGGCGCGTATCCCGGCGTCTGTGCAAAACACCTTGGCGACGGGGGTAAGAAATTCGACGAGATCGGGATTGTCGCCTTTTGCCATGGTCACGAACGCCAGATGCACGATCGCGCGGCCTCCGATCGCGAAGGCAGCGATCTCGCCCAGCATCCGGCGGACGTCGGCGTGTTCGACCAGAGTTGTGGGGCCGTCCGGGCCACGCCCCTGGACGCGCTCGGCGGCATAGGCTGAGGCGACGTCATACGCGCGCGCGGCATGGGCCACGCCCTGGAGCGAGACGTCCAGCCGAGCGTGGTTCATCATGGTGAACATGGCCGCCAGCCCGCCACCTTCGATGCCGATCAATTCGGCCTCGGCCCCATCGAAGGCCAACTGGCAGGTCGGCGAGGCGTGAAGGCCCATCTTTTCTTCGATCCGGGTGACGGTAACCGTATTGCGGGTGCCGTCGGCTTTGTTGGCATTGCAAAGGAACAATGACAGGCCCTTCAGCCCGTCATCGGAGGTGCGCGCCAGCACGAGGTGCTGGACCGTCTCGCTCATGTCCTGATCGCCGCCCGAAATGAAGATTTTTTCGCCCGTGAGTTCCCATCCGCTGTCCGTAAGCCCCGCACGGCAGCGGATACGCGCGAGG
Source organism: Silicimonas sp. (assembly GCA_050290245.1). Taxonomy (GTDB): domain Bacteria; phylum Pseudomonadota; class Alphaproteobacteria; order Rhodobacterales; family Rhodobacteraceae; genus JBNKHH01. Next base: position 173,633 of record JBNKHH010000068.1, read on the forward strand.
TCCGAGCCCGCACCGGGTTCGGTCAGGCACATCGTCGCCAGGGTTTCGCCTGATGCCAGGGACGGGATATAGCGGGATTTCTGTTCGTCGGTGCCAAAGCGCATCAGAACACGGACCAGACCCGGTACCAGGCCGGTGACCATCTGAAAGCTGTGGTTCGCGCCCGAGAAGATCTCGGAGGTGATGCCAAGCATCAGCGAGCCAAGGCCCTGACCGCCGTATTCTTCCGGTACCGTCAGGCCGGGCCAACCCTGCTCGGCATAGGATGCATAGGCCTCACGGAATCCGTCCGGCATACGTACGCGCCCGTTTTCAAGGCGCGCGCCCTGTCTGTCCCCGAGTTCATCCAGAGGCGCGATCTCTCCCTCGGCAAAAGCTGCGAAATGCCCGGCGAGTTCTGCGGCCAATTCGCCGTCCCAGTCGGGCAGACTGTCAGCGCGGGCGACATGGGTCAGCGAATAGAGGATGTCGTCGACGGGGGCGGAGAAGGGTTTCATCGGGCGTGTCTCTGTCGATGGCAGCGCATGGGTTCAGATCGTCACGACGGCGGCGTCACCGTCGGCATAAAGGCGCTCCAGAAGTGCTGCGCGCCGGGTCAGAACCTTGCGAAAGTTCAGGTTCCCTTTGGCGGTCATCTCTCCCTCGGGCATCGAAGCTGGTTCGCTGAGAACGATGGCGCGCGCGATGCGGGTCGAACTGCCGCTGATATTTAGGGCGCGTTCGGCCAGGCGGCGGTGCAATTCGCCCTGCAACAGGTCGCAGCGGATTGCGCCGTTGTCGTCCGTGGTGGCATAACCGCCTTCGGCAAGTGCCGCCATGTTCGGGAAGATCATCACGCCGATCTCGTTCTTGTCCGCACCCGTGATGACAAGGTCGGCCGCAATCGGCGCAAGATTGGCAAGGACGTCGAGGCGCAGATTGGCCGCCCGCACCCAGGTGCCGGTCAATAGCTTGAAGTCTTCCGATATTCGCCCGTCGAACTTGAGCCCCTTGTTGATGTCGTCGGGATCGACAAAGGACATTGCGTCGCCGGTCATGAAATATCCTTCGTCATCAAAGGCTTCGATGGTTTTTTCGGGATCTTCGAAATAGCCTGTCATGACACTGGGCCCCTTGACGCGGATCTCGTAGCGGTTGGAGTCGTTGGGGATCAGCTTGACGTTGACACCATTCAGCGGCACGCCGACGACGCCCGATCGGCGGACGGGTTCGTGCTGCAGCAGGCAGGCGGGTGCCGTTTCGGTCAGACCCCAGGACGAGGTCATGAGGGGGATCGAACCGGTCTGGTCCAGGGCCATGTTTTCAAACCCGTCCCAGACATCCTGGGGCAGGGTGGCGCCGGCATAGAAGATCATGTCGAGGTCCCGGAAGAACCGTGCTTGCAGGCCCGTGTCCTTGCGCAACGCACCAAGCAACATTGAAAACCCGACCGGAACGTTGAAGCAAAGCGTGCCGGTTGTCAGCGACAGGTTTTCGACAGTCCGGTCGAAGAGCCCGGCAACCGGTTTGCCATCGTCGACATAGAAGCTGCCGCCGTTGGCCAGCATCATGTTGAAGTTGTGCGAGCCGCCGAAGACGTGGTTCCAGGGCAGCCAGTCGACGATGACCGGAGGCCGGTCGCGCAGGAAGGGCAGGGCGTCGGCAAGCTGGGTCTGGTTGGTGCACATCATGCGCTGCGTGGTGAGAACGCCCTTGGGCGACGAAGTCGACCCGCTCGTCATCAGGATCTTGGCCACAGTGTCCGGGGTGACGGCATCAAAGGCGGCATCTACATCCACCGAGCCGTCTCCGCGCAGCAGGTCGTCAAAGCTTGTCAGTCCCGGTCTGATCGTGCCCCCGGAGACGACCCTTTCCACGTCGTCGAAAATATCGAGCGCCAGGGCCTCGCCATAGCGATCCGCGTCGACAGCGTAGACCATGTGCGGATTGACCAGTTCCACGGCATGGCGCAAGCGACCGTGGGCGCCGTGGATCAAGGCGTATTGCTCGGCCACCGGGACTGTGGGGACGCCGACATATTGAGCGGCAAGCGTGAGAAGGCCGTGGTCGACGCCGTTGCCGGACATGATCAGGATCGGGGTGTGGGCACCCATGCCGCGTGCCAGAAGAGCTTGGCCAAGCGCACGCACTTTCTGGAGCGTTGCGGCATAGCTTTCGCTGCGCCATCCGGCCCCGCTGCGTTCGGCGATAAAGACCCGGTCTGGCGCCTCGTCTTGCCATTGGTGGAGCCAGTCGCCAGTGCGTTTGACCACTGGACCAAGGTCATAAGCGGATTTCAGAAGCAGGCTGCCGTTGGGCAATTCCTCTCGAATGACGCAGTGAGGCAAATAGTTCGTCTTGCGTGTCATGTTCCGGCTCTAGGTGGTGATGCTTCGGATTTGGGCCAGCAGAGCAATCAGGGCCTCGCGGTCTTTCTCGTCAATTGTTGAAAGCAGCGCGGCCTCGTGCTGTCGGACAGCAGCCTTGGCCCTCGTGCAGACCGAGGTTCCCTTGGCCGTCATCCTGAGTTCATAGGCTCGCCGGTCGGCCGCGTCGCGGTCGCGCACGACCAGGCCTAGATTTTCAAGCGTGTCCACGATGGCGACGAGATTGGGGCGCTCCATCCCCATGACCTCAGCCAACTGGGTTTGGCTGAGACCTTCGTTTTCCTCGACCAGGACGAGGGCCGAAAAGGTGAGGACGCGAAGGTCGAATTCCCGAAGCGTCTCAGCAAGATCGGCCTGGATCACGTTCGACGCGCGTTTTAGATGATACCCAACGAACTTGCGAAGTTCACTGTCGCTGACTTTCGTGCGCTTGTCGCTGGCCTGGGTCAATGCCGCCTCGCCTGGGTTGTCTGGTGCCGGTCAAGGTATACGCATTAACTGTTATTAAGTATACATAAATAATCTTGCCAGGGAAGGGGTCGGTCACCCTACTGGCATTAAATACTTTTTTCCAGATGGCGCGTGGATGCGGCCTGGCGGATGACATCCGAGATTGCCTCAAGCTGAGGCGCGAGCGGGTTGGTTTTTCTCCAGATCATGCCGATAGTGCGTCCCGGCTGCGGACCTTTCAGCCGCGACACGGCAACCTCGGTGGCGCGGGTTTCGACATCGACGGCCATTTCGGGGATCAGCGTAACCCCGATGCCGGCGCCAACCATCTGGACGAGCGTCGATAGCGAACTGCCGTCCAGGCCGTCGCGCGCCAGCGCGGGGCGCAGATTGCAAAAGGAAAGCGCCTGGTCACGGAAGCAGTGGCCTTCCTCCAGGAGCAAGAGCCGCATTTCGCGAAGTTCCTTGTTGTCGGGCACCGGCTTGTTCTGATCTGCACGCGGACGAACGAGAACGAAATTCTCCGAAAAGAGCTCGACCTCGGTCAGGGACGGCTCGGATACGGGGAGGGCGACGATGGCCGTATCCAGTCGTCCCTCGGCCAGTTCGTCAATCAGGTTGTGGGTCAGGGTCTCGCGCACGTGGATATCGAGGTCGCGGTTGGCCTGTGACAGCGCGTGGACGAAGGTTGGAAGGAGATAGGGCGCGATCGTGGGAATAACGCCAATCCGAAGCCGCCCGGAAAGTTCGTTCTGTGTGCGCGCCAGATCGGCAAGCTCTTCGACCGAGCGCAATATCCCGCCGACGCGGGCGAGAACATCCTCTCCGAAAGCGGTCAATCGCACCTTGCGCGCGCTGCGTTCGAACAGCGCGGCGCCCAGCATTTCTTCCAGGTCCTTGATCTGCATCGACAATGCCGGCTGCGATATCGCGCAGGCATCTGCAGCGCGCCCGAAGTGGCTGTGGCGTGCAAGTGATTCAAAGTAGCGTAGCTGTTTCAGTGTTAGTCCATTCATAGGTTATTCTTATCGCACTCATCAGAATTTCCAACTTTTATTAATCGAACTGCTTTGCTAGAACGATTCTAGAAAAGGGGATCGGAGGAGAACTCCGATCCGTAAACGACGCAAATCACTGCCACCATCGGAGAGTAAAATGGACGGAAATGATGTCCCCGCCGGCAAATGCCCGGTCATGCACACCACAGTCGGAACCCGGTCGAACCGCGATTGGTGGCCGAACCAGCTGAACCTGAAAATCCTGCATCAGCATTCCGCCAAGTCCGATCCGATGGACCCGGATTTCAATTATGCCGAAGCCTTCAAGGCGCTTGATCTGGATGCGGTCAAGAAAGACCTGACCGCCCTGATGACCGACAGCCAGGACTGGTGGCCGGCAGACTATGGTCACTACGGCGGGTTGTTCATCCGCATGGCCTGGCACAGCGCCGGCACATACCGGACGACGGACGGCCGCGGTGGCGCCTCGACCGGCACGCAGCGGTTTGCGCCTCTGAACTCCTGGCCCGATAACGGCAACCTCGACAAGGCGCGTCGCCTTCTCTGGCCGATCAAGCAGAAGTACGGCAACGCCATCTCCTGGGCCGACCTGATGATCCTTGCCGGCAACGTCGCAATTGAATCGATGGGCGGCCCGGTCTTTGGCTTTGGCGGCGGCCGTGCCGACGTCTGGGAGCCCGAAGAAGACATCTACTGGGGAGCGGAAAGCGAGTGGCTGGCGACGAGTGACAAGGCCAACAGCCGGTATTCCGGTGACCGCGATCTTGAGAACCCGCTGGCGGCTGTCCAAATGGGTCTGATCTATGTGAACCCTGAAGGCCCGGACGGGAATCCCGATCCGATCGCCTCGGGCCGCGACGTGCGCGAGACGTTTGCGCGCATGGCGATGAACGATGAAGAGACTGTTGCTCTGGTCGCTGGCGGTCACACGTTCGGCAAGGCGCATGGCAACGGGCCGGCGGAAGCCGTGGGTCCCGAGCCGGAGGCCGCGCCGATCGAGGCCATGGGCCTGGGCTGGCTGTCGTCGCACGGCAGCGGCAAAGGCGTCGACACCATCACCAGCGGCATCGAGGGCCCCTGGACCTCGGACCCGATCAAGTGGGACATGGGGTATTTCGACCTGCTTCTGGGGTATGACTGGGAACTGACCAAATCGCCGGCCGGCGCCAACATCTGGCATCCGGTGAATATCGACGAAGCGCACATGGTCCCCGAGGTCGACGGTTCGGGCAAGAAGGTCATGCCGATGATGACCACGGCCGACATGTCGATGAAACTGGACCCGATCTATGGGCCGATCTCGAAGCGGTTCCATGAGAACCCGGAAGAGTTCGCCGATGCTTTCGCCCGCGCCTGGTTCAAGCTGACGCATCGCGATATGGGGCCGAAGTCGTGCTACCTGGGCAAGGATGTCCCTGCCGAAGACCTGATCTGGCAGGACCCGATCCCGGCCGTGGATCACCCGCTGGTCGATGCGGCTGATATTGCCGATCTGAAGGCCAAGCTGCTGGCTTCCGGTCTGTCGATCGGCGAATTGGTGTCGACGGCCTGGGCCTCGGCTTCGACCTTCCGTGGTTCGGACCGTCGCGGTGGTGCCAATGGTGCCCGCATTCGCCTTGCTCCGCAAAAGGACTGGGCCGTGAACGAGCCGACCAAGCTGGCCAACGCGCTGAAAGTGCTGGAAGCCATTCAGGCTGATTTCAATGCCTCCGCATCGGGTGGGAAAAAAGTCTCGCTGGCCGACCTGATCGTTCTGGGCGGCAGCGCGGCGGTCGAAGCCGCGGCCAAAGCCGCCGGTCACGCTGTCGAAGTGCCCTTCACGCCCGGCCGCATGGACGCGACCGACGAACAGACCGATGTCGACTCGTTCGAGCCGCTTGAGCCCAAGGTCGATGGTTTCCGCAACTATGCGCCGGCAGGGACGACCATCCCTGTCGAACATAACCTGGTCGACCGCGCCCAGCTCTTGACCCTGACCGCGCCCGAAATGACAGTTCTGGTCGGCGGGATGCGCGTTCTGGGCACCAACCACGGTGGCACGTCACATGGTGTCTTTACTGACAAGGTCGGTGCGCTGACGAACGACTTCTTCGTCAACCTGGTCGACATGGATGTCTCGTGGAAGGCTGTGGACGGCACCGAACAGGAGTTCGAGGGTCGTGACGCAAGCGGTGGCGTCAAGTGGACGGCAACGCGGGCCGACCTGGTCTTCGGGTCGAATTCGCAACTGCGTGCCCTTTCCGAGGTCTATGCCCAGGATGACAACGCCAGCAAGTTTGTCGCCGATTTTGTCTCAGCATGGGTCAAGGTGATGGACGCCGACCGCTTCGACGTCGCCTGATAAAGTACTGTAAAATCATTGGAAACGCGGTCGGTTTCGGCCGCGTTTTCGTTTCGGCTGCTTCAGGTGAGCGGGGCGACCCAGGCCGCGACCTTGTCGGCGATCCGTTCGGCATAGTCCCGTGCCGAGCAGCCGGTCACCCGTTTGCGCGGTTTCAGATCGTGGTCGCCGTCCTCAAGCCAGAACAGTTCGATCGCCGGGCTGAGGCCATAGCCAGGCACCTCGTCAATGGTGCCGAATGGATCGCGGGTGCCCTGGCAGATCAGCGTTGGCGTTGCCAGGTTTTCCAGGTGCGCCGTGCGCAGGTTCTCTGGCTTTGGCGGGGGATGGAACGGGTAGCCAAGGCAGCACAGGCCGACAATTCTGTCGGCGGCAAAGAGGTCGTCGGCGGCCATGCTGGCGATGCGCCCGCCCATGGATTTCCCGGCAAGGACCAGGGGACCCTCGGTTTTCAGGGCATCGACGATCTCACGATACTCGGGAATCAGCTTGTCGGCGCGCGGTGGCGGTTTGCGCTGGCCGGTGCGGCGGGCGGCCATGTAGGCGAACTCGAACCGGGCGATGCGCAGGCCACGGGCGGCAAGCGCGCCCGCGAACATGGTCATGGCGGGCGAATCCATGGCAGCCCCTGCGCCATGGGCGAAAAGGAGGGTGGCCGGGGCCGTTTCGGGCCCGTCAAACAGGAAGTCCGGGCTGCTCATCCCTTGGCGGCCACGATGTCGCGGGCGCGGGTCAGATCGGCCTGGGTGGTGATCTTGAAGTTGATTTCGTCACCCATGACGATCTGAACGGATATGCCAGCGGCGCGGGCGACCTCGACGTCATCAGCGGCCTCGATCCCCTTGGAATGGGCTTGGAGGATGTCGCCAAAGCGGAACCCTTGCGGGGTTTGCGCGCGCCACAGACTGTCCCGGCTGACCGGGTGGTCGGCCATTTCGCCCTCCGCGTGCCAGAGCGCGTCGACCACGGGCAGGGCGGCAAAGGCCCCAGCATAAGTGTCCAGTGCGCGGATCACTTCGAAAATCACTTCAGTGGGGACGAACGGGCGCGCGGCATCGTGAATCAGGACACGGTCGGGGGACAGGGCCGTCAGAGCCTCCAGCCCATTGCGGACCGAGGCGCTACGGCTGTCGCCCCCCGTCGTTGCGGGCAGGAGGCGAGGATCGTCGATGCCGCGAGTCGCCTCCAGGTAAAGCTCTTCATCGCGCTCGGAGATGACGACCTGCACAAGATTGACTTCGTCCAGCTCAAGGAAGCGGCTGATGGATCTGGCCAGGATTGAACAATCCCCGACCTGGAGGAATTGCTTGGGACGTTCCGCGCCCAAACGGTGTCCGCGACCGGCGGCCACGATCAGGGCTGCGGTTCCGCCTGCCATGCTTTCTCAGACGACCTTGACGGTCATGTGGCCGAGACCCTCGACGCTGAGGTCCATGGTGTCACACTTTTCGACGGCGGCAACGCCGGACGGGGTCCCGGACAGGATCACGTCGCCGGCGGCCAGTTCGAAATAGTCGGAAAGATAGGAGATCATCTCGGGCACCTTCCAGATCATCTGGTTCAGGTCACCTTCCTGGCGCAACTCACCGTTGACCGTGAGTGCCACGCGCCCATGGTCGGGATGGCCGACTTCGGAAACGGGATGAACCGGGCCAACCGGAGCCGAGCGTTCGAATGCCTTGCCGATCTCCCAGGGGCGGCCCGCCTTTTTCATTTCGCCCTGAAGATCACGGCGGGTCATGTCGAGCGCCAGTGCATAGCCGTAGACATGGTCCAGAGCGCGTTCCAGGGGGATGTTGGTGCCACCCGATTTCAGCATGACCGCGATCTCGATCTCGTGGTGAACGTCCGAGGATTTAGGCGGGTAGGGAAACTCGCCCGAGGTATCGAGGTTGTCGGGGTTCTTCTGGAAGAAGAACGGGTCTTCGCGGTCGGGGTCATGGCCCATCTCGATGGCGTGGGCGGCATAGTTGCGACCGATGCAATAGACCCGGCGGACGGGGAACCTGGCGTCGGTTCCCGCCACGGGAAGGGTGACAGGGCGCGGGGCGTCGATGACATATTCGGTCATTTTCGGGTCCTTACAGTCAGGGTTGACGCTGACATAACATGCTGGCGTGAACGCACAAGCTTTGGGACCTGTACGCAAAGAACGCATGCGCCCTACCGAAGTTTCAGCCAAGACAACTCTTCACCGGTCGAACGCGGCAGGGCGTCGAGAAAATCGCAGCGCCTTGGAGCCTCTTAGGCGGCCATGTGGGCGCGGCACCGGTCGGTCAGCCTGTATTCGGAAAACGTCGCCTGGCCTTAGTAGGAGCGGGTCTCGGCATCAATCGCTGCGAGTGGCGGCCAGTCCAGAGGCTGCGAATTCGGGGATATTGGCGCCGATCTTGAGCGCGCGCTCGGGGTTCGATGCATTTCCGTCCAGTGCCCGACGCCTGACACCCTGGAGGATGGCTCCCATGCGAAAGAAAGAGAATGCCAGGTAAAAGCCGAAGCGATCGATGCCGCCCAGCCCCATGCGGCTGCAATAGGTGTCGATGAATTCCTGGTCCTCGGGCAAGCCAAGCACCTTTCGGTCGACGCCCCCGAGACCTCGGGTGAACTCGCCCGGCGGCCTGCTCCACTGCATGATGACCGCAGCCAGGTCAGCGAAGGGGTGGCCGAGGGTTGAAAGTTCCCAGTCCAGAACGGCCAGGATCGCCGGCCCGTCCGGTGCGATCAGCAGATTGTCCAGCCGGTAGTCACCATGCACAAGACTAACGCGTCCGTCGTCCTCGGGCACGTTCCTATCCAGCCAGGCGATAAGGTCGTCCATGTCCGGGATCATCTCGGTTTCACTGGCGCGATACTGCTTGGTCCAACGGTCGATCTGACGCCTGTAGTAGTCGCCGCGCGGCCCAAAGTCCGCCAGGCCAGTCGCCTCAAGATCGACGCTGTGGACAGCCGCAAGAACGCAGCACATGTCATCGACGATGGCGCGGCGCAACGCGGGTTCGAGACCAGACATGGCCGGGTCGTTGAAGGTGCGCCCGTCGACCCATTCCATGATGTAAAACGCCGAGCCGATCACGGAGTCGTCTTCGCAAAAGGCATGCATCCTGGCGACCGGAACATCGGTTTCAGCCAGGGCGGACTGGACGCGAAATTCGCGGTCAACAGCGTGGGCCGATTTGAGCAGTACGCCGGGTGGCTTTCGCCTCAGCGCGTAATTCCCAGCCTTTGTGCGGATACCGTAGGTCGGGTTCGACTGTCCGGTCTCGAACTTGATGACGCTGACGGGGCCGTCAAAGCCCGGCAACCGCCCGTTCAGCCAGCTGACTACCGAGTTGATGTCCAAGGCTAGAGGCGTGGTCGTCATCCGAACTTCCCGGAATTCGTCTGTTCTGCGCTTCCTCCGGACCGAGGAAGGCGGTGGGTCGCGGGGTCAAGTCTACATCCTGTTCTTGTGATAGGCGATCCTTGATCGCTTCAATCTCCCGGCGCTGTGGGGGCGGCTGCGACAAGAGAGCCTGGCCCGAAACCGTGATATGGGCCCGGGTGCCTTCAGGGTCTTGCCGCAAAACAGATGGCCGCCAGGTCCTCCGCGTCGAGCGCAATCCGCGCGAAAGCCCGATCTCGTGCGCAGCCCCAGCTTGCGCTTCGCTTTTTCGCAGAGAATAAGGTTGGGACATCCGAAGTCCAACGGAGAGAGATTTCAATGGCTGGTTTGTTTTTCGAGCAATTCCACGAAGGTCAGGTTTTCAAGCACGAGTTGACGCGCACCGTCAGCGAGGCCGACAACACCATGTTCAGCCTGATGTCGATGAACCCGCAACCGATGCACATCGACGCCCATTTCGCGGAAAGCTCCGAGTGGGGGCAGCGGCTGTTCAACTCGATGTTCACCTTCGCGATCATGGTGGGGCTGACAGTGCAGGACACGACGCTTGGCACGACGATCGGCAATCTCGGGTTTTCCGAGGTGACCTTTCCCGCTCCCGTCTTCCACGGCGATACCCTGCGCGCCGAAACCCGCGTCTTGTCGATCCGCGAAAGCGAGTCCAAGCCGGACCGTGGCCTGGTCGAGTTCGAACACAGTTGCTACAAGCAAGACGGCACCCTTGTCGCGCGTTGCAGGCGTATGGCGATGATGCGCAAGCGCCCGGAGGAGTCTGCCTGAAAAGCCGCTTCCTTTTCTGTCCGGGGTGAAATTCCGAACCCCATGGCCGATGTGCAGGCCGAGCATGGGCTCGGCCATCTGATCACCACCCATACCCTGCCTGTTGTGCGCCATATCGCCGACCGGCTGGCGATCATGTATCTGGGCCGGATCGTCGAGGAAGGCCGCGCGAACGAAATCTTTGCCCGGCCGGTTCATCCCTATACGCAGGCCCTCGTCGAAGGCGTGCCCGGCGATGCCCGTGGGGCTGCGTCTAAGTTCCGGCTGCGCGCAGCCCTCGGGCGATGTGATCGAAACCTTCCTTATATACGGCTTCAGGGCTCTCAGCGAAATCGCGCCAGACCTTCGTGGCCGCGGCAAGGTCGGGCAATCCACGACCGAAAGCCTCGATAGTGAGCCAGTCGTCGTATCCAATGCCGCGAATTGCCGCGAAGGTTTCGGCCCACGGGATATTTCCGCGCCCCGGCACGCCGCGGTCGTTTTCGGAAATGTGGATATGGACGATGTCTTCCGCGTTGCGCGTTAACGCACCGATCGGGTCGGCTTCCTCGATATTGGCGTGGAACGTGTCGTACATGGCCTTGATCCGGGGATGGCCTACGGCCCGGACGATGGCGCACAGATCGTCCATCGTATTGGCGATGTAGCACTCGAAACGGTTCAGCGCCTCGAGGCCGACGGTCACCCCCACCGCCTCCGCGTGCTCCGCTATCCGCTGCTGACTGTCGATCGCTCGGGCGATCTCATCGCCTGTGGGGCCACCGCCGGAAAACTGGCCCAGCACGGAATGGAGCGGACCGGAGACGGTTGGGGCCCCCAGTTCTGCACTGCAATCAAGCACCCAACGCATCCGGTCGATCCCGGCCTGGCGTACTGCCTTGTCCGGCGAAATCAGGTCATGCGCCGGATCGCCAATTGCCGAGACCGCAGTGCGGTCCAGATCAAGAGAATCAAGTCGCCTGGCCAGCGCGGAATAGTCGCCGGGAACACCTTCGAAGACCGGGATCTCCACACCGTCGAAGCCGGTCTCCCGTATATCCGCAAGCAGCGTTTCATGCTCCGGTCCGACAGAGGTCGTCCAGAGAAACATGCACATTCCGATTTTCATCGCCCGTCCTCACAATCCGAAATTGGTAATACCAAAAACACGAAATCGGAAAAACATCAACGCCGACCTTCCTTTGGCGATGCATCATAAAACCTGGAATTCATTGCCTATAAATATAGATTTACGCGATATTTTCGTTCTTGACGCTGACAGCATTCCGCCGCAATCTGGTCAAACCAGTATCGAGTACGGGATCGGAACTCGTACCGCAAAAATCCAACGGGAGGACTTGATGCATCTTTCGACGCACAACTGGATGCGGGCCGAGCCGCTCGAGACGACAGTACGGCGGATCAAGCAATACGGCTACGAATCGATCGAAATCTCGGGCGAACCGACACAGTATGACGTGGCCGAAACGCGCGCGCTTTTGAAGGAAACCGGAATGCGGTGCTGGGGCGCCGTGACATTGACGCTCGGCGAAAGGAACCTCGCGGCGAAAGACGAGGGTCAGCGGGCGCGATCCGTCGACTATGTCAAGTCGGTCATTACCATGGTCTCGGAGCTCGACGGTGAAATCGTCACCCTGGTTCCGGCGACCGTCGGAAAGGTGACGCCCGATGCCACACCCGAAGAGGAATGGGGTTGGGTCGTCGATGCGACGAAGGAATGTTTCGCGCACGCGCAGGCCAAAGGCGTCAAGATCGCAATCGAACCGTTGAACCGGTTCGAGACGTACCTGTTCAACCGCTGCGCCCAGGCGCTGGCGTTGGCCGATGCCGTCAGTCCCGAATGCGGGGTCTGCCTCGACGCCTATCATCTGAACATGGAGGAGTCGGACATCTACGAGGCGATCCGCCTGGCCGGCGACCGCCTGTTCGATTTCCATGTCGCCGACAACAACCGTTTTGCCGCGGGTCTTGGTCATCTCGACTGGCTGAAGATCGTCACGACGCTGAAGGAGGTCGGATACGATGGTGCGCTCACCAATGAGTTCGTGGCGCCGGTCGACCGCACTCCCGCAGCGATCTACCCGGATATGGTCGAAACCAACCCGGTCGATATTTCCCCGGAGCAGCTTCAGTTCATCCAGGATCACGGATCGTCGCTTTTGACCGAGAAGTTTTATGCCGACCAAATGCGCATAACTGCTGAAACCCTGCTTCCGCTGATGAGGTGAACGAGAAAGCCATCTAATCGTAGCAACACAGTCGGCGGGGAGGTGTCGGTGCGCATCAAATCTGTAGAGGCACGCTGGGTTCAGATCCCGATCGAGGCCGATCAGCAACATGTCAGCGATTTCGGGCGTCTCAAGACGTTCGATGCCGCAATCGTGCGGATCGAGACCGACGGCGGAACCGTGGGGTGGGGCGAAGGCAAGAATGCAGCCGGAAGCGCAGGCAACTACGCCGCACTTGTACATCTCATAAATGCCGAATTCGGCCCTCGGATCATCGGCCGCGATGCCTCCGAGATAACGCCGATCTGGGAAGACCTCTACAACGGTTCCCGCAGCCAGGGGGCCGCCCTGCGCGGGCACGCCATGCCGGAACTTGCGCGGCGCGGGCTGTCGGTGGCGGCAATCAGCGCCATCGACATCGCGCTGTGGGACATCAAGGGAAAGGCGCTGAAGCAACCCGTCTGGGCGCTTCTGGGCGGACGATCTGCCGAACGGTTGCCCGCCTACGCTTCGGGGGGCTGGGCGGATGCCGACGGGATCGGCGATCAGCTCTTGTCCTACATCGACCGGGGCGGTTTCGGTGCCGTAAAGATGCGGGTCGGCTCGATGGACGGCAAACCGAATGTGTCCGCCGACCGGGTTCGCGCCGCCCGTGCGGCAATTGGACCGGAAATCGACCTGATGGTCGATGCGCACGGCACTTACACGGTGGCCGAGGCCAGGCGGTTCGCGGCCATGGTCGAGGATTGCGATCTCGCCTGGTTCGAGGAACCCGTAACTGCCGATGACCGGCTCGGGCTCGCCGAGTTCCGCGCGGCGAGCCGGATCCCCGTGGCTATCGGAGAATCCGAATGTACCCGTTTCGACTTTCGCGACATTGTCGTTGCCCGTGCGGCAGACATTCTGCAGCCCGATCCGGCATTCTGCGGCGGGATCACCGAAGCCATGCGGATCGCCACTCTGGCCTCGGCGTTCAACTTGCGTCTCGCGCCTCACCTTTGGGCAGGGGCACCTGCGTTCTTTGCCGGGCTGAACGTCATCGCAGCCGCGCCCGCGGGTTTCATCGTTGAATTCTCGCTTGGTGCAAATCCGATGATCCACGAACTGTCGAAAACCAGGGTCGTTGTCAGCGGCGGCGCAATCGACGTGCCTGACGCACCGGGCCTTGGCCTTGAGATCGATGAGGATATTATCGCGCGATTCTCACAACCATGAGGCAAATGCGTTGACCAGACAGGCAGAGCAGTTTCTCCCTTCCGTAGCAGCACATCTGATCGACAGCGCTCGGACCAATGACGGCAAGGCACCGTCCGAACGCGATCTTGCCGAACATTTCGCGGTCAGCCGCGGTCAGATCCGCGAAGCCCTGGCAATTCTCGAAGCGATGCACGTGATCGAGCGGCGCGCGAAATCGGGCATCTACGTGAGCGAACAGCGCACCGGGCTGGAGGCAATGGCGTTTCTGGCGCGGGCAGGCCTGCCGCTGAACGAACGCCAGATCCTCGAGGCGGTTGAGGTTCGTAAGATCCACGAGATCAAGGCGGCGGAGCTCGCGGCGGAACGGGCGACCGAGGAAAACTTCGAGCGGATTGGCGACATCCTTGATCGTTCAGAGCAGCGCCTGGCCCATGGCGAAGGACTGGACGCGCTCGACCAGGAATTCCACCTCGAGATCGTTCGCGCCACGCAGAATTCCATTTTTCTGGGGATTTGCACGTCGTTTTACGAGCTTGGAGGTTCGCGACTGCGGCGATATTTCCGTGATCCCGGTCGAAACCAAAAGTCGCACGAAGAGCACAAGGAGATCTTCGAGGCGTTGAAACATCGGGATGGCACCTTGGCGTCGGCGTTGATGGTCGCGCATTTGCGGGGCGCGATGAGCTATTGGTCCGAGTTGTTCGAGGCGGACAAGGACAGTTGAGATGGCGCGTCTGAGGATCTTTTCGACCCATCCGTTGCATCCGGAGGTGGCAGAAAGCCTTGCCGAAATCGGGAATTTCACCGTCGCAAGCGCGCCCACGCCCATGGCGATCGTCAACGAAAGCGCCGGCGCAGAGCTCATCGTCGTGCGTGCGCCGATCCCTCCCGAGATCATTGGGCGGGAAACCGGGCTCAAGGCGCTGATACGGCACGGCGCGGGGCTGGACATGATCCCTGTCGATATCGCAACAAAGGCTGGCGTGCTGGTGGCCAATGTGCCGGGCGCGAACGCTCTGACGGTGGCGGAACACGCGATCTGGAGCGCGGTTGCCCTTTTGCGGCGCTTTCCCGAGGTGAGCCGGGACCTGCGGGAAACCGGCTGGACTGCCGCGCGCGCGCATTCCGACAGTGGGCGCGAACTATCCGGCCGGACGCTGGGCATAGTAGGTTTGGGAAGTGTTGGGCGCGAGATTGCGCGGATCGGTGCCCGGGGCTTCGGAATGAAGGTGCTGACGCATACACGGAGCCCGGAAAAACTCCCCGGCGGCGTTGTGCCTGTGGCGCTGGACACGCTTCTGGAAGAAGCCGACGTCGTGACCCTGTGTTGTCCGCTGACCGAGGCAACGCGGGGGATGATTGGACCCGCCGCGATTGCCCGGATGAAATCCGGCGCAATTCTGGTCAACGTCGCCCGTGGTCCGGTGGTCGACGAGGCTGCGCTGGCCGAAGCGCTGAAGTCCGGCAGTCTCGGTGGGGCAGCAATCGACGTGTTCAGCGAACAGCCCTTGCCGCGCGACCATCCGTTCATGCAGCTTTCCAATGTCATCCTGACACCGCACATGGCGGGCATCACCGCAGAAAGCATGTTGCGGATGGGGCAGGGGGTCGTGGCGGAGACCCGCCGCATTGCGGCAGGCGATCTGCCGGAACGGCTCGTGAACCCAGCCTCTGTCGCGCGATACCGGGAAAGGTTCGGCTGAGGGCGAGGCTCAGGCCGTCGCCAGGTTGTCCCCGGTATCTGCGTCGAACGTCAGGACACGCTCGGGGTTCCATCCGAACCGCACCATCTCGTCTCGCGCCACCCGCGTCCCCGCCGGAACCGTTGCATGGATCCGCGTCTCGCCCATATCAAGCGCCAGCACCTTGATCACCCCCTGGTCCTCTATGTCGAAGACGCGCGCCTCGGCCGGTGCCCCGGATTCAAGCAGAAGGTTTTCCGGCCGGACACCGAAGGTGACGTTTTGTGCGCCATTCGCCGCCGCGCGGACAGGAAGTCTGAACCCGCCGACAGCTGCGTCACTGCCCTCGAGCCTTCCGTTCACGAGATTGATCGGCGGAGAGCCGACAGAACGGGCGACGAAGGTGTTTAACGGCCTGTCGTAGATCTCCGATGGCGTTCCGACCTGCACCAGCCTTCCGCTGCGCAGAACGCCGATCTTGTCGCCCATTGACATTGCCTCGACCTGGTCGTGGGTGACGAACAGAAATGTCGCCCCCAGGTCCTGGTGCAACTTTTTCAGTTCAACACGCAGCGACTCACGCAGCTTCGCGTCAAGCGCGGAAAGCGGTTCGTCCATCAGGAAGACCGCAGGGTCGCGCACAATAGCCCGCCCGATCGAGACGCGCTGCATCTCGCCGCCTGACAGGCGTTCGACCTTGCGGTCCAAGAGGTGGGTGATCTGCAGAGTCTTTGCGACACGCTCGACCCGGCGCGAAATCTCGGCCTCGTCCATCCGTCGCACTTTCGGGCGCAAGGGGAATTCGAGGTTGCCGCGAACCGTCAGGCGCGGATAGAGCGAGTATTGCTGCAAGACCAGAGCCACATCGCGCTCAGCGGCAGTCCAGCTGCCTACATCCTGACCGCCGATGAGTACGCGCCCTGTGTCGGGTTTTTCAAGCCCGGCGATGGTGCGCAGCGCGGTCGTCTTGCCGGCGCCGGTCCGGCCCAGCAACACGAAGAATTCACCATCTTCGACAACAAGGCTCATATCCTTCAGCGCGCGCGTGCCGCCGAATTTCTTGGTGACGCCTTCCAGTTCGACACGTGCCATCAGTTGGCCCTCCTCAGCGATTGGCCGGTGGCCGCGTCGAAAAAATGCGCCCGATGCGGATCCAGAGCGACGAAGATGCGCTGGCCTTCGCCGGCGGCAAAGCCTGACGCGCAGCGTGCACGAAGCGTCGCATCGCCGACCCGGACATCGACGATATCGTGGCTGCCGAGAGGTTCGACGTTGGTGGTCTCGGTCTCGGTGAACCCCTCGCCGGGTTCATGTGACAACAAGACCGCCTCGGGGCGGATACCCAGCTTGGTCGGCGACCCGTTCAGATGAGACACCGTGGCCGAAGGCACGGGGAACCCCGTATTTCCGCCGACTTTCAAAATAGCATCAGTGCCATTGCCCTGCACCGTCACGTCGGTGACATTCATGACCGGAGATCCAACGAACTGCGCTACGAAAAGGTTCGCCGGGTGAAGATAGACTTCGCTCGGTGCCCCGACCTGTTGCAAGAGGCCGTCATGCATAACAATGATCCGGTCCGCCAGCGACATCGCTTCGACCTGGTCATGGGTGACGTAGACGCTGGTCGAGTTCCGGGCAATGTGCAGGCGCTTTATCTCCGCCCGCATCTGTTCGCGCAGCTTGGCATCAAGGGCCCCGATCGGTTCGTCCATCAACAACGCCTTAGGGCGCCGGACAAGCGCACGACCGATCGCCACCCGTTGCATATCGCCGCCAGAAAGGGCCGAGGGACGCTTGGGCAGAAGGCGCTCGATCCCGAGGAACTTGGCGACCTCCTTCACCTCCTTCTGCCGATCGGATTGCGAAATCCGCACCGCGCGCAAAGGGAAGGCGATGTTTTCCTCGACCGTCATGTGCGGGTAAAGTGAGAAGGACTGGAACACGAAGGCGATGTCGCGGTCAGAGGCCTTGAGGTTCTGCACTTCGCGCCCGTCGATGGATATCGTGCCCGACGTCACGGTTTCCAGGCCAGCGATCGCGCGCAACGTGGTCGTCTTGCCGCAGCCCGATTGCCCGAGCATCACGACGAATTCGCCATCCTCGATCGTCAGGTTCACGTCCTTCAGCACCTGAACCGCACCAAAGAACTTTTGTACGTTTGTGAGTTCGATCCGGGCCATCAGACAAGCTCTTCCTCTTCTTCTTCCTCTTCCTCGATCTCTGGCGGAATGTGCGATGTCACAAGGAAGCCGATCAGTCCGAGGATCACGACGGTCAGCCCATAGCGGTGCAGGAACTCGATCCAGGGTTGGCACAGGAAGATCAGTCCCGCAATCATCGTCCATTGTGCCGTGGGCTCGAACCAGCGGGCGTTCATTTCTTTGAAGGTCATTTGCGGATCGCTCCGAAGGACATGCCGCGCAGAAGGTGGTTGCGCAGAAGGAAGGTGAAGATCGCGACCGGCAGAAGGAACAGGAATGCTCCTGCGGCGATGACGCTCCAATCCGGCAGACCGGATCCCACCTGGCTTGGAATATAGGGCGGCGCGGTCTGTGCGTTCCTGCTCGTCATCATCAGCGCGAAGGCATATTCGTTCCAGGCCACGATGAAACAGAAGACGGCGGTGGCCGCGATGCCGGTCAGTGCTTCCGGCAGAACGATCTTCCAGAACGCCTGCAGACGGGTATAGCCATCGACAAGCGCAGCTTCCTCGTATTCGCGCGGAATCTCGTCGACGAAGCCCTTCATGATCCAGACCGCGAATGAAAGATTGAAGGCGGTGTATAGGATGATGAGTCCCAGGTGCGTGTCGTGCAGGCCGACCGCCCTATACATCAGGAACATGGGGATCGCGACCACGACAGGCGGAAGCATCCGGGTCGACAGGATGAAGAATAGCCAGTCCTGCTCGCCCGCCACCTTGAACCGCGAGAAGCCGTAGGCCGTCAACGTGCCCATCGAGACGGCGAGGAATGTCGAAATGATCGATACGATCAGCGAGTTCATATAGCGGTCGGCGTAGCCCGACGATCTCACTTCACCGGTCTTGGCGTTCTTAACCGCCTGTTCCCCGTCGTCGTAGATCAGTTGCTCCCACCAGGGCGCGGCTTCATATGTGGCCTCGTCCACCGGCTTGCGCAGCTGCGAGCGCTTCACGAACAGCTTGGCAAACGGGGTCAGCGTCGGCTCGAATACCACCGTGGGCGGAACCGTTGTCGCCAGGCTGCGCGGCTTGAAGGCCGTCGAGGCAATCCAGTAGATCGGCGTCAACATAACGATGAGCGCCACGAACACGGCAGCGATCGCGGCCCGGTTGGCAATGATTTCGCCCTTGGTCTTGACCTCTGCCATGTCAGCGCGCCTTCGCCTTGTTGAGATATTTGACGTAGATGTTGGTAATCGCGACAACCATGATCAGCACGATATAGGCAAAGGCCGACGAGAGACCGGTCTGCCATTCAAGGAACGCCATCTTGTAGAGCCGGATCGCGATCAGTTCCGTGGTCGGCTGGCTGGACAGAATGTAGGCGTGATCGAAGGTCTTGAACGCCTCCATCGTGCGGAAGATGATCGCAATCATCAGGATCGGCGCGACCAGCGGCAGCGTGATCCGGAAGAAGGTGTAAAAGGGGCCAGCACGGTCGATCTCGGCCGCCTCGTAGAGGTGCTTGGGCACCGCCGAGAGGCCGGCCAGAGACAAGAGCATCACGAAGGGCGACCACATCCAGATATCGACAATGGCCACGGCCCAGAGAGCAACCTGGGGGTCGGCCAGCCACTCAAATTTTCCCAGGCCGAGGAAATAGTTGATGATCCCGAACGAGGGGTCGTAAAGCAGCTTCCAGAACAGCCCGACCACCGCCATCGACAGCATCATCGGCAGGAGTAGAAGCGTGGTGATCAGCCCCTTCAGCGGGATATCGCGGTTCAGCAGCATCGCCAGGCCGAACCCTACAAGTACTTGTCCGGTCACCGAGATCAGCACGTATTTTGCGGTGATCGTGAAATTTCGCCAGATGAAAGGGTCGTTGAGCAATTCGCGGTAGTTTGCCAGACCGACCCAGTTCGCCGGAGCCGTGGTCGAGGCCCGGAAATCGGTAAACGACGTCCATAGCGAGTAGAGCAGCGGAAAGACGTTGAAGATGATCAGAAAGGCGATCGTGGGGATGATGAACAGATTGCGGATTGTGAGATCCGACAACCCACGGGATGCCGCCCGGGTATCGGGCTCTAGCCTGGTGATGACGTCTGCCACAGCCTAACTTCCTGTAAAAAGTGAAGCGGGGGCGCACGCAAGCGCCCGCCGCTCAGGGAGGTTCGATTACTGCAAGCGACCGTATTTCTTGAAGGTCTCGATCCAGTCGCCGGTCAACGCATCAAGCGCTTCCTTGGCCGTACCTTCGCCACCCACAACATAGGGGTAGAGGCGCTGGTTGGCGGCGGTCAGAAGTTCGGCGTATTCCGGCACCGCCCAGAAGTCCTTTACCTTGAACATGGTCTGGTAGAAGGCCTCGTTGTACGGCGTCGCCGAACGGAACTCATCGCTTTCCAGAACCGCTGCGCTGGCGGTGTAGCCGCCAAGTTCAGCCCAGCGTTTCTGGACGTCGTCACGGATGAACCATTCCAGGAACGCATAGGACTCGTCGATATTGTCCGAGTACGAGACGATCGAAATGCCCTGGCCGCCAAGCGCGGCGAACTGATCGCCATCCGGACCCGCCGGGTTGGCGAAGAAACCTGTGGACGCGGCATTGGGGTTCGTGGCCGGGTTCACCAGTGCCGGGAAGAAGGCGAAATAGTTCATCGACATCGCCGCCAGGTTCTCGGTGATCGCCTGGTTGTTTTCGACGAAGAACGTCTTTGACCATCCCGGTGGAGTGAAACCGTAGAGCTTGCGATAGGCTTCCAGCGCCGCAATATTCGCGTCGGAGTTCAGGATGCCGTCGACCTTGTAGGTTTCATAGTCGCCCAGGTCTCCGCCATAGGAGAACAGCGCGTTTTCGACGCCCATGACAAGCCCGTCATACGAGTTGTCCGTATAGATCGCGATACCATAACGGTCCTCGTCGGGGCGGTGGAAAAACTCAGCGATATCGACGAGCTGGGCCCAGGTTTCCGGTGGCGCCAGGTCATAGCCGTACTTTTCCTTGAAGGCCGCCATTTCGGCCGGATCTTCGAACCAGTCCTTGCGATAGGACCAGCCAACTGCGTCGCCCTCGGCCGGGATGGCCCAGAACTTGCCGGAGTTGCCGGGGTATTCCGCATAGTATTTGACGGTTGCCGGGGCCATGACGTTGCCGAGGTCATGCTCTTGGAAGAACTCGGTCAAGTCGACATAGTGCCCGCCCTCGGAGGCAGCCCCCAGCCACTGGCTGTCGCCGACAATCATGTCATAGGCTGAACCGCGTGCGTTGAACTCGGTGAACGCCTTGGTCTGGAAATCCTGCCATGGCGTGGTCTCTACAGTGACCGAAACGCCGGTTTCGGCCTCGTATTCATTCACCAGTTCCTGAAGGTAGTTTGCGGGATCCCATTCGGCCCAAAAGATCGTCAGTTCTTGCGCTGACGCTGCCTGGGCCATGAGCGCCGTTGACGCGACTCCCGCCAATAGTCTGAAAACATATCGTTTCACTTTGTCTCTCCTCCCATTTCGGTATGTTTTGGCGCTATTTTGGGTTCTTTTTTCGTGCCCCTGGCGCCGGTCTTTCTACTGCTTTCTCCAATCGAGCAAATTGGTATTACCAGATTGCCTTAAGTGTCAAGGCGTAGTTTACTCCCCTCAGGGAGGATTCCGGCGCCATGAAACCCGAAATTTTATCTTTTCAATACAATGGACTGGGAGATTTTTTTGACGCGACTCGCGCGACTCTCCGGGCGCCGTCGGCGCGCTGTCTCCAAGCGTATTTGGCCGGACCAGTATCATTCTTGCGTCTCACTGCCGAAATCGTTCCGCGCGGCGGCTATCATGGCATTCGCGGCCCAGAGAGCGGTGTCCTCCGCTTCGGCGTCGTCCAGACCCCAGATGTCCTTCAGCACGACCATTGCCTCGATGCCGAATGTGAGGGAAAGCGCGCGCGTCAGACGCAGTTTGTCGACCGGAGCGATGTCGATATCCGCAACAGCGTCGGCAAGAAGTCTTCGGCGATGCCCGCGGCCGAGCGACAACTCGGCTGTACTTGCATCGAGCGACTGGCGGAGCGCGGCACGAAACGTGGCCTCATGTTCGAACAGGCGCGGAAAAGCCGTCGAGTAGAGCGAGGCAATTCGCTCCTCGGCGGTGTCGGCGTCCGTGTCCCAGTCCAGGATTGGACCAAGCGCTTCTGCAACGACGGCCCGCAGCATGTCCGCAAGCGTCGGGAAATAACGATAGGCCGTCGAGCGCCCGACTCCTGCGGCCTCGGCCACTTCGCTGACCGACGGCGACAGACCGCGGCGCATCATTTCGCTGGCCGTATCCACCATGAGCGCCCGCGTCCGGGCGGCGGCTCCGGTCAGAGGTTGAGGTTCCGACTCTTTGCGTTGACGTGGGACTTGCATCCCAATATGGTACTCCAGTCCCATTTTGGGTCAAGCGCTAATTGCTGCAGCCCGTCGAACGACTGGCTGCGACTGCGGGGGAGGACAACAAAGTGGCGTTGATCCACGTCGTCGGAACCGCCGATACCAAGGGCGAAGAACTGGCCTATCTCCGCGGGCTGATCGTTGCGGGAGGCCAGGAGGCCGTCATCGTCGATCTTGGTACGCGTCACCCCGGCATCGCCGTCGATGTGCACGCGCGCGACGTGGCGGCCTGTCATCCCGACGGGGCCGGCGCCGTTTTGGGCGGCGATGATCGCGGTCGTGCCGTGGCCGCCATGGGCACAGCCTTTGCCGAATGGTGCCGCCGGAATACGGCAGCGATCTCGGGCATTATCTCGGTGGGCGGCGGCGGCGGCACCTCCATCGCCTGCGCCGGTATGCGCGAACTGCCCTACGGGATTCCGAAGTTCATGATCTCGACCCTCGCGTCGGGCGATACGGCACCCTACATCGGCACCTCCGACATCGTGATGGTGCCGTCGGTGACCGATATCGCCGGGCTGAATCGTCTCAGCCGGGTAATCCTGTCGAACGCCGCGCATGCCCTTCTGGGCGCGGTGAGCGCGGTGCGGCCCGAAACTGACGATGCCAAACCTGCCATCGGCCTGACCATGTTCGGCGTGACGACACCCTGCATCACGGCGCTGACCGAACAGTTGAGAGACCGGTTCGACTGCCTCGTCTTCCATGCCACCGGCACCGGGGGTCGGGCGATGGAACGCCTCCTGGGCCAGGGTGTTTTGTCCGGCCTCGCCGACATCACCACGACAGAGATCGCCGATCTCCTCTTCGGCGGGGTTCTCGCCGCCGATCCCGAACGGCTTGATATCATCCCACGCACCGGGGCGCCCTGGCTTGGCTCGGTCGGCGCGCTCGACATGGTGAACTTCTGGGGGCCCGATACGGTTCCGACCAGATATGCCGACAGGACGTTCTACTACCACAACCCCAATGTCACGCTGATGCGGACAAGCGCGGAAGAGAACGCCGAGATGGGCCGCTGGATCGGTGCGAAACTGAACGGGTTCGGTGACAATGCCCGGCTTGTGATCCCCGAAAAGGGCGTCTCGGCGCTGGATGTCGAGGGTGGGGCCTTCTGGAATCCCGAGGCGGATGCGGCCCTGTTCGAGGCACTGCGCGCGACGGTGAGCGATCCCGACAGGCTTGTCTTCCTGCCCTGCCATATCAACGACCCGGCCTTTGCAGACGCTGCCGCCGAGATATTTCTGAAGCTGATGGAGGCCTGATGCCCGCAATCTCACGTAAATCCATTCTCGACCGTTTTCGCCGCATGATCGACGAAGGCACCCCGATCATCGGCGGCGGCGCCGGGACGGGACTTTCCGCGAAGTCGGAAGAGGCCGGAGGCATCGACCTGATCATCATCTATAATTCCGGCCGCTATCGCATGGCTGGGCGCGGCTCGGCGGCAGGACTTCTGGCCTATGGAAACGCCAACGAAATCGTCAAGGAGATGGCTGTCGAGGTCTTGCCGGTCGTGAAATCAACACCGGTTCTGGCGGGCGTCAACGGCACCGATCCCTTTTTCCTGATGCCGCAATTCCTGAGCGAGTTGAAGGCCATGGGCTTTTCCGGCGTCCAGAATTTCCCGACGGTCGGTCTGTTCGACGGTGCAATGCGGCAAAGCTTCGAGGAAACCGGCATGGGCTTCGGTCTCGAAGTCGACATGATCGCCGAAGCGCACCGGCAGGACCTTCTGACCACACCCTATGTGTTCAATCCGGAGGAAGCGGTCGACATGGCGAAGGCCGGCGCCGACATCATCGTCGCGCATATGGGCGTGACCACCGGCGGTACGATCGGGGCGACCTCTGCCAAGACGCTGGACGCCTGCGTGGCCGAGATCGACGCCATCGCGGCAGCCGCACGCACCGTGCGCGACGACGTGATCCTGCTGTGCCACGGCGGCCCGATCTCGATGCCCGAAGATGCCGGCTACGTCCTGCAAAACGCCGACCGCATCCACGGCTTTTACGGCGCATCCTCGGCCGAACGCCTGCCTGCCGAACGCGCCATTGCCGAACAAATCCGCGCCTTCAAGACGCTGACACCGAAAGGACACTGACATGACCGATGTAAAGGACCTCTACAAATACCCCGGCGACGTGGACGCCTATGGTTTCGACTGGGGGCATCTGTCGGTGACTCTCGGGCCCCAGGTGAACGACGCCAAACAGTTCTCTGCCGCCGTGGTCACGGTGCCACCGGGGCAGGGGCATGCCCGGCACAACCATCCAGGCTCGGAAGAGATCATCTTCATTCTCAGGGGCGAGGGTGAGCAGATGGTCGAGGACGAAGCGGGCAATCCGCACACTGAGGCGGTGCGGGCGGGATGCACGGTCTTCATTCCCGAAAGCCGGTTCCATTCGACGCTGAACACCGGGTCGGAGGAGATGCAGATCTTTGTCGTCTATTCGCCCGCCGGCCCCGAAGAGCTCTTAAAGGAACTGCCCGATTTTCGAATTATCGCGCGGAGCGACTGAGTCATGCGTGACCTTGATCCCGAAACCGTGCCCTTCGATCAGAACAAGCTGGACGATCTCATGGAGGCGGCCGGGATAGACGTGCTGATCGCGACGTCCAAGCACAATGTCCAATACCTGCTCGGCGGCTACCGCTTCATCTTCTTCTCGGCGATGGATGCGATTGGCCACAGCCGCTATCTGCCCGCCGTCGTCTATGTGCGGGGCGATCCGGCCAGGACCGCCTATGTCGCCAACAAGATGGAGGGTATGGAACACGCCAACACACCGTTCTGGACCCCGCATTTCCTGCCGGTCGCCTGGGGTACGCGGGATTCGATAGCGGCAGTGATTGCCCATCTCAAGGCCGAGGGCCCGGCCTCGCCCAGGATTGGCGTGGAGCCCGGATTCCTGCCGATGGACGCCACCAAGGATCTCGAGGCTGCCTATCCGAACGCGCCGCTGATCAGCGCCGTCGGTGTGCTGGAACGGCTCCGTGCCGTCAAGACGCCCGGCGAACTGGCGATGCTGAAGGAGGCCTCCGAGCGGATCAGCGCCGCGATGCAGACGACCATCGGCTGGGCGCACGAAGGAGCGACCAAGCACCAGATCATCGACCGGATACGTCAGGAAGAAACGGCACGCGGCCTGCAGTTCGAATACGTGCTTCTCACACTCGGCGCGTCGCACAACCGCGCGGCTTCCGATCAGGCGTGGAACCGAGGCGAAGTGCTCTCGATCGACTCCGGCGGCAACCTCAACGGCTATATCGGCGACATATGCCGCATGGGTGTCCTGGGCGAACCGGATCAGGAACTTGTCGATCTTCTGGGAGAGATCGAGACGGTTCAGCGGGCCGCCTTCGGCCGGATCCGGGCTGGCGCCCTGGGCGGTGACCTGATCGAGGCGGGCCAAGCCATGCTGGCGCGACAGCCGAACTGCGCCTGCACCGATTTCTTTGCCCACGGTATGGGCGTGATTACTCACGAAGCGCCGTTTCTGATGACCAATCATCCCGTTGCTTATGAAGGCGTGGACGCCGATCAGCCGCTGGAGGCGGGAATGGTCCTTTCGGTCGAGACGACCATGCTTCACCCGAAGCGCGGCTTCATCAAGCTGGAAGACACGCTGGCGGTAACCGGGGGCGGGTACGAACTTTATGGCAGCGAAGGCCGCGGCTGGAACCGCGGCGGCGCGGTTTAACACGGATGGCCTCGGACGAAAGACCGGGCCGATACACAACGGAGGAGAGACAAATGGACGGCAAACGCATTCTGATGCTGATCGGCGAATACTCGGAAGAGTACGAGATCTTTGTGGTCCAGCAGGCGCTGGAGGCGGTGGGGCACAAGGTGGACATTATCTGTCCTGACACCAAGAAAGGCGACCGTGTGACAACCTCGGTCCACGATTTCGGACCCGGTGTCCGTACCTGGATCGAACATACCGGCCACGCCATCGAGGTCACGCAGGATTTCGACGGCGTCGATACGGCGGACTACGATTCCGTCTACATCGCCGGGGGCAGGGGACCGGAATACATCCGCACCTATGCCCGTGTGCGCGAGATCGTCCGCGAATTCCATCGCGACGACAAGCCTATCGCCGCGATCTGCCACGGCCTTCAGGTCCTGGTCGCGGTTCCCGAAGTCATCGCAGGCAAACGGGTCTCGGGCCTGTTCACCACTGAGCCGGAAGTGGCCCTGACCGACGCGACCTATGTGCCGATTGGCGGAAAGGACGCGCTGCGCGATGGCAATCTCGTAACCGCAGAAGGCTGGACGGCGCTCGCCGCCTTCATCCGCGAATATCTGGTCGTGCTCGGCACCGAGATCGTGCATCACCCGATCGCGTCCCAAAAGGGCCTGGCCGCCGAGTAGGGCGGCCAGCGCACA
>JBNKHH010000069.1:0-10986 GCA_050290245.1 Silicimonas sp.
GTGCCGTCGACTTCCATGGCAATGATCCTATCCAGCGTTTCCGCCGCGACATCGCCCATCACCAGCGTCCTGCCCAGCGTCAGGGCCGGCGTTCCGAGGATGCCCAGCGTTTCGGCGGCAGAGCGGTTCTGGGCGAGGCGGGCCTTTACCTCGGGTGCATTCATGAAGTCGTTCAGGATTTCGCCATCGAGGCTGCTACGGGCGGCGTAATATTGAACGACGGGTGCAATGCCACGGCCACGAAGCGCGCGCGGCGGTTCGGAGGGCATGCCGCTGAGCAGTTCGGCGGCGATGGAGACCCGGGCGGCGGCCTCGGAGAAGGGTCCGAGGAGCGGCAAGTCGATGAAGCCGAGGTTCAGTCGGTCACGGCGCGACGCCAGTTTCGCCTGGAGGCTAGCGCAGTTGGGGCAGTTGATGTCGGTGAAGATGGCTGCCGGCAGCCTGTCGTCGGTTGAGGGATAGAGAAAGGGGCAGAGCGCCTCGGGCGGCATGGGCTCGGGCCTGTCGTCGAGACCGATGAAGACGGCACCTGCGGCGGAAAGAGTCACCTTGCCGGTCTCAAACCGGCGCCAGTCCGGCAGGCCTGCGATCGGTTCGAACTCCAGGGGGCGGGGCCGGTGCACCCACCATTGCCAGCCCCCCGCGACGGCGGTGAGGCCGGAGAGCAGAATCAGATTGCGGCGGGTCGTCCCGGACATGGCGATGTGCCTTGCTTTTTCATGGCCAAGCCGCTTCGATGCAGCGGGCGCCAGAGTAGGATACGCGATGAACGACCGGAAGAAGACCGTCAAAGATTACATCCGCACCATAGTCGATTTCCCGCACGAGGGGATCATGTTCCGCGATGTGACAACCCTGTTCGCCGATGCGCGCGGCTTTCGGATTTGTATCGACCAGCTTTTGCATCCTTATGCCGGCGAGCAGATCGACAAGGTTGTAGGGCTGGAGGCGCGCGGGTTCATCATTGGCGGCGCGATTGCCCACCAGTTGTCGGTCGGCTTCGTGCCGATCCGAAAGAAGGGCAAGCTGCCGGGAGCGACGCTGACACAGGCCTATACACTTGAATACGGCGAGGCGGTGATGGAGGTACACGACGATGCCATCCAGCCCGGCGAAAAGGTCCTGGTGGTCGACGATCTGTTGGCCACCGGCGGCACAGCCGAGGCCGGGATCAAACTGATCGAACGCATGGGCGGCGACATCATCGGCTGTGCCTTTATCGTCGACCTGCCGGAGCTGGGCGGGCGCGACAAGCTGGAGGCGCTTGGGATGGATGTTCATATTTTATGTGAGTTTGAAGGGGCTTGAGGTCGGGGCGGGGCGGTCCGCTTTCCGAGACGAAGCTGTCATTGATCGATTCTGCTGACACTGCTAGTGGACTAGCATGATTGCCTGAGCATCTCCGATTGAACCGACCATCGGTTTGACTATGCGCCTTTGCAGAAGGCGCAAGATGAACTCATGCAAGAAGAGAACTCATGATTAGCTACATCACACTTGGGTCGAATGATCTATCTGCGTCGACAACCTTTTTTGATGCGCTGTTCGGCGAACTCAACGGCAAGAGGGCGTACAGCCTCGACAAGATGGTTGGCTATAGCTTTGGGGAGGAAACACCAATGATTATAGTCACCTGTCCCTTCGATGGCGAAGTGGCATCTCACGGAAACGGTACCATGATCGCATTGGCCGCGAAGGATCAGGATCAGGTCGATACAATTCATGCGCTGGCACTTGAACTCGGCGCAACCGACGAAGGCGCACCGGGCTATCGAGGGAAGCACTTTTATGGTGGCTACTTCCGCGATCCAGACGGCAACAAATTCAACATTAGCGTGACCGTCTGACCGCGCTCGGGGCGGGAGGCCACGAAAGGGGCTGAAGACATCTTGTTTCGTGGTCTCTCCGGGCTCAAAGCCGACATTCTCCATCCGGCACTTTCGTGTTCTGCCCTTTCATCGCCGATCCGTTTTGTTTCAAATCTTAATCGGTCCTTAGGATTCACGCCGTATCAGACTCATACGGTTTGCACATCATGTGCCCCAGATGTGCAAAGCCTCGCTCGCTTCGGCCGGAGTGGGGCATCGTCCAAAGCTGCAGATCGACCTCTCACGCCTGCGCGCCGAGGCCGGCGGCGGCCGCCTGTTCGGCCAGCGCCTGAATATGCTCAGTCCCGCTGCCACAACAACCGCCGAGGTAAAGCGCGCCTGTCGTCCGGTGCAATGCCCAGACATCCTGGCCAAAGCGGTCAGGCGTATCGGCGACGATCTCGTCCATTTCATCGAGTTCCTCGGGGCTGAGCGCGGCGGTGTTCGCCTCAAGTCCAGCCATGCGGGTGATCGCCGAAGGATGGCTGGCGCGGATTGCCTTCCATGCTTGATGGTAAATGGCGGCGTGCACGCAATTCACCATGTAGTGGTCCGGTGGCTGCGCGACCTCGGTGTCGATCACGTCGATGACCTCACCCATCGGGGTGCCATCCAAAATGGTGCCGTCGGGGCGGACCACGAAGCTGAGGCTGTAGGGCTGGCCGACGGCGGCCATGGCGTCAGACATGCCAAGAGCCTCGTCCAGGGAAGGAAGGGTCTTGGCTGAGAGACAATCGAAATTACCCTGCGCCAGTTCTTCGATTTGCGGCGCATGAAAGTTCCGTGCGGTGGCCCGGTCCGGCGCCTCGTCCGGCCTATAGGCGTCGCCCTTGGGACCGACCGCACCCGCCAGAATGATCGGTGCAGCATCGGGCCCATAGCTGTCACGAACCTCATGCACAAAACTGGCTGCATCGAGATTGACGGGCAGCCCGGCGCAGCGAGACTGGGCCACACGTTCGGCATTGGCGCGCCAGGTCGGCGCGACGGCGAGCATCGCAATCCGGTGTTTCTGACCGACATCCAGGTACTCTTTCAGAATGCTGGCCATGAAGTCGCGTTCGGTTTCGCCATAGACGAGGGCGGCGTGGAAAATGAAGGGGTCGCCCTCGATCCTGGGATCGCGGCGCAAACGCTCGTACATCGAGCCCTGTCCAAGGACGAATTTCCAATCCGGATCAAATACCGTGGTCATGCTGCCCCCTAACATTGAAACATCATATCACATATCTCGTTGGCTTGCGTCCTTTGGGGAACGAGAGTATTTCGACGACCATGAAACACGTTTTCGACATGGATGACCGCGCCCGGTTACCGTGGCGCTTTTATGGCGCCCGCCGGACGGTGCGCGCCGGGCTTTGAGCCTGGGCACACCCTTCATCCCTGTCCGGCCTCCACGCAGTGGGCCAACTCTCCTTCAAGGAACCTGAAAAATGACCGCACCCCGCACCCTGTACGACAAGATCTGGGACGACCATGTTGCCCATGAGGCCGATGACGGCACCTGCCGTCTTTATATCGACCGCCACCTGGTTCACGAAGTGACCAGCCCGCAGGCCTTTGAAGGCCTGCGCATGGCAGGCCGCCAGGTGCATGCGCCCGACAAGACCATCGCCGTGCCAGACCACAACGTGCCGACGACTCCGGGCCGTGACGACCCGTCACAGATGCCCGAGGACAGCCGCATCCAGGTGGCCGCGCTGGACAAGAACGCCAAGGATTTCGGTATCCATTATTACCCCGTGAACGACATCCGTCAGGGCATCGTTCACATCGTTGGCCCCGAACAGGGTTGGACCCTGCCCGGCATGACAGTCGTCTGTGGTGACTCGCATACCGCCACACACGGCGCCTTTGGTGCGCTGGCCCACGGCATCGGCACGTCGGAGGTCGAGCACGTTCTGGCCACCCAAACGCTGATTCAGAAGAAATCCAAGAACATGAAGGTCGAGATCACCGGCAAACTGCGTCCGGGCGTCACGGCCAAGGACATCACCCTGTCCGTCATAGGCAAGACCGGCACCGCTGGCGGCACCGGCTATGTCATCGAATATTGCGGCGAAGCGATCCGCGATCTGTCGATGGAGGGCCGCATGACCGTCTGCAACATGGCGATCGAAGGCGGCGCGCGCGCTGGCCTGATCGCGCCGGACGAAAAGACGTTCGAATACGTCAAGGGTCGCCCCCACGCGCCCAAGGGTGCCCAATGGGAGGCCGCGCTGGCCTATTGGAAAACCCTGTTCTCGGACGACGACGCCCACTGGGACGCGGTCATCACCATCAAGGGCGAGGACATTGCGCCGGTCGTGACCTGGGGGACCAGCCCCGAGGACGTGCTGCCGATCGACGCCGTGGTGCCGGATCCCGCGAGTTTTGAAGGCGGCAAGGTCGGTGCGGCGCAGCGCTCAATCGACTATATGGGGCTGACGCCGGGCCAGAAACTGACCGACATCAAGATCGACACGGTCTTTATCGGGTCTTGCACCAACGGACGTATCGAAGACCTGCGCGCAGCTGCCGAGGTGGTCAAGGGTAAGAAGATCGCCGAGGGTATGCGCGCCATGGTCGTTCCCGGCTCGGGTCTCGTGCGGCTTCAGGCCGAGGAAGAAGGCCTGGCGGATATCTTCAAGGAGGCAGGTTTCGAATGGCGCCTGGCCGGGTGCAGCATGTGCCTTGCCATGAACCCGGACCAGTTGGCCCCGGAAGAGCGTTGTGCCTCGACTTCGAACCGGAACTTTGAGGGACGCCAGGGATTCAAGGGCCGTACGCACCTCCTTTCACCCGCCATGGCGGCCGCCGCGGCCATCACAGGCCATCTGACGGATGTGCGCGAATTGATGTGATTCGAAAGCACCAGGCCAAGCGATTACCGACTTGTGACTTTACAGTCGGGCGAATTTGGGATCATTGCTGCGCGAAAAGGTCTCAATCGCCCGCCTGAATCTGGCTGAAATTTGTCAGGCGGTCTCAATTGTGACATATTTCGAGCTGTCCGGGTCTGGATCGAAGACCCGCAGTAATTTTGTAATTTGCGCTTTGTCCTCGATTTCCGCAGCAGGCGCAGTGGGTAAATGGCGGGGTAAGACCCATGAAGATACTTAATACAGCAGTCGCCTCCATGGCGCTGACTTTGTGCGCAAGCTCGGCGATGGCCGCGGTCATCTCGGTCACTAGCGTCTATGGCGAGTGGACCAACACGACGCCGAGCGACGTCTATGGTCTGTCAATCGTGACGGACGCCGACAGTTCCGTCATGTCTTGGGGCGATCCGGTTTTTACCAACCAGAGCGCGTACACGTTCGAAACGTTGATTCCGCCATCATCTGAAGTTGACGCGGTATCCGGGGCCGAGTTCGACCTGGGGCTTTTCACGCACGACAATTTCAGGATCTGGGCCAACCCGCCTTCGGGCTCGCCCACGATCACCTCGGCCGATCTTAACCTGGCTATCGATTTTTCCGTTGATGGCACGCTCTATTCGCTGAACCAGGTCTTTTCCTTTGACCACGATGAAACGCCCAACAGCGCGAGCACCTGTGCCTATGGCGACGCACCGGGTACCGGTATCAACGGCTCATACGGCTGCGCCGACCGCGTGTCTGCGGCGCTGAACGAGGGGTTGAGCGAAACGGTCGTCATCGACGGCTTGGAATATTCTTTTGATATCTCGGGCTTCCTCTATGAGGATGAATTGCTGTCCTATTTCCTTACGCGGGAAGAGGAAGAAAACCAGGCGATCCTGGTCGGCAAGATCATCATCGAGCCGGTTTCCGAAGTTCCGCTGCCTGCAAGCGGTGTCCTGCTTTTGGGCGGACTGGCCGGGATGGCCATGGTGCGTCGTCGCCGCCGCGCGTGACGCCATTGGATAGCCTCGTCAGAAGGGCCCTTCGGGGCCCTTTTTTCTTGGGCGATCTTGCACCCGACGCGGCACTCATGCAAAAAGGCGCGACTTCAGAAAAGGACACGTTCAATGGAGAAGTTCGACACTCTCACGGGCATCGCCGCCCCCATGCCGTTGGTCAACATCGACACGGATATGATTATTCCCAAGCAGTTCCTGAAGACGATCAAACGGACTGGCCTGGGCGTGAACCTGTTCGACGAGATGCGTTATGATCGCGACGGCAACGAGATCGAGGATTTCGTTCTGAACAAGCCCGCCTATCGCGAGGCCAAGATTCTGGTCGCCGGCGACAACTTTGGCTGCGGGTCAAGCCGCGAGCACGCCCCATGGGCCTTGCTGGACTTTGGCATCCGCTGCGTGATCTCGACCAGCTTTGCCGACATCTTCTACAACAACTGCTTCAAGAATGGCATCCTGCCGGTCAAGCTGCCGAAGGAAGATGTCGACAAGCTCATGGACGACGCCGAGCGCGGCGCGAACGCGACCATCACGGTGAACCTGGAAGACCAGACCATCACGGGTCCCGACGGTGGCACTGTTCATTTCGACATCGACCCGTTCAAAAAGCACTGCTTGCTGAACGGCCTGGACGACATCGGCCTGACGCTTGAGAGCGCAGCCGCGTCGATCGAAGCTTTCGAGGCAAAAGCCGGCGCCGAGCGGCCTTGGGTCTGACCCGATAGAAGCATACAAGATGTTGGGCCGTCCCGTAGGGGCGGCCCTTTTTCGTTGCGAATTGATGCAATGTCGCACCATTCCGACCATGAAATTGCCCAGAAATTCATTCAGTTTTCACGAGTTATTGCTGTGATGGCCGCAACAAGGCAAAAATGGGGCAAGAATATGGCAGACCGTCCAAACAGACGGTTAATACCGAATAAGTGGCGCGCCGGACCTGCCGGACAGCGTTATAACGTGAGGCAGAGACAGTGATATCCCGTCTTTTCGGCGCGGCTGTTCGCGCGTTCCTTGTTGTGATGCTGATCGCGGCGCCGTCGCTGATCATGCCCGGCGTGACGAACGATGTCTCTCAGATCGTGACCCTTGTTGCCCTGTTCGGCGCTGCCCTGACGTTTTTTGAGTACGCTTCGACCTATCCCGGTATCATCGAGTTTCGCGATGCCCCGCCCTTTAACCGCATCCGGTTCGGATCGCTTTTGATCACCGTGCTGCTGTTGTCCTTTATGATCCGCGGCTCGCTTGACCCCGAGACCAGTATCGATCTGATCGCGGAACTTGGCTCGGCCGTGGGCAGCGCGATCGACTTTCCCTATTCTCCGGTCCGGCTGGTGGTGTTGATGCTGCCGGCCGAGGCGTCAATCCAGCATGTGCACCTTGTGCGCGACTGTGCCGGCATTTCTTACCTGATCTCGCTCTTGACGCTGGCCGTATTCATGGTCGTGCAGCGGGTGCGCCGCTGGCCGTTGCAACACGGCAGCTTCAACGTTTGGATCAACCTGCCTACCTTTGACCCGACCGCGGGCGGCGACGTGGTCGAACGACTGGAGCGCGACGCGCGTTTTAACATTGCGTTAGGGTTCTTGCTGCCATTCCTGACACCGGCGGTCATCAAGTCGGCAACATCGCTCTTTGGCGCCGTATCACTTGACAGTCCGCAAACCTTGATCTGGACGGTGGCAGCTTGGGCATTTCTTCCTGCATCCTTGTTCATGCGCGGCATCGCCATGGGTCGGATCGCTGCGCTGATCACGGAAAAGCGCAAGATGTCTTCGGAAAAAGAGGTCAACGCCGGGCTCTTGCCGGTTTAATCGCGCTTTTGCTGGGCGGTGTCCCAGCCTGCGCCGAGCAACTGCGCATCGCAACCTTTCACACCGAACTCAGCCGCGACGGACCTGGCCTCATGTTGCGCGATATCCTGTCCGACAAGGACGAGCAGGCGCGGGCGGTCGTCGCCGTAGTGCGGGCTTCTAGGGCGGACGTCATCCTTTTAGGCGGCATCGACTATGACCTTCATGGCGTCGCCCTGGACGCGCTGGCCGAGCGTGTCGGCGGCTATCCCCATCGTTTTTCAGCGCGACCGAACCGGGGGCTGCCGACGGGTATCGACCTTGACGGAGACGGCAAGATCGGCGGCGCAGGGGATGCCCACGGCTATGGCGCCTTCGCGGGCAAAAGCGGGCTGGCGATTCTGTCGCGGCTTCCGATCCAGACAGAAAACACCTACGATTTCAGCGCGATGGCCTGGCGCGACCTGCCCGGAAACATGGCGCCAGAGGGCACGCCGGAGGAGCTACGCCTATCGACTACGGCGCACTGGGATATTCCCATTGACGTGGGGAACGGCCAGTCTCTGCATCTTTTGGTCTGGCATGCGACACCGCCTGCCTTCGACGCACGCAACCCGGCGCGCAACCACGACGAGACAGCCCTGTGGTTACGGTATCTGGATGGAGATTTGCCGCGGGAACCGCCCGAATCCTTCGTCATTCTAGGCGACGCCAATCTCGACCCCGTAGATGGCGACGGCATGGGGGCGGCGATCCATGCCCTCCTGGACCATCCCCGTGTCACCGATCCCCGCCCGGCCAGCGCAGGGGCGGCGCTGGCTACGGGCGGGGTCAACGACGGGCAACGGGGCGACCCGTCGCTGGATACGGCGGATTGGGAGGATACGCCGGGGCGGCCCGGAAACCTGCGGGTGGATTACGTGCTGCCCTCGTCCGACCTGACCGTACTGGACGCGGGCGTTTTGTGGCCCGTGCCCGGTACGCTACTCAGCCGCGACGTCGAAACCGCCTCGCGCCACCGCCTCGTATGGGTCGACATCGGCATCCGACAGGGCGGTGGCAAAGGCGATCAGGGGGTCGGTGTCGCGGAAGTCGGGCAGTAGAGCGTCAAACCGGGCGCCATCCAGCCTATGCGGCATGGACCACAGATAGCGCATCTCGAGGAGCTTGCGCCCCATGGGCCAGAATGGGGCGGCCAGGAGAAGA
The DNA here is from genome assembly GCA_050290245.1 of Silicimonas sp. Lineage (GTDB taxonomy): Bacteria > Pseudomonadota > Alphaproteobacteria > Rhodobacterales > Rhodobacteraceae > JBNKHH01. The sequence continues at coordinate 8,727 of JBNKHH010000069.1, forward strand.
GGCAACCACGACATGCGTTTCAGCGTCACCTCTCGACCGGTGGCGCGTTCGATGACGTCGACCATCTGGCGCATGCTGAGGGAGTAGCCGGGGAAAAGCACCTCTTCGAAGGACTCCAGCATCTCGCGCCGTTCGGCCAGGCAGACGGCGGCGCGGGCCATGTCGGGCAGGAAAGCCCAGGCGTGGGGCACATCGAGGTCGCCGGGGGCGGTGACCTGGTTCTTGAACAGCTTGGCCGCGACGATCATGTCGAACCAGTTACCCGACGCCTCGGTGTCGATGAAGTCGCCTGCGCGCAGGATGACTGTGCGCACGCCCGCTTCTCGATAGGCGATTTCCATACTTCGGCGCACCCGGCCCAAGGGATTCGTAGCGCGGTGCGGGGTTTCGGCGGACAGGACCTCGGGAGAGCCCTTACCATAGACGTAGACGTTGCCGGGAATGATCACCGTGGCCCTGGAAGCACGGGCAGCGGCGATAACCTGTTCGGTCAGCCGGGGCACGTCACGCTCCCAATCGGCATATTTGGGATTCCAGCCATTTACGATGACATCGGCCCCCATGGCCGCAGTCGTGAGGTCATCGGCGGCGCGGTCGAACACACGCACACGCCAGCCCGCGTTCCAAAACGCTTCGGCAGCGTGGCGGCCGAAACGACCCGAAGCGCCAAGTATCAAAACTGTACCGGACATGAGATCACTCCTGATAGCTTGTATGATGTCGGTTTGTGCTATTCGGAAAGATTTGGGAATTGCCGTATTTCGCAGGTATGATATTCATTATTGAATGGCAGCCTTGGAGAAACTTGACTGGTCGCTGGTGCAGGCCTTCCTTGCGGTGGCCGAGAGCGGATCGCTGTCAGCTGCGGCGACGCAACTTGGGCTGACACAACCGACCGTCGGGCGGCACATCCAGACTCTGGAACGGGACCTGCGGATTTCCTTGTTCAAACGGCAAGCGCGCGGCATGGCGCTGACCCCTCAAGGCGAGGCGTTGCTATTGCACGCAAAGGCCATGCACGAGGCAGCGGCGGCGCTGAGCCTGCATGCGGCGGGCAAGGCCGAGGACCTGAGCGGCACGGTCCGCATCACGGCAAGCGTCTTTGCTTCGCAACATTTTCTGCCGTCGATGATCGCCGAACTGCGCGAGGCGCTGCCCGAGGTGCAGATCGAGCTGGTTCCAAATGACGCCACCGACAACCTGTTGTTCGGCGAGGCGGATATTGCCGTCCGCATGTACCGCCCGACCCAGTTGGATATGGTCACGCGGCACCTGGGCGACGTCCAGCTCGCGATGTTCGCGGCCCACAATTACATCCAGCGGCGCGGACGCCCGCTCACACTGGCAGACGTGGTGACCCATGACATCGTCGGCTTTGACAAGGGCACCGACATCATCGACGAATTCGCGGCCGTTGGCATCAAGGTCGACCGGGACTTTTTCCCGGTACGTTGCGACAACCAAACCGTGGTCTGGGAACTGGTGCGCGCCGGTGCGGGCATCGGTTTCGCCCCGTTGTCGGTGGGCAACGCCGACCCGGCAGTCGAGCACATCCGCACCGATGTTTCGCTCCCTCGCCTTCCCGTCTGGTTGACGGCGCACGAGGCGGTGCGCCGTTCACCGCGCGTCGATGCGGTCTGGAGCCTGCTGGCGGAACGATTGGGCGCAGCCTGCGATGCTTGACGGCCCGGAAGCGCCACGCTAGGCCCACGCCAACCCAATTTCTGGAAGGCGTCAAACACATGAGCAATCCCTCGCTTCTTATCCTGCCGGGCGACGGCATCGGTCCCGAAGTCATGACCGAGGTCCGTAAGATCATCGACTGGTTCGGTGCAAACCGCGGACTGAATTTCGATGTCAGCGAAGACCTGGTGGGCGGCGCGTCCTATGACGTGCATGGCACCCCCTTGACCGATGCGGCGATGGAGCACGCCCAGTCGGTGGACGCCGTTCTGCTGGGCGCCGTTGGTGGCCCAAAGTACGACGTTCTCGACTTTTCGGTGAAGCCCGAGCGTGGCCTTCTGCGCCTGCGCAAGGAGATGGACCTTTACGCCAACCTGCGCCCGGCCCAGTGCTTTGACGCGCTGGCCGAGTTCTCGTCGCTGAAGGCGGATGTCGTAGGCGGCCTCGACATCATGATCATTCGCGAGCTGACCTCGGGTGTCTATTTCGGTGAGCCGCGTGGCATCATCCAGGAAGGCAACGAGCGCGTCGGCATCAATACCCAGCGCTATACCGAAAGCGAAATCGCCCGCGTGGC
>JBNKHH010000070.1:0-122619 GCA_050290245.1 Silicimonas sp.
CTGGCTGGGGTGGTAGGATTCGAACCTACGATACACGGTACCAAAAACCGCTGCCTTACCACTTGGCTACACCCCAACAGGCTGGCGTTACTTACTCAGAGCGAATGCTCTGTGCAAGAGGCCAGTTGATGTTTTCCGTCACGATGAAACCTGTTCCCGCAAGATTGCGGCGGTGACCGAAACCAGAAGGTAGATCGCACCGAAAATAAAGAAGGCGATCAGGGTGTTTTCAAAGACCCGTGGATAGGTCGGCTCGTCGGGGGCGACCGGGTAGACACCGACGGACAGGAACCGGACCTGGCGGTTGGCGGCGATGCGGGCGGCTTCGAGCTGCTGCAGCGATTCCTGCATCATCATGGTGCGGGTTTCGAGATCAACCTCGGCCATGCGCAACCGGGCGGTGATCGTCGCCAGCGAACCCTCGGTGTCGGATGCAACGGTCAGCTGAGACCGCATGTCGGCGATCACCTTCTCGAGCCGGTCGATGTCACCTTCGACACCGGCGACGCGCGCCTGGTTGGGTCGTGAGTTGTCCAGAAGCTGGCTTAGCTGGAGGCGCTTTTCCGTCAGCTGGGTCTCAAGCCCGTTGATCTGTCCCATCAGGCCCGCGGTTTCAGACTTCGGGTCAAGAACACCCATCTGCTCTTGCAGGGCCAAAACCTTTTCCTGGGCCGCGACCATATTGGCCTCGGCTTCTTCGAAACTTTGGTACGAACCGCGCATCTGGTCGGCGCGCTTGCGCTCGGTGATCTGGTCGACGCGTTCCTCGGCAAAGCCGATCAGCGTCTCGGAAAAAATCCGGCTCATCTCGGGCGTCATTGCCGAGACCTCCATACGCAAGACGCCCTCGGTCGGGTCATACCCGACCTTCACGTTGCTTTGGTAATGGGAATACAGGGCCTCGTTCGAAGCGTCCGGCTGAATGCGTTGCAGGCTGTCGATCGACGGATCGCTAAAGTGGTCGCGATAGCCGTATTCCTCGTCCAGCCGCTGCAACGCTCCCCGCGAGGTCAGGTAGTCCTGCACGAGGATCGAATCCTGGCTGGTCGCTAGGGCGGTCCCGCCCAACAACCCGCCAGCGGTCGAGGCCGCCTCGGCCTGCTGGACGATGAACTCGGACTTGGTTGCATAGCTGGGAGTCGCCACGAAGGCGAAGTAATAGAGGCAAACAAGCGTCGGCAGAATGACGAAGCCCCCCAGCCGGGCACCGAGAAGCATCAGCTTGCGGCGGCGGCGACGGGCGATTTCGAGCTGGATGCGCTCAATCTCATGCATGCCGAGAGGGCCGTCGACGGGGCGGTGCTTGTCCGGAAGGGTCTCGGCCGGTTCGATCTTTTGCGGCAGGTTGGTTCCGCTGGTCCGTCGGGCCGGAGCACCAGACCTGGCCGGTGCGGCGCCGGCGGATTTGCCATGCTGCTCGGTGTCTCGGGCATGAACCAGTTCGATCATGTTCGCACGGTCAAAGGGGTCGATCCCCTCGGCACGCAGCAACCGCACCGCGTCAAAGTCGGACGACGGCGACATGCCGTGCTTTTGCGCCAACCGGCGCGCCATCCGCAACTGGCGGCCTGTCAGTCCTTCGCGGCGAATGCCCGCAATGGCTGCCTCGGCGCTGGCCTGGCTTGCGGCCTTGGCCGAACCGGGAAAAGCCGCATCCCCGAACCCGTCTTCAGTTGGCCCGCCGAGCGATTTCGACTCCTCGGCACCGGGGGCCCGAGCCGAATTGCGGCGAATGCGAAAATTAGGCGCTTTGGGGTTGGTAGTCATAGAGAGCCTTGGCCTCTTCAAGCGTGTCAAACATGTGCAGTTGCCCGTTCTTGAGAACGGCTGCGGATTGGCAGAATTTTTCAAGCGTGCTGGCCTGGTGAGACACGATGACCACCGTGGCCGTCTTGAGCCGCTCAAACAGGATGTTTCCCGCCTTTCGGTTGAATTCGGCATCCGTTGTGGACGGCATGCCTTCGTCGATCAGGTAGATGTCGAAATCCAACGCCAACAAGAGCGCGAAGGAAAACCGCGACTGCATCCCTGAGCTATAGGTGCCCACGGGCATATCAAAATACTCTTCAAGCCCGCAAACCCAGCGGCAGAATGCCTCGAGATAGTCCGGGTCCTTGTCGTAGATGCGCGCGATGAAGCGGCAGTTTTCCATGGCCGACAGCCGCGGGATCATTCCGCCCATGAACCCCAGCGGAAACGAGATCCGCGAGCGGCGGACGATTTCGCCCTCGTCGGGTTTTTCCAATCCCGCCATCATGTTGACCAGGGTCGTCTTGCCTGTGCCGTTCGGAGCCAGAATACCAAGCGAGTTCCCAAGCTCGACGCGGAAAGAGGCGCGATCAAGGATAACCTTGCGCCGTTCGCCGGTCCAAAAGGACTTGCTGACGTCCCGAAACTCGATCATGCGAGTTGCTCTGCCTCTATCTCTTGCCCGTCGGTTTCACCGATCTTAACCACGATTGTCGCTGCTTGGCGTGCGTTTTGCAAGAAATTCACTGTTTTTCCACACCGAATCACGGCCGCCGTGGCCGATCAGCAGGGATTGGCCCACTGACGTGCGGGCAACCGGCGAGACTTGGCCCGCCGATGCCGTCAGGCGTTCTGTTTTTCGACCTTCGCCAGTTTACCCGCGATCACCGAGATCACGGCAGCAAAGAAGCTGAACAAGGCGCCCATCTTGGCCGCGTCCTGTACCGGCCCGGCATCGAAGGCGACCGAGGCGATGAACAGCGACACGGTAAAGCCGATTGCCGCCACGCATCCGATCACGACAAGGTCGATCGTGCGCATGCCCTGCGGGAGACCCAATCCAAGTGGGTGCGCCGCCAGCCAGCCGAACAGCAGGATGCCAACCGGCTTGCCGACAATCAGCCCCAGAAGGACCAGCCACGTCGGCTCGCCGATGGCCGAAAACTCGACGCCGGCGTTCAACAGGCCGAACAGGAACAGGACGACTTCGACCGGGTGTTTCAGCAGGTGTTCGGTATGGTTCAAAAGGTCAGTTAGGTACTGTTCGGCTTCGCTGAAGATGCCGAAAGCACGGTCCGCATGCGGCAACGTCGGCACGATGGGCAAAAGGCCAAGGGCCGGGTGCAAACCGCTTTCCTGGAAGCCGTACCAGCTGAGACACCCCGCGATCAGATAAGGCCAGAACGACAGCTTTTCGCGCACCCAGGTGGATTTCTGGCGCAGCTGGTCGCCAGCATCCATCTTGCGCGGCAGCCAGTTGAACAGGAGATAAACACCGACGGCCGAGAACAGCGACAACAGCAGCCACTCGGGTGCCAGCTGACCCGAGGGGTAGAAGATCGCCAGGATAATCAGTCCCGCCGCGTCGTCGGCGATGGCCAACAAGAGAAGGAACCGCACAGCCGGGTGCCCTGCTCCAAAGACAAGGCGGCCAACAAGGTAGGAAAAGGCAATGTCCGTTGCTGTCGGAATGGCCCAGCCATTGGCCACCGCATCGTAAACGTCCGAACCAAGGAATGCCGCCAGGCCGAGGTACACGGCGATTGGCCCGAACATGCCACCCGCCGTTGCGAACAGGGGCGTTGCGGCCTTTTTTCCGCGCAAGGATCCGTTTTTCAGGATGATTGCTTCCCAGACCTCTTTCGCGGCGATCGCAAAGAAAAAGGCCATCAGGACGTCGTTCACAAGGTAGTGGAAGGTAAGTGAGCGGTATTCGACAAGCCCATTTTCGCCGTAATGGGCATGGCCCACGATAAAGTCGTGGATAATCTCGAATTCGACGAAATGGTGATAACTGGTCGCGTCCACATTCGCCCAGATCAGGGCGATCAGTGCCCCAAAGATCAGAAGAAGCGAGTAGTTGGTGACGAAATTCCAGACGCGATACATCCCATCCTCCTGCAAAGGTCAAGATCGGGATAGTCTAGCCGTCCCCAGACGGCAAGCCGATGCACGCTCAGATAGCCAGCACGCCCCAGATGAGGCCGGCCATCAATGACCCGGCCATGGCTATACCCAGATAGGCGGCAAAGACGCGCGGCTTCACAAGGGCCCAGACCGCGATGGCCGCAGGGATGCAGCTGACGCCACCGGCCAGTACAAAAGACATGGCCGCGCCCGGAGCCATTCCCTGTTCCAGCAGCGCGTCGACCAGCGGCACAGCGGCATAGCCATTCAGATAGGCAGGCGCTCCGACCAGGGCGCCCAGGAATACGGGTCGCAGCCCCTCGCCGCCCAGGATACCTGCTATCGCCTCAGCCGGCACATAGGCCAGCATCAGCGCCTCGATCATATAGGCGACCAACAGCCATTTCCCCAGGAACAGCGCATTCTCGACAACTGTCTCGCGGAAAGTCCGGCGGCGTTCGGCATCGCCCCAGAACTGCCAGACAGGCTTTCCGCTGAACGGGTTCGACGGGCGCGAGCTGCAACAACTTCCGCATTCGCTCGTATCGGATTTGGGCCGCAACGGGTCCGCAAACACCGCCGAGCGTGCGAAAACGTGCACCGTCACGCCACCCAACAGGCCAAGCCCAACGGCCGAGGCCGTCTTTGCAACGGCAAAGGGCAGCCCCAGGGTTCCCGCCGTCACAAGAAACATGGCCGGATCCATCAAGGGCGACGACAGCCAGAATGCCATGACCGCCGACAGTGGTGCGCCGAGCGCCAACATGGCCGCAATGAAAGGAATGACCTCGCAGGAGCAGAACGGCGACAGACCACCCAAGAGCGCAGCCATAACGATCATTCGCCGTTCGCGCCCCTCGAACGCCTTGGCCAACAGCGCATCCGCCCCTGAGGCCTTGAGATACCCGACCGCAAGCACCGCAAAAACGATAAAGACCCCCGTATGGCCCAGGGCTCCCAGAGCAAACCGAATTGTCTCAACCGCCTGCGCGGGATCAAAAAGAGCTACGAACAGGGGCAGGACCAGGGCGAAAATCCACACCCGGTCTATCCTTTTGAGGAAGGTTCCGCCTTGGCGGTCATTGTGCCCGTGGTTGTGCGAAATATCAGCCATGGTCATGGTCCTTGTGGGGGTGTGGGCTGTCCGCACAACACTCTTTCAAAAGAAACTCCGACAGGAACTCCATGCGTTCATAGGCGGCGGCGATGCAGATGATCCGCCGCCCTTCGCGGACCTGGCGGACCAGACCGGCAGCCGCCAGAATTTTCATGTGATGGGTAAGGGTGGACCCGGTCACCCCGGACCTGTCGCCCAACTCTCCAATCGACACTCCTTCGGGACCTGCGCGCACCAGGCATAACAAAACCCCCAGCCGCTGCTCGGACCCCAGGGCGGCAAAAGTCGAGGCGGCCTCGGCCAGCGTGGAATCATCTGTCTGCATCATTTTCATATTTCGATATTTCTAGAAATTTCGAAATGAGTCAAGATGGATCTACCGCGCCGCAATGATTAGATCCGGGTCATGTCGCTTGAAGACCTCACGACGCGCATCCGCGCCTGCACCCTTTGCGCCGGACGGTTCGCCGCCACCAAGACCGCACACCGTCCCCGCCCCGTGGTCTGGGCTGGTCGGTCGGCCCGCATCCTGGTCGCTGGCCAAGCGCCTGGCCTCAGGGTCCACGAGGCAGGCAAACCTTTCTGGGACCGTTCAGGCGACCGTTTGCGCGACTGGATGGGGGTTGACGCCAATACCTTTTACGACACATCGAAGTTTGCTGTCGTACCGATGGCATTCTGCTTTCCGGGATACGACGCCAAGGGGGCCGATCTGCCACCACCGCGTGTCTGCGCCGAAACCTGGCGCGCCGACCTCCTCGGCCAGTTGCCTTGCATTCGCCTGACGCTTCTGATCGGCGGCTACGCCCAATCCTGGCATATGGACCAGCCCGGCAAGCGCGGTGTCACCGAAACCGTCCGCGACTGGCGCGACACCCTGCCCGGCATCATCCCCTTGCCCCACCCGTCCTGGCGCAATACTGGCTGGCTGAAACGCAACCCATGGTTCGAAGCCGAGCTTCTTCCCACACTCAAGGACAGCGTCCAGAAGGCTCTCGCATGACACCGATCGACACGGCACACGCAGCCATGGAAGCCGCGCCCGAGGACGATACCGCTCGCCTCCAGTTCTATGAGCGCTTTGCCGACGGCGAGTTGTTCCTGCTGCTTGAAAGCGAACCAACGGGCGACCAGGTCTCGCCCCGCACGTTCGACACGGGCGAAGGCCAGTTTGTGCTCGCCTTTGACACCGAGGACCGCCTTGCCCAATTCGCAGGTGGTCCCGCGCCCTATGCTGCGGTTTCGGGGCGCGCGCTTTCGCTAATGCTGACGGGCCAGGACATTGGTGTCGGGCTCAATCTCGATGTCGCGCCCTCCTCCATCCTGATCCCGCCGCAGGCGCTGACATGGCTGACCGCCACCCTTGATGCGCCCCCGACCCAGGCCAGCGCCACGCCGAAGGAATTCACAGCCCCCATGGGCCTGCCCGAGCGGCTGATCCAAAGCCTGGACACCAAACTCGCCACCGCCCAGGGCCTTGCCAAGGCCGCTTTCCTCACTGGCGTCACCTACACTGACGGCCGCCGCGGCCACCTTCTAGCGGTGATCGGCGCCCGTCCGGGCAGCGAAGCGGCCCTGGCTCAGGCAGTCTCCGAGGCGCTCGTCTTTTCAGGCCTCGATGCGGGAGAACTCGACGTCAGTTTCCTTGCCGACGCCGATCCCACGACCCAGGTCCTCGCCCGCACTTCTCTCCGCTTCGATCTGCCCGAACCGCCGAAACCGGGGCTCGCCCCTGTCGCGCCCGGCATGGACCCGGACAAGCCGCCGAACCTGCGCTGAGACTGCTTTATCTTGCCGAAAATACGCATGCCGGCGACCGGTGACAGAGGTTGGCTTCAGTACCCGCGCGCGCGGTCCACGAGATGCAGGAAAGGCTCGCCGGCCTCGCCGCGCCGAATGTTCTCGGCGATAACTCGCGCCGCGCTGGCAGGACGCGTGGCCGAGGCGATATGCGGGGTAACCGTTATACGCGGGTGCGCCCAAAAGGCATGGTCCTCGGGCAAAGGCTCGACCCGGAACACATCCAGCGTGGCATGGGAAATATGGCCGCTGTCAAGAGCCGCCAAAAGCGCCTCGTCAACCACCAGCGGCCCGCGGCCCGGATTGATCAACACGCCCCCCTCGGGCATCAATGCAAAACGCCCGGCGTCCATCAAATCCTCGGTCGCGCTGGTCCTCGGCAAAAGCAAGACCAGAATCTCTGCCCGGGCGAGGGCCTCAATCAGCCCCTCCTCTCCTGACAAGCACTCCACGCCTTCGATCGACTTGGCGCTGCGGCTCCACCCTGTCACCCGAAACTTCAACCCGACCAGGGCCTGGGCCAGGGCCCGGCCAAGTTCGCCGAGCCCAAGCACCACAACGTTGCGATCCCGCGCCAGCGGTGGCACGACGGGCTCCCATGCCCGATCTGTGCGGCAGATGTCCCGATCCAGCCCCAGGTGATAGCGCAACACCTGGCCTGTGCACCACTCGACCATACCCTCGGTCAACGCCGGATCGACCATCCGCGCCAGGGGTTGAGTCAGCGTCTCGTTCCCAATGATCGCCTCGACCCCGGCCCAAAGGTTCAACACCGCCTTGGCTCCGGTGAACGGCGTAAAATCCTTCAGTCGGCTCGAAGGCGCATAAACGATGTAGTCCACCGTCTCGGGCGCTTCCGGCGCAATCGCGTGCTCGATCTGCGCCTCGACGTCGACCTCGGCAAGGGCGGCAGACAGGACGTCCCGGTAGTCCTCCCACTCGGTCTTTGGCGCAGAAAACAGAACCCGGATCATCGGCTGCGCGGCCTGTGGATATGGGCCGATTGCACCAGCCCGAAAGCCGCAAGCAACACCAGCATGGCCGAGCCGCCATAGCTGACCAGCGGCAGCGGAACGCCGACCACGGGCGCAAGCCCCATGACCATCGACATATTGACTGCAAAGAACAGAAACAGCGTGGCGGCGATCCCAAGGGTCAAAAGCGCGCCGAACCGATCCTTGTTCTGGACTGCGGACAGGATGCAGAACAGGATGATCAGCCCGTAAAGCGACAAGAGCGAGAACCCACCGATGAAGCCGAACTCTTCGGCCAGGGTCGTGAAAATGAAGTCCGTGTGTTTCTCGGGCAGAAAGTTCAGTCGTGATTGCGTGCCCTGCATGAACCCCTTGCCGGCCCAGCCGCCCGAGCCTAGCGCGATCTTCGACTGTGTGATGTGATAGCCCGCGCCGAGGGGATCGGTGGATGGGTCCAGAAATGTGTCGATCCGGCGGAACTGGTAATCCTTGATCAACTGCCAGTCGGTGCCGCGCGACGCAAAGACCGAATAGACCAGGCCCACTGCTCCCACGATGACCGCGATGAAGTACCACCACGACACACCGGCGCAGAACATGACGATGCCGCCGCCGGCAACCAAAAGGATCGCGGTACCCAGGTCAGGCTGTTTCAGGACCAGAGCCGTAGGAAGCAACGTCAGGATCACTGGAACCAGCACCCACTGTGGCTTTGACACCTTCGACAGCGGCAGCCAGTCGTAATAGGCCGCCAGCATCATCACCGAGGTGATCTTCATCAGCTCCGAGGGTTGCAGGCGTAGCGGCCCGATGTCGATCCAGCGTTGCGCCCCCATGCCCACGGCGCCGAACAATTCGACCAAGACGAGAAGACCAAGGGTGCCCAGATAGGCCAGGCCGGAGATCGAGCGCCAGAACCAGATCGGCACCATGCCGATCATCATCATGACAACCATTCCGACTGCGAAACGCTTCATCTGCGGCTCGGCCCAGCGAGACAGATCCCCGCCCGCGACCGAGAACAGCATCAGGAAGCCAACCGAGGAAACGGCCGTCAAAAGCAACACAAGCGCCCAGTTCGCATAGAAAATCTTGCGAAATCCGGTTGGGACCGTCTGAACCTTGTACTCAAGATAGCTCATACCTGGCTAGCCTTGCCATCCGGCGTCAGGCGAGGCCGCAGCACCATTTCCTCGTGCTGGACACGGATACGCTCGCGCTGGTCCTTGGGATAGGCTTCCAAGGGCGGCACATCGCCATAAAGCGCATAAAGCAGGATGTCGCGCGCCGGCGGGGCCGCGGCTGTCGAGCCGCCGCCGCCATGCTCGACGATCGTGGCCACGGCGTATTTCGGTTTGTCATAAGGCGCGAAACAGACGAACAGCCCGTGGTCGCGCCGCTCCCACGGCAACTGATCGTTGCGCGTCACACCGCGCGCACGTTCAGCGGCGGTGATGTTGCGCACCTGGCTGGTGCCGGTTTTGCCCGCCATTTCAATCCCGTCCGCCACAATCCGAGACCGACGCGCCGTACCGCGCCGCCCGTTCGAAACGCTCCACATGCCGTGGCGCACCATGTCGAGGTGAAGCTTGGACACGTTCATGGGCGGTGCCTCGGCGGCGGGCACTTCGATCCCATCCACCGACTTGATCAACCGTGGCACGATCTGGCGACCGGACGCGATCCGCGCCGCCATCACTGCCAGTTGCAGGGGCGACGTCAAGACATCGCCCTGCCCGATCGCCGTGTTCAGCGTCTCGCCCGGATTCCAGCGTTCACCGCGCACCTGGGCCTTCCACTTGGTCGACGGGATGATGCCCTCGCGTACTGCCGACATGGGCAGGTCGTGGTGTACGCCCAGGCCGAATTCGTTGCACAACTCCGCCAGCACATCGACACCGGCCCGCTGCGCCGCCTCGTAGAAATAGACGTCACAGGACTGGGTCAGCGCATCGTTCAAGTCGACATGCCCGTGACCGCCGCGCTTCCAACAGTGGAACCGCCGGCCGCCAAGCGACATATAGCCGGGACAGTATACGGTTTCCTTCGGCCCTATCGCCCCGGCACGCAGCGCGGCCAAACCGGTCATCATCTTGAAGGTCGATCCCGGCGGGTACAGGCCCTGCACTGTCTTGTTGAACAGTGGCTTATAGATGTTTTCACGCAACTCGCCGTAGTCTTTCGACGAGATCCCGCGCACGAACAGGTTCGGATCGAACGACGGGGCCGAGGCCATAGCCAGAAGGTCGCCCGTCTCGACGTCGATCACGACCGCTCCGGCGCTTTCACCGGCCAGCCGCGCCTGTGCATAGTTCTGGAGCCCATGATCGATGGTCAACTGTATGTCGCGACCCGGAGTGAATTCGTCCCGGCTGAGTTCACGCATCACGCGCCCGCCCGCGTTCACCTCGATCCGGCGCGTCCCGGCGCGGCCCCTCAGATCGGTCTCAAGCTTGGTTTCGACCCCGATTTTGCCAATCTGGAATTTCGGGATCTGCAAAAGCGGGTCGGGGTCTTCGATCTTGGAGAGATCATAATCACTGACCGGCCCCACATATCCGACGATATGGGCGAAATCCTCTCCCAGAGGGTACTCCCGCGACAAGCCCACGTCCGGGGTGATGCCCGGCAGCGCGGGTGCATTGATCGCCACTTCGGCAATGTCATCCCAGGTCAGCTGGTCAGCCAGGGTAATCGGCACAAAGGGACTGCGGCGGTACATCTCTTTCAACGACCGCTCAAGGTCGGCTTCGTCCAGATCGACAAGGCGGCGCACCTTGGCGATGGTTTCATCCACATCGCCGGCATCCTCGCGCACGATAATGATGCGGTAATTCTGCGCGTTTTGCGCCACCGGCACCCCGTGGCGGTCATAGATGATCCCCCGCGACGGAGGGATCAGGCGCACGTTGATCCGGTTTTCCTCGGCCAGAAGGCGATAGCTATCGGCCTCTTCGACCTGCATCTGCCGCATTCGGAGACCAAGGACCCCCATGAAACCAAGCTGGATGCCGCCAAGTACGACACCCCGGCGAGTCAAAAGGCCCGTAGCCTCTTCCGTTTCCTTGGGCGAACGTTTCATTGCCTCTGACCAATTCCTTCGCTTGCACGCAGTTTTCGCAGGCCGAAAGCGCGGCCTGCAAGCACCACCACCAGAGGATACGTCAGGATGGTGAAGATCATTCTGATCAAGGTCAATCCAAAGGCTGGCCGTTCAACCGCGAAGACCGACAAAATCAGCGTGTAGCTGATCATCAATGCAGCGATCAGAGCCGCGATCAAAAGCCACTCAACCAGGAAGGACGTTGCGCGCAACTGGTAGTGCCGCGCTCGCAGGAACTCGGTCACCAAAACAACCAAGGCCGTCCACAGGCCCGGCGGGCGCATCAAAAGGAAATCCATCAAAAGGAAGATCGCCGCGATCAGAAGAACCGGCGCAAAATCCGGGCGCATCACGACCCACGAGAGCGCGATCAGCAGCATGACGTCGGGTCCGGGTACTCCCCCCGGTCCTGGGCTGAGCGGCAAAAGCTGGACAAAGGCCACCACTGCTGCCAGCCCGGCGAACAGCGACCGATAAAACCACAGTTTGCCCGCACGCTCAGCCATCGGCAGCCACCTCGTCGGGGCCCGCTTGTTCTTCCGGGACGGGCAGAAGCGGACCGATCAAACCGGCCGGGGTGTCGATCGACTCGTGCGCGCGGCTTCTCAGGACCCGAAGGAACTCCAGCCGCTCGTAGTCCGCCGCAAGCCTCAGCCGCAGCCGCCCGTCGCGCGCCAGGACCACGCTTCCGACCAGCAGGCCGGCAGGGAAAACGCCGCCATCTCCCGATGACACCACGCGGTCACCCGGGCGCACCTCTTCCGGCGCCTCGATGAAATCCAGCACAGGCAGGGCCGAATTGTCACCCGACAGAACAGCACGCTGTCCCGAGGGCTGGATGGTCACCGGCACCCGGCTGGCTGCGTCCGTCAGCAACAGAACCCGGCTCGACCTCTGGCCCACGCCCGAAATCCGTCCGACGAGCCCCAGACCATCGGTCACGGCCCAGCCATCCTTTATGCCATCGCGCACACCGCCCACGTTCAACAGGACCGACTGGCGATAGGGCGAGCCGCTGTCCGACAGGACGTGTCCCGTGATCACCGTCAGGGCCGGGTCGAGCCGCACCATGTTCAGGTCCAAAAGCTTGGCATTCTCCTGCTCAAGCTGAAGCGCTGCTTCTTTCCAGGCCTTCATCTGCTGAAGTTCGTCGCGCAATTCGCGGTTCTGGCGCTGAAGCGCGGCATAAGACTGGAAGCCCCGCACCAGGTTCGCCGCCTCGGTGACCGGCACCAGCGCCCAGTCCATGTTCGGCACCACCCAGTCCACCAATTGGGCGCGAAACCTCTCGGCCCGCGGGCTGTCGATCCGCCACAGGATGAACACCGCGAACAGGACAAGCACAAGCACCCCGATGGCCAGACGCCGGACGGGGCGGACATAATCTTCACTTGAGCCGTTTTGCCGTGCCACGTTGTCCTCTGTTCGGACCTCCGGACAGGACGCGCAAGCTCGCTTTCAGGACGAGGCCGGCCGCCAGAGGTCAGCTGTCGTAATCGATCACATGCCGAAGCTGTTTTTCGTATTCCAAGGCCTTGCCGGTCCCCATGGCCACGCAGTTCAACGCCTCATCTGCAACGCTGATGGCAAGCCCCGTCTGTTCGCGCAAGGCCAGATCCAACTCACCCAACAGCGCACCGCCACCTGTCAGCATCACGCCACGGTCCACGATGTCGGCGGCCAGGTCCGGCGGAGTCGCCTCAAGCGCCGTCATCACAGCTTCACAAATCTGCTGCACCGGTTCGGCAAGGGCTTCGGCCACCTGGGCCTGGTTGATCTCGGTTTCCTTGGGCACGCCGTTCAGAAGGTCGCGGCCGCGAATTTCCATCGACTGGCCGCGGCCGTCGTCGGGCATGCGCGCGGTGCCGATGGTCATCTTGATACGTTCGGCGGTCGAATCGCCGATCAGCAGGTTGTGCTGTCGACGCAGGTAACTGACGATGGCCTCGTCCATGCGGTCGCCACCGACGCGGACCGAACGGGCGTAAACGATATCACCCAGCGACAGAACAGCGACTTCGGTGGTACCTCCGCCGATATCGACGACCATGTTGCCCGTCGGATCGGTGATCGGCATGCCCGCCCCGATAGCGGCGGCGATCGGCTCGGCAATCAGACCGGCCTTTTTCGCACCGGCCGATTCCACCGACTGGCGAATGGCCCGCTTTTCAACAGGGGTCGCGCCGTGGGGGACGCAGACGATCACGCGGGGCTTTGACAGGAACCCGCGCTTGTGCACCTTGTTGATGAATTCCTTGATCATCGCCTCGGCGACGTCGAAGTCGGCAATCACGCCTTCGCGCATGGGCCGGATCGCCTCGATGCTGCCGGGCGTGCGCCCAAGCATCAGCTTGGCATCCTCACCGACGGCCAGAACCTTTTTCTGTCCGTCCTTCACATGATACGCCACAACCGATGGCTCGTTCAGGATCACGCCCTTGCCTTTGACATAGACAAGAGTGTTAGCCGTCCCCAGGTCGATCGCCATGTCCGTCGAAAACAATCCGCGGAAAAAGGCCATGTCTGCTGCCCCAATTCGTTTTTGGCCCGCGGCACGATTCTGTCCCGCGCATGCCTGTTTTCATATACGCCTGCCAACGGCCACCCGAAAGGGAATCTGACGCATTAACCGGCGCAAAACTGCCGTAGTTGCACAAACGGCATTAACTACGACTCTCTATCAAAAGGGTAAAAACGGCACCATTGTGGCCGAAGGGCGAACAATGCGCGACGTTATTTCACTCCGCGACCAGCTTTTGCCAGCGACCGGCAAGTTTGGCCGCCTGCCCCGGCGCCACGGCAACAAAGGCCGAAACCTCTCCGTGCTCGATAAATAGGACCGCAGGCGCAGAAGCGTTGCGAGGAGCTACGATAGTGGCACAGGTGGTCGCGTCGGACGGAAAAAGCTGGTCAAGCTTGCCGAAATAGCCGTCAAGGAACATTGCAGCCTTTTCGCCCAGGCTTTCGACCACGGCCGCGTCGCCCCCCTGGCCACTGACTTCCTCGCCGTCGATCCTGAGCCAGGCGATGGCATCGTCGCCCAATGCCTTGACGAACCCGTCCAGGACCTCGACCGGCGAGACCGCCTCTTTCGCGGTTTCAGCCAAACCCCAGGCGCGCGCCAGCACCGGCGCGGGCACACCCACGTCCGAGCCCAGGGACGCCGAAAGTCGCGTCGCGGAAATCGTCACGTCCTCCGCCACATCGAAAGCCTTCGCCAGGACCGCGCGCACTGCGGCGACGGCTGGAACCTCGGCATCGGAGAGGGCCTCCCCCACGACCGCCTCGGAGCCCTCAACCGCCGGGGCTGGGGCCAGCAGGGCCTGAAGCTTCCGGTTCACGACAGCCAGATGCACCACCGGACCGCCCGAAATCGTCAGCGTAATCTGGCGCGGCAGGATCGTCTCGTCGATCTCGGTGACCAGAGCCGCCAACAGAGCGTCGCTGCCCTGCCCGCGCAGCTTTCGGGCTTCGCCGGGCGTGCGCTCGCGGCTTCGCAGCTTGGTCAGCTTGTCCTCAAGGCGGGCAAAATCGCTCAAGAATACCCTCTAGTCCTGCGCCAATATCCTGTCCAACGCCACCCGGCCGCTGTCGACGACAGCGCTCAGATCGGCGTCAGCCGAACACACACAGACCAGGGCTTCCGGCGCATCGCCGGACGAACGCAGGAACACCCGGGCTTCCGTTCCGGTCAGCAACATCGCTGTCTCCGCCGGTTCACCCGATGCTTCGCCGTCCCAGACGGGACCCGCCCCTTCCGCCACGGCCCCGACAAGCGCGATCTGCGCTGCACGGGACAGGGAATCCAGTTCTTCCTGGGCCGGGCGGCCCGCCGAACTGCTGCACAAAACAAGCTGCGACGACAAATCCGTAAATGCGACCAGGCTACATCCCGGCAGCTCCTCGCGCATGGCGTCCAAAGCCTCGATTACGGTCATGTCACACAAATCCCCTTACCACACATGGGTCAGCGACCTTAATGCGCGGCCTCCGGCGCGGGTGCAAGCCCCGGCACCGCCTATGGACGGAGAATCGTTGCCGAAAGATCGGCCAATCAGTCAAGATTTTCGCGTGCACCCAGCGGTCTTGGACGCACCCGCGTCGGCATGACAATGCGCGCGGGCTTCACCTCGACCTCTTCACCGATGGAATCATCGACATTGACCGGCGCCATTTGCGTGCGCACACGCCGCGACTTCGGCCGGTCGTTCGAACCGCTGTTGACCTCGTCGACCAGTTCGACCAGCTCGGCCATCAACGCGTCCGCGCCACTTTCGGCCCAGGCCTCCGGATCGTCCTTGGCCTCGATCGCCTTGATCAGCGAGACCGGCAGGACCGAGCGGAACAGACCCTCGGTCTCTTTCTCGACGCGGCGGATGACACGCATGCGGTCACGTTCGGACAGAAGCTTGTCCATCCGCGTCAGCAGCAGGATGCTCTTGCGGTAAAGCTCCCGCGGCATCGTCGACCAGACCGCCGCTTCGCTTTGTCGCCAGGCCTGGGTGGCGTGGCTGCACCATATGACGATATCGGCGTTGTGAATGACCCTCTGCCAGACCTCGGCCGCCATGTTCGGGTCGGAAATGCCCGGCATGTCGATCAGGTCGCACATATCCAGAAACTTGGCATCCGAAGAAATACGGATGTGGCTGGTGTCGGCGACCTTCACATCTGTCAGACGTTCAAGGTCGAAGTCGTACTCTTCACCGTCCAGGTCGACGCGATAAGGCGTGTCGTCGCCGTAGGACAGCCAGACCGGCGGCAGTTGCGTTGCGGTGACGTTGACCGGTAAGGCCGATTTTCCGATCAAAAGGTTCGACAACGTGCTTTTGCCAGCGCTGAATTCGCCCATCAGAGCAACGCGCGGCCGCTTTTTCTGAGGCACTGGAGGGGCCGGTGGAGCCACCTCGGCGACCGGCTCGGCGACGGGTTGGACAACGGGTTTCGCTGCGCGCTCCGCCATGGCCTCACCCAGGTTCAACGGCCGTGAAGACGTCATCCGGATCGGCTCTTCTTCAGACTCATTGCGAGGCGCAAAATTCTCAAAACCGCTCATAACTCTCGTATCCCAATCCGTCCGGTCACGCGGCAAAGCCCGTCAGGCTTTCCATCGTCTGTTTAAGCTGGGCCCGCTTCGAAGCCGCGCTGTTCTCGTCCAGAAGCGTGCCAACGCCTTCTGGTTCGCTGTCGGCTTCGCTGGCGATGCGGCTCAGGATGCTGCGTTGTTCCGCAAGGAAGTCGCGCAAGGTCTGCATCGAGGCATCTCGGATCGATTCCGCGTGCGGACCGCGCAATGCCTCCACGATCGGATTGGTCTCGGCTTTGATGATCTCCGCGAACTCAGTCGCAAAGTTCCGATATCCGCGGCGCTTGTGCCACCAACGGCTCCACCACGTGCCCTTTAGATCCAGCGCAATCGTCTGCCCCAGAAGAACCGGCGAAGGGATGCGCGGCGCGCTTGGTGCTTCGATCCCGAAACCTTCGTCCGAGACTTCGAACAACCGGTGATACAGAGCCGCATAATCCTCGGCCGTCTTGACCAGAACTTTCTTGGTCCCGCTTTGGGCGTTGCGCCCGAAGACCTGGTAAGCGGTACGCATCAGGATGCGCAGGCCTGTGGGGTCGTACTCCCACAATTCGTCTTCGCCATGGGTATCGAGATGTTGCAGCAACGATCCGGTCGCGCGCTCAAGGAAGCTGCGGTGCGACCGTTCCAGCCGCTTGTGGAAATCGGCGATGGCGTCGTCGAATGCCTCTTTCATCGACGTGATGGCGTCGTTTTCGATCTTGTCCAACGCACCGTTCAGCTGGCTCAGGTCCAGCGGAGGCAAATTCCGGTCGGTGTCACGACGCGACACCACCTGTTGGGCGGCGTTCAAGCCGTTGGCCAGGTTCATGGCCGACTTGGCCACCTTGTCCAATAGCTCCTGCCCCATGCCCTCGGATATCCGCTGGCTGAGCGCCGCATAGACCGTCGGAAGGCCCGACAGACGCCACAACAGTTCTTCTTCCGAATAGGACGCTTCGGGCAAAAGGCTCTCGCTGTTGGCCCACGCGATCAAACCATCGCGAGTCCTGTCATCAAGGACATCGGTCCGCCCCATCAGGGCTGCGTTCCCGCAAAAGGCCGAGGTAAAGATGATCTGCGCATCCTTTGGCCCGTCATGATCGGTCAATGTCTGGCGGATGCTGTCGCGGATCTCGGGGATTTGCGCCGTAGGATCGCTCAGTTCGTCGATCCGGTTCACGACGATGATAACCTCGCGTGATTTGACGTTGGCGATCATGCGGATCAGCGCAAGGTCCACCGACGACAGCGCCTGGTGAGCAGCCAGAACCACAACGCACAACCGGCTTTCGCGGATGGCGCGGATGGTGATCTGCTCGCGGATCATGAAGGTATCATTCACGCCCGGCGTGTCGCGGATACACAGGGGCATCGGCATTTCGGGGCGATGAACGTAAAGCTCGGCCGCCTTGGTGATGTCGGCGAACCGGCCTTGCGACTGACTGGTCTCCGTGTCGTCTTCGAAATCGTCGCCCAGGCAGACATAGCGCTCGATCAGGTCGGCATCGATGTAATTATAGTCGTGCTGCTGTCCGAGCAGCAGCTCGAACTTGTCGCCCAGACGCTCACGCGATTTCTCGCGCATTTCGACGACCTGGGCACGCACCTTTTCCAGTTCTTCTTCGGCACCGGCGCGGCTGGCCAGTTCGCCGATCCGTCCGCCACGGTCCAGAAGACGGCCCCATTCCTCCATGTCGAAGAAACGGAAGCTCGCCCGGTTGTCCTCGGGTGCGGTGTTGGGATTCAGGTGCAACGAAGTGACAACCGAGGTCCAGGGGTTCACGTCGGCGGGCAAAAGGTCGGGCTGGCCGACCATGGCGTTGACAAGCGACGTCTTGCCCGCCTTGACCTGGCCAATCATCGTGATGGAAGGTTCGGCGTGCTTCAGCTGATGGTGCAGTTTGCGTGCGGCGCGGTTGGTCTGCTTGTCACCGATCTTTCCCAGCTTGACTAGGGTCTGGCGTAGGTCTTTTGACTTTGCCAAGAACGGGCCCAGCCCCTCAAACCCGAGATTGAGAAGTTCCGCGTTGGCGGCTTTGGGAACCCCTGCCGCTTCGATATTCGCGTCCAAATTCATCGTCGTCCTGCCAAACGCTTACCTGTCAATTCACGGACGGCACGCACGCAAGTGTCCCGTCCCATGATACCAAATCCGGTTAACGTGGCGTTTTTGTGGCGCATTTCCGGTCAATCAGAGTTGATTGGACCTTTTGTTGCGTCCTTCGTCACGCAGCCAGTTGCATTTCAATATCCCGGCGCAGTTGCAGCAAGAGCGTCACCGCATCCGCCGCCGGCGCATCGCCATCTTCGACCTGCATCAGGACCATCATGTCCGATGCCTCGGCCAATTCGTCGATATAGGCGTCCGCCGCATCGCAGCCCGTCTCATCCTGGCTGAACATGTCGACAAGGTATTCAACGGCGTCGACACATTGATCCACGAGGCCCTTGGAGTTTCCTTCGCTCAGGTTCTCGGTGGCTTCCGCCAGGCTGTCGCCGCGGCGCTTCAAAAAGCGCGCAGCATTGGTAAACAACTCGACGTTCTGAACCTTGGGCGTATTCGGAACGGGTGCGGCAGCCGCAGCGGGCTTGGCTTCGACAGGAGCCTCAACCGGCTCGGGCACGACCGAAAGCGGCCGCGCGGAAACGGGCCGCTCGGAAGCCGGAGCTGGCTTTGGCGCCTCGGTCGGAGCGGAAACGGGAACGTTTCGCACCTGGTAGCGGGCCAGAAACATATGGGCCGAGTCGAAATCCGCACGACGCCCCCGTTCGGCGTGGCGCAACACCTCCGACGTCATCGCGCCGCCGCCGGACGCATGGAACAAGGCTTCGTCCACGCCGCCCGCGCCATAGGCACGGATAGCCTGGAGCGTCGCAACGGCAAAAAGCGAATGAAATTCTTCGGCGACGATCGATTCAAGATCGGCGACCCGTTTGGACAACAGCTTTTCTGCCGACAGGATGTCGGCTTTGGTCAAGACCAGAAAGGCATGGTCTTTCAGGCTGTCGGGAACGCGCCGCCAGATCGTCTGTTCGTCTATGCCGAAGGCCTGCGAGCACCACAGCGCGATGTCGGTACGCCGCACAGCCCAGTCGATAGCGGATTTGATCTCGTCATCACTATCTTCGGCCACAACCTCTAACAGATTGATTCTCTTAAGGATATCAACAGGGAGTTCCAACCGGAGAAAGGCCGCATTGCTGCCGGAGATGCTGGAAAGGTCGATGCCGTCAACGCGTTTGACGCCGCCGTCAACGCTGGTGACGGTCATCGCCTCGGCGTCACCCCAAACCAATTCGGTTGTCGGCAGCTTTGCATCCTTGGGCAAGAGACGGCGGCCCAGCACCATGTTGACCAGTTCTGATTTGCCCGCGCCCGGCAGGCCCAGCACCGAGACCCTCACGGGCTGAGACAGCCGATTCAGCAGGTGTTTTGCATAATCGCGCGCCGCCTTGGGAAGCAAGTCGGCGTCGAGCGCTCCCCGCAGGCGATCAACAACTGTGTCGTCCCCAACGTTGTCCTTCATGCCCCACCATCGGTCGCGAGCCAGCGGCGTCTCAGGAAGATCGGAGCCGATTCCTTGCCTTTTGCATTGGCCGCGCCGTTTTGAACCGCGGCGGCTGCCTGCTCGGGCGCAGCCTCTTCGGGCACCTGCTCTGGCTTGATCGGCCGGGTGCGGACCCGCAACGGTCGGTCGTCGCGGCGTTCGAACTCTGGCGCAAAGATATTGTCGTCGGCCTCGGCGCCCTGCAAGTCGACCTTGATGACCGAGAAACAAACGTTGTCCTGTTCCGGGTCGCCCAATTCGCGCAGTTCGTCCAGCAACCGCTCGGCAATAGTCGCGCTGCCCTTGTCGGCGTTCTCCTTGACGATCTGGGTGATTTCCGAGTTCGACAAGAACTGCAAACCGTCGCTCGCCACGATCAGTATGTCGCCATGCTTGAGGCGGAACGGGCGATCGGGGCAGTCGATCCTCTCGATGGTCTCACCGATCAGAACCGAGGTCAGCGCATTGCGGTCCGGGTGATTGCGACCCACGTCTTCGCTCATCATCCCCGACCGCACCATGTAGTCGATGTGCGGGCCAAGCGAGTGATCTTCGTTCAACTGGCGCAAGCGTCCGTTGCGCAGGAGATACAAAGGAGAATCACCGATAGAAATCCAGAACAGGCTGTCGCGGATGAACACCGGAGCCACCAGCGTTGCGCCCATTCCCGCCGTGTGGGGGTTGTTGGACGCATGGGCCGCCATGCAGTCGTTTGCCGATACAGCCGCGCTTTTTAGCACCGCGCCCACGTTGGTTTCGAAGCCTTCGAAGTCCGACGACTGGAACTTCAACTCGCTGAAAACCTCGGTCACCACGATCTTCGACGCCACGTCCCCGGCGGCGTGCCCACCCATGCCGTCCGACAGGACCGCATAGCCGAACTCGGCGCCCAACGGGAAATCCGTCGCGATCGCGTCTTCCTGGTAATCGCGACACCCGCGATTCAGAACCGACGCTACATCGTACCTTATGTCAGGTGCGTCACGCATCCGCCACGTCGTCTCCTTGCGAAGCCCAGGTAAAGCTTTCACCACACATGGCGACGAACTTCAGGGTCGTTTCGCCGATACGGATCTCATCCCCATTCGACATTTCTTCGGTCGACAGAACGGGCATCCCATTCAACCGCACCAGGTTCGATTTGCCGCCATGGCCAAGATAGAACTTGCCCTGTTCGTCGTCGTAGGCGACGGCGGCATGATTGTTGCGGCTGATCGACGTGTCACCAAAGTCCAGGCGCACGGCTTGTTCCTCGCCACGCCCGATCTGGCTGACGCCACTGTGCAGCGTGAAACAGGCACCCCGTCCCGGACCCGAGATCACAACGATCCAACCGGCCGGGAACTTGGATGGCTGACCAGCCTCTCCCGGTACGGCATTCTCCGCAGCTGTCGTCTTTTCCGCCGTGGCCTGGAACACATCGCCAGGGCCCTGGTCCTCGGCCTGGAAGCCGAGAAGACGGGTCTTCACACGGCCACCTGCGTTGCGTCCGGCACGACCGGCGACTGCTGTAGAAACCTCGACGAAATTCTCCGGTGGCGCTTCGGCACTGGCCTTTTGAATATCTGCGGCGACCTCGTCTGCCATCTCCCAGATTTTCTTGCGAACTTCCGCTTCCGCCGGCTGAGGGTCGACATCTTCGTCGGGAGCATTGGCAAAGGCGACGGCTTCGGACACGACCCGGCTGGGGCGCGGCGCAAATTCGTCGTCTTCGTCGTCAAAATCCTCGTCTTCGAACTCATCGTCGCCAAAATCGCCGAAAGCATTGCTCTGATCGCCATCGTCCTGCGCCACGGCTCCGCCCGCGAAACGGCTGGACGGGAAGGCCGAAGTCTCGGGCGCGGTGCCACCGAAAGCGGTATCGTCTGCGAAATCCTCTTCGCTCAGATCGGCAGGCGCGCGCGCCAGGCGCTCTGCCTCTGCAGCAGCCAGCTCATCCTCGATGGTCTTGGCCGACAGGTCGTCCGCGCCATCCTCGGCGGCGGCAAACAAAGCCGCATCCTCGTCCCCCGCACCCTGATCCCAAATGGGCGAACGGGTGTTCGGGCGGCTGACCTGCCGACTGATCGGACGGCTGGTCGAATGGGGGCGCACAACCTTGGCAAGGTCGTCGCGATAGGGGCTTTGTTCTTCGTCGTCGGCCGAGTCATCCTGACCGGCAACGTGGCTGAGAACACGGTCCGCCTTGGTCGCGGCGGCAGCGGCTTTCAGATGCGCCATGGCGGAACGGCGGCGGCTGGTCTCGCGATCCGTCATAACGGTCTCGGTCTTTTCCAGGATCCTGTCTTCGGCTTCGCCGCCAAACTTGCCCAGTTGATCGCGGGCCAGAGCCTTGCGGCCAAACTCGTCGTCTTCAGACCAGTTGGGCGCCTCAGGCGTCATTGATTGCGGACGCGTCTGTGGGCGCGTCACCGGGCGCTCCGAGCGTACACGATCGGCGGCGACCATGGCGTCACGAATTTCGCTGACCAGGTGCTGCTTGTCCGACGTACGGCGGCGCGCTTCCATGTCGATATCGTCGTCGTCATCGTCCCAGTCGTCATCATCCCAGTCATCGTCGTCCCAATCGCTTTCTTCCCAGCCGGTGCCCGCAACCTCGGGTTCCTCGGCCTTTTGCTGAATCGGATGCGACGGGTCGGCGAATACCGGATCGCTCGCCGTGACCTGACTGGAGTTGATCCGGCCGCTGTCATCGGCACGAAGCGCCAGAGAAGCATCCTTCTCTTCGGGGTCGACGGCGCCAAGACCTTCTGTCGGCTCGATCTTCTTCGACAACATTTTTGAAAAGATTTTCATCCTACTGCCTCTCAGAGATAATCGGACCGGCTGCCACTGCGGAAGGTTCCGCGCAGAAGACCAAAGGGAAGAACACGGCTGAGGATCGACCTCTTCTTGCGCCGGGTTCCGTTGATTTCGTCATGGGCCTGGCGCGCCGTCCGCTGTGCGGACAGCTCCTGCGCGCGGGCCTGTTCGTCCATAAAGGTCTGGTCGTCCAGCATCGCCAGCTCGTCCAGCGTCTTCTTGCGCTGGCGGGCCTGTTCCTGGGCCAGTTTCTGCAAACGCTGCGCTTCTTTGCGCTCGCTTGCCTGTTTGACCTCATGGGCCTTGATATCAGCTTCCACCTGCTTGTTCGTTTCCTGCACCAGGCGCGAGATCGACAGTTCGATCTGGCGGTCCAGCTCGGCCTGTGCCAGGGCAGCAGAGCGGCGGCGCTCGGTGTCGACAAGCTCCATCCATTCGCGAGCCGACTGGATACGGTCCGGTGGGAAGACGCTCAGCGCCTTGTCGATAGCGTGCAGGAAGGCATCTTCGAACTGCGGGAAATTCCCGCTGACAGGACGATAGGGGTCAGGCCGGTCGGCGGCGATAGCGCTGACGCGAGCCTGGCTGTCGGGCGGAGCTTCGCCCGTCAGCACATGGTAGAACGTTGCGCCCAGCGAATAAAGATCGGACGAGGCGTCCTGTGTCGAACCTGCGATATAGAATTCGTGCGGCGAATACCCGTCCTTGACCACGTGGAGGGCCGACAGCGCGCGCGATGCCCGCGTCGCCTCTTCCTTGGCTGCACCAAAGTCGATCAGGACCGGGTTGCCCTTGCCATCGATCAGGATGTTGTCCGGGCTGATATCGCGGTGCAGAACATCATTGGTATGAATATAGTGCACCGCTTCGAGGCACTTCAGAAGGATGTCCTTCACGTCCCGCGGATGCAGCTGCATCTTCGGGTCTTCGATCGTGTCGAGCAGATCACGACCGCGGACAAAATCCAGCGCCATATATGCAGTCAGATTGTCTTCGAAAACCTGGTGGATGCCGACGATATTGTCATGTTGCAGTTTCGACAGGCGCCGCGCTTCGGCACCAAAGTGTTTCACGACTGCGTCGAATTCCGCCTGATGCTGGCGCGAGCGTGCCATGACGTTGCCGTTGTTGCGGCAGCACATCGAAGACGGGAAGCATTCCTTGATGACAACGATACGGTCCAGGCTGTCGCGGGCAAGATAGGTCATGCCGAACCCGCCCGCGTTCAGAAACTTTTCAATACGGAACTGTCCGTGCAGAAGCTCCGTTCCCGGCTTCAGCGCATCGGCAAAGGACTCTGAATGTCCCCCAGTCTCCGTATGTTGTGGCCCTGCGTCCATGTCTCACCCAAGTCAGTGTCACGCTCCCGAGGGGTGGCTCCGAAAATTGCTCTGAAATCAGAGGTTAACTGCCGGTTTACCGCGACCTTTTCGTCGTGACCTGAAACGATCTATCGACAGAATTGGCCGATAATGTGGCGTGACTGGGCCAATAGGTATTCAATCCTGCGGCAATTTTAGAATTGTCGATAATTGTGGACAGCGCTGGCGCAGGCCGCCTTGCCACGGCAAGCCCGCCAATATACGCCCCGGCTATGGCTAAACTCTATTTTCATTACTCGACAATGAACGCGGGGAAATCGACCCTGCTATTGCAAGCGTCCTATAATTACCGCGAGCGCGGAATGCAGACCTATATCCTGACCGCAGCCTTCGACGGTCGCGCCGGAACCGGCAAGGTCGCAAGCCGCATCGGCATCGACTCCAGCGCTGATACCTTTGATTCCGACAGCGATCTTTTCGCCATGCTGGAAAAACGTATCCGCAAAGACCCCGTAGCCTGTGTCTTTATCGACGAAGCGCAGTTTTTGTCCAAGAACCAGGTCTGGCAACTGGCACGCGCAGTCGATGACCTGGGTCTGCCGGTGATGTGCTATGGCCTGCGGGTCGACTTCCGGGGCGAGCTATTCCCGGGTTCTGCCGCTCTTTTGGCCCTGGCGGACGAGATGCGCGAAGCCCGCACCATCTGTTTCTGCGGGAAAAAGGCCACCATGGTCGTGCGCCAAGATGAAGACGGCAACGCGCTGACCGCAGGCGAACAAGTCCAGATTGGCGGCAACGAAACCTATGTCGCACTGTGTCGCAAACATTGGCGCGAAGCGGTTGGAGATCGCCAGGGAACGCCGGAAATGAAAAACTGATCCAGTCGACCGGATCGGCCGTATTCCTCCACACACATAAAAACGGAGGAACCCAAACATGAAACTCGCCCTTGCAACCACCGCCCTGATGACCCTGACTTCGGCAGCTATGGCCGAAGGCCCCGGAAGCGCCATCTCCGAGGCCTTCAAAGGCGGCCCGAACTCGGCCCACGGTGTGTCCTACGGTGCCGTGAACAAGGACATCAATCAACAGATCCGCGAGACCGGCAGCTATACTTCGGTCCATACCCAAACCGAATATTCCAAGCCCGGTGCCGGCAACCGCGTCAGTAACGGCGTCGGCACGCGCGACTGATGACAACATGAGAGCGCGGCCTCCGCGCTCTCATCCCACGACCGGGGACAATCAGGACCGCAACGGTCTCTAATGGCGGATTAATACATCCGCGCGCCCAGAGGCACATCCTTGTCAGGCTTCAAAAGGACAACTTCTCCGTTCTCGTCGGGCACGCCAAGGACCAAGACCTCACTCATCACCGGACCGATCTGGCGCGGCGGGAAATTCACGACCGCCAGCACCTTGCGCCCCGGAAGCGTGTCGACATCATAATGCGCCGTTATCTGGGCCGAGCTCTTTTTCTCCCCGATCTCGGACCCGAAATCGACCCAAAGCTTGATCGCGGGCTTCCTCGCCTCGGGGAACGGCTCGGCGCGAACGATCTGGCCAACCCGAATGTCGACCTTCATGAAGTCGTCAAAGGAAATTGTCATCCCGCCAGCTCCCGTCCCCGGTCCGCCGCAGCCCTGACAGCGCGCTTCAGCAAGACCGGAAACCCGGTCTCCTCATCCATCAAGACGCCCAGGGCCGCCGCCGTCGTGCCGCCGGGCGAGGTCACGTTGATCCTCAGTTGATCCGGCCCCTCGTCCGAAGCCTCGGCCAAAGCGCCGGCCCCCGCAACGGTCGCCCGCGCCAATTGCATCGCCAGACCTTCCGGCAATCCCTCCTCCACGCCCGCCGCCGCTAGCGTCTCGATCAGGTGGAACACATAGGCAGGACCCGATCCCGAGACCGCCGTCACCGCGTCCATCTGGTCTTCGCTCTCCAGCCGCACGGTTTGCCCGACCGCCGACAAGAGCCCCTCGGCCAGCGCCATGCGCGCCTCGCCCACATGCTTGTTGCCCACCAGCGCCGAGATTCCCCGGCCGATGGCGGCCGGTGTGTTCGGCATGGCGCGCACCACAGCGGTGCCCGCGCCCAGAACCTCCTCAAACGTCGCAATCCGCGTCCCGGCGGCGATCGACACCACCAGAGAATTGTTCAAGGTCTGCAGCCCCGGCAGCGCTTCGCCCATCATCTGCGGCTTGACCGCGACGACGACGACCGATGGATCTTCCGGCAAACCCTCGTTCACATGCACGCCCGTCTCCGACAGCCAATCGCCCGGAAAAGGATCGAGAACCCAGACCGCGCCCGGCTCCAACCCGCTGCTCAGCCAGCCACGCAGCATCGCGCCCCCCATCTTGCCGCATCCGACCAGGACCAGGCCGCGCGTCGAAATATCTCCGAAATCCATATCCATCTCCCACTTGTCCCGTCTTCCTAGGAGATTCGCGCGTCCAGCGAAACGGCCACGAAGAAACCGGGCCGCGCAGTGCGACCCGGTCCCTTCGCATCCGCAAAGCCGGGGGGTGGCTCGGAACACGCGGATGCGCTGTCCCTCGTTGTCTCAGGCCCGACCGTAGGCCTCGGTCATGGCCACGTCCATCGCCGTGGAGGGTGCTTCATTGCCCCAGGCCACCAGCTGGAACGCCGGGTAAAAGCGCTCGGCCGACAGAACCGCCGCGCGGATCATCGTGTCGATCTGCTCGGCGCTGGCCGACTGTTCGCCCGCCAGGACCAGCCCATAACGCCAAACCATCAGCTTCTGGTCCCGCCAATAGGTAAACGCCCCGGCCCAGCACATATCGTTGGTCGCGTTCAGCGTTTCGTAGATCGCGCCCAACCGCTCGGCCGGAGGATCCATGTCAAAGGTGCAGATCAGCCGCAGAGTTTCATCCGTCGGCGACCAGGCCAGCGTGATGGAATAAGTCCGCCACTGGCCCTCGACCGCCATGGCGATCTGATCCTCGCCGACACGGTCAAAGTCCCACTCGTGGTGCTCGGCCAGTGTTTCGACGATATCGATGGGGTGAAGATCTTCGTAGAAATGCTCGGATAGCGACATACGCCCGCCTTATCTTTGCAGCCCCGACAACTCTGAAAAGAGCTACCAGAGCTTGATGCCTGCTCTAGGTCCGGTGGTTTTTATGCCCGGCCCTTACGAGATATGGTGTGCCGAAAGCCGGGACCTGTAAAGCCCTTAATTCAAGTAATCCACAGATTTCGCGCCTCCTGCGAACGCAGCCGCACATTCGTTAGGCGCGTGAATCGCCGACCCGCGGACAGCAGGACACGCATCTTGCCGATTTCAGACGATGGGCTCAGGCGTCGCCCTTCTCCAGGGCATCAAGCCGCGCCGCCAGGGCCGCGTTTTCTTCGCGCGCCTTCTGGGCCATCGCGCGCACCGCGTCGAATTCCTCGCGGGTGACGAAATCCCGGTCGGCCAGCCAGCGGTCGATCATGCCCTTCACGGCTGTTTCGGCCTCGTCCTTGGCCCCCTGGGCCACGCCCATGGCATTGGTCACCAGCTGGGAAATGTCGTCGATCATCTTGTTGCGCGTCTGCATGAGGCACCTTTGAACCTGTCTTCTCTCCATATAGGCCCCGCACCGCAGGGTCCGCAAGGTTGACGCCGGACGCGACCGCTGTCACCAGATGGCTGTCATGCTGTTTTCAATTCCCTTCCCGGACATCAATCCCGTCCTCTACGAGATTCCGCTCGGCCCGGTCTCGCTGCCGATCCGCTGGTATGCACTCGCCTATATCGCGGGAATCGTCCTCGGCTATTTCCTGCTGCGCCGCGCGATCGACCGCGCCGCCCTTTGGAAGGACGATACGCCACCCCTGACGCGCCCCCAACTCGAAGACCTGCTGACCTGGATGGTGCTCGGCATCATCATCGGCGGGCGCATGGGGCACGTCCTGTTTTACAGCAACGGCCAGTATCTCGACGACCCGCTCGGCATCTTCCGCGTCTGGGAGGGCGGCATGTCCTTTCACGGCGGCTTCCTCGGCGTCACCATTTCCGGCCTGATCTTTGCCTGGCGCAACGGGGTGCCTGTTGCGAAACTCGCCGACGGGCTGGCTCTGGCTGCGCCACCAGGGCTCCTCCTCGGCCGGATCGCCAATTTCATCAACAGCGAACTCTGGGGGCGCCCGACGGACCTGCCCTGGGGCGTGATTTTCAACGGTCCTGCCGCCCAGCATTGTCCCGGCGTGACCGGCCTTTGCGCCCGGCATCCCTCGCAACTCTACGAATCAGGGCTCGAAGGACTTCTGCTCGGGACCCTACTGATCATCCTGGCCTTCCGGCGCGGCTGGCTGAAAACCCCCGGCGCCCTGACCGGGACCTTTATCGCCGGATATGGCGTTTCGCGCTTCCTGGTTGAGTTCGTCCGCCAGCCAGATGCCCAGTTCGTCAGCTTCGGCAACCCGCTCGGCTATGCGATCCAGTTCGGCGACTGGGGCCTGACCCAAGGCCAGCGCCTCTCGCTGCCGATGATTTCCGTCGGCCTCTTCCTTCTGTTCCTCGCGAGACGGCAGCGATCATGACCTGCATCTTTGTCTTGCCCGAGATGTGCAGGCCCGCCGCGCCAGCGGCGGGCCTGTACGACGCGCGCCGGCGCGGCGCATCATATCGCACATGACGCTGGAAACCGCCCTCATCCGCGACATCCGCGCCGCCGGCCCTCTGACCGTCGCCGACTACATGACGCGCTGCCTTCTCGACCCGGCCCACGGCTATTACACGACCCGCGACCCGCTCGGCGCCGGAGGAGACTTTATCACCGCGCCGGAGGTCAGCCAGATGTTCGGCGAACTGATCGGCCTCGCGCTTGCCCAGTCCTGGCTGGACCGAGGCGCACCCGACCCCATCCGCCTCGTTGAACTCGGCCCCGGCCGCGGCACGCTCATGGCCGATGTCCTTCGCGCCACCGCGCGGGTGCCCGGCTTTCACGACGCCCTCACCCTGCACCTGGTCGAGGCCTCGCCCACGCTGCGCGCCCGCCAGCGCCAGACTATTGCCCACCCGTTTACACATCACGACCGCCTCGACGATGTTCCCGACGACGCACCGCTCTATCTCGTGGCCAACGAATTCTTCGATGCCCTGCCGATTCGCCAGTTCCAACGCGACGGTGATGCCTGGCGTGAACGAGTCATCGGGCTCAATGGCGACCACCTTTCATTTGGCCTGTCCGATCCGACCACGCCATCGGCCCTGACCGACCGGCTGTCCGATACAAAGGACGGCGATATCGTCGAACTCGGCGCCCTGTCCGAAGCCATCACCGCCCAGATCGCCATCCGGCTCATGACATTGGGCGGCATCGCGCTGATTGTCGATTACGGCGACCGCCATTCCCTCGGCGATACGCTGCAAGCGGTGAAGAACCACCAGATGGTCTCGCCCCTTGCCGATCCCGGCAGCGCCGACCTCACCGCCCATGTCGACTTCGAAGCCCTCGCCTTGGCCGCCGAGCTTCCGGGCATCTGCGCCGAGATGACGACCCAGGGCACGTTCCTCGAGCGCCTCGGAATCACCCAACGCGCCCAGGCGCTGGCCAAATCCCTGACCGGCAGCCCGCGCGATCAGCATATCGCCGCCCATCGCCGCTTGACGCACCCCGAGGAAATGGGAACCCTGTTCAAAGTGCTCGTCCTTTATGAGGCAGGCACACCGACACCGCCGGGGATTGCCGCATGACACTGGAAATTCTGGTCTCGGACGCCCTCGCTCCGTATCGCCACGGGTTCTTCACCCGGCGCGGAGGCGCGTCGTCGGGTATTTTCTCCAGCCTGAACTGCGGCCACGGTTCGTCGGATCAGAAAGATATGGTCGCCATCAACCGCGCCCGCGCAGCCGGCGCTCTGGACCTCGAGCCCGACGAGATGGTGGGCATCCACCAGGTCCATTCCGCCAGTGTGCTGACCGTCGGTGCTCGACCCGAGGCCGCAACCGAAGCCGACGCCATGGTTACCGCGACTCCGGGCCTGGGCCTTGCCGTCCTGACCGCCGATTGCCAGCCCGTCCTGTTCGCCGACGCCGAAAACGGCGTGATCGGAGCAGCGCACGCGGGTTGGAAAGGGGCGCTTGACGGGATCCTCGAAGCCACGCTCGACGCCATGGAGACCATCGGTGGCAACCGTGAGACCACATGCGCCGTCATTGGCCCAGCGATCAGCCAGCGCGCCTATGAGGTCGGTCCCGAGTTCTTTGAACGGTTTGCCGACGATGCGCCGGAGAACACACGTTTCTTCATCAACGGCTCCGGCGATCGCTACCACTTCGATCTGATCAGTTTTAGCCTTCACCGCCTTCGCAGCGCTGGCGTGGGCGCGGCCGAATGGATTGGCCACTGCACCTATTCCGACCCTGACCGGTTCTATTCCTACCGGCGCAGCACACACCTGAAAGAAGCGGACTATGGCCGCCTGATCTCAGCCATCCGGCTCTAGGCCAAAGCTTTTTGCCGCCCTTGCGCGGGAAAGTTGTCGCCGACTTCGGAACGCCGCCGGCGACCTAAAGCGCCCCGACCCGCTCAAGAACGCCACGAATGTGGTCGACCTCCTGCGCTGTCAGCCGTGTCTGCGGCGGCGCGGGCTCGCCACAGTCAAACCCTTGAAGCCGGAGCCCCGCCTTCACCGCTCCGGCCAGGTTGTAGCGCGCGAAAATCTGGTTCACGGTCCACAACTCGCGTTGCAGAACCATCGCGTCCTCCCACTTGCCGGCCACGCACAAGTCATACAGCGCCACGCTCTGGCGCGGGATGACGCAGGACGGCCCCGCCAGCCAGCCCAGACCGCCGATCAGCATAACAGCCGTGGTGATATGCGACGAGGCCGCGAAAACACCGATGCGTCCCTCGGTCCGGTTCAGGATCGACAGCAGGCGCCCCGTGTTGGTCGAGGCATCTTTGACGAACAGGATATTCGGGTGATGAGACAATCGGTCGATGGCCTCCAACGACAGGTCCGAGCGCTGGAAATTCGGGTTTGTATACAGCGTCACCGGAAGGTCGGTTGCATCGGCAATGGCCGTGAAATAGTCGACGACCCCGTCCTCGGCGACCGGGAAATATGCCTCAAGCACCGCAAGAATGCCATCAGCACCGAGCGCCGCCCAGCGTTTGGCCTGTGCGATCGCGTCGTTTGTGGCGGTTGACGCGACGCCTGCGATAACCGGCACGCGCCCTGCCGCGGCTTCGACCGTCGCGGCGATGACCTCTTCCTTGGCGGCAAAATCCAGATAGGCGAATTCTCCCGTGGAGCCCAAGGGCGTCAGGCCATGGACGCCCGCGCCGATCAGGTGTTCGCAAAGCCGCAAAAGTGCCTGCTGATCGACCTTTCCGTCGTCCGTCATAGGGGTTGGCAAATACGGCACGACACCGCGCAATTCTCGGGCACCTGTCATCTCGGCTCTCCTGATTTGCGGCCAGCCTACCAGAAAAAACCGGCCATCAACGGTTTTTGCCAACACTCCACCGGTTCCGAAGCAGGGCAAGAAAGAGATCGTTAAATTCCTTACAACCGTCACGACCTTGCCCCATTGCCAAGGCATCTTTCTTCCATGCCGGGTTCAAAATGCCTCGGTCGTGTTGAGTAAGGATACTGCAGTTATGAAGGCAAAGCCCCGCTGGATGGAAAGCGTCATCAAAGCCGCCAAAACCATGAATGGTCCACTTCCGACAAGTGCGAAACCGGCGCCTTTCAAATTGAACCTTGGCAGCGCCGAAACGGTAGCAACCAACTGAATTATTTTGTTTTTTATCCAGTGTAATGCACAGAGGTAAGTAATGAGTATGATGTCGACCGCCCAAACCTCCCGCCAGGTTTCCCAACCGCTCTGGACCGCCCGCCGCGTCAGCCGACCAGCCCCCGTTGCCCCCAAAGCCCGCGTCTCGCGCCGGTTCGAAACCGAATGGCTCCAAGATGGCGAGGTGATGTCGAACATGGTCGTTGCCCCCGCGTTGCCCGCCTTCGAACAGGCCTTCGGCGCGTTTACGCACGGCGTCCTGATCCAGACCACCGAAGGCCCGGTCGCCGTCGAAGACCTTATACCCGGCATGTACCTTGAATGCGCCAGCGGCCGCACCAGCCAACTGATGTGGAAAGGCTCGATCACGCTGGTGCCCGGTGCGCCGACGTTGAACCACGAACCCGACAAGCTTTATCGCGTGATGCCCGACGCCTTTGGCCTCGCGCGCCCCTCGCAGGACCAGACGTTCGGTCCCCATGCCCGACGCCTGGACCGCGACGCCAAGATTCGCTCTGCCATTGGTGCCGAGGCCGCGCTTGCGCCGCTGTCGGCCATGGCCGACGGCTATGGCGTAATTCAGGTCACCCCGGTCTCGCCGACCCGCGTTTACCACCTGGTCTGCGATCGCCATGAAACCATCTTGGCCGCCGGGCTCGAGGTCGAAACCTATCACCCCGGCCCCGATGCGCCCCTGTCTTTGCCCGAGGAAGTGCTGAACCTCTTCATGAGCTTCTTCCCGCACCTGGCATCGTTTAGGGAATTCGGCCGACTTGCCGCCCCGCGCCTGACGGCCGAGGACCTTGACGCGATATTCTGATCGTTTCGACCTCCGCGCTGGCCAACCGGCGCGTGGGACGACATATTCAGGGGATCAGTCAGGACAACAGGTAAAGGTCCCCGATGATCTCTGACTTTCTCAAAAGACTCCTCGGCGGACGCGCGCATCTCGAGCGCGCTGCCCCGCCAGCCGCGCACCTGGACGCCATCCGCGCCGAATTGACCGCAATGGCCCTGCCCGCTGTCGCGCTGTCCTTCGGCCCCGACGATCCCGTTGGCGACGATCCCCATTCCAGCATTGGCGGCGCGCCTAGCCTCGCCACGCCAGACGATTGGCCGATGCAGGACGGCAAACCGATGCTCTTCCTCGCCCAGATCAACTATGGCGACATGCCGCCCCTCGACGGCTACCCGGCCTCTGGCCTCCTGACGATCTTTGTCCCCGACAACGATCTGAACGGCTGCGACTTCCCCTCGCGCGAGCAGACGGGATTTGTCACCCGCTACACCGCAGACCCCTCGAGCCTGACCCGCGTTGCGCCACCCGCTGAGACCGAATTCGACCCCTATGGCAAATCCCTGCGCGCAACCGGATCCCGCCTGCGCGGCGCGCTGACCACCGGTCTGCCCAGCCCTACCATCCAGGCGGTCGAAGAGATCATGAAAGACCTGCCCAACGAACAGGCCGACGAAATCTGCGACTGGCTCGCCGCCAGACCCGGAACCGCCGTCTACTACGGTGGCCACCCCGATTTCATCCAATACGACATTCGCCCCAAGGGCGCGCCCGAAACCCGCGTGCTCCTGCAGCAGGGCTATACCCATGTTCCCGGCGCTGACCGGGACTGGCAAATTTGCTGGGGTGACGCTGGCGAAGCGACCTTCCTGATCTCGCCCATGGACCTCGCTGCGCACAGATTCGAACGCTGCGTCTACAACTGGGACTGCGGATGATCCCTCAGGCAGTCTGCTCCAGACGTTCTTCCATCACGTCGAACGGCACACCCGGCTCGTCCTTGGCACAGCGGATCACCAGCGACGTCTTCACGCTGACGACGTTGGGGGCCGAGGTCAGTTCTTCGGTCAGGAAGCGCTGGAAAGTCGACAAATCCGGCGCCACGCATTTCAGGATGAAATCCACTTCGCCGTTCAGCATGTGACACTCGCGCACCAACGACCATGCCTTGCATCGCTTTTCAAACGCCGAGAGATCGGCCTCGGCCTGGCTTTGAAGGCCGACACTGACAAAGACCTGCACCTCAAAACCCAGCGAGCGCGAGTCCACCGCAGCGTGATAGCCTTGGATG
The DNA here is from genome assembly GCA_050290245.1 of Silicimonas sp. Lineage (GTDB taxonomy): Bacteria > Pseudomonadota > Alphaproteobacteria > Rhodobacterales > Rhodobacteraceae > JBNKHH01. Next base: position 33,454 of record JBNKHH010000070.1, read on the forward strand.
AACCCCTGTTCTTCAAGCGAACGCACCCGCCGCAGACAGGGCGGCGCCGAGATTCCAACCCGGCTCGCCAACTCCACGTTCGTCATCCGTCCGTCGGCCTGCAGTTCGGCCAGAATCTTCCGATCAATCGCGTCCAGTTTGTGGCTCGCCATCTGCGTGAACTCTCCCCAGTCTTTCGCAAAATCTTACAAGACCGCCGACCTGTGCGCAATAATATTTCAAGCAAGCGCAAGAAAAGAAAACGTGAAACCGTCCTGCCAGCGTCTTTCCCGAACCGGCCCCGCCAAAACCCATGCTGCCTCTTTAGCTTCCGGACGACGCGCCCTATATCGGACCGACACCGAACTGTGGGGAAGAAGATGTCCGACACCAAGCACGCCAAAGTCCTGATCATCGGTTCCGGCCCGGCCGGATACACCGCTGCGGTCTATGCCAGCCGCGCCATGCTGGAGCCCGTGCTGGTCCAGGGCATCCAGCCCGGCGGTCAGCTAACCATCACCACCGAGGTCGAAAACTGGCCCGGCATCGCCGAGATCCAGGGCCCCGAGTTGATGGTTAATATGGAAGAGCACGCGCGCGCCGTCGGCACCGAAATCATCTCCGACATCATCGCCACGCTCGATCTATCCAAACGCCCCTTCACCGCCATTGGCGACGGGGGCACCGTCTATACCGCCGACGCCGTGATCCTCGCGACAGGTGCCCAAGCCAAGTGGCTGGGCCTGCCATCGGAGGAACACTTCAAGGGCTTCGGTGTCTCGGCCTGTGCAACCTGCGACGGCTTCTTCTATCGCGGGCAAGAAGTCGTCGTGATCGGTGGCGGCAACACCGCCGTCGAAGAAGCACTGTTCCTTACGAACTTCGCCTCCAAGGTCACTCTGATTCACCGCCGCGATGAACTCCGCTCGGAGAAAATCCTCCAGCACCGCTTGTTCAAGAACCCCAAGATCGAAATCCTCTGGAACCATGCTGTGGAAGAGGTCGTCGGCACCGACGAGCCACGCGGCGTCGAGGCCGTTCGCGCCAAGAACGTCAAGACCGGCGAGATCACCGAAGTGCCCTGCAAGGGCTTCTTTGTCGCCATCGGCCACGCGCCCTCGAACGAACTGGTCAAGGACCAGCTCGAACTCCACAACGGCGGTTACGTGGTGACCAAGCCCGACTCGACCGCCACGTCGATCCCCGGCGTTTTTGCCGCGGGCGATATCACCGACCATCTGTACCGCCAGGCTGTCACTTCGGCCGGCATGGGATGCATGGCCGCGCTTGAAGCCGAACGCTTCCTGGCCGAGCAGGAAGACAGCGACACCGAAAAAGACACGGCCCCGCCACTGGGTCATAGCGCGCCCGTGGATGCGGCTGAGTGACACTGCCGGCAGATTGAGACGGATCGCGGGCGACCATCGGCAGCGCTGGTCCGACTGCAACCCTTCGCAGTACGAGACCGGTCAACACTGCCCGAAAGGCAGGTCAGGCACCAACGCCAAACCGACGTGCAGATTCGCGCTCTCCGGCCCAATACAACCGCACGCCGCAGATTCTGTCGTGGAATGGAACGGAAATGTTGCCCGCCCCGGCCCATTCTCGGCAATAGTCTCGCCATTGGCTGAAACGAACGTGCCGCTCTTATCGCCAATCCGGAAACAGGCTTCCCGGTTTCCGTCGCATTGCAGAATGCCTTGAATACAATCTGTGCAGCAGCGGCACAGGACTCCTCTTTCGCCCTCGGAGGCTTGAATTCAAGCCTTTTCCTCGTCTAGTTGCGCGCAACTCCCAACAACTCTGCCGAGTATCCCGAATGCAAATTCCGAACCACGCACCGATCCCCGAGCTCTATGTTTCCTACGAGAGTGCCCAGAAACTCAAAAAAGAAGCGTCTGATCTGAAGAGCTGGGACATGAGCCCGCGTCAGATCTGCGACCTCGAGCTCTTGATGAACGGCGGCTTCGCCCCGCTGAAGGGCTTTCTCGGCGAAGCAGACTATAACAGCGTCGTCGAAGACATGCGCCTTGCTGACGGCACCCTCTGGCCCATGCCGATCACGCTGGATGTCTCCGAGGCTTTTGCCGACAGCATCGAGTTGGGTCAGGACATCGCGCTGCGCGACCAGGAGGGTGTCATCCTTGCAACCCTCACTGTCTCGGATCGCTGGACCCCGGACAAATCGCGCGAGGCCGAAAAGGTCTTTGGCGCCGACGACGACGCTCACCCGGCGGTGAACTATCTCCACAACGTGGCAGGCAAGGTTTATCTCGGCGGCGCGATCACCGGCATTCAGCCGCCGGTGCATTACGACTTCAAGGCCCGCCGCGACACTCCGAATGAGTTGCGCGCCTATTTCCGCAAGCTCGGCTGGCGCAAGATCGTCGCCTTCCAGACCCGCAACCCGCTGCACCGCGCACACCAGGAACTGACCTTCCGCGCCGCCAAGGACGCTGCAGCGAACCTTCTTATCCACCCTGTTGTCGGCCTGACAAAACCAGGCGACGTGGATCACTTTACCCGTGTGCGGTGCTATGAGGCGGTGCTCGATAAGTACCCTGCAGCCACCACGACGATGAGCCTTCTGAACCTCGCCATGCGCATGGCAGGCCCGCGCGAGGCCGTCTGGCACGGGCTGATCCGCAAAAATCACGGCTGCACCCACATGATCGTCGGGCGCGACCATGCGGGCCCCGGGTCGAACTCAAAAGGCGAAGACTTTTACGGCCCCTACGACGCCCAGGACCTGTTCCGCGAACACGAGAAAGAAATCGGCATCGAAATGGTCGACTTCAAGCACATGGTCTATGTCCAGGATCGCGCCCAGTACGAGCCGGCCGACGAAGTCGAAGACGGCGCAACCGTCCTGAATATCTCGGGCACGGAACTGCGCCGCCGCCTGCGCGAAGGTCTCGAGATCCCCGAATGGTTCTCCTTCCCCGAAGTCGTGACCCAACTGCGCCGCCGCTATCCGCCACGCTCCAAACAAGGCTTTACCGTTTTCTTCACCGGACTTTCCGGGTCGGGCAAGTCAACCGTCGCCAACGCGCTGATGGTCAAGCTCATGGAGATGGGCGGACGCCCTGTGACACTTCTGGATGGCGATATCGTGCGCAAGAACCTGTCGTCTGAGCTCGGCTTTTCGAAAGAGCACCGCGACCTCAACATCCGGCGCATCGGCTACGTCGCAAGCGAGATCACCAAGAACGGTGGCATCGCCATCTGCGCCCCGATCGCACCCTATGCGACCACGCGCCGCGCAGTCCGCGAAGACGTCGAGGCCTTTGGTGCCTTTGTCGAGGTTCACGTTGCCACGTCGCTGGAAGAGTGCGAGCGCCGCGATCGCAAGGGCCTCTACAAGCTGGCGCGAGAAGGCAAGATCAAGGAGTTCACCGGCATCTCCGATCCTTACGATGTGCCGCAGAACGCCGAGGTTGTGCTCGATACCGAGAACGTCGAAGTCGATCACTGCGCGCATCAGGTGCTTTTGAAGCTCGAACAGATGGGCCTGGTTGCAGGCTGATCACCAGTCCCGGACATGCGGGAGCGCTGCTCCCCCATACCCCTCGGGATATTTCGCGGCCAATGAAGACGGGGCGTTTAATGCGAACGCCAAAAAAGAATGCGGCCCGTCTCCTGCAATGGGGGCGGGCCGTCGGCTTCATCGGTCGGAAAATATCCTCAGGGGGTCCGGGGGATGAAATCCCCCCTCCGGCCCCGAACGCGCATTGCCGCAAATAAAAACCCGGGCGCGAACGCCCGGGCAAGGAAGACACTGACAGAGAGTTCTTCAGTAGCCGTAAGCCGATTCTCCGTGGCTCGTCTGATCGAGACCCTGGCGTTCCTCTTCCTCGGATACGCGCAGCCCCATCAGGCCTTTCACGATCATGAAGAGAACGAAGGAGACAACCCCACACCAGACCACGGTGAAGAGAACCGCCTGGATCTGGATGATTGTCTGACCAACCAGCGAGTAGTCGTCGCCGCCGGTTCCACCCAGACCGGGTGCGGTGAAGATGCCGGTGCCGATGGCGCCGATGATACCGCCCACACCGTGAATGCCGAAGACATCCAGGCTGTCGTCATAGCCGAACTTGTTCTTGATGACTGCGACGAAGAAGTAGCAGCCCAGCGAAGCTATCGCGCCGAGGATAATGGCACCCATCGGTCCGACCGTGCCACAGGCGGGTGTGATGGCGACCAGACCGGCAATCATACCCGAGGCAGCACCCAGCATTGACGAATGCTTGCGGGTGAACTTTTCGATGATGTTCCACGCCACGATCGCGCCGGCGGTGGCAAGGAACGTGTTGATCATGGCAAGACCAGCACCACCGTTTGCCTCGAGATTGGAACCGGCGTTGAAGCCGAACCAGCCGACCCAAAGGATGGCCGCGCCCACGAGCGTCAGCGTCATCGAGTGCGGAGCCATGTTATCCTTGCCATAGCCGACACGCGGACCGATGATAATGCAGCCGACCAGCGCAGCGATGCCCGCGTTGATATGAACCACAGTGCCGCCTGCGAAGTCGATGGCGCCCCAGTTGAAGATCAGACCCGCGCCGTCCCAGACCATGTGCGCGATCGGGAAGTAGCAGAAGGTGACCCAGAGCGCGGTGAACAGCATCAGCGATCCGAACTTGATCCGTTCGGCGAAGGCACCCACGATCAGCGCCGGTGTGATGGCCGCAAAGGTCATCTGGAAGGCGATGAAGACGTATTCCGGTATGACGACGCCATCCGTAAAGGTCGCTGCCATCGAGTCGGCCGTGACACCCGACAGGAACAGCTTGCCCATTCCCCCCCAGTAGGGCGAGGTGCCGCCGCCGAAGGCGAAGGAATAGCCCCAGACTGCCCAAATCACCATGACCATGCCAGCGATGGTTGTGCACTGCATGAGGACCGACAGCATGTTCTTGGTCCGCACGAGGCCGCCGTAGAACAGTGCAAGGCCCGGCAGGATCATGAACAGGACCAGAAGTGTCGCTGTCATCATCCAGGCAACATCGCCCTTGTCCATCGTTTCAGCCGCCGCGTCCTGAGCGACAACTGGAAAAGCCGACATCAGCGTCACCGCCGTGCCCAGCCCGAGAATTCTTTTCAGTTCCGTCATTTTTCCCATTCCCTTGGTGTTCGCTCAGATCGCGTCATCGTTCTTTTCGCCCGTGCGGACGCGCATGGCGCTTTCCACATCAAGGACGAAAATCTTGCCGTCGCCGATCTTGTCGGTCTTGGCGGTCGCCGCGATGGTTTCGACCACCTGCTCGGCCATGGCGGCCGACACGACGAGTTCCAGTTTCACCTTTGGCACAAAGTTCACGGCGTATTCCGCGCCGCGGTAAATCTCGGTGTGACCGGATTGCGAGCCAAAGCCTTTGATTTCGGTGACCATCATGCCGCGCACGCCGATGGAAGTGAGAGCTTCGCGCACCTCCTCCAGCTTGAACGGTTTGATCGCTGCAATGATGAGTTTCATGTTTCCTCTTCCGCATGTCGCGACACCCACCGTGCCGCTCCCAAGTCAATGGAAAAGACCAAGCCCCTCCTGAGAACAAGATTTGACCTGCTGTCGAAATCGGCAGATTCAGGCAGGGTTCATATTTTTTTGCACAATTTATGAGCTTTGCTTATTTTTTGTGCAAACTTACCACGCTGCAACTGCACAAGAACGTGACGAAACCTTCTCCACATCCCCCGTGGAAAAGCGTATTCTCCCGCAAGGCAGGAAAGTGGACCGAGCGTATGAGTGGGTCAAAAAACAAGCGACCGACGCTGGTTGCTGACAAAAGAAGCCCTCAGAAAACAAAGAGGAAAACGGCTCCAAAGCCAAAGCGCCCTGCGTCGAAACGCGCGTCGCGCAACCCGATTGCCTGGCTCTTGCGGGCAATTACCCGGCTGGTATGGGGAATCGGCTGGCGGGCGGCTGCGCTCGTGACCATTGCCATCGCAGCTGCCGTCTTGTTTTACGCCGCTTCGCTGCCTCCCGTGTCTGCGCTCCTCGACGGACGCTCGCGCGGGTCGGTCACGCTTCTGGATCGCAACAATACGATATATGCTTGGCGCGGAGAACAGTTCGGCGGTCAGATCACCGCTGATACCGTCTCGCCCCACCTCAAGAACGCGGTCGTTGCGACCGAGGACAAGCGCTTTTACGGCCACTTCGGAATTTCGCCGCGCGGCATCGCCAGCGCAGTCAGGATCAACCTCTCGGAAGGCCGCGGTCCCCTGTCCGGGCACGGGGGTTCGACGATTACCCAGCAGACTGCCAAGCTTTTGTGCCTCGGCACCACCTACAGCCCGTCCAGCGGCATGACCGAGGCCGAATTCGAAGCCGACTGTCGCCGCTCGACCATCGGACGAAAGGTCAAGGAAGCGCTCTACGCCATGGCGATGGAGCTGCGCTATTCCAAGGACGACATCCTCACAATCTACCTGAACCGGGCCTATCTTGGTGCGGGCGCCCGCGGGTTCGAGGCCGCCGCGCAACGGTATTTCGGCATTTCTGCCAACGAGGTCCTGCCCGCCGAGGCTGCCATGCTGGCTGGCCTCCTGAAGGCCCCAAGTCGGTACGCGCCGACCGCCAACCTGGAACGCAGCCGCGACCGGGCCGCGACCATCCTGAAGCTCATGCAGGAACAGGGCTATCTCTCCGCCGAAGAGGCCACCTACGCAGCCACCCATCCCGCGAAACTCTCCGAAGCTGCCGAGGCCCGCGCGGGCGGCTATTTTGCCGACTGGGTCATGGATCAGGGCCCAGCGTTCCTGACCGAGGAAACAACGGAAGACGTCATCATTCGCACGACCTTCGATCAGGGTATCCAGAAGGCGGCCGAAGAGGCGTTGCAATACATCTTCGACAACAAGGTGAAAGAAGGTTCCAAGGCACAGGCTGCCATCGTGGTCATGAGCGCCGACGGCGCCGTCCGCGCCATGGTGGGCGGACGTAAATTCAAGGGCGTCGCCGGTCAGTTCAACCGCGCGATCCAAGCCAAGCGCCAGACTGGATCGGCCTTCAAACCCTTCGTTTATGCCGCCGCGCTCGACATGGGCTATTCGCCGAACACCACCGTGACGGACGAGCCGACCTGCTGGGATGTCCCCGGCTCGGGCCGCTGGTGCCCCGAGAACTATTCCCGCAACTATTCCGGCGTCGTTACGCTGACCGAAGCCCTGGCCCGTTCGCTGAATATTCCTGCGGTCAAGGTATTTGAGCGTGTCGGGCGCGAAGCCGTCGCACAGATCGCCTCGGACTTTGGTCTGGAGAGCGACCTTGCCGTTGGCCCGGCCCTCGCGCTCGGCACTTCTGAATCCACGCTGCTGGAAATGACCCGCGCCTATGCCGGCATCCTGAACGGCGGCTCTTCGGTCCAGCCCTACGGACTGGTGGAACTGCGCCTCAAAGGCGATTCGACGCCGCTGCTTGAACAGGAAGGAGGCATCGGCGAACGCGTGATCAGCGACACCGCCGCGCGCCAGTTGACCTACATGATGAGCCAGGTGATCGAGCGTGGCACCGGCACCCGCGCCCGCCTGCCCGGCCGTCCCGCTGCGGGAAAGACGGGCACCACCCAGGCCGCACGCGACGCCTGGTTCATCGGCTTTACCGCCGACTACGTCACCGGCGTCTGGATGGGCTACGACGACAACACGCCACTATCCGGCGTCACCGGCGGCGGTTTGCCCGCCGAGATCTGGAAAGAGGTCATGGAGCGCATACACAAGGACCTGCCCGTGCGCGACCTGCCGATGGACAGCGCCTCTGCCGTGGCGCAGAACATCGCCCCGTCCCAAAACCGACAGCGTTCGAACGGCGGAAACACTGTCGAGCGGGTCATCCTGAACGTGCTGGACGAAATCTTTGGCACGCGTTGAACGGTCGCAGGGCTGAAGACGCCTCCGGCCCCGCCTTGTTCAGGGCACCGCCGCCATGAAGGCCCGGATCAACGCGGGGTCCTTCACCCCCGGAGCGCTTTCAACCCCCGAAGACAGATCCACCTGCCGTGCACCGGTCAGGGCGACGGCTTGGGCCACGTTCTCGGGCGTCAGCCCCCCGGCCAGCATCCAGGGCACCGGCCAACGCCGGTTGGCAATCAGCCGCCAGTCAAAGGCTACCCCGTTCCCTCCCGGCAAGACGGCGTCCTTGGCCGGCTTGGCATCGACCATTATCTGATCGACCACGTGGAAATAGGACTCCAGCTTTTCCAGATCCTCTGCCTCGGCCACGCCGACGACCTTCATCACCGGCAGACCGTACCGCGCCCGCAACTCGGCCACCCGCTCGGGGCTTTCCTCGCCATGGAACTGCAACATGTCGAGCGGAACCGTCGCCACGATGTCATCCAGCGTGTCGTCGGCCGCGTCGACAGTCAGCCCGACCTTGGCCACGCCCGGCGGAACCTCGACGGCCAATTCACGCGCCTTTTCTGGCGACACATAACGCGGTGACGGCGGAAAGAAGTTGAACCCAATATAGGACGCCCCGGCCTCGACTGAGACGGCAATGGTCTCGGCCGTGGACAGGCCGCAGATTTTCACACGGGTGGACTTGGTCATAAAGGCGGACTTAGTGCCTTTGTCAGCGGCTCTCAAGCAGCGAGAGAATATCGTCGCCCTTTTCTTTGGACGGCGCGACCTTTTTCACTTCCTGTTCGAGGCGCTGGCGCTCCTTGCGCTCGCTCGTCGCAGTAGCGCGGTGCTTGTGTTCGCGCAGCCACTCCCACACAAATCCCAGAAGGACTCCGCCGACGACGGCAGCAAGAAGAATGAAAAAGACCGGAAGCGTCACTTCCCAGTTAAAACCCAGAAGGCGAGACAACTCGTCGGGCAACAGCCGGACGGTCAGCGGCTCGCGATTGGCGAGCGACACAGTCACCAGAAAAACGGCCAGAACGGCCAGCACCAGATACCGAATGTACCGCATCACGAGTTACCGTTCAGCCGGTCCCTGAGAAGCTTGCCCGTTTTGAAGAAGGGGACGTGTTTTTCCTCGACCTGGACACTGTCGCCTGTACGCGGGTTGCGGCCCACGCGGGCGTCGCGCTTCTTGACCGAGAAAGCACCGAAGCCGCGAAGTTCGACGCGGTCGCCGCGTGACATGGCCTCGATTATTTCGTCGAAGATGGTGGCGACGATACGCTCGACATCTCGTTGGTACAGGTGCGGGTTTTCGTCGGCAATCTTCTGCACCAGTTCAGATCTGATCATGAGGTCCCCCCAAAATATTATTATGCCGGCCGTTCACCGCGGCTTGAAAACCTACAAGACTATAGGCCGAAACCCTGCGCCACGGAACATCCCTTCGACAAGATTCACGCCGGAATCTGCGACTAATGCGCTGAATTTCGGCAAGAAATGAGAGCACCCGCTTTGAATTCAGGCGTCCTGCCCGGTTTCGCGCCATGCTGCGCCGCAGCTTGGCCGGGGCGATTCGGGCCGCGCTTAATTGCCCAGCTTCTTGTGGACTTCCTCCAGATCGATCTCGCCGATCGGCAACGGATTGGCTGGGTTCTCGAAGTCGTACCGGAACAAGTCGAAGTCCCGTTTGTAGATCTCGTAGACCAGATGCCGTGACAGATCGTCGAAATAGTCCTCAACCGGATGGGCCCGTTTCGGCCCGTGTCCTTCGCTCTCGTTGAAGCGCGGGATATCGCCCAGATCAACTTGGTGCAGCACCTCGATGTGATCCAGCACATCCTGCATGCCTTCGTTGAATTTCTCGGTCCAGAAAATCTTGTCGTAGCGGCCGCCGTTCACGATGAAGGTCGAGATATGCCCCGACATGGCCGACCAGTGGATATCTGGATCCATGGGCTTGCGAAACCGGATGGTGTCACGGGCGAACAATAGAAATCGGCGAAACATCGCGATCTGGTCAAAGTCGCCGTCGATGTTGATGCCATAGTTCTGGGCCAACTGCGGGATCAGGTTGCCGCGATAGCGCTGACCATTGCGCTGTATGCCGCAGATCTTGTCGAAGAACGACGACAGGATCCGTGCATAGGGATTGCGTACGCAGGTAAAGGAATAGGTGCTCTTGTTGCGCACGTTTTCGGTGATCGGGTCATGACTTTCGTCCTGCGCCCACTTGTGAATCCCCTCACGGGCATCGTGAATGTCACCGTCGTAAAACCGGCCATGATCCGAGTAATACATGATCTGGCCAATGGTCGAGCAGGCGCATTTGGGCACCACGCGGTACACCACGCTTTCGCTCTCTGTCATCCAGGTTCCTGGAAAACCCATCGTGTTGAAAACCTTCAGTTCAAATACAGGCGACCGCCCAACGACCGGTCCGCGGGAAAAAAGCAAACTTCCGAGGTTTCTTCAATCCTCCGATTCAGGCTAAACCTGTGGCACTGGTAAACCGGGCAGGTAGGTATAAGCAACTTGGCGCAAATCGCCTACATACTTTTGTGCCACAAGGACGTGCCGTCCATTATTGCACAGGCGACTCGGCTGACGGCTATGGGCGACGTCATGTCGATCCATTTCGACGCCAGCGCCCCCAAGGCGGCATATGACGAACTCCGCGCGGCGCTGGCCGACAATCCCAACGTCGCCTTCCCGAAAAAGCGCCTGAAATGCGGTTGGGGCGAATGGAGCCTTGTCGGCGCCACATTGAACGCGGTCGAGGCCGCCGTCACCGCTTTCCCCCGCGCTACGCATTTCTACATGCTGTCAGGCGACTGCATGCCGATAAAGACCGCCGAGTACGCCCAGAGTTTCCTGGACCGGCACGACTGCGACTTCATCGAAAGCTTCGACTATTTCGACTCCGACTGGATCAAGACCGGCTTCAAGGAAGAACGCCTGATCTATCGCCATTGGTTCAACGAACGCAGCCAGGCGAAGCGCTTCTACGCCTCGTTCAGCATCCAGAAACGCCTCGGCCTGACGCGCAAAGTGCCGCGCGACATCCAGATGATGATCGGCAGCCAGTGGTGGTGCCTGCGCCGCCAGACCATCGAGGCCGTGCTGGAATTCACACGCCAGCGTCCCGACGTGCTTCGCTTTTTCCGTACCACCTGGATCCCCGATGAAACTTTTTTCCAGACGATTGTCCGCCACCTTGTGCCCGAGACCGAGATCGACAGCCGCACGCTGACCTTCCTGATGTTTTCGGACTACGGGATGCCGGTAACCTTCTATAACGACCATTACGATTTGCTCTTGGCGCAGGACTTCCTGTTCGCCCGCAAGATCAGCCCCGAAGCGCTTGACCTGAAAACAAAGCTCGGCCAGCTCTACTCGCAAAAGGGCATCCAATTCCGGATTTCGAATGAGGGCCGCCGCCTGTTCACCTTCCTGACCGGCCGCGGCCGGATCGGCGAACGCTTTGCGCCCCGCTTCTGGGAAAAGGACTCGACCATCGGGCGCGAGCGTTCGCTCTTGATCGTGACCTGCAAGAAATGGCACGTGGCCAAGCGTCTGCTCGACCGGATCGGCTCGGTCTCGAACCTGCCGGCCATCGAATACCTCTTCGACGAAGAGGCGACCCCCCTGCCCGACCTCGGAGGCATCCAGGCGACCCTGGCCAAACGCACCCGCCACCGCCGCGCGCTGATGCGGATGCTGTTCGACTTCTATGAAACCGACCGGCTGTTGATCTGCCTCGATCCGTCCAACCTCGAACTGTTCCGCGACTTCTATTCCGACCGCAGCGAAACCCGCCTGCTTGAGATCGAGTGCCAGTACACCGACACCTACCTGCAAGGACACGCCAAGCGCGTTGGTCTCGCAGGTGAACACACGACGCCCGAAACCTTCCGCACGCTTTTGCCGACGATCCGCAACGACGTCTTCCGCGAAAGCGAGTTGATCCGCGACCAGAACTTCCCCGAATTCTACCGCATCCGCGAACGCGCCGGCCCAGAGGAAAACGCCAAACCCCTTGCCGAGTTCCTTGGTATTGAGCGGCCCAAGGCGCGCCAGATCGCAGAAACAGATTATCTCTTTGTCGACTGAGGACCCCGATGGCTTACGACTATGACGACCAGAACATCTTCGCCAAGATCCTGCGCGGAGAAATCCCGAACTCCACCGTGAAGGAAACTGATCACACGCTGGCCTTTTCAGATATCCAGCCGCAGGCACCGCACCATGTGCTGGTGATCCCCAAGGGGCCCTACGTCACCGCCGACCATTTCGCTGCCGAGGCCTCCGAGGCTGAGATCGTCGATTTCTGGCGAACCTTCGGCCAAATCTGCGCCGACCTCGGCGTCGCGCCCGATGGCGGTGACGGTTATCGCATCATCTCGAACGCCGGCGAGGACGGCGTTCAGGAAGTGCCGCATTTCCACCTGCATATCCTTGCCGGGCGACCGCTTGGCCGGATGCTGAAACAAGCGTGAAACCAAAGTGGTGCTGACCTCTTGCCGCGAGGTCCGACCAGAAGGTATAGCCCGATTGCCAGTCATGGAGATTATGAAGATGTCCGACCCCGTAACCAGCCCCGAACCGCCCGAAACCGAGACGGTCACCGCCACCCGCATCGCCTGCGACGGCGGTGAAGGAGCTCTTGGCCATCCACGTGTCTGGTTGTCGATCGACTCAAAGACCGGATGGGTGGAATGCGGCTATTGTGACAAACGCTACGTGCTGGCCAAGGACTGACCCCCCGCCGAAACAACTGGCGTCAGGGATGCTCTTCCGAGCAGTGACGCCGAAATGCGCGCTTCAGAAGGTCCAACTCGGCCCGCAATAGCGCGACCTCGGCCCGAGTGTCCTCGTCCAGAACCTCACCTGCGATGACCGTTTCATGGGCCAGGGCATCGCCGGTGCTGGCGTCCTCGATCACGAATGTCTGCACCCCGTCGGACAGCCGTTCGACCGGCAGGCGGAACCGCACCAGCCATTTTGCAACGCCGCCCTCAGGCTCGCCTGCTTCGACCGTCTCAGGCTCTCCGACCAACTCGTCCATATGCCTGAGCAGAAGACGCGGCGCCGAAGCGGCACGCGCCGACAGAAGGCCCTCCCAGACCCCCTCTGCCAGCCGCATCCGTGTCAGCGTCATCTCGGACACGAAGTTCCCTCCTCAGATCTCGGCGCGCGGACGACGGCTCATCGTCACGTCTCGCAGGATGATCTCGTTCATTTCAGGCCCTTCGAAGATCAGGTCAAGCCAGGCCCGCTCGACCCGCGCGTCGTTCATGCGCGTCGCCGACAAATCGAATTCGACCGAATACTCCCCGGTACTGCCCGAAAACTCGCGCACCAGCTGTTCCACGTTCGGTCCGTGCCGTACATTCAAACGGCCGAAGATCTCCAGCGGCTTCTCGGTTTCCACGCGAATGTCCAGCCGCACGAGATTGCGCCGCGACAGCCCGTCAACGCCTTCCGGCGGCAGATCGACCACAAGGCTCAGGAATGAGCCGTCAAAGCGAAAGACGTCCATTCGCACGCCAAAGGGCGCCACGTCCTCGGCCCGTGTGTTGCGCACCTGGCGAATCGATAATTCGCTCAGCATACAGTCGTGAAAGACCTTGGCTTCGCGCCCGACCTCGGTCTTGGTCTTGATCGAGGCAATTCCGGCCCCCTTGACCGGTCCGCTCCACAGCTCTGGTCGCCAGGCCCAGTCGGAATGCATTGGGCGGCGGATGGCAGCCTGCCCCGCCAGCGGGAGCGCCAGCCGCCCCTCGGCTACGTGCAAAACCTGGTCCACACGGCGCCCAAGGCTGCGCGCCCGATTGCGCAGGGCTTTCAACTCTAACGGATCGAGGGTTTCTATCGTGCGCGCAGCCCGATCCCAACGCCGGAGCGTGCCCTTTTCGATCAGTCCTGAAAGTGGTCCTGCCATTGCTTGCCTACATGGTGTTGTGGCAACCTTAGCCCTCGACACCATATGCAGGCAACGCCCTTCGCGCCTACCACCGTCAAGTTTTTGTGGATAACTCGCGCCGGATCAGCTCTGGTTGGCGGCTCGCAGCTCGTCGACCTGGGCTTCAAGCGTCGCCATTCCCGCGCGGCGGCCGATCGGCCGTTCGGACAGGCCGAACAACGACACCGAGACGAACCGACCATCCAAGTTGAACAGTGCCCGCCAGGTCTCAGCCGACACGCCGGACGCGGAGCTTCTTTCCTCAGCATGCAACATCACCATGTCGCCGCGCAACCGCGTTTCCAGGATTTCGACGCTATCGGGTCTTCCGTCGTGGGCAAGTGCCGCCCTGCCCCTGTCGGACAACAGGTACTGCCGCAATTCGTCAGGCGACGGGCTGAGCCCCGGTTCGCTCTCGACCGAGACCGTCACCACGCCCGCCACATCAGGCGCCGGCGCCAAGGCATTGCGGGCGATCGCGGCGCAACTGCCCAGCACCACGACAGCGGTCGACCCCCTGGCCCTGGACGACGCGGTATCCACACACCAGCCCTGCGCCCCTGCCACGATCGTCCCGTCCGGCAGCGCGATACGTTCTGGTGCCGACCGGGTGACGTTCGCTCCACCGTCGCAGGCGGCCACACATAGGGCCGCCAGCAAAAGAGCGGGCTTAAAGATCCGCATAGATGTGCTTTTCTTCCTTCGCGCCGGGGTGGGTCACCGCGCCCAGGCGGGTCGGACCGACCAGCTGCGCGTATTTCCAAAGGGCGCCAGACGCGTAAATGGTCTCACGCGGCGTATAGGTGCGCGCCTCCATCTCTTCGTCCGACACATCGACCGAAATCGTGCCTTTGATCGCGTCGATGGTGATCACGTCGCCGTCCTGCAATTTGCCGATCGGGCCACCGCGGGCGCTTTCCGGACCAACGTGACCGACGCAGAAACCGCGGGTCGCGCCTGAGAAACGGCCGTCGGTGATCAGCGCAACCTTCTTGCCCATGCCCTGTCCAGACAAGGCAGCGGTCGTCGCCAGCATCTCGCGCATACCCGGACCCGACGCGGGGCCCTCATTGCGGATGACCAGAACTTCACCTTCCTTGTAAGAGCGCGCCTTGACGGCTTCGAATGCGTCTTCCTCGCACTCAAACACGCGGGCGGGGCCGGAAAAGACCTGCTCGTCCGCGCTCATGCCAGCGACCTTAACGATGGCGCCCTCGGGGGCCAGGTTGCCTTTCAGACCGACAACGCCGCCGGTCTTGGTGATCGGCTTCTCGACCGGATAAATGACCTTGCCATCTGCCCAGCCCTCGACCGTGTCCAGTTCTTCACCCAGAGTCCGGCCGCTGGCGGTCATGCAGTCCTCGTGGATCAGACCAGCCTTGCGAAGTTCCTTCATCACGACCGGCACACCACCGGCCTCGTAAAGGTCCTTGGCAACGTACTGGCCGCCCGGCTTCAGATCGACGAAATACGGCGTATCGCGGAAGATGTCGCAGACATCGTCCAGGTCGAAATCGATCCCTGCTTCATGCGCGATGGCGGGCAGGTGTAGACCGGCGTTGGTCGATCCGCCGGTGCAGGCGACGACGCGTGCGGCGTTCTCCAGCGATCTGCGGGTCACCACATCACGGGCGCGGATGTTCTTTTCGATCAGTTCCATAACGGCAAGGCCCGAGGCCGTCGCGTACTGGTCGCGGCTTTCGTAGGGCGCTGGCGCACCGGACGAATTCAACAGCGCAAGCCCGATCGCCTCGGACACACACGCCATGGTATTCGCGGTGAACTGACCGCCACAGGCCCCCGCCGATGGGCAGGCTACCTTTTCAAGCGCGCGCAATTCTTCATCCGAGTTCGCCCCGGCCTGGTGACGGCCCACGGCCTCGAAAACGTCCTGAACGGTGACGTCCCTACCCTGGAACCGACCCGGCATGATCGAGCCGCCGTAGATAAAGACGGAGGGCACGTTCAGGCGCACCATCGCCATCATCATACCCGGCAGCGACTTGTCGCAACCCGCAAGGCCGACGATGGCGTCATAGCAGTGGCCGCGCATCGTCAGTTCGACCGTGTCGGCAATCGCCTCGCGCGAAGCCAACGAAGAACGCATACCCTCATGGCCCATGGCGATCCCGTCGGTAACGGTGATGGTGGTGAATTCGCGCGGGGTGCCGAATCCCTCCTTGACGCCCAGCTTCACAGCCTGGGCCTGGCGGTTCAGCGCAATGTTGCAGGGCGCGGCCTCGTTCCAGCAGGTCGCGACACCGACGAACGGCTGCGCAATCTCTTCCTCGGAAATGCCCATGGCATAGTAATACGAGCGATGCGGCGCACGGGCCGGCCCCTCGGTGACATGACGGCTTGGCAGATGAGTCTTGTCGAATTTCTTTTTCGGCATGTGGGCCTCCCGGGTTTCGCGCGGTTCTCGGAATAGACCCCTGCGCAGACCGGGGCAAGCGTCCTCGACGCGATCACCGCGGAATTTTTCCAGCCCTCTTAAACCCTTCGGCGCGTTTCCCTCTCGAAGCCGCACCCTATCCACGTCATAATCCGCCTGCCATGTCCTATGCACGCTACCAACCCGTGATCGACCAGGCCCGCGGGAAACACGCGCTCTGGCGCCTGTTGCTGGGGCTGGTGCTTGTCGTGATCGTCTCGGCGGGCTGGACCCTGGGTATCCTCGCTATCGTGGCCCTGCGCTCCGGCACGCCTTTTTCCGAAGCCATCGAGATCCTGCCTTTCCTGGGCCTGACACCCTCGGGAACGGCTTTGTTCCTGTTTCTCTATGTGGGCTTGGGCTATGGCAGCTTGATCGCCGCGCAGGCGCTGCACGGACGCGGCCCGCGTTCGATCATAGGCCCGCCAGCGCGCACGCTGCGCCACTTTGTCATCGCTGCGGCGGCTAGCCTGTCGATTCTGTGCGGCCTGGCACTGGTCACACTGCCATTCCCGCCAGCTCCGATCAGAAACCTCGACCTGGGAACCTGGCTCTTGTGGCTTCCTCTTGGGGCGATCGTCGTTGCCGCGCAAACCGGCTCGGAAGAAATCCTTTTCCGCGGCTACATGCAAAGCCAGATCGCAGCACGTTTCAAGAGTACCTGGACCTGGCTCTTGCTGCCGTCCCTCGCATTCGGCGCCTTGCACACGATGCCAACGCTGCCCCTGATCGTGTCTTTCGCCTATGCCGGTGCCGCAGCTTTCTTCGGCCTCCTGGCCGCAGACCTCACCGCCCGCACCGGCAGCATCGGCGCGGCCTGGGGGTTCCACTTCGGCAACAACGCTTTCGCCATCCTTATCATCGCCGCGGACGCCAATATCTCGGGCCTCGGTTTGCTGCGTGCCGAAACCGGCATGACAGACCTCATCGCCTCCCCTTCGCTCCTGGTTTTCGAGCTTTTCGCCCTAACCGCCATCTGGGCGCTGATCCGAAGGTTCGTATCCGCCTGATTGCAATTCCTGCCCACCCGGATTAACTGGTCTGCAACGTAACGGGCAGAGCAAGATGAACTGGATTTCGAACTACGTCCGCCCCAAGATCAATTCGCTCTTCTCTCGCCGGGAAGTGCCTGAAAACCTTTGGTCAAAATGCCCCGAGTGCGGAACCATGCTGTTCCACCGGGAATTGACTGAGGCTCTTGGTGTCTGCTCAAGCTGTGACCACCACATGCCGCTTT
Organism: Silicimonas sp.; assembly: GCA_050290245.1. Lineage (GTDB taxonomy): Bacteria > Pseudomonadota > Alphaproteobacteria > Rhodobacterales > Rhodobacteraceae > JBNKHH01. Next base: position 50,923 of record JBNKHH010000070.1, read on the forward strand.
CGGCGCGCGATCGCATGATTTCGCTGTTCGACAACGGCACCTTCGTCACGGTCGATGTACCCTTGCCGGCCGCCGACCCCTTGGATTTCCGCGACCAGAAAAAATATCCCGAACGGCTGAAGGCCGCGCAACGTGCGACCGGCGAGAAAGAGGCCATGCTGGTCGCCGAAGGCGAAATCGGCCGCACGCCGATCGTTGCTGCCGTGCAGGACTTCAGCTTCATGGGCGGCTCGATGAGCATGTATGTCGGCAACGCGATCATCGCCGCTGCGCAACGTGCCGTTCAGCTGAAACGCCCCCTCATTCTCTTCTCCGCCGCGGGCGGCGCGCGCATGCAGGAAGGCATCCTGTCGCTGATGCAGATGCCCCGCACGACCATTGCGGTCGACATGCTGAAAGAGGCTGGATTGCCCTACATCGTGGTCCTGACCAACCCGACCACGGGCGGTGTCACGGCCTCCTATGCCATGCTGGGCGATGTACAGATTGCCGAACCTAACGCGTTGATCTGTTTCGCGGGGCCCCGCGTCATCGAACAGACCATCCGCGAAAAACTGCCCGAAGGCTTCCAGCGCGCCGAATACCTGCTGGACCACGGCATGCTCGACCGTGTGACACACCGCCACAAGTTGAAAGACGAACTCGTGACCATCACGCGCATGCTTCTTGGCCTTCCCCCGGCGATCAAGGGCGACCTGCCCCCACCCTCTGACGACCCCGCACTGGCCCCGCCGGCGGAGGAAAAGACCTAACGCCCAACAGCGCTCCTGAAACATCGTGACACAGTCAAACTCCTCCGACGCTATCCTCGAGCGGATGATGCGCCTGCACCCGAAGGTGATCGACCTCACCCTCGACCGAATGGATCGTTGCCTCGCCGCCGTGGGTAACCCGCACCTGTCGCTGCCCCCGGTGATCCACGTGGCCGGCACCAACGGCAAAGGGTCGACCCAGGCCATGATCCGCGCCGGGCTCGAGACCGCCGGTAAAAAGGTCCACGCCTATACCTCGCCCCATCTGGCACGTTTCCACGAACGCATCCGCGTCGCAGGCGAATTGATTTCCGAACCCGCGCTGACCCGGCTTCTGGATGACGTCTACGCGGCCAACAACGGCGAAACGATCACCTATTTCGAGATCACGACTGTCGCTGCCTTTCTTGCCTTCGCCCGTACCCCGGCCGACTGGACACTGCTTGAGGTCGGACTTGGTGGCCGCCACGACGCGACCAACGTCATCGACGATCCCCGCCTGACGATCATCACCAAGGTCGACCTGGACCACCAGCAATTCCTCGGCGACACCATCGGCGACATTGCCTTCCAAAAGGCCGGCATCATCAAGCGGAACGTCCCGGTCATCGTCGGTCCCCAGCACGATGAGGGACTCGAGGTGATCGAGGCCGAAGCCGCCCGCTTCAATGCGCCCGTAATCGCTCATGGCCAGCACTGGCATGCCTGGGAGGAACGTGGACGCATGATCTTCCAGGATGAAACCGGCCTCGTCGACCTGCCACTGCCGAACCTGCGCGGACCCCACCAGATCGGCAACGCAGGCATGGCTGTCGCCGCGCTGCGCCACCTTGGCTATGACGAGGCTGCCTGCGAGGAAGCTGTGTCCAAGGCCTTCTGGCCTGCGCGGATGCAGCGGTTGAAAACCGGCCCGCTGGTCGAAGCCGCGCCCAAAGCCGAGCTCTGGCTCGACGGCGGCCATAACCCGGCCGCTGGCGAGGCGCTTGCCGAAACGCTTGACCGCCTGCCGAAACGCCCGACCCACATGATCTGCGGAATGCTTTCGACCAAGGACGTCTCTGGCTATCTTCGCCCACTGGCCGAGGTCGCTGAAAGCCTGCACGCCGTCGCCATTCCGGGCGAAACCGCAACGCTTCCGGCCGAGGACACTGCCGCTGCCGCAACAAGCGCCGGCCTGCCTACCACCGTCTCGCCTTCGGTCGCGGACGCGCTCGCCGATATCGTCGCCAAAACCCCCGAGGCCCGCATCCTGATCTGCGGCTCACTCTACCTGGCCGGCGCCATCCTGCGCGAAAACGGCTGACTGCTGTGGCCGTCGGCCGGCCATGCGTATTTTCCCGCAAGATAAAGACAACTAGGGCCAGATAGTCCCTTCTTCTTGGAAAAATATCCCGGGGAGCGCGAGGGGCTGGCCCCTCGCACTTACCGATTGTTTTCGTCAGATACCGGCAGCCACGATCGCCTCGGCCAGAACCGGCACCGTGGTCTTGTTCAGACCCGCGATGTTCATCCGGCTGTCGCCGACCATGTAGATCCCGTGATCGGTCCTCAGCGTCATCACCTGCTCGGGCGTGGCGCCAATGCGCGAGAACATGCCCCGGTGGTTGGCGATGAAATCGAACCGGTCCGAGTTGGTCCGCTGGCGCAATTCCGAGGCCAGCTGCTCACGCAGCCCCAGCATGCCGAGACGCACGTCTTCCAGCTCGGCCTTCCAATCGGCGCGCAGTTCCGGATCATCGAGGATCATCTGCACGACGCGCGCGCCGTGGTCCGGCGGAAAGGAATAGTTCTGGCGGTTCAGGTAAGCCAGCGTCGATTGCGCGCTTGCCTGGTCCTTTTCGTTCGCCGCCAGGGTCATCAGGACGCCCGCGCGTTCGCGGTAAACGCCGAAGTTTTTCGAGCAACTCGCCGCGATCAGCACCTCGGGCAGGCGCGAAGCCAGGTGACGGACGCCGAAAGCATCTTCATCCAGCCCGTCGCCAAACCCCTGGTAGGCGATATCGATGAAGGGCACCGCGCCGGTCGCTTCGAGATGATCGGCCACCGCCTGCCATTCGGCGGGCGTAAGGTTCGCGCCCGTCGGGTTGTGGCAACAGCCATGCAGCAACACCAGGTCGCCCGCCTTGACGCCCTTCAGGTCCTCCATCATGCCCGCGAAATCCACTGACCGCGTCGCGTTGTCGAAATAACGGTAGGGACGCATCGGCACACCGAGATAGTCGATGATCGTCAGGTGGTTCGGCCAGGTCGGGGTCGACACCCAGATCGTCGCCGCCTTGTCGGCATAGCGCATCAGCTCCAGCGCCTGGCGCACAGCTCCGGTACCGCCTGGAGTCGCCGCCGCGGCAACACGGCCCGCATCGACACTGTCAGCAAGGATCAGGTCGCGCATCGCACCGGTATAGGCCGGATCACCCGTCAGACCGGTATAGGACTTGGTCTCCTGTGTTTCGACCAGACGTTTCTCCGCCGTCTTGACGGCGCGCATGACCGGGGTCACGCCCGCGGCGTTCTTGTAAACTCCAACACCCAGGTCGATCTTCTGCGGGCGCGGGTCGTCGCGGAACAGCTGCATCAGTTCCAGGATTTTGTCGGGGGGTTGCGGGGTCAGGTCGCTCAGCATGTCTGGTTCCTCAGGACGGTATGCGTGACAGGTCACGGTCGCGCGTCAGGATTCGCGTGCGATCCTCGCGCCTGACCGGGGTGAAGCCGTTTTTCTGGTAAAGCGCAAGGGCGCGGGGGTGGTCCAGCGTGCAGGTATCTACGATCAGCTTGGCTGTGCCGGGCATGTCCCAGGCCGTCAGGATCGCGGTTTGCAACAGCCACCGACCCAGACCGCTGCCCGCCGCCTCGGGCACCAGGCCGAAATAGACCAGCTCAACCACGCCCTCATCCTGCTGTTCCAGAAGGAAGAACCCGTGCGGCCAGCCATGATCGAAAAGCGTGTAAAGGCGCATGATGTCGCGCTGCAACCAGTCCCGGATCTCGTCATGCTCGCGCTGGTGAATGTCCTCCCAGGCATAGTCTCGCCCCACCGCGTCATACAGAGACAGGAAATACCAGACTGGCGGCTTCTCCGACTTCAAAAGCGCTGCAGTCGCCCCGGCAGGCAGATGCGGCCAGTCGAACCCCGGCTTTTCGCGCATCTCAAGAAAGGTGACCGTATAGGTGACCTCGGTACCTGCTTTCTGAAGTGTCATCCCGTCTCGACTTTCAGATCGTCGTACATGCCCCACTCAGACCACGAGCCATCGTACAGCGAATGATTGCGGTGCCCGATCCGCTCAAGCGCAAGGCTCAAGATCGCCGCTGTCACGCCTGACCCGCAGGTAGTGATGACCGGCTTGGACAGATCGACGCCCGAGGATTCGAAAATGCTCTTCAGCTCCGGCACCGGGCGCATCGTGCCGTCATCGTTAAGAAGGCGTTTGTAGTGGACGTTCTTCGATCCCGGAATGTGCCCAGACCGCAACCCTTCACGCGGCTCGGGCTCTTCGCCACGGAACCGACCGGGCGAGCGGGCATCCACGATGCTGTGATCGCCCAGTTTCGAGGCCGCCGCGACCTGGGTTACGTCTTTGACCAACTGGTTTTGCCTCGACACGGTGATGTGCCGGTCTCGCATGACTGGCGGGATATCCTCGACCGGACGGCCCTCGGCCACCCATTTGGCGAAGCCCCCGTCCAGAACCGCGATATCGGTCTTGCCCATCAGGCGGAACAGCCACCAGACGCGCGCGGCCGAAAACACCCCGGCACCGTCATAGACCACCACCTGATGGCCATCACCCACGCCCATGGCCCGCATCCGGCTGATGAACTTTTCGACCGGCGGCACCGTGTGCGGCAAATCGGACCTCTGGTCGCTGATCTCGTCGATATCGAAGTATCGCGCGCCAGGAATATGAGCCTTGTTGTACTCTGCCTGCCCGTCGCGCTTCATGTCCGGCAGATACCACGATGCATCGAATATCCTGAGGTCCGGATCGCCCAGGTGCTGGGCCAGCCAATCGGTCGAAACAAGGGTCTTCGGATCGTCTGCCATGACATTTCCCTTTTGTCTTGCGGCAACCGTGCTACGCCCTGTCGCCTCATGACGCAAGCAAAGGCTGGTCAGCGCGATTGTGGGGGCCATATCCATCGGCTAGACTGCGCCGCAAAAGAACCGGGGAGCAGCGGCCACGTGACGGTACTGGCGAAATACCAGCGGCTGGAAGCCGAGGGCATCTGGAGCGCCGACCCGCAGTCCCAGCGTCGTGACACCATTGTCTCGATCGGCGATGCCACCATCACCATCTCGGATTTCAACGGCACCGCCCTGGCCCACTGGTCCCTGCCGGCAATGCAACGTCTCAACCCCGGCGAAACACCAGCGCTTTACGGTCCGGGGGGCGACGCAACCGACACGCTTGAAATTGCTGATACCGAAATGATCGCGGCGCTGGAAAAGGTGCTCAAGGCGATACGGCGCGGCAATCCGCGCCCCGGCCGCCTTCGCGGGCTGTCAATGCTGAGCATCGTGGCGGCGGCCCTGCTTTTGGCCGTGTTCTGGGTGCCGGGCGCCGTCATCCGCCATACGGCGTCTCTCGTTCCCGACGCAGTGCGCGCCACAACGGGCGAAGCCATGTTGACCAACGTGCAGATCGTAGCCGGTGCCGCCTGTCACAATCCGTCGGGCCAGCGCGCACTCGATCAGCTCGAAAAACGCCTGTTTCCGGACCGGCCCACGCGCCTCGTGGTCCTGCCATCCACGCTGGCAACCACGGCCTACGTGCCCGGCGGAACAATCCTGATTTCAAACACCCTTGTCGAGGACTTCGAAAGCCCCGAGGTGCTGGCCGCCTTCCTTGTCGCCGAAGACCTGCGCCGCGACCGCGGCGATCCCTTCGCCGAACTTCTTGACGCCGCAGGACTGCGCGCGGCTCTGGGGCTTCTCTCGAAAGGCAGGTTGACTGAAAGCGCCATGCGCCAGATGGCCGAATGGCTCGTCGCCCACGACTCTGACCCCGTACCCGACAGCGAACTGCTCTTTCGTCTGCGCCGCCTCGGAATCCCCGGAACGGCCTATGCCTATGCCCGCGACATCTCGGGCGAGACGACCCGCGCCCTGATCCAGGATGAAACTGCTGCCGAGCCGCCGGTGCTTTCCGACGGCAACTGGATCGCGTTGCAACGGATTTGCGAAGACTAGAGCGCGCGTTCTGCCAGAACCTCGAGCTTGGGCCGCGCCACGCCGGGCAACCCGTCACAAACCGGCCGATCTCCGTCCAACTGCTGGACCCAGACGACCCAATCCCCGACCGTCGCGCGCACATAGGTACAGCCCAATGCATCGACGAACACCGGCTTGGCATAGTCTGGCGGTGGCACGGCAATCCCCAAAGTTCCGTCGTCGGCAACGGCCGACCCGGCAAGAAACACCAATGCTGTCGCCAAGAAACGTCTCATTCAGACCACCCAAGAATCCCGTGACGACAGCCTGCCGACCATTTCGCCACCTGTAAAGAGGGCGCTACTTGGTTCCGAACATCCTGTCACCCGCATCCCCAAGCCCCGGAACAATATAGCCTTTTTCGTTCAACTTCTCGTCCAGCGCGGCGGTGACAATCGGCACGTCCGGATGGGCCTCCTTCATCCGCGCCACACCCTCGGGGGCAGCCAGAAGGCATAGGAATCTAATGTTGGTCGCCCCGGCCTCTTTCAGCAGGTCTATCGCGGCAACCGAGGAATTGCCCGTCGCCAGCATCGGGTCGACGGCAATCACCAGCCTTTCGGACAACTCGCCCGGCAGCTTGCAATAATACTGCACCGGTTTCAGGGTTTCCTCGTCGCGATAGAGACCGACAAAGCCGACGCGCGCCGAAGGGATCAGGTCAAGCATTCCGTCCAACAGCCCGTTTCCTGCACGCAGGATTGACACCAGCGCCAGCTTTCGTCCGAACAGAACCGGTGCCTGGATCGTCGCCAGTGGCGTCTCGATCTGGCGCGTCGTCATAGGCAGATAGCGCGTCACCTCATAGGCCAGAAGAGTACTGATCTCGCGCAATAGCTGCCGGAACACGGCGGTCGACGTGTCTTTCTCACGCATCAGCGTCAGCTTGTGCTGTACCAGCGGGTGATCGACAATCGTCAGGTGGTCGCTCATCTCGTACTCCTGTTTCATTGGCTTACCTGCGTCCCGGCCACAGGTACCCCGACGCCAAGGTGTGCTGCAACCACTGCCGCGACGTCCTTGAACCCGATCAGCCCGAGGGGCTGCGACCCTGATCCCTGGCCAACGACGGGAACCCGCTCGCGCGTGTGGTCTGTCCCCACCCAGGTCGGATCGTTGCCATGGTCCGCGGTGAACAGGATCAGGTCATCCGGCTCCATCTGATCCAGGAGCCGCGGCACGTTCCGGTCGAACCATTCCAACGCGCGGGCATAGCCCGACACGTCGCGGCGATGGCCGTACATCGAGTCGAACTCGACGAAATTCGCAAAGGTCAGACTGCCGTCCTCGGCCTCGCCCGCCAGCCGCACCAGATGCTCCAGCAATTCAGCGTCCGTGCCCTTCACGACGTCATCGATGCCCTGCATGGAGAAGATATCGCCGATCTTGCCCACGGCATGAACCTTGCGCCCCGCACCCTGCACCCAGTTGCACAGCGTCGGTGCTGGCGGCAGAATCGCGAAATCCCGACGATGCGCGGTCCGGGTGAAATTCCCCACCTCGCCAACGAAGGGCCGCGCGATCACGCGCCCGACCTTCATGGCGTGCAACATCGGCGCCAGCCCCCGGCACATTTCCAATAGGCGCTCCAGGCCAAAAACCTTTTCATGGGCGGCAATCTGGAACACGCTGTCGGCCGACGTGTAACAGATCGGCCAACCGGTCTTGAGATGCTCTTCGCCCAGCCGTTCCATGATCTCGGTGCCCGAAGCGTGGCAATTGCCCAATGTGCCTTCTGTCCCGGCGAGACGTGCAGCCTCCGCCATTACTTCTGGTGGAAAGGCCGGGGTCTTATCCGGGAAATAATGCCAGTCCCAGGGCACCGGCACGCCCGCCAGTTCCCAATGTCCGGACGGCGTGTCCTTGCCGCGCGACACTTCGGTGGCGGCGCCCCAAAGCCCCTCCGGCTCGGCCTCAAGACCGGGCGCATCCATGCCGCTTGCCAATCGCAGCGCCGCACCCAACCCAAGTCGGTCGAGGTGCGGCATCGCCAGAAGGCCACTTCGCCCCTCCTCGGCCCGACCCGCCGCGCAGGCTTCGGCAATGTGCCCCAGCGTGTTCGCGCCGGTGTCCGGAACACCACCGTTGAAAAACGTCTCCGCGTCCGGCGCACCACCCGCCCCAACGCTGTCCAGGACGATCAGGAAAGCGCGTGCCATCAGCTGATCCTCTCGATCAACAGCGGAGCAGGCTCGGCCGTCTCACCGATTGTCAGCGCCTCCAGATAGGCACGCTCGGCAGCTTGCGCCGCCTTTTCGCTGCTGGCGTGCAGACAGGCGACCGGCTGGCCCTTGTTCACCTCGGCGCCCAGCGGCAGAATGTCCGCATAGCCGACCGAGGGGTCGATCCGGTCACCCTGACGCATCCGGCCGCCACCCATGTGGACGACGCCCATCCCGATCTTGTGCCCGTCCAGCGCCGAAATTACCCCGGTCTTGGGCGCGCCGATCTCCCGGATGACATTCGCTTCGGGCAACAGGCGTCGCCAGTCGGTGCTGAATTCCTTCGGCCCGCCCAGCGCCGCGATCATCGCGTCGAACTTGGCCATGGCCGCCCCCGACTGAAGCGCATCGCGCAGTTTGACCGCTGCCACCTCAGGCGCCGTGTCCACCCCCGCCAGAACCATCAGCTCGGCCCCAAGCGCCAATGTCACATCGACCAGGCGGGAATTCCTGGGTGCGGTCAGCGCCTCCATGACCTCGACCACCTCCAGCGCATTGCCCGCAGCAGGGGCCAACGGCTGGTCCATCGCCGTCACCAGCGCCGCAGTCTTGCAGCCTGCGCCGTTTGCCGTGCTGACCAGCGACTTTGCCAACGCCACAGCGTCCTTTTGCGTTGTCATGAACGCGCCAGAACCGCATTTCACGTCCAGGATCAGCGACCCAAGCCCCGCCGCCAGCTTCTTAGACAGGATCGAGGCGGTAATCAGGTCGATGCTCTCCACTGTCCCCGTCACGTCGCGCACTGCGTAAAGCCGCTTGTCCGCCGGCGCAATCTTTGCGCTGGCCGATACAATGGCACAGCCGACCTCGTCCGTGATGCGTCGCAGCCGCGCCTCTCCGACGTCAGTCGTGACACCCGGGATCGCCTCCAGTTTATCCAGCGTCCCGCCCGTGTGGCCCAGTCCGCGCCCCGAAATCATCGGGTTCGCCACCCCGACCGCCGCCAGCATCGGCGCCAGCAAAAGCGATACGCAATCACCGATGCCGCCTGTCGAATGCTTGTCAACGATCGGTCGCGCAACGTCCCACTCCAGCACGTCGCCGCTGTCACGCATCGCCAGGGTCAGCGCCACCCGTGCCTCTTCGGAAAGGCCGCGCAGGCAGACCGCCATCGCAAAGGCACCGGCCTGTGCATCGCTCACACCGCCATCGGCCAGCCCCTTGGCGAACCAGCTCAATTCGGCCTGGGTCGGCTCGCCCCCGTCGCGAAGCGTTTCGATAATCGTGCGTGCATCCATGTCAGCGGCGTCCCAGTTACTGTCCCGTACAACGGCATTCGCAGCGCGCCGAAGGCCGCGCAATCCATTTCCCGGCAGCGTGGCCCCTGACCCGCCGGATGGCAAGAGCGAGAGAGACTTGCCCCAAAGGGAAGTTCGCAGCATTGTGCCTGCGACAGCATTGATACATTGACGGTGCAGAATCGCCAGAGTAGGAAGCGCCGGAAATTAGTTTAACGTTAAACTACCTGTCGGGAGGAAATGATGACCAACGATCCGCGCGAGACAGCGATCCGGCAGGCTGCGCTGGACTATCACGAACACCCCAAGCCCGGGAAACTGGAGATCCGCGCCACCAAGCCCCTGGCCAACGGCCGCGACCTGGCCCGCGCCTACAGCCCTGGCGTTGCCGAGGCCTGCCTTGAGATAGAATCCAACGCGATGGAGGCGAGCCGCTACACGGCGCGCGGCAACCTCGTCGGCGTGGTCACCAACGGCACCGCCGTTCTCGGCCTTGGCAATATCGGCGGACTTGCCGCCAAGCCGGTGATGGAAGGTAAAGCCGTCCTGTTCAAGAAATTCGCGAACATCGACTGTTTCGACATCGAGCTGGGCGAGAAGGATCCCGAGAAACTGGCTGAGATCGTTTGCTCGCTCGAACCAACATTCGGTGCGATAAACCTCGAAGACATCAAGGCTCCTGACTGTTTCATCGTCGAAAAGATCTGCAACGAGCGGATGAACATCCCCGTTTTCCACGACGACCAGCACGGCACAGCCATCGTCGTCGGCGCAGCGGCGACTAACGCCCTGCACGTCGCAGGCAAGAATTTCGAAGACATCAAGGTCGTCTCGACCGGCGGCGGTGCGGCGGGCATCGCCTGCCTCAACATGCTGGTGAAGCTGGGCGTCAAACGCGAAAACATCTGGCTCTGTGACCTGGCCGGCCTGATCTACGAAGGCCGCACCGAAGAAATGACCGCCCAGAAGGCCGAGTTCGCCCAGCCGGGCGGCCCGCGCGGCCTTGGAGACGTCATCGAAGGAGCCGACCTCTTCCTTGGTCTTTCGGGCGCGGGCGTCCTGAAAGCAGAGATGGTCAAGAAGATGTCATCGGCCCCGATCATCTTCGCGCTTGCCAACCCCAACCCCGAGATCGACCCGACCGAGGCACGCGAGGCCGCACCCGACGCCATTATTGCCACAGGCCGCTCTGATGTGCCGAACCAGGTCAACAACGTCCTGTGCTTCCCTTTCATCTTCCGCGGCGCACTCGACGTGGGCGCAACCACAATCAACGATGAAATGAAACTCGCCTGCGTCGAAGGCATCGCGAAATTGGCCCGCGCCACGACCTCGGCCGAAGCCGCTGCCGCTTACCAGGGTGAGGAAATGACGTTCGGGCCGAACTACCTGATTCCCAAGCCCTTCGATCCGCGCCTCATGGGTGTTGTTGCCAGCGCTGTCGCCAAAGCCGCGATGGAGACCGGCGTCGCCACGCGCCCTTTGAAAGACATGGCCGCCTACAAGCAACGCCTCGATGCGTCGGTCTTCAAGTCGACCATGATCATGCGTCCTGTTTTTCAGGCCGCGTTGACCGCCAGCCGCCGGATCGTCTTTGCCGAGGGTGAGAGCGAGCGCGTGTTGCGTGCCGCCACCGCCATGGTCGAGGAAATGACCGACCGTCCAATCCTGATCGGTCGTCCCGAAGTGGTTCAACGCCGGATCGATCGCCTTGGTCTGCCGATCAAAAAGGACGTCGATTTCGAGCTGGTAAACCCTCAGAACGACCCGCGCTACCGCGACTATTGGACCACCTACCACGAGCTGATGCAGCGCAAGGGCGTCACGCCTGAGCTATCGCGTGCCATCATGCGCACCAATACAACTGCCATCGGCGCGGTTATGGTGCACCGTGGCGACGCCGACAGCCTGATCTGTGGCACCTTCGGCCAATACCTGTGGCACCTCCGCTATGTCACCGAAGTGCTGGCCACCGAGGGACGCCACCCGGTTGGCGCCCTGTCGCTCGTGATCCTGGAAGACGGCCCTTTGTTCATCGCCGACACCCATGTCCATCCCGAACCCACCGCCGAGCAAATCGCCGAGACCGTTATCGGCGCGGCCCGTCACGTCCGCCGGTTCGGGCTTGAGCCCAAGATCGCGCTCTGCTCGCACAGCCAGTTCGGGAACCTCGACTGCGACACGGGCCGCCGCATGCGTGCGGCAATCGACATCCTGGATTCCGAATCGCGCGATTTTTCCTACGAGGGCGAGATGCACACTGATACCGCCCTGGACGTCAACATCCGCGACCGCATCATGCCGAACGCCCGCTTCCAGGGCCCGGCGAATGTGCTGGTCTTCGCCAACACCGATGCCGCTTCGGCGGTCCGTAACATCCTCAAGATGAAAGCCGGTGGACTCGAAGTCGGCCCGATCCTGATGGGCATGGCCAACCGCGCCCACATCGTGACCCCCTCGGTCACGGCGCGCGGGCTTCTCAACACCTCGGCCCTCGCCGGAACACCAGTGTCCTACTACGGTTGAAAATCGAATCTGCAAGGCCCACACGGGCTTTGCAGATTTGCACTTTTCCCGCATTTTCCTTTGATTTCAGAATAGTCTTTTTGCGTTTGCAAAACTTTGCAGGCCGATTTGGCAAAAATTGCAAAATTTTTGCGTCCTTCTGACGCTTCGGGCGCTAACAGCCTTGCTTGAACAAAGCTCTCTTTCGTAACAGGCTGTCATTGCCGTGGAGGAGGAGCACGTCTCATGGGATATCGCGACGTCTATGACGCCTGGAAAGCCGACCCCGAAGCTTTCTGGATGGAGGCCGCCGAGGCCATCGACTGGGACCGAAAGCCGACCAAAGCCCTGTCCGACGAAAACGCCCCGCTCTACGAATGGTTCGCCGACGGCATGGTCAACACCTGTTGGAACGCGGTCGACCGCCACGTCGAAGGCGGGCGCGGAGACCAGGCCGCCATCATCTATGACAGCCCGATCACCCACACCAAGCGCGAGATCAGCTACTTCGAACTCCGGAACCGCGTCGCGATGCTGGCCGGTGCGCTCCGCGCAAAGGGCGTCGAAAAGGGCGACCGCGTCATCATCTACATGCCGATGATCCCCGAAGCGCTCGAAGCCATGCTGGCCTGTGCCCGCATCGGCGCCATCCACTCGGTCGTCTTCGGCGGCTTTGCCGCCAACGAATTGGCGGTGCGCATAGACGACGCCAAGCCCAAGGCGATCATTGCCGCCTCTTGCGGTCTCGAGCCGGGCCGCACGGTCCACTACAAGCCGCTTCTCGACGGCGCCATCGACATGGCAAACCACAAGCCGAACTTCTGCGTCATCTTCCAGCGCGAGCAAGAGGTCGCCAAACTGGTCGAAGGCCGCGACTACAACTGGCACGGCTTCCAGTACGGCGTCGAACCCGCCGAATGCGTCCCCGTCGAGGGCAACCATCCCGCCTATATCCTCTATACCTCAGGCACCACCGGCCAGCCCAAGGGCGTGATCCGCCATACCGGCGGCCACCTCGTGGCACTGAACTGGACGATGAAGAACATCTACAACGTCGAGCCGGGCGAGGTGTACTGGGCCGCCTCGGATGTCGGCTGGGTCGTTGGTCACAGCTATATCTGCTACGCGCCGCTGATCCATGGCAACACCACCATCGTCTTTGAAGGCAAACCCATCGGCACGCCCGACGCGGGCACTTTCTGGCGTGTCATCGAAGACCATGATGTGAAGGTCCTGTTTACGGCGCCGACCGCATTCCGCGCCATCAAACGCGAAGACCCGAAGGGCGAGTTCGTCAAGAAATACGACCTCTCAGGCCTGCGCGCCCTGTTCCTTGCTGGCGAACGCGCCGACCCCGACACAATCGAATGGGCGCAGGACCAGCTTGGCGTGCCGGTGATCGACCATTGGTGGCAAACCGAAACCGGCTGGGCCATCGCGGGCAGCCCGCTCGGGATCGAAGCACTTCCGATCAAACTCGGTTCGCCTTCGGTCGCCATGCCCGGATATGATGTGCAAATCCTCGACGAAGGCGGCCACCCGATGAAGCCCGGCGAACTCGGTGCCATCGCGATCAAGCTGCCCCTGCCCCCCGGCACGCTCCCGACACTCTGGAATGCCGAAGACCGCTTCCGCAAAAGCTACCTCGAACGCTTTCCCGGTTATTACGAGACCGGGGACGCGGGCTATATCGACGAAGACGGCTACCTTTACATCATGGCGCGCACCGATGACGTGATCAACGTCGCCGGCCACCGCCTGTCGACTGGTGGCATGGAGGAGGTGCTCGCCAGTCACCCGGACGTCGCCGAATGCGCTGTTATTGGCGTCACCGATCAGCTCAAGGGCCAGCTGCCCCTCGGCTTTCTCTGCACCAACGCGGGCACCAACCGACCAGACGAGGACGTCGTCAGCGAATGCGTCAAGCTGGTGCGTGACAAGATCGGCCCCGTCGCGGCCTTCAAACATGCTGTGGTCGTCAAACGTCTGCCCAAGACCCGCTCTGGCAAGATCCTGCGCGGCACCATGGTCAAGATCGCCGACAACGAAGACTACAAGATGCCCGCAACCATCGACGATCCCGCGATCCTGGACGAAATCCGCGAGGCACTCGCGACGATCGGCTACGCCTCGTAAGGCTACAGGCGCAGCCGCTTGGGCGTCCGAAAGAAATGTGACCGGTCGATCCCGTCGGGCAATACCCGCCCGGCGCGGTCGGTCGTCACGCTCAGATACCCGGCACCCTCGCGGTAATAGGCTCCGCAGACCTCTCCCATTGACACGAGTTCGGCCAGCGCGACCTCTTCATAGAGGCTGCGCGCCGAAGGGCTCAGGTCCGCCTTGATCCGAACATCCACGTTGCGCATGTCGGTGCAGTAGACGTCGCCGTAGATCAGCGTCGGCAAAGCGACCTCGACAGGTGTCGGCCCGACCTCGGGCAGGTTGATCAACACGGTTCCCAGGAAACGAATGTTGTTGCCGGACACCCGGCGCGTCACCAGAACTTCGCAGCTGTCGGAACCGGTGTCATAGTTGACACACTCGTAGGGCAACGCCCGGTTGTCGGCCATGACCTTGCGGATCGGCTCGACCTCGCCTTCGGGCAAGGCCGATCCACAGGCCGCGAGCAGCGAAAAGATAACAGCCTTCCATGTGTGGCGGATCATGGCCCTACTCCAAAAATGAAATTTCACCGGTTCTTAGCCGCGAATTCTGACGAAATTGAGATCAAATGGCACAGTTCCGACCTGTTGAGGCCCGGCACCCTACATGAACTGTTCGCGGATCAGGCGCTCTTCGAGACCGTGGCCTGGATCGAACAGGATGCGGTGGCGGACATCGGGCTCGCTCTGGATTTCCACCCAGACCACGTTGCGCACGGGGCGACCGTCCGCATCGGCCATGACGGGGCGCTTTTCGTGCTCCAGCACATCGAACCGCACCACGGCAGTCTTGGGCAACAGGGCACCACGCCAGCGCCGCGGCCTGAATGGGGCGACCGCCGTCAATGCCAGCACTTCCGAGCCGATCGGCAGGATCGGACCGTGCGCCGAGTAATTGTACGCCGTCGACCCAGCGGGCGTCGCCACCAGCGCCCCGTCGCAGACCAATTCATCCAAGCGAGGCCGCCCGTCCACCGACACCTTCAGTCGCGCCGCCTGCGGCCCTTGCCTGAGAAGTGACACCTCGTTGATCGCCAGACCTTCGGAAATCGTCCCATCTTCAGCCTCGGCGCGCATCCGCAGCGGATTGATCACCGCCTCCTCGGCCTGTGCCAGCCGCTCGGGCAGCCCCTCGGCGCTGAACTCGTTCATCAGAAAGCCGACCGTGCCCCGATTCATTCCATAGACCGGCTTGTTCAAAGGGCGCACGTCGTTCAGGGTTTCCAGCATGAAGCCGTCGCCGCCCAGCGCGACGATCACATCCGCCTCTTCGGCGGTCGACTGGCCAAAGCGGTCGATCAATTCGCCCAGGGCCTCCTGGGCCACCTTCGCGCGGCTGGCGCGGAAGGATATCGCTTTAGACGGACGCATGACTTCCCCTACTGTTGCCGATGCACGATTGCGCGGGCGTTTCGGAAACTCAAGGGCTCGTTCAGGAAACCTGAGACGCCATAACGCGCCCAAATGCCGGTTTCGCCGCTTTTCGCCGGACCGAAATCTGTCTAATGAACGCGCAAACCGACCCAATGCTGACGGAGCACATCACATGACCGCCACCCGCGATGCCGGATTTTTCACCGAGACGCTGGAAAGCCGCGACCCTGAACTCTATTCCGCGATCCGCAGCGAGCTCGGCCGCCAGCGCGACGAGATCGAATTGATCGCCTCTGAAAACATCGTCTCCGCCGCCGTGCTCGAGGCCCAGGGCTCGGTCCTGACCAACAAATACGCCGAAGGGTACCCCGGCAAGCGCTACTATGGTGGCTGCCAGTATGTCGATGTGGCCGAGAACCTGGCCATCGAACGCGCCAAGGAACTCTTCAGCTGCGAGTTTGCGAACGTCCAGCCTAACTCGGGCAGCCAGATGAACCAGGCCGTTTTCCTGGCGCTTCTTCAGCCCGGCGACACCTTCATGGGCCTCGACCTGAACTCCGGTGGCCACCTGACCCACGGCTCGCCTGTCAACATGTCTGGCAAATGGTTCAACGTCGTCTCCTATGGCGTCCGCCAACAGGACCAGCTTCTGGACATGGAAGACATCCGCCAAAAGGCCCACGAACACAAACCCAAGCTGATCCTGGCCGGCGGCACAGCATATTCCCGCATCTGGGACTGGGCCGAGTTCCGCAAGATCGCGGATGAGATCGGTGCCTACCTCATGGTCGACATGGCTCATATCGCGGGCCTTGTCGCTGGCGGCATGCACCCCTCGCCCCTGCCCCATGCCGACGTGGTCACCACCACCACCCACAAGTCGCTGCGCGGCCCCCGTGGCGGCATGATCCTCACCAACAATCCCGACATCGCCAAAAAGGTGAACTCGGCCGTCTTCCCTGGCCTCCAGGGCGGCCCCCTGATGCACGTCATCGCCGCCAAGGCCGTCGCCTTTGCCGAGGCGCTCCGACCCGAGTTCAAGGACTATGCGGCACAGGTCGTCAAGAACGCACAGGCCATGGCGGACGAACTCATGAAAGGCGGCATCGACATCGTCTCGGGCGGCACCGACAACCACCTGATGCTGGCCGACCTGCGCCCGAAAAGCGTGACCGGCAAGGCGACCGAGGCAGCCTTGGGCCGCGCCCACATCACATGCAACAAGAACGGCGTTCCCTTTGATCCCGAAAAGCCTTTCGTGACCTCTGGCATCCGTCTCGGCGCGCCCGCCGGCACCACACGCGGTTTCGGCGAGGACGAGTTCCGCCAGATCGCCCGCTGGATCACCGAGGTGACCGACGGCCTTTCGGCCAACGGCGACGAGGGCAATGCCGAGACCGAGGCCCGCATCCGGGGCGAGGTCAAAGCGCTCTGCGACCGCTTCCCGCTTTATGCCAATATGTGAGTTCAAGGGCGTCGCGGCGCCCTTAGTCAAAATCAACAATGATGACCGGGCGCACCAACTGGTAGGCGACCGGTCTTCATATCAAGACGCACCGACGTAGTACCGACGTCGCGATTCCGCCCGTTTCGCCCGTTTCTTATGGGTCAACGGCCCGTCGCGGCGCTGCGCGACACCCTGACCTTCGAACGTTGTGCTCTAGTCGAAATAGCCCCGGTTCAAAAGGGTAATAAACAGTACCAACATCACCACGAATATGACAAAGGCGATCTTGGCGACCACGTCCAGAAACTCGCCCATGCGTTCGGCTTTTGGGTTCTGTTTATTGAGGTATTTCAACATCTTACGCTCGGACGCCTTGACCCGCTTGGGATCGATCAGTCGCGCCAGCTTGGGATTCTGGGCCATCTCTTCGGCCTGGATCAGCGCCTCGGCCTCGGCGCGCAAGTACTTTGGCAGCTTGCGCCCGGCCTTGGCTGTCACCTCCGACAGCCCGTCGCCGCGAACTCGCAGCTGCTTCGCCATCCGTTCGGCCAAGGCTTCTGTGGTCTCACGTACATCCATGACACTGGCGATACCCCGTTCACAACGTTATGAAAAGCCATGCTGAATTCTGTCGTCCACGGAACCCCGACCAATCGAACCCCTCTCCTGATCGCTCACGGCCTGTTTGGCTCGGCGAGGAACTGGGGCGTCATCGCCAAGCGCCTCTCTGACGACCGCCAGGTGACGGCCGTCGACATGCGCAACCATGCCGCCAGCCCCTGGACGCAAACCCATAGCTACCAAGACCTTGGCAACGACCTGGCCGAGGTCATCACAGGCACTTCCGACGTCCTGGGTCATTCCATGGGAGGCAAGGCCGCCATGGTGCTGGCGCTCACGCATCCCGAGAAGGTACGCAAACTCGTGGTCGCTGACATAGCGCCGGTTACCTATGGCCACACTCAGCAATCGATGATTGACGCCATGCGCGCTGTCGACCTCTCCCGCGTCGAAAGCCGCCGCGATGCGGATGAACAACTGGCGCAGTACGTTGAGAACCCCGGCACAAGGGCCTTCCTGCTGCAATCGCTTGATGTACGCGACAAACGCTGGCGCCTGAATCTCGACGTGCTCGAAGCCGAAATGCCAAAGATCATTGGCTTTCCCGAGATTGACACGCCCGGATTCACCGGCCCGACGCTCTTTCTTTCAGGCGCGGAAAGCCACTATGTGACGGCTGATCATCGCGCCGTGATCAAATCGCTTTTCCCAAAGGCGCGCTTTGCCAAGATCCCCGACGCCGGGCACTGGCTGCACGCCGACAATCCGCGCGCCTTCGAGGCGGCGGTCGCGGCATTTCTGAATGCATGATCAGAGCTAAACCTGTCCGGGCAGTGCGAGTCGCAGTCGGCGGCTTGCACCCGTTCCAGTCGTTGAGACGGGCGGTCGATCTGATGCGGCCGCCCGTTTGAATACGCCTTTGTATCAGCCCCAAATCATTCGACTGATGTTGGTCCCGACCCCAGTGACCACCTGTTCGATGCCCCGGACAAGCTCGTTTACAAAATTTTGCGGCGACGAGGTATTGCTGTCCGTAAGTACGTCGCCAAAAACTAGGTAACCGGCCAAAATTGCCGCAGCGATCGAGAGCCTTTTGACAAACATTGCCAGCCCCCAGAACGTTAACTATCCGTTAACTGTATCAGAGAAACGGCGCGAAATCGACTGTCATCTAATTTCCAAAGACGGCGCCCATGTTGTTCGAAACCCCGTTGGCCACGCCGCCGACCGCTCCGCCGATCGACTGGCTCGCACCTGTTGCCATTCCGTAACCGCCTGCAAAACCGCCTGAAACCGCGCCGACGGTCAGGTCGAAAGCACGCTGAACTCCGATGTCCTTTCCCGAGTACAGCTCAAAGGCATATGCGCCACCGATCAGTACAACAACTAGCAAAAGAACGCGTTTCATCCTGCAACCCCTTTCGGTTCACGCGATACTAACACGCCCACGGTCCTATGGCATATGCTGAAATATTGCGCCCCGTGAACCAACGCCCACGAGATATTGTTGCTTCAGGTCCTGACTGCGTGTATGCCTGCCGCCACAGGTGCGATAGACGCGGTCGCTAATTCTGACGCAGGCGGGGCCTGGGTGGCATGCCATCCGGGCCCCGTTTCGTTTCGCAAGACAGTTTGAAGCGCGAAAAAGGAGAAGGCGCCAGGTGCTCAGACGCGGTCTTCGCATTCGTGCCGTTGCCGACACGCCCTGACGCCTTCCTGAACCGTCCCCCCAGAGGGCTCTGGCCCAGTTTGCGACAGACCTCGCGGCCTGCCACCTGCCACCTGGTTTCCCATGCAGCCCGCCCGAACCCAGCTGATTCGATCTTTCCCGACCTCGACCCCTAAGGACCCATTCCGGTTCCAATCCAACCCGCGAGCCCTCGCCAAACAAGCCGGTCCTGATGTCCCGTCCCACTTCGCTCCGGCTCCAAGGAGCTCTTGCGCATCACGATCTCTCGCGACACCTGAAGCCTCCCAGATCATTCCCGTTTACGCAACGAAAATGCACTGCAGCATTGCAAATCTCATGGGGATAAACCTATGATTTAATTGTGGGAATTCCTGTGGATAAAACAAGGTTTTTCAGACCCCACAACCTGATGCAGTGGGAAAACCAAATAAGAAACTTCCGCTGCCGCCAGGTGCAGAATGCTGCGCATGCAAAAGCGGGAAATGTTCAAATTCCTGCCGAATCGGCGCCCTCGAATGCGTGAACGGATTGCTATTCAACTTGCAGTTCGAACGCTCTAGAAACGTCCGCAAACCAAGGAGGTCACCCCCCGTGAGCAAAAAGCTGGCATTCGCCCTTACCGCCATTATGGCGGCAACATCCCTGTCAGGTTGCGTTCCCGTCGCCATCGGCGCGGTTGGCGCCGTCGCCGCGGACTCGATCGCCGAGGACCACGGCAACGACTTGTTCTAAGTCACAGCGATATTAGTCGGCATTCTTGCGAACGACCGGATCGACGCCTCCCCGATTCTCCGGGTCCTTCTTGCTGTCCCCTTGCGCGCCCTTGGACACGATGGCCGATATGCCGGGGCATTCGATAACATCCTTGGCCTCACCCGGACCGAACAAGACAACGCCGTCGGCGACTCCCTGGTCATGGGCCTTTGCATAGGCCGGCGTGGCCGCAGCGGCGGCAAGCGTGGTGATCGTGATCAGTTTCAGCATCTCTGTCTCCCTAATTGGTGTACCCCTTAGGCACGGGAGACAGGCGGCAGAAGTCTCAGGCTTGTTTGGAAAACAGCCGTTTCGCCACCGACCAAGACACCGGGAAAGAGGCCAGGAACCCGATCGCGGCAGCCGTGATCAACGAACGTCCATCCGTGTACCCCAACGTCAAACCCGCGATGACCGCCGAGCCTGCTAGGGTCGATCCGATGAAGATGTGAACGATCAGAAAAAGCGCAAACATGATAGCCTCCGGCAATACTTTCGCCAGATGGATATCAATGATTGAATATATCTACATTGACACGCATCAAATGTCGTGTCCGACAGGCCGTCGCAGGGCGCATCGGATGACATGACGCGACGTGGTCACGAGGGCAGACAGCCCGCCCCCGCGAAAGGTTCAGACAAAGATCGCGAACAACTCGGCCAGGCCGATAAGCCCGATAAGGACCGAGGACGTGGTCTTGAGCATCGGCAGGTTTCGCGCTGCAACGCCCTTGCCATAGTTGGTTGCCAGCGTGGCCTCGTCCATATCGGCACGTAGGTTGATCATGTCATCCAATGCCGATCCCCCGGCCAATACGCCATAGGCCGTTGCCCCAATGACAATACAGGTCAAAGGCGCGGAGTACCCGCCCCCGCCCAACTCGATCACGGCCGCCACGGCGGTCAAAATAAACATGGTGGTCAACATGATGGTGTAATAGCCGCTGGACCGCGAGATCAGCAGCTTGGTACGCACGTCAGGGGTCATAACTGTCCCTCCCATTTTTTCCCCGGTTGATCCGGGTAACGCATGGTTAACATGGGTCGGCCAAAATTGGGCGGTTTTTGTTTGGAGCACTGTATCTGGCGGAAATCAGGCGCGGTTGGGCAATATTGGGACATGCCGCACGACAGTCGCCTCAAGCTCGGTGGCGATATTGGTTCACTGAAAAAATCTGGGGCTGTGTACGACTATTCAGCGGCAGCAATCGTCCAAGACCGCCCAGGTGCGCCTCGGAGCTGGAAAAACGGACAGCCTCAGCTGTCCATTTTCAATGCATTGATGAACGCTTCCTGCGGGATTTCGACCTTCCCGAACTGGCGCATCTTCTTTTTGCCTGCCTTCTGCTTTTCCAGAAGCTTCTTCTTCCGCGTCGCGTCGCCGCCATAACACTTGGCGGTCACGTCCTTGCGAAGGGCTGACAGCGTCTCACGGGCGATAACCTTGCCGCCGATTGCAGCCTGGATCGGGATCTTGAACATGTGGCGCGGGATCAGTTCTTTCAGCTTTTCGCACATGGCTCGGCCACGGCTTTCGGCCCGGTCGCGGTGAACCATCATCGACAGCGCATCAACGGGTTCATCGTTCACAAGGATCGACATCTTGACCAAGTTGTCTGTGCGATAGCCGGTCATCTGGTAATCGAAGGACGCATACCCCTTGGTGACAGACTTCAGCCGGTCATAGAAGTCAAAGACCACTTCGTTCAGCGGGAGATCATAGACGACCATGGCGCGGCTGCCGGCATAGGTCAGATCTTGCTGGATGCCACGGCGGTCCTGGCACAGTTTCAGCACGTCTCCGAGGTATTCATCGGGCACAAGGATCGTCGCCTTGATGCGCGGCTCCTCGATGTGATCGACGTAGGTCAGGTCGGGCATGTCGGCGGGGTTGTGAAGATCGACCTTCGTGCCGTCTTTCATGAAGACATGATAAATCACGCTGGGCGCGGTCGTGATCAGGTCGATGTCATATTCCCGCTCGATCCGGTCGCGGATAACTTCGAGGTGCAGCAGGCCAAGAAAACCACAGCGAAAACCAAATCCAAGCGCGGCGGACGTTTCCATCTCATAGGTGAAAGAGGCGTCGTTCAGGGCAAGTTTGCTGATCGCCTCGCGCAGGTCTTCGAACTCGGCGTTGTCGACTGGGAAGAGACCGCAAAACACCACCGGGATTGAGGGCTTGAAGCCTGGCAAGGCCTTGGCACAAGGCTTTTTCTCATGCGTAATGGTATCGCCCACGCGGGTATCGCGGACCTGCTTGATCGAGGCGGTAAGGATACCGATTTCGCCCGGGCCGAGCTCTGCGATGTCGACCATCTGAGGTTTCAGGACGGCAAGCTTGTCGACTCCGTACCTCGCACCGGTCTGCATCATCTTGATCTGGTCGCCCTTCTTGATCACACCGTCGATGACTCGAATCATGACGACAACGCCGAGATAGGGATCGTACCAGCTGTCGACCAGCATGGCCTTCAGGGGCGCGTTGCGGTCGCCTTTGGGCGACGGCAATCGCGTGACGATGGCTTCCAGCACGTCCGGGATGCCGATGCCAGTCTTGGCGCTGATCTGCACCGCGTCCGAAGCGTCGATTCCAATGACATCCTCGATCTGCTCGGCAACCCGGTCGGCATCGGCTGCGGGCAGGTCGATCTTATTAAGGACAGGGACGATCTCGTGGTCGGCGTCGATGGCCTGATAGACATTGGCAAGCGTCTGCGCCTCGACCCCCTGGGAGGCGTCAACCACCAGCAAAGACCCCTCGACGGCCTGCATTGAGCGCGACACCTCATAGGCGAAGTCGACGTGGCCGGGTGTGTCGATCAGATTCAGGATATAAGTCTCGCCATCCTTGGCCGGATACTCGATCCGCACAGTGTTGGCCTTGATGGTGATGCCGCGCTCACGCTCGATGTCCATCGCGTCCAGCATCTGTTCCTTCATATCCCGCTCGGCCACCGTCCCAGTCATCTGGATCAGCCGGTCGGCCAGCGTGGATTTGCCGTGGTCGATATGGGCCACGATCGAAAAATTGCGGATATGCGCGAGGTCGGTCATGACGCGAGCATATGGTGGGAAATGCGGCGTTTGTCGAGAGGTCTGGTGATGGCACAGACCAACAGCCGGGTTTCAATTCGCCTAGTCGGCGACAAACGCGTAAAATGGCCGGATCGCGTCGAATTCCTTGTTGCCCTTCAGTATCCACGAAACGGGCAGCAACAGGTAACGCAGGATCGCCAAACGCCGAAGGCGCTTCTGGGCAACGGTCCAAATTCGGTCTCCGCCAGCGGCGCGATATCCGTCGCGAACGGATGCCATGGCCGCATGATCGCCTGCGGTAACAACCGAGGTGCTGAACAAGAGGATCAAAAGGTCCATCGCCTGCCCACCGTCGCCGTTACGTTTCGAGGCAGCGCGTTCGAAGTCCAAGAAGGTAATACGGCCATCCTTCCAGCAAATGTCCTTGAGGCTGGGCCGCCCGTGGCTGATCCCTGCTGCGTGACATCCGGCAAGGGCCTGTGCCGCAGCGAACAGTGCCTTGTGAAATTCCTGCCCCAAACCAGTCCCGAAGATATGCGTCAAGGTAGGCCCGGCATCCCTGGTGATCAGGTAGCTGTGTCCGTCAGCGACGATTTCCGGCACCGGCAGACCTAGCTCGACAAAGCGGTGGTGGGCGGCGACCTCCTGCGCGAACGCGGCCACGGGGTCCCCTTTTTGGAGCCGCATCCTCAGCCCGAGATTCTCCGGCCGCTTGATCCAGAACACCTGACCATCCAATGCGACCCTTTGGATGCGGGCCGCCCCAGCCTTCGCCAGGTCACGCAGGGTTCTCAACTGTGTCATTGCCGCAATATCAAACCACGCAGCCCGGCCATGCCTTTGCAAAACTGAACAGGGTCAGGTTCAACAACTGGCTGTAGGCCGCCTCATCCTCACCGCCTCTTGCATCAAAACGCCTGCGCCGAGTGCCCGGCGGCCAGTCAAGCTGCACGACACAGGCCATCCAGACATCGTTGCTGCGTGATGACATACCGAATTTCAACAAGCTGAGCTCACCGTCGCAACCGCCGACCAGATGCTGATCAAGATCCCGCTGGAACCGACGTGCCCAGGAATCGGACGACGCGGCGAAGGCCGGTGCGGGCAAGCAGGGTGCAACGACACCAGCCAGCAACAATTTGGAGGATTCGCGACGCGTCAGGTTCATGGGACCAACTTGGCTGTTCTTGCCAGCCCTGTCCATCAATCTGCCCAGGGGCCGTGGTACCCTGTACCTTCACGATCCACCCTCTGAAAGCCGTGCCTGCCAAAGAAATCGCGCTGCGCCTGGATCAGGTCAGCCGTTCCACGGGCCCGGCGCACCGCGTCGTAGAACGAAAGCGCAGAGGCCATCGCGGGGACCGGCTGACCGTTTGACACCGATGCGGTGACAACCCGCCTTAGCGCTGGCAGCGTCTGTTCGAGCCGCGTCCTGAAGGCTGGCGCCAGGATCAACTGGCCATGCGGCAGCCCCTCGCGAATGGCCGAGGAGATATCATCCAGAAGAGCCGAGCGGATGATGCACCCTGCCCGCCAAATCTCGGCCACGCGGGCCAGGTCGAGCCCCCATTCAAAATGCTCTGACGCCGATGCCAAAAGAGTCATACCCTGACCGTAGCCGATGATCCGGGCAGCCAGCAGCGCATCGTGAAGAACCTCTTCCCCAAGTTCGGGCGCCGCCCTGTCGCCGGGATAAGTCGCGGCGATGTCGCGGCGCATCTCAAGGCCTGCCGACCAGGATCGCGCGGCCACTGCCGCCTCGATGGCCGTGGCGGACTGACCAAGCTTGAGAGCTTCGATCACGGTCCAGCGCCCGGTGCCTTTTTGCCCTGCACTATCAACGATGACATCGACGATCGGCTTGCCGGTTTCAGTGTCCGTCGCCGCAAGAATCTCAGCCGTGATCTCAACGAGATAGGATTGAAGCGGACCTTCGTTCCAGGACCGGAAAATGCCCGCCATGTCGCTCAGACCGCGGCCCGCCTCGCGCATGAGCCCATAGACCTCGGCTATGAGCTGCATGTCTGCATATTCGATGCCGTTGTGCACGGTCTTGACGAAATGCCCCGCTCCGTCCGGCCCAAGGTGATCAGCACAGGGCTCACCTTCGAACTTGGCGGCGATCGCGGTCACGATGTCGGCGACCAGCTCATAGGCCTCGGTCGGTCCGCCCACCATGATCGACGGCCCGTGACGCGCACCCTCTTCACCGCCTGACACCCCCATCCCGAGGAAACGGAAGCCCTTGGCCGCAAGATCGACCGAACGGCGGCGCGTGTCGTTGAAATCAGCGTTGCCCGCGTCGATGATGACGTCGCCCGCTTCAAGATGCGGCAACAGACCCTCGATGACCGCGTCCACCGCTGCTCCGGCCTTGACCATGATGATCACGGCACGCGGGCTCTCCAGTTCGGCTGCAAGTGCGGCAAGGCTATCCGTGGCAATCATGTTTTGCGCTAGGCTGCCAATACCCGCCATGACCTCGTCGGTGACGGATTTTGTCCGATTGTGCACCGCGATGGGAAACCCCTTCTCGGCAATGTTCATCGCAAGGGCCGCGCCCATGGTGCCTAGTCCCGTCAGGCCGATGCGTGCCATATGAGCCTCCTAAATCTTGTGAATGACGGCAACCTGATCTCGCCGCGCCTTGTTGTAATGGGCCTGGAAAACGAAACAGCCTGATATTTGCGGCGCCAGGGCCTGAAAGGCGGCCTCGGTTTCAGGATCCACGTGCCGGAATGTTTTGGTTTCGGAAAAAACGCGGAACAACTCGGCCGTCTTGGTGATGCCGGGCCGCTCGAATGTCTTGGGCTGCCATCGCAGATCTTCGATCACATAAAGACCGCCGGAACTCAGCGCCGGGAAAAGTTCAAGGAAGGCATTTTGCTGGTGATGCGAAGCATGGCTGGCATCGTCGATCACGATATCGGCGGCCCCGATCTCGCCCGCCGCACGGGCAATATTCGCACGCTCGTCCATATCGCATTGGACAAAGCGGAACCGGGGGTGTTCGAACCACGAGAAATCCGAAATATCCAGCCCGATGATATCGGCCTTGGTGAAATACTCCATCCACATCCGGATCGAGGGCAGGTCGTGGGTTTCGCGGCTGGCCGCGATGCCGTGTTCGGGGCCGCCGATCAAAAGCCCCATTTCAAGGAAGGTGACCGGGCTGTCGCGAAACGGGCGGAACAGAAGATCATAAAGTTCGGTATAGCGGTGCTTTTTCGGGCCTTTGTCCGAGCCGTACTTTTCCGCAAGGGCGCTGAGCGACGTGACATCGGAATTGAAGGAAGTGTTCATCGGCTGCTCTCGTTTTGGAGGGCAGTCTATGGGGACCTCAGGCCGCCGTCGAGAGGCTTAGGCTGCGTGAGGTACCATGACTCCGACCAGTGCATCGACCAGAGCGTCGTCGCGCAGGCGCAGGGGCGCGTTCAGGGCATCAGCCATGGCCATCCGCAACACCAGCCCCAGCAGCGCGGTATGGATCGCAGCAGAGGCGCGGCGGGCATCGACCATCCGGTCGTAGCGACCCTGTTCGACAAGCTTTTCCGCCAGGACGTCGTACATCTCGGTCGTGGCGGGGTGGATGCGGCCCAACGTCGTAAGCATGGTGCCGTTCCGGCCCTGCTTCGGGCCGACCTGAGGCGTGACGTACATCAGGCGGAAACGATCCAGATCAGAGGTGTGAAAGACGGCGAGTGCGCCGATATAGGCGCTGATGGCATCACCCGCGCTGGCAGACTTGGTGATCGCCATCCGACCGGCAGCGCTTTCGGCTTCCAAAGCCGGTCGAACCAATGCCTCGATCAACCGCGCCTTGTTGGGAAACCAATAGAGCACGGCCTGCTTGGTGACCCCCACTTCGGCTGCAATCGCATCAAAGGTCAGATGATCCGGCCCACCGGACCGGACGATATTGCGTGCTGCTGCAAGAATCTTTTCGGCTGTTTTACCGCGCTTACCGGCCATGGCGTTGCCCCCCAGCACTTACCAATGGTTAATCATAATCACAGTCATTCTACCCCGAAAAGGCGGGAAGGTCCCTGAAACAGACGGTTTCTGCTTTGGCATCAATGAGACGGCCGGATCGCTGAGTCACCAACGGCAAAGACCACCTTCGCTGCGCTCACCGCAAGGCCGGCGATGAACAAAGAATACAGTGACCGACACGCAATGGCGCACTGATCTCCTGAAAGTGTCGCAAAACGAAAGGGCCCCGCCGTCGCCAGCGGGGCCCGATCACACGCCTGAGTGCGTGGTTTTCTCTTATTCGTCGCCCTTGAGCGCTGCGCCAAGGATATCGCCGAGCGATGCACCGGAGTCCGAGGAACCGTACTGTTCGACGGCCTCTTTCTCTTCGGCGATCTCACGCGCCTTGATCGACAGGCCCAGGCGGCGGGTCTTGGCGTCGACGTTGGTCACGCGCACGTCAACCTTGTCACCGACCGAGAAACGGTCAGGGCGCTGTTCAGCGCGGTCACGCGACAGGTCCGAACGGCGAATGAAGGACTTCATGCCCTCATACTCTACCTCGATGCCGCCGTCTTCGATGGCGGTGACCTGAACGGTCACGATCGAGCCGCGCTTGACGCCGTCGACTACGTCGGTGAACGAGTCGTCCAGGGCCTTGATCGACAGCGAGATACGCTCTTTCTCGACGTCAACTTCGGTAACAACGGCCTTGACCGTGTCGCCTTTGCGGAAGTCCTGGATGGCATCCTCGCCACGCTGGTCCCACGAGATGTCGGACAGGTGAACCATGCCGTCGATGTCGTTTTCCAGGCCGACGAACAGACCGAATTCGGTGATGTTCTTGACCTCGCCCTCGACCTGGGTGTTGACCGGGTGCGTCTCGGCAAAGACTTCCCACGGGTTGCGCTGAGTCTGCTTGAGACCAAGCGAAACGCGGCGCTTGGCCGAGTCGATTTCCAGAACCATGACGTCGACTTCCTGGCTCGTCGAAACGATTTTGCCGGGATGGACGTTCTTTTTGGTCCAGGACATTTCCGAAACGTGGACCAGACCTTCAACGCCCGGCTCAAGCTCAACGAATGCGCCGTAGTCAGTGATGTTGGTCACGCGACCCTGATGGACCGAACCCAGCGGATAGCTGGCTTCGACCGCATCCCACGGATCGTCCTGAAGCTGCTTCATGCCAAGGCTGATACGGTGGGTTTCCTTGTTGATCTTGATGATCTGGACTTTCACCGTTTCACCGATCGACACGATTTCCGACGGGTGGTTCACGCGACGCCAAGCCATGTCGGTCACGTGCAGCAGGCCGTCCACACCGCCGAGGTCGACGAAGGCGCCGTATTCGGTGATGTTCTTGACCACGCCGTCGACGGCCTGGCCTTCCTGGATCTGCGAGATGACCTCGGCACGCTGTTCGGCGCGGCTCTCTTCCAGGATAGCGCGGCGCGACACGACGATGTTGCCACGGCGACGGTCCATCTTGAGGATCTGGAACGGCTGCTTCAGCCCCATCAGCGGGCCAGCATCACGCACGGGGCGCACATCGACCTGAGAGCCGGGCAGGAAGGCCACGGCGCCGCCAAGATCAACGGTAAAGCCACCCTTGACGCGGCCGAAGATCGCGCCTTCGACGCGCGCATCGTCTGCATAGGCTTTTTCCAGGCGGTCCCAAGCGGCCTCGCGGCGGGCCTTGTCACGGCTGATGACAGCTTCGCCACGGGCGTTCTCGACACGGTCAAGGAACACCTCGACTTCGTCGCCAACAGCGATTTCAGGGGCTTCACCGGGATTTGCGAATTCTTTGAGTTCGACACGGCCTTCCATTTTGTAGCCGACGTCGATGATGGCTTGTCCCGCTTCGATCGCGATGACCTTGCCTTTGACAACACTGCCTTCGTCCGGCGTGTCGATTTCGAGGCTTTCGTTCAGGAGGGCCTCGAACTCCTCCATGGTTGCATTCTGAGCCATGTGGCTATTCGTTTCCTATCTTTCGGTTTCACTGGCCGAGCGGTTGTCTCCGCCGGTCTTGGGTTGGTCTCTGACGGGACGATGTTAAAGCGCAAACAAGAAGGGCCGGTGGAAACCGACCCTGCCCAAAACTCGCGCCCGCGACTGTCCCGCCGCTTCGACGCGCGCCTTGTATGTCCAATTTTTTGGAAAAGCAACCCGCAGCAACCGCAGCGTATACTCACGGCACCTATTCGGTAGCTGGACCCGCCAGCGATACCTGTGCAGGACTCTGTCGGCTGGCGACACGTCCCTAATTTCAATGACGCTTGGAGCAATGGCCTTTGAAGGGCCGTTGTCCATCGTGGCCGTGACGTCACCTGCAACCGGAAATCGTCCGGTCCTCGTCACCCGGGTCTCAGCAGTAACGTTCTGGCCCAACCCATTGCGCGGTTGAATAGCGGTCGCCATGGGCCCATCCGACAGGCAGAACCGCTTCTATAGCCGCCAAGTCGCTTGCGCTCAAAGTTATCTCGGCTCCCCTCACCAATTCGGCCAAATGTGCCGGAGACTTGGTGCCTGGGATCGGGATCACATGATCGCTCCGCGAAATTAACCACGCAATGGCCAGCGCCGCCGCGGGCTCCCCCATCTCGGCGGCAAGTGCACGAAAGCGGTCGGTTGCCGCGATGTTTGCGTCGAAATTCGGCTGCTGGAACCGCGGGTTGTTCTTGGTGAAGTCGATCCCGCAAGCTTTTTCAAAACTGAAAGGTGCGTCCGTCAGGAATCCCCGGCCAACGGGAGAAAAGGCCACAAGCGCAGCGCCCATCTGCTCACACGCCTGGACTAGCCCCAATTCTGGCGCACGCGTTGAAAGCGAATACTCCGATTGGACGGCGGCGATATGCACTTCGGTTGCCGCACGGCGAAGGGTGCTGGGGGCAATTTCAGACAAGCCGACCGCGCGCGTCTTGCCCTTGGCGATCAATTTGGCAAGCCCCTGCGCCGTTTCTTCGATCGGATGGCTGGGCTCATAGCGGTGCACATAGAACAGATCGACGCTATCCAGCCCCAATCGTTTCAGACTACCATCCAATTCGGCCTCGAGATGCTCGAGCGAATTGTCGAACTTGCGCGCGCCCTGCTCATCGCGCGTAATACCGGCCTTTGTCGCAACGGTCATCATCCCGCGGGCTTCTGGACGCTCGGCGAACCACTTGCCGATGATTTCTTCCGAACGCCCCAGGCCATAGGCATTCGAGGTGTCAACATGTGTAACGCCTGCGGCCAAGGCATCGTCGAGCACCTTGTGACAATCGGCTATATCAGCATGGCCGTAGAAGCCCGCAAAAGACATTGCACCAACCCCGAACTGCGAGACCTTCGGGCCATTTTTTCCAAGCGTTACATACTTCATGGCTGTACCTCCAAAAGTCTATTCCCACAGCGCGCACGCGTCCGCAAGCCTTGGCTCCCTGACCAGAACAGGTTCGAAAGACTGGACGATCTGCGTGGTTTTGCGGATGCATTGCCATTCATCATTCGATGACCCGAGCACATCTCATCGAAACGGGCGATATGCCCGCAAAACGATGAAAGGATCATTCATGAAAACGCTTGTTCTGACCGCCACCCTTGTGTCTCTGGCCGCTGGCCTGCCCGCCTTTGCCGCCGACGAAATCAACGTATCGAACGGCATCTCAGCCGCTGGCGCACCGCTTGCCATGCACGGTTCCGATACGGTCGCCCTGCTGGAGACTGGAAAGCCGCATGAAGGTTCGGCCGAATTCTCATTCAACTACGATGGGGCCTCGTACTATTTTTCTTCTGCCGAGAACCTTGAAAAATTCAAAGCCGATCCCGCGAAATACACCCCCGAGCACGGTGGCTTCTGCTCGTACGGCGTCTCCGTCGGCAAGAAATTCGACGGCGACCCGGATCAATTCGTCATCCATGATGGCAAACTGTTCCTGTTCCTGAATGCCGCTACCCGGAACCTCTTCCTCGAAGACGTCACCGGCGTACGCGAAACGGCAGACCAGAACTGGTCCGAGATCAAACACATCGCTGTCGGCGAACTGTGAGAGAGCCTGGCGGGGCTGTTCAGACAGCCCCGTCCCCGCCATTTGCCAGGTCATAGACCCGGCCAACAACCTCTGTTGCGGCGCTCAGGGCGACTTCGATTGACATCTCCGAAGTATCCAGCACCACCGCGTCCTCGGCGGCACGCATTGGCGCATCGTTGCGCGAAGAGTCGCGCGCATCGCGCGCGCGCACGTCGGCGAGAACCTGTTTCTCGTCGATATCGTGGCCCGCCTCAGTCAACTCCCGCCAACGACGATTTGCGCGCACTTCGGGGCTGGCCGTCACAAATAGCTTGATGTCGGCGTTCGGGCAGATGACCGTCCCGATGTCGCGCCCGTCTAGGACAGCACCACCGTCGCGTCGGGCAAATTCACGCTGGAAAGAAACCAGCGCGTCACGCACTTCGGGAATTGCAGCAACCTTGCTGGCCGCGTCCGACACCTCTGGCGTCCTGAGGTCCGAGCGTGAAATATCTCGCAGACGCAGGGTCGAGGCGGCGATTACCGCAGGCGTTCCGTCCAGCACGCGCCGCCCCACGGCGCGGTACAAAAGGCCCGTATCCAGGTGCGCCAGTCCAAAATGTTCGGCCAGGGCGCGCGATATCGTTCCCTTGCCCGCTGCTGCCGGGCCGTCGATTGCTATCGTAAACTGCACAGCATTCCCCTTTTTGCCGCAGGCACTTCGCCAGCGACTACTCCAGATGACATAGCGGCAAGACCGAAATTTCCCAAAGCGCTTCGCAATAAACTAGCCTCTTATGACACTGAAGTCAGTGCGATCACTCCCGACGATCCCAACGGCAGATATCCTCAGCCGCGCCCCCTGTAGGGTGTCACGCCCTGGTCCGGGATCCAGACACCCTCTGGCGCGGAGCCTGTTTGCCAGAAGACATCTATCGGCATGCCGCCACGAGGATACCAATATCCGCCGATCCGCAGCCATTTGGGCTCAAGCAGCTCGACCAGCCGGCGAGCGATTTCGACCGTGCACCATTCGTGGAATGCGCCATGGTTGCGAAAGCTGCCCAGAAACAGCTTGAGCGACTTGGATTCCACCAGCCAAGCCCCCGGAACATAGTCGATGACGAGATGGGCAAAATCCGGCTGCCCGGTCATCGGGCAGAGCGAGGTGAACTCGGGCGCTGTGAACCGAACCGCGTAGTCCAAATCCTGATGAGCCGCCTCGACACGCTCAAGCACCGCCTCATCAGGCGAGGCAGGCAAAGATGTTTCCGAGCCAAGCTGGGTCAGCCCGCCGAGATCATGCCCGGTCATGGTTTACACTGCCGCTTTCAGGGCGTCGACCAGGTCGGTGCGCTCCCACGAGAACCCACCATCTGCGTCGGGGGCGCGACCGAAGTGGCCGTAGGCCGCCGTCCGTTGGTAGATCGGGCGGTTCATATCCAGCATCTCACGAATGCCACGCGGGCTAAGATCAGCAACCTTGGCGATAGCGTTTTCGATCGCGTCTGCCTCCACCTCGCCGGTACCATACGTGTCGACATAGATCGACAAGGGCTTGGATACGCCGATTGCATAGGACAATTGGATCAGGCATCGCGTCGCCATGCCGGCGGCAACCACGTTCTTGGCGAGGTAGCGTGCCGCATAGGCGGCCGAGCGGTCCACCTTTGTCGGGTCCTTGCCCGAAAAGGCGCCGCCCCCGTGCGGTGCCGCACCGCCATAGGTGTCCACGATGATCTTGCGCCCTGTGAGACCCGCGTCGCCGTCTGGCCCGCCGATGACGAAGGTGCCGGTCGGGTTCACCCACCAGTCGGTTTTCTCGGTAATCCAGCCAGAGGGAAGCACTTCGCGAATGTAGGGCTCCACGATGGCGCGGATGTCGTCGGATGTCTGGTCTTCGCTTTCATGCTGAGTCGACAGGACGATCGACGTGACTTCAACCGGCTTCCCGTCTTCATAGCGCACAGACAGCTGTGACTTGGCATCCGGGCGCAGGGTCGGCTCAATCCCGGATTTGCGCACTTCGGCCAGACGGCGAAGAATAGCATGGGCGTACTGTATCGGCGCGGGCATGAGTTGTTCAGTCTCATCCGTGGCATAGCCGAACATGATGCCCTGATCCCCGGCCCCTTCGTCCTTGTTGCCCGAGGCATCGACGCCCTGGGCAATATGCGCCGACTGTGCGTGCAGATAGTTGTCGACCGTCATGTTCTTCCAGTGGAAGCCTTCCTGCTCGTAGCCGATGTCCTTGACGCATTCGCGGGCGATGTCCTCCACGCGTGACAGAATTGAATCCGGTCCACGCACCTCGCCGCCGATCACCACTCGGTCGGTGGTCGCGAAAGTCTCGCAGGCCACGCGAGATTCGGCGTCTTCCGTGAGGAACGCATCCAGCACGGCGTCCGATATCCGGTCGCACACTTTGTCCGGGTGGCCTTCGGAAACGCTTTCCGAGGTGAAGGTGTAGTTCTGACGATTCATGGGGTAAGTGCTCCATTCATAAGGACATCGCCACGCCAGGAAGCCGTTGTGACGGTTAATTGCGGTTACGCCCTAGAAGGCCGGTTTGCAATGGTGTTGCGTCTGTTTGCCCCAAAGAGCGCAATCAGGGTTAGAATTTCGATAACACCAAAGGGAAGATCCCCTATCCGGGAGTAGAGCGTGGGATCAAAACGGCGCTTGGGCATCGTGACGTCGAGGTAACCGGCAGTGCCGAGATCAAGCGACCCGAGCACGATACCGTTGGGGCTGATCACCGCAGACACCCCGGTATTGGCGGCCCGGATGAATGGCAGCCCTTGCTCGACAGCGCGGAACCGCGCCTGATCTAGGTGTTGGAAAGGGCCCGAGAACGTGCCGAACCATGCGTCGTTAGTGATCTGCAAAAGATAATCCGGACGTTCATCCAGAGATGCGCCGTGGCGGGGAAAAATTGCCTCGTAGCAGATAAGTGGCAGCGCCTTGCCCAGCGGTGTCTCGACCAGCCGCACGCCTGTTCCGGCCGAGAAGCCAAAGCCGCTGAATCCGGCCATTGCCCGCAGAAGGTCGATCCTCAATGGAATATATTCGCCAAACGGCACCAGGTGGACTTTGTCGTAGACATCGCCAATCACGCCACCCGGGTCGAGCCGAACCAGAGCGTTGAAATACTCTCCATTCGCCGTACGGCGGTTAATCCCAGTGATCAGAGTTGCCTCTCCCGCCGCCTGACCTGCGCGGCTGAGCACAGGCCCGGCAAGATCGAGCGGGCGCGGAATGGCCGACTCCGGCCAGACCACCAGATCAACGAATTCCTTGGGTTCGGCAGTGAACTTGATGGCACGTGCGACGAATTTCGGAGCTTTCTCGGGATCCCATTTTTCGTGCTGCGGCGCATTGGGTTGAACCAACCGCACGATGCCGGCGGACCCAGCGCCCTTGACGTCGAGCAAAGTCCATCCCAGCCCCCAAAGCACCGCCAACAGCAAACAGGCGGCTCCAACCCCAGTTGCGGCGCGTTTCGCCAGCCCCGGAATAGAAAGCGCGATCAAGGTTACAAGCGTCAGCCCATACGGTCCGAACAGCGACGCCAACATACGCACGGGCGTGTCTGCCCAGACGTAGGCAGGTAATGCCCAGGGGAAGCCCGTCAACAGGTAACCCCGGCCCAGTTCAGCCAGCGAAAGACCGACCGAAAAGCCAAGCGCAGGCCACCGCAGCCGCGCCGAGACCCATCCTGCCGCACCCCAGAAAATCGCCAACCCGCCTGCAAGCAGAATCAGAGCAAACGGCGCCATCCAACCGTGACTTGCGGCATCGACCAGGAACGGCTGGACGATCCAATGCATGGCGACCGCAAAATAACCAAACCCGCCAATCCAGGCGACGACCGCCGGGCGGGAGGTTTTCGCAACCATCCAGATCAGCACTGCAAACCCCGCAAGTGCCAGGGGCCACAGGCCGAAGGGCGCGTGCCCGGTTGCCGCAAGAGCACCGGACACCAATGCAATCACTCCGGTCCGACGGGTAAGGTTCACTCGGCGGCTTTCGCCAGGTTCAGCCGCACACGCAACCGCTTGATGCGACGCGGGTCGGCGTCCACGACCTCGAAATCAAGACCATCGGGATGCTTCACGACTTCGCCACGCGCTGGCACCCTGCCCGCAATCATGGCCACAAGACCACCGAGGGTGTCGATTTCCTCTTCATCCACACCGTAAACCAGCTTGCGGCCAATCGCCTGCTCAAAGTCGTCAATGGGTGTTCGGGCCTGCGCCAGATAGCAGCCCGGCGCCTCTTCAATCCAATAAACATCTTCTTCGATGTCGTGTTCGTCGGCGATCTCGCCGATGACCTGTTCGATCAGGTCCTCGATCGTGGCAAGCCCGTCGACACCGCCATACTCATCGATGACCAGAGCCATATGCC
Organism: Silicimonas sp.; assembly: GCA_050290245.1. Lineage (GTDB taxonomy): Bacteria > Pseudomonadota > Alphaproteobacteria > Rhodobacterales > Rhodobacteraceae > JBNKHH01. The sequence goes on from JBNKHH010000070.1 coordinate 86,258, forward strand.
TCCGCTCGCTCTGCATCTTTTGAAGCAGAACGCCAATCGGCATGGACGGCGGAGCGTAGAGAAGCGGCCTGAGCATCTTTTCCAGCTGGAACTTTTCACCAGACCCGTTGAAACCATGCAAAAGGGCAAAGTCCTTCAGGTGGACCAAGCCCATCGGCTTGTCCAAGGTGTCACGGTAAACCGGCAGGCGCGACATTCCGCTCGAGCGGAAGATCTCAACAAGTTCATTCTTTTCAATATCAATAGGGACCGCGACGATCTCTATCTTGGGGATCATCACGTCCTCGACCCTCATTCGGGTCAGGTTGGCCAAGCCGCCATGCGGGCCGCCTTCTGCCAATGCCGATGGCGTCTCCGAGTCTCCCTCGTCGTCCGAACCACCGCCCAGAGCCCACAACCAGCGCGTCAAAGGCCCTTTATTCTGTTCCTCTTCCCGCGCGCCACGCGCTGCGTTAGAGGACCCGTCGTCCGTATCTCCCATCAGTCCTTTCCATTACATACCAAGCCAAACGTCGGCCCCGTTAATATGGGTCCGGCACGCCCAACTTGCAAAGTATCGCGATTTCCGTCGCTTCCATCAAGTCGGCGTCGCCATCTCTTTCGTGGTCGTATCCCAAAAGATGCAACGTTCCATGAACCAAGAGATGCAATGTATGGTGTTCAAGCGGTATTTCGCCGGCCTCTGCCTCCCTGAGGCAGGTTTCGTATGAAATCGCGATGTCGCCAAGCTCCGGGTCGCCCAAGGGACTGTCGGGGCGTGTGCCTTCGGTTTCCGCCGATCGGTCCTCGGAGGGCCACGACAAAACGTTTGTTGCCTTTGGTTTTGAACGGAAATCTCCATTCAACGCCGCGATCCGCGCGTCATCACAGGCAAGAACCGACACCTCCCAGTCGCCCTTTGCCAGTCCGAGGTGCTCAAGCGTCGCGACAACAGCACGATCGCAAAGCGTTTCGAACGCATGAGCGTCCCAGCGTGGTTCTTCAACGATGACATCGACCGACATACCCTCCCCTTACAGCGCCGCCTGGCACTGCGCCAGAACCATCCCGCGCTGTCGGTGACGGAGGCACCCTTGATTTCCGCGTCTATTTGACGCCAATTCACCGCCATGAACGCAGAAATGAATATAGCCGACTGGATTGCCGTCGACTGGGGTACAAGTCACGTCAGGGTCTGGGCGATGCGGGATGATACGCCAATCGCCGAAGGCGGCTCGGATGCCGGCATGGGATCGCTGCAACCAGACGAGTTCGAAGACGCCCTGCTTGCGACAATCACGCCATGGTTGGGTTCCGGCCGGACTCCGGTGGTGGCCTGCGGCATGGTCGGCGCACGCCAAGGCTGGTGCGAGGCCCCCTATGCAAAGGTGCCTTGCCCGCCGGTCGGCGCGGGCATGGCGCGCCCCCAGGTCAAGGACCCTCGACTGGACGTCGTCATCCTGCCCGGTCTGTCGCAGGAAACGCCACCGGACGTCATGCGCGGGGAGGAGACGCAGATCGCCGGCTATCTCGCCAAAGAACCCGATTTCGACGGGATCCTCTGTCTTCCCGGAACGCACACGAAATGGGCGCATATCTCGGCCGGCGAGGTCGTCAGCTTCCGCACGTTCATGACCGGAGAGCTGTTTGCGCTGCTGAGCAAGTCCTCGGTCCTTCGACACTCGATGGGCGACGGGTGGAGCGATACGGATTTCGCCGACGCCGTGCGCGATGGTATGGGGCGACCGGAAGCACTGGCAAACCGGCTGTTCTCCCTGCGTGCAGCGGATTTGCTGACCAGCGCCGGTGCAGGCGCGGCGCGGGCGCGCTTGTCGGGCTTGTTGATCGGTGCGGAACTTGCGGCGGCGCGGCCCTATTGGCTGGGGCAGAGAGTAGTTCTCATCGGAGACGACGGTTTGTCGTCTCTCTATGCGGCGGCCCTGCAGCAGGAAGGCGCTGCGGCCGAGATCGCCGACGGCTCTGCCGTGACACTTGCCGGACTGACATCCGCTTACAGGAAACTGAAGGATATGACATGAGCCATCCGATCATCGCGATCTTGCGCGGCATAACGCCCGACGAAGCTGTTCCGGTAGCCGAGGCCCTTGTCGAGGCCGGGATCGACCGGATCGAAGTGCCCTTGAACTCGCCCCACCCACTGCATTCCATCGAGCGCATGGTGCAGGCGCTCGGCCACCACGCCCTGATCGGCGCCGGGACTGTCCTGACACCCAAACAGGTCGGCGAGGTCCAGGATGCCGGCGGAAAGCTGGTGGTGTCGCCGAACTGCGATACGGACGTTATCCAGGCGACCAAGGCCAGGGGAATGCAAAGTTTTCCCGGCGTACTGACCCCAAGCGAGTGCTTTACGGCTCTCAAGCATGGTGCGGATGGGCTGAAAGTCTTTCCTGCTTTTCAGATGGGAACCGAAGGGCTGATCGCTCTGCGTGCCGTCCTGCCGCATGACACGGAAATGTACATGGTCGGCGGCGTGGGACCGGACAACTTCGCCGAATGGGTCAAGGCTGGCGCAAACGGGTTCGGGTTGGGCAGTTCACTCTACAAGCCTGGAAGCAGCGTCGCCGACATCGCCCGGAAGGCAAAAGAATGCGTGGCAGCTTGGAAGGCCCTGGCGGCATGAGCGAAATATTCGACGCAACACCTTGTGAACTTGGCGAAGGCCCCCTCTGGCACCCCGTTCGCCAGCAGCTTTATTGGTTCGACATCATGAACTGCCGCCTGCACACGAAGGAGGCGTCCAAGACCCGGACATTCCAGTTCGACGAGCACGTGTCCGCCGCCGGATGGGTGGACGACCAGCGACTGCTGATCGCCTCGGAAAGCAAGCTGTTTCTCTTCGATCTCGAAAGTGAACGCCGCGAAGATGTCGAAGGGTTGGAGTACGACAACAAGCTGAACCGCTCCAATGACGGGCGCGCCGACCCATGGGGCGGCTTCTGGATCGGCACGATGGCAAAACAGAACGCCAACCAGGGTCAGGGCGCGATTTATCGCTATTACCAGGGGCAGCTGAAGCGTCTGTTCAAGGATATTTCGATTACAAACGCGATCAGTTTTGCTCCGGACGGTTCCTGCGCCTACTACGCCGATACCGAAGCACAGAAAGTCATGCGCCAGGCCCTGGACCCCGACACGGGGTGGCCCGATGGCCGCGCGGAACTGTGGCTGGATCTGGAGCCGGAAGGAGTTTATCCGGACGGGGCTGTGGTGGATGCCGAGGGCAATTTCTGGAATGCGCAATGGGGAGCCTGGCGGGTCGCCTGTTACGCGCCCGACGCGACTTTCCTCAAGGCTGTCAATTTCGACGCGGCACACACCTCATGCCCGGCTTTCGGGGGGCCGGAAATGACAACACTTTTCTGCACCTCCGCGCGTCAGGAACTCAGCGCCACAAACAAGGCCAAGTCCGACAAACACGGGATGGTTCTGGCGGCTCACGACGTCGCACTCGGGCAGGCCGAGCATCAGGTGATCTTGTGACCCTCTGAGCGGGGAACCGTAAAGAAAAAAGGTTTTGCCGGATCACGCGCCACAATTTCGTCAGGAATAACGTCCGGTCCCTCAAGGTAGACATTCGCCCCGAAAAGGGTCGCCATACGGGACAGCTTTTCCATCCGCTCCGTCGTGATCAGGGCATAAAGCTCCGCATGCTCTGGCACCCGCATCAGTTGCGCGATCCGGGCCCGGTGCCAATCAACCGCTTCTGCATGGGCCTCGGCAACGCCCGGAAGCGACAACAGCCGATCTTTCTCTTTCCGCACCCGTGGCGCTAGCCGTTGGATCGACGTCTCCGCCTCGGCGTTGTGATTCATGCGAAACCAATACGCCAAGCCCTGTTCGCGGTCGGTGTGATTCACCCGCCCCCTGTCGCGCTTGACCAAAAAGCTTTCAGCGCTGCGCACTGCGTAGTGGTTGAGGCTTGCGAGGTCATAGCCCCACGTCGATTTCGACATGCGCCAGGCTGAATGCCAAACGGTTGGCGGCATCGCACGGCCAGAGCCATCGACCCACACAAGCTGGCCCTGCACCTCGGCCGCGATACCGTTCGGCCGATGGACACCGAGCCGCCGGAACAGACCGTCATTGCGATAGATACTCTTGAACGCCCAGGCTTGAAGCGGACGCGGCGCAAACGCAGGGGCGGCGGCAGTGAATTGCTCCGTCACCGGACGATCTTCGAAATGATGACAATTGCTATTTCCGAAAAGCCGCCAGGGAAGCGAGAAAACATGGGCTTCTGGCCGTGCGTGCAGCAGATCGGCGATCAGCCCTTCCCCAACATGAATGTTGATGTATTCGTCCACGTCCAGGGTCATCAACCAGTCGGCAGCGCCAATGTCCTCTTGCTTCAGTGCCGCTTGAAAGGCAGCGAACTGGGGAACCTGTCCTGTCAACCTGTAGGGATTGTCGCGCCGGGCGACACCCGCCTCGGCCAATAGGTCCAAAAGCCGGTCGGTGCCGTCTTCGCAGTCGTTGGTATAGACAAGATGCCGATCGATTCCGATTGCGCGATTGTGTGCGATCCAGTCGAGAATGAAGGGCCCCTCGTTCTTCATCGCAGTCACGACCGAGACCTGCCGGGTTTCACGACGGGGCGCGATCAGCGTTGGCCGGGGCAGCCGGATAGGCCTGGCACCAAAATGCGTGTTTGCCAGAGAGACAAGAGAGGCGTCCTCAGAGAGGTCGGCTTTTCGCACCAGTCGATTCACAGGCACACCGGGAAAAGTGACCCCCATGGCACGCCGGAATTGAACCGGTCGCACTTCTGCGGCCGCGACACCCGTCGGGCGTGCAGGTTGCCATATCGCATCGTCGGGCATCGCCGCAGGGGCGGCGCACCAGCTCACCAGCCATCGTTTTTCGCCGCGACGCATTGCAAGGTGATCGCTGTGCGGTGCAGGCCGTCCCTGCCGCAACCGCCACGGATAAGTTTCAATTCCGTGCATGACGACGATCTGCCCCGATGCCCGGACAGCGCGGTCAAAGGGTGTTCCATCGCGGTCGGGCACCACCAGATCCCCGATGTTCAACAGAACGACAGCGCGGACCTTCGAGAGGAAACGATACCGCAATAGCTCAAAAATGACCGTTTCACTGATCGGCGCGTGCCAGGCGCTCAGCGGCGGCACATCGCGGCGCGGAGCGCCTGGAGCAAGCGAGGGATGGCGGGCATCGGGAGCATCAGGGCGACCGAGGGGACGGTCGGCCGTTACGACAATCGTGGGAATGCTAGGACCCAGCGCGGCAAGCTCATCTGCGAATGAGCCGCTAGGTGCATCGCGATCCAGAATGACTGCTGCCTCTGCATCAAAAAAACGGCCGTGGTAGTCCAACCAATCTTTTGCCGCTGCTGCCGTCTCTCCATTCCTGACCGCCAAAAGGGCGTTCTTGCCCTCAAACAAACCGGTTTCCGCCTTGGAAAGCGGCCCATCTACCGACGGCAGCCTTGCCAATAGCCCCTGTCCAACCTGACGCAATCCGCCGGCCTCAGGCGCGGCCGCGCGCAGCTTTGCAGCGGTGACGCCTGTCGCGAACCCTGCGATCACACCGGCCCCCGTTTCCACGGCGGCAATACAGTCCAGGCCGCCGATGCTGACTTTCTGAAAAGCACGGCGCGTGACGGACATCAGATAATTTCGACCGATGGCAATGATGCGATGACCGCCAGATCCTCGTCAAACCTCTGCTGCATCAGCGTCATCGTGAGCCGGTCAATGCCCAGCTTTTCCTCGACCTCGGACACTGACCTGGTTTCCGCGAAGGACTGGTACAAATCCGCCAGCATGGTCTCGTCCGGCTCGCGCTCTTCCAACATGCGATCCAGCACGGCGACACCGGTCTGCGAGACGGCCCCCTTCATCAGGGTGAACATATCAGGTACGACCCTGGCGCCCGGACCGAGCAATCGGCTCAATACTTGCGGTGAGTTGATCGCCGCGCCGGAGGGTGTCAGCACCAGGAGTTCGCAGCCAGGCACGGCTGCAATGATTTCCTTGGCGAGGTCAGCCCAGCTAAGTTCATATAGGGTCGCCCAGTCGTGGCGACGCACCCGCTCTTCCAGGACATCCGAATTCGTTGCCAGGAAGAAGTTATGCAGGTTGTCGGGGCAGAACACGATACGCGCCGGTCCGACAAGCTGCCCCAGGCCGGACAAAGCAACCTCTGCACCCGGGAACATCTCGCCCTTGTGTAACCCGGACTGCGGCGCTCCCAGGAAATTGACCGCAGACAAAAGAGTGGGGCCCGGCCGCACTTCCCGTGTAAACTCGGCCTCGCGCTCGCCCTGCGGCCGATGAATATCGAGACAGCGCCGCAACAGGGGTGAAGCGACGCGGCTTGGCAAGGCCGTCAACCCGGCACGTTTCAGCGGCGCTCTCAACGTCCGTATCAACGCATTCAGGGAAAGCGCCAATCCAGTCTGCGGACCGATGATCAACGTCAGGTTCGGCAGGTCAGGCATCAGTCACGAAAGACATTGCTGAATTCCGAGCGGGCGGCCTCGAGATCGTCGATCCGGCCAATGTCGCGCCAGTAATCGCGCAACGGGAAGACCCCCACATTGCGATCGGCATCTACCAGACGGGTCAGAAGGTCCGGCATGTCCATGGGTTTACCAGGCTCAAGAAAATCAAGCGCTTCGGGGGACAACGCGTAGATACCCCCATTCACGAAATACCTTTCGACAGGCTTTTCCTCAATGCCTGTCATGAGCCCGTCTTGAGACCGCACGACACCGTAAGGCACCTGCTGCTCATATTCTCTTACGACCAATGTGCCGGAGGCCTTCTTTTCGCGATGGAATGCCAAAAGTTCAGAGAACTGCAGCGAGACAAGCAAGTCACCATTCATCACGATAAACGGCTCGGCAGGCCGCTCGGGCAGAAGCGACAGCGCCCCGGCTGTACCCATGGCCCGTTCTTCTTCGACATAGTTAATAGAAACGCCGAAATCGGACCCGTCCCCGAAATAGTCGCGCACCATCTCGGCCTTGTAATTCACCGAGATCGAAACCCGCCAAAACCCCTGGTCGGCAAAGACACCGATGATCTGCTCCAATAGCGGTTTGCCGCCAACCATCAGCATCGGTTTCGGAACAGTCTCGGTCAGGGGACGCAGGCGCTTGCCAAGGCCGCCCGCCATCAGGATCACGGGTGTGGACTTGGGCGTGACCCCGAACAGGTCCTCGACAGTGGCAAGATCGACCAGTCGGCCGTCGACATCCAGCACCGGTACATGGTGCAGTTTCCGTTCTCGGATCAGCCGACGCGTTTCCGCATCGGGCGCGCCCTTTGTCACGGTGGTTGGCGTCGTGTGCATGACCTGCGACACCGGCCCATCCAGGTCGATCCCGTTCAGGATGCCCCGGCGCACGTCGCCATCCGTCACTGTGGCCACAAGCTTGCCGGCGCTATCCACCACCAATGCGATCTGCCGCTTTGACCGGTCGATAACCTCAAGCGCAAAACGCACCGAGACATCCGGCGTCACGGTCAGATCATTCAGTTGCCTAAGATCCATGCCCATTGCCCCTTCAGGGTTGTTGCACCCGGTCTAGCGCGTTTCAGTCCGGGTGCACAATGTGGCTTGCCCGGCCGGACCGGGCAAGGCGCATCAGGCAGGCAAAAGGATCAGGCGATCTCGACCAGTTCGATCTTGAAAGTCAGGTCCTTGCCAGCGAGAGGATGGTTCGCGTCCAGAACAACCACTTCCTCCGTCACCTCTGCAACAGTGACCATGATCGGTTGCCCTTGTGGTCCGGACAATTGAAGCCGCCCACCGATCTCAAGCGGGACATCGTCCGGCACCTTGTCACGCGGAAAATCATGCCGCGCATCGGGATTGACGGGGCCATACGCCTCTTCGCAAGGAATTTCGACCGTCTTCTCCTCGCCAACGTTCATACCGTCGACCGCGTTGTCAAAACCGACGATCACTTGCCCGCTGCCAAGCTTGAACTCCAGCGGATCACGACCTGCCGAGCTATCAAAGGTCGAGCCATCCGACAGGGTTCCGGTATAATGAATGCGGACCGTGTCGCCGCTTTTCGCCTGTGTCATGGGAATCTCTCGTTTTGGGATGGCGCCGGACATGCGGCGCCTTCTGGGTTCACGCGAGCCAAACATTCCTGGCTCCAGGTGTAAACCCCGGCACCGGAAACTCATGCTTTCCCCCTGGGGCGCAGCGTGCAAAGGTCGCCCGGAAAGGAGAGCCAAGATGCCCGTAACAACCTGTGTCTTCGATGCCTACGGCACCCTGTTCGACGTGGCCGCAGCGGCGCGCGTGGCCGCCGAACAACCGGGCCAGGAAGAGCTTGCCCAACTCTGGCCTGGCCTCGCCGCAAACTGGCGCACCAAGCAGCTGCAGTACTCCTGGCTGCGCGCGATCACCGGCGACCATATCCCATTCTGGGAGGTCACAAAGGATGCTTTGGACTGGGCAATGGAGGCCGCCGGACTTGATGATCCCATTTTGCGCGAGACGCTGCTCGCCCTTTACTGGGAACTCCCGGCCTACCCCGAGGTCCCCAAGATGCTGGCCGAATTGAAGGATCGGGGATTCGCCACGGCGATCCTGTCGAACGGCTCGCCCGACATGCTGGACGGCGCGGTGGAATTCGCTGGTGTCGGCGACGTTCTGGATGCGGTCCTTTCCGTAGAGGATGTCGGCATCTTCAAACCTGCGCGCGTGGTCTACGACATGGTCGGCAAGGCCTTTGGAACCACGCCGGAGCAAGTGTTGTTCGTCTCATCCAATGGCTGGGATGCTGCTGCGGCGGCGGGTTTCGGCTTCCAGACCGCCTGGGTCAATCGAGCGGGCGAGCCCATGGACCGCCTGCCTGCCAAACCGGGCAATCTCTTGCCCGACCTCACCACAATTCCCGAGCTTGCAGGATCGCTCTGATGCCCGAATTCACCGCCCCCGATGGCGCGAGGCTTTTTTACCGGGATCAGGGCGAAGGACCTGTGATCCTCGCCCTGTCCGGGCTGACGCGCAACAGCACTGACTTTGACTATGTCGCCCCGCACCTGAAAGGTGTTCGCCTTGTGCGAATGGACTACCGCGGACGTGGCAAATCCGAATGGACCGGCGCAGCCTCATACACGATTCCGACCGAGGCCCAGGACGCCATTGCTCTGCTGGATCACCTCGGCATCGAAAAAGCCGCTGTGCTGGGCACATCCCGCGGCGGTCTGATCGCGATGGTGCTTGCGGCAACTGCCAAGGCCCGACTCTCCGGGGTCTGTCTCGTCGATATCGGCCCCGAGATCGCTCCCGAAGGCTTGGAGGTGATCAAGAATTTCGTCGGCCGAAATCCAGGCCAGAAGTCATACGCCGAGGCCACGTCGATGCGGGCCGAACTCATGGCCGGGTTCAAAGGCGTTCCCGAAAGCCGGTGGGCCGAGGAAGTGCGCAAGCACTATATCGAAACGCCCGACGGCCTCGTTATCAACTACGACCCTGAATTGCGGGTCAATGTCGTCACCTCAGTGTCGGAACCCGCCCCCGACCTCTGGCCTCTGTTCGATGCAATGGAAGGCCTCCCGCTGGCGCTGATCCGTGGCGAAAACTCGGACCTTCTCAGCAAAGCCACGACAGACGAGATGCGGCGAAGGCGCCCGGACATGTTTTACGCCAATGTACCAGATCGCGGGCATGTACCTTTTCTTGACGAAGTTGCCGCATTGTCGGTTCTGAATGATTGGATCGAAAGCTTGTCATGAATATTGATGCAATTGAAGCGGCCGCGAAGCGGCTGGAAGGTCATGCGGTCCGCACGCCTCTGTTGAACGCCCCCCTGCTGGATGCCGAAGCCGGGCGGCGCATTTTCGTAAAGGCCGAGTGCCTGCAAAAGACGGGCTCGTTCAAATACCGCGGCGCGCGTGCCGCTATCACGGCACTGGATGAAAAGACGCGCGAACGCGGTGTCATCGCCTTTTCGTCCGGCAACCATGCACAGGGGGTTGCCCTTGCCGCGCGGGAACTTGGCGTTCCTGCGACCATCATCATGCCGTCGGACGCTCCGTCACTGAAATTGGCGAACACGCGCGCCTACGGGGCCGAGGTCATCGAATACGACCGCGAAAATGAGGACCGCGACGAAATCGGGCTGTCGCTTGCCAACGAACGCGGGCTCACCCTGATCAAGCCCTTCGACAACGAACAGGTGATCGCAGGTCAGGGAACCTGCGGCCTCGAGATCGCAGAACAGGCCGAGGCTGCGGGAATTTCGGACGCCGACGTGCTGGTTTGCTGTGGCGGCGGCGGGCTGACGGCGGGCATTGCCCTTGCGCTTGAGGCCCGCGCGCCCGCATTGCGCGCACGCCCGGTCGAGCCGGAGAATTTCGACGACGTGGCCAAGTCGATGATGGCCGGAACCGTCCAACGAAATGAAAAGTCCGCTGGCTCGATCTGCGATGCCATCATGACGCCCTCGCCCGGCAAACTGACCTTCCCCGTGATCTCAGCCCTCTGCGGACCGGGATATGTCGTCTCCGACGAAGACGCCCTTCGGGCCATGGCTGTCGCCTTTCGCCGCCTCAAGATCGTCATCGAGCCCGGCGGGGCGGTGTCCCTCGCGGCGGCCTTGTTCCATGCCGAAAGCACAAAGGATTTGATCGTCGTGGCCTCTGGCGGGAATACCGATACCAGCATCCTGGTGCGGGCGCTCACCTATGACGGTACGTGAATTTAGTTGACTTTGACAACTAAATGAACTCAGATGTGACCAGGAGGGGCTGGCTGGAATAGCAATTTCTGTATGGTCAGCCAACAGTCGACCTATGAAAATTGCGCATCTGGGCGGTATCGACATCCATTTTCGCGACGACGGCGACCCAAATGGTCGGCCTGTCGTCTTTGCCAATTCACTGGGAACCGACCTCAGGCTTTGGGACGGCATCCTGCCCGAGTTGCCCGATGGACTGCGCCTGATCCGCTATGATAAACGCGGCCACGGCCTGACCTCCTGCCCTGCGGCGCCCTATTCGATGGGCACGCTGATAGCAGACGCGGAAAAACTGCTCGATCATCTCGAAATTCGCGATGCCGTGTTCGTCGGCTGTTCGATCGGCGGCATGATTGCACAGGGACTGGCCGTCAAACGGCTGGACCAGATACGCGCCATGGTTCTGTCGAACACCGCGATGAAAATCGGCACTTCCGAGACGTGGCAGGACCGGATTGCTCAGGTCCAGGCCGGAGGGATCGAGGCCCTCGCGGATTCGATCCTGGAGCGATGGTTCTCGTCCCGCTTCCGCGCAACATCGGAACTCGCGGCCTGGCGCAATATGCTGACCCGGCAACCGCATGCAGGCTACATAGGGTGCTCTTCGGCCATCTCGGGAACCGACTTTTATACCACCACGGCCAGCCTGACCCTACCGACTCTCGCAATCGCCGGCAGCGAAGACGGATCGACTCCGCCCGATCTGGTCCGCGAGACCGCCGGCCTGATCAAGGGCAGCAGTTTTGAACTGATAAAAGGCGCAGGCCATCTGCCCATGGTCGAAAAACCTCGGGAATACGCGGCACTGATCGCCACCTTCCTGGGGCAAATCGGCCATGTCTGAGTTGGAACCGACAGTGCAGGGAAAGGTCTCATGAGCGATAAGCATGACAGAGGCATGCAGGTACGACGCGCCGTTCTGGGCGACGCCCATGTTGACCGCACGGAAGCAGCAAAGACCGGCTTCGACACCCCTTTTCAGGACATGATAACCGAGAGCGCATGGGGCACCGTCTGGGCGCGTGATACGATCACGCTGCGCGAACGCTCGATGCTGACCATCGCCCTGCTCGCAGCAACGGGAAATTTCGACGAAATCCCGATGCATATCCGCGCGACCGCGAATACCGGCGCTAGCGAAACAGATGTCATGGAGGCGCTGTTGCACGTCGCTGTCTATGCCGGTGTGCCAAAAGCCAACCACGCGATCAAACTGGCCAAGGCCACCTTTGACGAAATGAAGGGAGACCCTGAAAATGGGTGACACTGGCATTCTGCTGCCGAGGGATCGCAGCGCGCACCCCGCCTATCGAACACCTGAATACAAGACGACGCTGTTCCGGGCTCCGCGCAACACGCTTCTGACACTGGACGCAACCGACACGGAAAACACCGGCCCGGTTTTCGGTCACGACCAGTTGGGCGAATTGGACAACAACCTGATCCTGAACTTCACCAAAGGAAAGGCCGCAGCCCAAGGGGTGCGCATTCGCCTGCACGGCCGGATCATGGATGAAAACGGCCGCGCCGTTCCAAACGCGCTGGTGGAGATCTGGCACGCCAACGCCGGAGGCCGCTACCGGCATGTGAACGACACGCATTTTGCTCCGCTGGACCCGAACTTTGGCGGGTGCGGACGCACAATCAGCGACGAGAACGGCGCATATGAATTCCTGACCATCCTGCCCGGTGCCTACCCCTGGCCCAACAGAGGTAACGACTGGCGGCCCAAGCATATCCACTTCTCGATCTTCGGTCATTCCTTCGGCCAGCGACTTGTCACGCAGATGTATTTCGAGGGTGACCCACTTATCCCGCTGTGCCCGATTGCGAATACCGTCGAAGATCGCGGCCAGTTGGAAAGCCTCGTGGCCGCGCTCGATATGCGGGCCGGAAAACCAATGAACTTTCTCGCCTATAAATTCGACATCGTCCTGCGCGGTCGTCGCCAGACCATGTTCGAGAACATGCCAGAGGGGATGTGACGTGCCGCAGAAACTCGAATACCTCCGCGAAACGCCCAGCCAGACCGCCGGACCCTATGTCCACATCGGCTGCCTGCCTGCCTATGCCGGACTGAAAGACATCTACGAGACCCAGATCGGAGTGTCCCCCGTTCGGGACGGCGCCAAGGGCGAAGCGATCACCATCTCCGGCAAGGTCCGCGACAGCAACGGTACGGTCCTGCGCGACATCATGCTGGAAAGCTGGCAGGCGGATGCCCAGGGCATCTATCCAGGCCAGGATGGGGCCGACCCGAATGTTTCCGGCTTTTGCCGCTTCGCCGCCGACCTCGAGACCGGGGACTTCACGCTGAGCACGATCAAGCCCGGCAGGAACGGCGGGCAAGCCCCTCATATCGGCCTGTTGATCACCTCGCGCGGGCTGAACAATGGCCTGCAAACGCGCATCTATTTCGAAGATGAAGATAACGACGGAGATCCCGTGTTGGCCCGGATCGTTCCGCCCAGCCGGGTGGCGACCCTCCTGGCAAGAAAAACCGGCGAAGGCTCCTACACCTTTGACATCTATCTGCATGGCGACAACGAAACCGTCTTTCTGGACATGTGATGGCGCGATTTCTGCTGATCCACGGGGCATCCCACGGCGCATGGTGTTGGGACAAGGTCGTCCAGGGTCTGACGACGGCGGGGCACGAAGCCCGCGCCATTGATCTGCCCTCACATGGCGATGATCCCACGCCGCCCGAAGGCGTAAGGATCAACGACTACGTTAACCGGGCCATCAGCGAGATGGAGGATGATACAATCCTGGTTGGCCACTCTCTGGGAGGACTGACGATCACGCTGGCCGCGGCCGCACGTCCGAGCCAGACTCGCGCTCTTGTCTACCTTTGCGCCTTCGTACCTCCCCCCGGACAGTCTGCACGCCAATACCGTGGCGACGCCGTCACTCCCGAGCTGATCGCCGCCCAGCAGATCGACCGGGATCGGGGCGTCACTGTGCCCGATCCGGACATGGCAAAGGACGTTTTCTATTTTGATTGCACGGAAGAAGACCGCGCCTTGGCTCTCCCGCGCCTGACACCCCAGCCGATTTCGATCATGACGCAAGTTCTTGAGTTCGAGCCGGCCCAAGTGCCCCGCCATTATATCCGCTGCCTCCAGGACAGGGCCGTGCTCCCATCCTATCAGATCGAAATCTCTAAGGGCTGGCCAGCCAATCAGGTTCATGATCTCGACTGCGGACACTCGCCCTTTTTCTCTCACCCGGATAAACTGGTGGACACTCTGAATTTGATCGCCAGTGCGTAGGTCGCGCCTGCCGGTTGCCAACAATCAAGGTCGCACCCATGCCCGCAGCCCTGCCCGACAGCGCCATCTACGGCAAACTTTTTGGCGACTCCGAGGTCAGCCGTCTTTTCACTGACAGCGCAGAGGTTCGGGCGATGTTGCTGGTCGAGGGAGCCCTGGCCAAGGTGCAGGGCGAACTGGGTTTGATCCCCGAGACCTCGGCACGCGCCATCCACAGAGCCTCGATGGAATTGCAGATCGATCCAGGCGGTCTTGGTGCCAGCGTCGCACAAAATGCCGTTCCGGTGCCCCGGCTTGTCGAAATGTTTCGCGAGGCGATGCAGGCTCCCGAACATGCCGCCTATGTTCACTGGGGTGCCACCAGCCAGGACATCATGGACACGGGCCTCGTCATGCGTCTGCGTCAGGCGCTCGCGATCTGCGAACAACGGTTGGACAGAGCCCTGCGCTGCCTGGCAAGCCTCGCGGACGCCCATGCCCTTACGCCGATGCTGGCCCGAACGTACGGGCAGGCAGCGGTCGTCACCGCCTTTGGCGCCGTCGTGGCCGATTGGGGACGGCCTTTGCTGCGCCACCGCGACAGGCTGGACGTCCTGCGTGCGGACGTGCTGAACGTCAGCCTGTCGGGGGCGGCGGGCACCTTGTCGGCTATGGGACCCAGGGGTCCGGAGGTTCGCGCCAGACTGGCTGCGGCACTTGCCCTGAACGACCCGGAGCACAGCTGGCACAGCACCCGCGACGGCATCGCCGCCTTTGCTAGCTGGCTGACGAACCTCACCGGCTCGCTTGGAAAGATGGGAGAGGACCTGATCCTTCTGACCCAATCCGGGCACCCCGAGATCTCTCTTGGCACGGGGGGCAACTCTTCAACGATGCCGCAGAAATCGAACCCGGTGCTACCCTCCGCTCTTTCCGCGATTGCACGCCAGACCGTCGGCCTGAATGCCGTTATTCAATCCGCCCTCCCGCACCGGCAGCAACGGGACGCCGCCGCCTGGCTGTCGGAATGGATGAGCTTGCCGCAACTGGTCATCCTCGCGGCACGGGCACTTTCCATTGCCGGCGATCTCGCCCAGAGCTTGACGCCGAATCCAGAGAACATGGCGCACCACATCGACGAAACCCATGAAATGGTCTTCGCAGAATCCCTCAGCTTTGCACTGGCTTCCAAAATGGCCCGACCCGAGGCGCAGGCCGCAACCAAGGCCCTGATCCAGTCAGCGGTGCGAGACGGCAAAAGGCTGTCCGAACTGGCCCGCGACGCCCACCCCGACCTGGATCACGACACGATCTTCACTGCTGACGCCCAGCTTGGCACCGCTCCTGCCGATGCGCAGGCCTTTGTGAAAGCCGCCCGTTCGAAAAAGTGAACCGTTCAGTTCACTTTTCCCTTTTCTCGCTCCCCTTTTCCCCGTATCCAGTGCGGACTGGAGAAACGGAAAATGCGATTCACCGTCCTTTTCATCTGCGCGACAGTCATGATCGACTCCATGGGAGTCGGCCTGATCCTGCCCGTCATGCCTGCCTTGCTGCGCGAAGTCGAAGGCGCCAGTCTTGCCCAAGCGGCGCTTTGGGGTGGCCTTCTAACGACTGTCTTCGCGGCCATGCAATTCCTCGGCGGACCACTGGTTGGTGCTCTCTCCGACCGTTTCGGTCGCAGGCCAGTGCTCTTGGTCTCGCTCTTCGTGATGATGCTCGACTACGTGGTTATGGCAATCGCCCAGACTATCTGGTTGTTGTTGCTGGGACGGCTGATCGGAGGGATGGCAGCCGCCACGCACTCGACTGCATCGGCAGCGATGGCGGATATCTCATCGCCCGAAGAGAAGTCTGCGCGCTTCGGCCTTATCGGAGCCGCGTTTGGCGTCGGCTTCGTACTTGGTCCGCTGATGGGTGGCGCCCTGGCCGAGTTCGGAACCCGTGCCCCCTTCCTGGCCGCAGCGGCGCTGGCGGGGCTGAACATGGTGCTGGGATACTTTGCCCTTCCGGAAACCGTGACCGACAAGACCAAACGCGCCTTTGAATGGCGTCGCGCCAATCCGTTTGGCGCGTTCGCGCAGGTCTCGCTCAGCCCCGGCCTTGCCAGGCTGATCCTCCTGTTTTTCCTCTACGAGGTCGCCTTCTTCGCATATCCCGCGGTCTGGGCCTATTACACCACCGCCCAATTCGGGTGGAGCGAGGGGATGATCGGCCTGTCACTTGCCATCTTCGGCGTTTCGGTCGCCGTCGTGCAGGGCGGCCTGATCCGCGTATTCCTGCGTTGGCTTGGTGAAGGCGGCACGGTCGTCTGGGGACTGGTCGTCAACCTGGCGATTTTCCTCTTCCTCGGCCTCGTGGCAAACCAGACGCTGATCTGGTTCGTATTGCCCCTGACCGCCCTCGGCGGTGCGGTCACCCCCGCCCTTCAGGGAATCATGTCACAAGCAACTCCGGACGACGCGCAGGGTGAACTCCAGGGCGTCCTCACATCGGCGGCCGCCCTTGCCATGATCGTTGCGCCACTGACCATGACCTGGGTCTTCAGCCGTTTTACCAGCGATAGTGCCCCGATCTACCTTCCCGGAGCACCCTTCCTCGTGTCCATGGTCCTGATCTTTGCATGCCTCGCGGTCTATCTTGCGCCGCGACGCCGACGTCATACCTCGGAAATCTAATCGCCGCGAAACATGTCAGCGGTCGTCGTGGGTGCGCCGACGTCTGCCCCTGCGCCGTCAATGTGATTGGCCTCCGCCCCGCAAGCCCGCATTTTGCAGCGGCCTGACGTTTTTGCTCTGGCGCGGCAGTGAAACCCTTGGCACGGTCGCACGAACACAGTCGGAGAGCGAAAGATGAACCTGGTCCGCGCCGCCGTTTGCACAGCTTTCAATGCCCCCCTGGTTATCGAGGATCTCGTCCTTGCCGAACCTGGCTCCAAAGAAGTGGAGGTCACGCTCGGGGCCTGCGCCATTTGCCATTCGGACATAACCTATGCCGACGGAAAGTGGGCCGGCCCCCTGCCCGCCGTCTATGGCCACGAGGCTGCGGGCAAGATCACCAAGCTCGGCAAGGGGACGTCAGGCTATGCCCTCGGCGACCGGGTCATCGTGACGTTGATCAAGTCTTGCGGAACCTGCCCGACCTGCACGGCAGGCGCTCCTGCGATCTGCGCAAGCGCCGAACGGTCGGCCCCGCTCAGCCGACTGGATGGCAGCGAGGTTTTTCAGGCGATGAATTGCGGCGCCTTCGCTGAGAAAGTGGTGGTGGACCAATCCCAGATCGCCCGCGTTCCGGACGAGATGCCGCTCGATGTGGCCTCGCTCTTGTCCTGCGGCGTGATCACCGGCGTCGGCGCAGCCGTGAACGCCGCCAGGATTCGGGCTGGAGAGGACGTGGTGGTCATTGGTGCGGGGGGCGTCGGTCTGAACGCGATCCAGGGTGCCCGGATTGCCGGTGCCCGCCGGGTTGTGGCCGTCGACATGATCGAAAGCAAACTCGAGGACGCCCGCACATTCGGCGCAACCGACTGTATCCTGGCCTCGGAGCGGGAGCCCTGGAATTTATTGCAAGACATGATCGGACGGGGCGCCGATGCTGTCCTTGTCACCGTTGGCGCAACATCCGTTTATGACACGGCTCCGCGTTTCCTGGCGCCGGCCGGGCGGCTCGTCATGGTCGGCATGCCCGGAAACGACCAAAATTCCACCTACGCGCCCGACGTCATCGCAAGCTTTGGCCAACGCATGATTGGCACAAAAATGGGCGACACCGTCCTGTCTCGGGACATCCCCTGGATGGCGGACCTCTATCTGCAAGGAAGGCTGAAACTGGACGAACTGATTTCGCGCCGCTGGTCTCTGGACGAAATCAACGAGGCCATCGCCAACACCAGGGCAGGCGCCGCGCGTCGCAACGTGATCGTATTCTGAGCCCGGCGTCAGCGGACGGCATCTTCCCAGTCGTACATGACCAGCCCACCGGTTTCACGCGCCTCCATTGCCCGGTAAAGGGCGCGGGCGGGGGCATTGTCGGCTTCGGTCGCCAGCCAGATGCCCTGGCATCCCCGGTCGCGGGCAAGGTCGCAAATCCGTTCGACAAGCCGGGTGGCAATACCTCGGCGGCGATAGTCTTCGTGCACACCGACCTCGTTGATGAAAAAAGACATGGGCTTGTCAGGGTGCATCAGCACGGTGCCGCTGGCAAACCCAATCACCTCACCCCGGTCCAGCGCCACGACCAATTCATTCACACGTGTCGCGAGGAACCCGAACGCGAATCCCGGATCGACCGGATTGTCGAACGTGCCCGGTTTCACCCGGTCAAGGACATGCGCCTCATCTGGACCCAGGTTGCGAATGGTGATTGGATTTACCGACATGATCCGACTGCAATTCAATTAATACAGGACTTACCCCGTGAAACTTGCTGATCTTGACGTGATTGTCACGGCCCCTCCTGCGCCCGGCTGGGGCGGGCGGTACTGGATACTGGTAAAACTCACCACCGACACCGGCATATCCGGATGGGGCGAATGCTATGCCGCATCGGTCGGGCCTGAGGCCATGACAGCCGTGGTGCGCGACGTCTTCCAGCGGCACATGGCAGGTGAAACCCCCGAAAACGTCGAACTCATGTTCCGCCGGGCCTATTCCTCTGGCTTCACTCAGCGGCCGGACCTGACCGTGATGGGGGCTTTTTCGGGCCTGGAAATCGCCTGTTGGGACATTGTGGGCAAGGATCGCGATCGCCCGGTCTGGGCCTTGCTCGGCGGCCGCATGAATGATCGCATCCGCGCGTACACCTATCTCTACCCCGACAAAGACCATCCCCTGCCCGCGTTCTGGGGCGACGCCGACATGGCTGCCGAGGCAGCTCTATCTTTGGTGGACAAAGGCTACACGGCGGTGAAGTTCGACCCCGCCGGTCCCTACACCATCCGCGGCGGCCACCAGCCATCGCTTCATGACATCGAAACCTCGGCTTACTTTTGTCAGAAGATCCGCGCCGCCGTTGGACCAAAAGCCGACCTTCTGTTCGGCACCCATGGGCAGTTCACGCCTGCGGGCGCCATCCGCCTGGCACGGGCCATCGAACCATTCGATCCATTGTGGTTCGAAGAACCGGTCCCGCCTGACGCGCCCGAAGCCATGGGCAAAGTCGCGCGCGCGACGTCTATCCCGGTGGCGACGGGTGAAAGACTGACTACGTTGGCGGAATTCTCCACCGCGCTCGCGCACGGCGCCGCCATCCTGCAACCTGCTCTGGGCCGCGCCGGGGGCATCTGGCAGGCAAAGAAAATCGCCGCACTGGCGGAAGCGGCAGGCGCGCAAATGGCACCGCACCTCTACGCCGGCCCCATTGAATGGGCGGCCAATATCCAGCTGTCAGCGTCGATTCCGAACCTCCTTATTGCCGAAACCATAGAAACGCCTTTTCATGCCAACCTCATCAGGGGCGGCATGACGGTCGAAGACGGTTACATTGGCGTTCCGGACGCTCCCGGCCTCGGTATCGAAGTCGATGAGGCACTGGCCCGCGCCAACCCCTGGACGGGTGACGGTCTACACCTTGAGATGCAGGAAGACCCGATCAGCTATGGCAAGGCGAACATCTTCGAAGGCGGCGCCCCACCCAAAATCGACTGATCCGCTGCCTCAGTCTTCCAGCAGGGTACGATGGAACCGCAATCCCTCGTCCAGATCGTCAAACCATGCAGCCTGACCATTCTCAATAACCACTCCCGCCTGGCAGACACGCCTGAGGAAACCTGGGCTATGCGATACGACAATAGCGCCGCTCCCTTTCAAACGATCGACAAGGGCAACCTCGCATTTTTTGCGGAACCGCGCATCACCGACGGCCGTGACCTCGTCGATCAGGTAGGTGTCGAACGCGATCCCCATCGAAAGTGCAAAGCCAAGACGCGCCCGCATGCCTTGGCTATAGGAGCGCACAGGAAGTCTCAATTTTTCGCCCAGCTCCGAAAACTCGTCCACGAAGTCGACGAGATCGTCCGTGTCGACACCATAAATTCGCGCGACGAAGCGGACGTTCTGCAATCCGGTCAGGTCACCGTGGAAACTCCCTGCAAAGCCTACCGGCCAGGACACACTCCCCGTCACCGAGATCTCGCCCGAACCTGGCTTCAGGCTTCCGGCAATCATCTTGAGAAGACTGGACTTGCCGGCCCCGTTGCGCCCCAGAAGAGCGACAGCCTGCCCGCGCGGGAAAGTCAGGGACAGATCATCCGCAATGACGGTCTCAATCCCGCTCGCATAGAACGCCTTGGACACATTCCGAAGCCGGATCATCGCCGGTCCCGGATGCTATAGAATACAAGGGCCGAAATCGCCCAGACGGCCAGAAGAAAAAACGCACTGCTGCCCAGCAACACCCACCGACGCGGGTATTCTGCCGACTCAGCCAGAGTGGGACGAATATAGGCGGCCAGGTAGCGGCTCTTGCGCCGCGCTTCAGCCAGGGCCTGATCATAGGCCGCCAGCGCGGCAATATAGGACTGCTCGGCAAACTCCCGATCGACGGCAAGCCTTTCGTATTCGGCAAGCAGGGTGGCATAGTCTCCGCCCGATCCCCCGGACCTGCCGACCCCCAGATTGCGACGTTCGTCTTCGATCCGGGCCTCGATGACAGCAATCCTGCGGTCGGCCTGCAGGATACGCGGATCGCTTTCCCGCGTGCTTTCGCGCAGCAAATCCGCCGCGATCAGCGCTTCGGCAAGCTGCTGTTCCAGGGTCGACAAAAGCCCCATCTGCCCCTGCAGGTCCGCAGTCGGATCGACGATCTGTGTGCGCGAGCGGAACGCGGTCATCGCTTCGCGCGATGCCTTCAGGCGCTCGATTGACCGTTCCAGTTCCGTCTTGGCAAACGCTATCGAATCCTCTTGCGCAATGGCTGACAACTCGTCCACCAGCCGCGCACTCTCATCGAAAATGGCCATTGCAATCGCCTGGGCATCGCGCGCCTCGAACGCCAGGACCCGCACTTCGATCAACCCTGTCGATGGCTCATAGGTCACGTGGACCATGCGATTCCAATAGTCGCGCAAATCCTCGATCTTCCCGCTTTGGTCATAGGCAAAGACAGGATCGCCGACCGGCTTGGAGAACAGAGACGACAAGCCAATCGTCGCCTCGAGGTTTCCGACGATCTCCTGGCTGCGGATGAATTCGTACAGGATGTCGCTGTCTGCGCCGCCGTTGCCGCTGACGTCGGCAATTCCACCGAACAGTTCGATCGGAGAGGCCACCTCCTCCTTGCGCACTGTAAAGCCAACAGTCGATGCATATTGTTCAGCGGAAACCGCAAACAGATACCAGGCTGCGGCTGCCAGCGGCACAACGACCGTAGCGATGAAAACCGCAAACAGGCCGACATGCCGTCGCCTTGGACGTGCCGCTTGCGAAGGCGCTCGGACCAGCGAAATGCTTGGTATGGCGTCACCTGTGGGGTCTCGCATTGCCATCTCGGCTCCTCCATTTATTCATTGGAAAGGTTTTCGGCCTATGCCTCGGGCAATTGTCCATCTGGGGGGCAGCACGATTACATTGTCCGCGCAAATCGCACTCGCTCCGGCAGCGCCTAGAAGGTTCCGCACAACCCGGTCCATCGTCGCGCTGATACTGCGCGAAATGGTGACGACATATGGCCGTTCGCCGGGCGGTTACCTCTGGGCCATCGTGGAACCGGTCGCTGCGATCGCGCTTTTGTCTTTTGCCTTTTCCCTGGCCTTTCGCGCGCCATCCATCGGGACGAGTTTCCCGCTGTTTTATGCGACGGGGTACCTGCCCTACATGCTGTTTCACGACGTTTCGTCCAGAACGGCATCGGCGATCAGGTTCTCGCGCCCCCTGTTGAATTTCGGGGCGCTGACATGGTTCGACGTGGTCGCCGCCCGTTACCTTTTGAACGCCGCCACGCATATTGCGGTTGCCGCGATCGTTCTGACCGGCATCTTCGCGGTCTCCGGCCCGTCCTATCCACCCGACCTCCCAACCCTTGCCCTGGCATTTTGCATGGCGGGGTCCCTGGCGGCGGGTGTCGGCACACTGAACTGTTATATTTTCATGGCATTCCCGGCGTGGGAACGGATTTGGACCGTCATGACCCGTCCGTTGTTCATCATCTCGGGCGTCTTTTTCTTGTTTGAGGATGTGCCGCACGAATATCGGGACCTTCTATGGTTCAACCCGCTGTTTCACGTCGCTGGCATGATGCGGGACGGATTCTATCCGACCTATGACGCCACATATGCCTCGCCGGCCTACTCGTTCGGGGTCGGGCTTGGTTCGATGACTGTCGGCCTCATGCTTTTGTCGCGCCGCGCGAACGGGCTGATCCACAAATGATCCGAAATACTAAGGAATTCGTTAACCACGGCATGTCGGCGCGTTTTTCACCGGCAACTTCTCCATCCTTTGGTTCCGAACACGTCTGCATTCTTTTGGCGCTGTTCAACGGCGCGCGCACCCTTGGCAAGCAGCTTGAAAGCATCGCCAACCAAACCCACAAGGACTGGTCACTGATCGTTTCCGACGACGGAAGCGGCGACGACTGGCTTGACATAGTCGCGGATTTTTCGACCCGGCACGCTCCGAACCGGACCTGGGTTCAGCCAGGGCCGCGCAGGGGATCGGCCCAGAACTTTTTGTCACTGGCCCGATCGGCGGGTCCAATGGTGCCTTTCGTCGCGTTTTGCGATCAGGACGACGCGTGGTTGCCATGCAAGCTTTCGCGGGCGCTTGCCTTCCTTGCCACGGTACCGGATGGGCGGCCCGGTCTCTATTGTGGCCGAACTGCGGTCTGCGACGACGACCTCCGCCCTCTCAGGATGTCACCGCATTTCCGCCGCCCGGCCAGCTTTGCCAATGCCCTGGTTCAGAACATTGGCGGCGGCAACACTATGGTCCTCAACCGGGCGGCGCTCGACCTGGTTCAGGACACCGCCGACCTGGCCAGCGAAGTGGCCGCGCACGATTGGTGGGTCTATCAATTGATTTCCGGTGCGGGCGGCCTGGTGCACTATGACAGTTCTCCCACCGTCCTTTACCGGCAGCACGACGCAAACCTCGTTGGCGCGAACGACACGTTGTCGGCTGGTCTCCACAGGGCTATCCAGCTTCTGAAGGGCCGTTTTCGGGCATGGAACACCCAAAACACCACCGCTCTGCGGCGTGCCGGTCACTGGTTGACCGACGACGCCCGTCGAACGCTCTCGACCTTCTGCGCCGCCCGCGAGGGTTCGCTGATCACGCGCCTGGCCCATTTGCGACGCTCAAAGGTCTATCGCCAACGCACGCGCGGTACTGTTGCTCTTTGGGCAGCCTCGATTCTCAACCGACTGTAATCCAAAGCCTCGCTTCCATTTATGCTGGATTCACGCCAAGATCGGTCGCGAACCTAGGGTAATTGCGAAGTAAGTCTTCGGCACATGGCAAAGTCTACCCACGAAAAGGGTGCAATCAGAGATTTGCACACAGCCCGGCGGGCATCCCGGCACTTTTTGTATTTTGCTTTTCTGTTCAGCGTGTTCGCCAACATACTCATGCTGACCGGCCCGCTGTTCATGCTCCAGATTTATGATCGCGTGCTGGGCTCGCGATCGGAAGAGACGCTGGTTGCCCTGTTGATCCTCGTGATTGCGCTCTATGGGCTGATGTGGCTTCTGGATTTCGCCCGCTCCCGGCTCGTGGCGCGATACGGCGCACGCTTTCAGTCGGCGTTGGATGCAAGGATTTTCCAGCTTCAGGTCACCATGCGCCCCGGCGACATGCGCCCCGAGGCGATCAGTGCTTCCCGCGACCTGGAAGCCATCCAAGGGTACTACGCCTCGCCGGCGTTCGTCGCGATCCTGGATGCCCCCTTCACCCCTCTGTTTCTCCTCGCGATTTTCGTTTTTCACAGCTGGCTTGGCTGGTTTGCCCTCGTCGGTGGCCTCATCCTGATCACGATCACTTTCTTGAACCAGCTCTTCACCTCCAAGCGCGTTGCCGAAGCCCAGAGAACTGCAGAAGGCGCGCACCGTTTTTCCGAGAATGCCCGCCGGGCCGGAGAATTGATCCGCAGCCAGGGCATGTTGCGGCCCGTCACCGAAAGATGGATGAACCAGCGCACGGCGGCTCTCGGTCAGTCGATGTCTGCCGTGGATTGGACGACCAGTTTCACCACCTTCACCAAATCTTTCCGCCTTTCTCTGCAATCGCTGATTCTGGCCCTCGGGGCCTGGCTCGTTTTAAAGGGCGAGATGACTGCAGGGGCGATGATCGCCGCGTCGATCCTGATGGGACGCGCCCTCGCGCCTATCGAACAAATCCTCGGACGCTGGCCCCAGATCACGCGTGCGCGTCAGGGCTGGCGGTCGCTCGAAAAATTCCTCGGTGAATCTCCCCTTCCCGAACAGCGCACAGTTCTGCCGCGGCCCGAGGGACGGATCAGCGTGAAGGGTGTGACGGTGACAACCGGCCCCGGCAAGCCGCCCGTTCTTTACAATGTCAGCTTTTCAATGGCCCCGGGCGAAGCGCTCGGCGTTATCGGCCGCAGTGGATCGGGAAAGACGACGATTGCCAAAACGCTCCTCGGGTTGATCGATCCGAACATCGGCGAAATTCGCTTGGGCGGCGCACTTCTGAGCCATTATCCACCCGAGGATCTGGGCCGCTATGTCGGATACCTGCCGCAGGAGCCGATGCTGATCAGCGGCACAATAGCCGAAAACATTGCGAGGATGTCGCTGGAACCTGATAGCGAAATGGTGGTCGCGGCGGCACAAAAGGCAAAGGCGCACGACCTGATCCTGGCCCTTCCCGACGGGTATGAAACCCGTGTCGAGGACAATGTCGTCAGCCTTTCGGGCGGGCAACGCCAACGCATCGCACTTGCACGGGCGCTTTATGGAGACCCGGTTCTCCTCGTGCTGGACGAGCCGAACTCGGCCCTGGATCTTGAAGGCACCGAAGCATTGAACACCGCAGTCCGGACCATGAAATCCGAGGGCCGATCCGTCATTATTATGACGCACCGTCCGCTGGCCATTTCGGAATGCGATAATCTGATCGTCGTGGAAAACGGGCGTATCAAGGCACATGGCCCTCGCGACGAGGTGCTAAAATCCATGATGAAGAATGCCGGTGACATCCAGAAGACACTGGAACGGGGGGCAAGCCAGTGACAAAGGCCCCTTACAGCGCGCGCCTTCCTCTGGCTGTCGGCTTTTTCGCATTGGTCCTTCTCGTGGGTGTCGTGGGGGTCTGGAGCGTGCGTACCAAGATCTCTGGCGCCGTCATCGCCAGCGGTATGATCGTGGTCGAAAGCAATCGTCAGGTTGTCCAACACGCCGAGGGCGGCACGATTGGCGAAATCCTCGCGCGGGACGGCGACACTGTGGCTGCCGGAGATTTGCTGTTGCGTCTGAACGATACCTTGCTGCGTTCCGAATTGGCCGTGATCGACACACAACTTGTCGAAATCCGAGCACGACGCGCGCGCCTTGAAGCCGAGCGCGACGACCTCGAACGCATAGCCTTTCCTCCCGAACTGCTGGATATCGTCAAATCCAACCCTGATGCGCAGGCACAGATTGACGGGCAGGTGTCGCTTTTCGATGCAAGGCTCGGGACACTTGAGAAAGAGAACCAGCAGATCGAAGAGCAGATCGCCCAAACCCGCAACCAGATCGAAGGTACCCAGGCACAGCTACACGCGCTTGGCATACAGGAGACGTTGATCCGCGAGGAACTGACCGATCAGGAAACGCTTCTGGCCAAGGGTCTGGTGCAAATGCAGCGTGTAACGTCGCTGCGCCGCGAAGCTGCGCGATTGGCTGGCGAGATCGGGCGGCTGACATCCGAGATTGCGCGGTCCAAGGGCCAGATCGCGGCATTGGAGATCGAAAAACTCAAACTTGCGACGTCACGCCGAGAGAATGCCATCGTTACCCTGCGAGATCTCCAATACCGCGAGTTGGAGCTGGGCGAGCAGCGCGCCGGATTGTCCGAACGCATGGCAAGGCTGGACATACGAGCACCGGTTCACGGCATTGTATACAGCTCGACGGTATTTGCGGTGAACTCGGTCATCCAGCCTGCCGAGCCGCTGATGTACATCATTCCACAGGATCAACCGTTGATCGTATCCGCCCGCGTCGAAGCGATCCACATCGACCAGATTCATATCGGCCAGCCTGCCAGCCTGAGGTTCACCGCGTTCAACCAGCGCATGACGCCCGAGATTGCCGGGCATGTAACGGACATTTCCGCAGACGTGTTTCAGGACGAGGTGACGGGTGTGAATTACTATCGTGTCGAACTGGTTCCGGTAGATAGCGACCTTGCAAAACTGTCCTCTCAACAGCTTCTGCCAGGTATGCCGGTCGAGTCCTATCTCAAGACCGACGAACGCACGCCTCTGTCCTATCTGACTAAACCGGTTACCGACTATTTCGGGCGCGCGCTGCGGGAAGGCTGATGCTCACTCGGCCGCGATGACCCGCATCTGTGCAACCCGAGGTTCGGCCTCCACGCGCAACGACGGCAAGGAAAGACGCGCGATGGTGTGCCACAATATCCATAGGTTCAGTCGCACCCCGCGCCGTTCCCTGTAAATCAGGTCCAGCCGGGCCTTGGTGCCAATGCAGCGACGCCGATAAACCGCGTCGGTCTCCTCGGCGCTGCGACAGGCAGCAAGAAGCTTCTCTTCCCGCCGGTGAAAAACCACCGTCGCCAGCCCGGTAATTCCCGGCGGCGTATCACGCAGAACCTCGTCGAAAAGTTCAGGATAGGCTTCGACGTATTTTCGAAGCTGGGGACGTGGGCCGATAAAGCGCATGTCCCCACGAATAACGTTGAAAATCTGGGGCAGTTCATCCAGCCGTGTCTTTCGCAGCAGGGCCCCGATAGGTGTCACGCGCGACAGCATATGTCCGCCAAGCGCTGTTTGCTCGGCGTCAGGATCAAGCGGATGCAACGTGCGTATCTTGATCAACCGAAACGATGTATCGCGCGTCTTCATCCGTTCACAGGAATAGAAAAACGGTCGCCCCTGCAGCGGGACGACGATCACAAAGAGCAAAACAAGCAACAAAAGCACCACCGGAGCCAGGGTCAGAGCAAGCCAGAAATCCACATTTACGCGCCTGTCCATAATGACCTCGTCTCTGGTGAGAATACCGACGTTCACTCGTTGATGATCACACACCAACGACAGTCGCAGGAAGCCGTAAGAAAATTCTTACCGAGAACAGCCATGATCGTTCTTGGTCAACAGGGCGTTAACCAGGCAGCGGCTATAGCGTTGAAATGGTTACACGTCGCCTCCGCGCCCTTCCACGGCTCTCGAAAAACGTGCTGCGCAGTCTCTTTGACAGGCACGCCGGTGCGTGCACGGTCGGCTTGGGACCGGTAGGTGAAGGCGGCGCCATACAGGGCGTACTGCACGACCTGGCCTGGACCCGACACCGGGTAAAGATACGTGGCTGGGCTCAGGGCAGCGTGAGTTGCGGGTTCGACAGGCGCGCAAGCCAGGCCCGGGCGACCGGTCAGTTCGAATTCGATCTGCCGCGGCCCGAAAAGCGGGCCGGTATCCAGCTCGATTTTGATCTCAACGGAAGTACAGCGCGGCTTGAGGTGAAGCCACCCGGTCCTGCTGCCGTCTACCTGTCCTGTCTTCGGGCGACGCCGGCCATATTTTCTGAACTCTGGTCCGAGCGGCGTCACCTGTTCGACTTTCTGCGCACGGGCAACACAGCGGTCGCGGCACGGCTGCGACAGCGCTTTGGCCTGAACACCGGTCAAGAGCATGCCTGTCCGGTTCCGTCGGATTTGCTTGGACCACCGTCCGAGCTTCCCGCCTGCGATGCCTACCCGATTGTCATCGTGCCGGTCTTCAACGCTTTCGAAGACCTTGACCGTCTTTTGCGCAACCTGTGCCACAGCGGGTGTCCCTTTCACCTGATCCTGGTCGATGACGGCTCGAGCGATCCGCGCATCAGACCGCGCCTGGAGGCGCAGAGGAAATCCGATCCCGAACATGTCACCTTGATAAAATCCGACGACAACCGCGGATTCGTCGTTTCCGTAAACACGGCCCTGGCCCAAATACACCGGCACGGAAACGGGCCGGTCGTCCTGCTGAACACCGACACGTTGCCGCCAGCCAACTGGCTTCCCCGTCTCGTCGCTCCGCTCTTGCACGATCCCTCGATTGCCTCCGTGACCCCCTTGTCGAACAACGCCGAGATCCTTTCGGTGCCCGCGCACGGCGTGATCACGGATCCGGACCTCGAAATGATCGCGGCAATTGACCGGGTTGCACAGCGCTTCTCACCTGAACACCGGCAATCGAATCTGCCGACGGGAATCGGGTTTTGCCTGGCCATAGGCCGCGACGCCCTGGCTGCAACCGGTTCTCTCGACCCCGGATTCGGGCGTGGCTATGGCGAAGAAGTCGACTGGTGCCAGAGGGCGCTGGCACGAGGATACCGTCACGTTGCCGCGCTGAACCTTGTGATCGGTCACCGTGGCGGCGCCAGTTTTGGTGCAACAGCGAAGCAGGACCTGATTGAAAGGGCAAGCATGGTGATCTCGGCCCGCTATCCAGATTATGACGGCCGCGTCCGTGAGTGGGTCGCCGCTGATCCTGTCGCTGCGCACCGGCTGGTCCTGTTTGTGGCATGGCTTGCGCAGAGCACCAACGGCCCGGTCCCGGTCTTTCTTGGCCATTCGCTTGGCGGCGGTGCTGAAACCGCCCTGAAGTCCGAGATTGCCGCAGCATTTGGTACTGGCGCGCCCGGCGTCATCGTCGTGCGTGTCGGCGGTCACCGCAACTGGCAGATCGAAGTGCATTGCCCTGACCGGGTCCAGCGCGGCGAAGTTGCTGACACAGCGTTGCTCTTGGAAATACTCGCGCCGGTTGCGCACCGCCGGGTCATCTATTCCTGCGGAGTCGGTGCCTTCGATCCGGCCTCTGTTCCCGACCTGCTGCTCGCCCTGGCGCAGCTTCCAACAACGCGCCTTGAACTGCGGGTCCACGACTTTTTCCCGATCAGCCCATCCTGGAACCTGATTGGCAGCGACGGCCAATATCGCGGCGTACCGCCGCTCGACACGCGCGATCCGGCTCACGCCATCCCATCGTGCCTGGGACGCAACGCGGTCAGTCACCGGGATTGGCGGGCCTCCTGGGCGCGCGTGATCGTCCAGGCGGACGACATCACGGTCTTTGCGCCATCGGGTCGGGACATCATTCTGTCTGCCTATCCCGGCTGCGCCGACAGGATCACTCTCAAGCCACACGGTTTGCACAACCTGCCCCGAAACCTGCCTGCCGGAGGGTCTTCCATCGGGGTCCTTGGTGGCATCAACCAGGCGAAAGGGGCCGAAGTCCTGCTGCGCCTCGCGCGCCACCGGGGCAAGCGGCCAGCGCATAGGATCGTCGTGATCGGCGAAATGGACGGCGCTTATCGCCTGCCCCGTTCTCACGTTGTCCACGGTCGCTATGACACGGCCCAGATTGCCCACTTGGCCCGTCACTACGACATTGGCCTATGGCTGGTGCCCTCGGTCTGTCCCGAAACTTTTTCCTTTGCAACTCACGAAGCGCTGGCAACCGGGCTTCCGGTCCTGTCCTTCAGTCTCGGCGCACAGGCCGATGCCCTGCGCTCAAAACCGAACGGCCGCGTAATCTCGGCGGCCCCTGACGACCCTGCTGCCATCTGGTCGGAAATCGAGTCCGTGCTGATCGCGGCTCAAAACCCCATGGCCCAGGTCGTGCCATAGTCCCTGGCCAGCGTCCACAATTCGGCCTTCGCATTGATCCCGTGACGGCGCAGGTAGGAATAATAGGCGCCCCCGGCCAGGTCGACAGGTCGAGCATGGGTCGCAAGAATGTCATCCAGAACAGCGATGCGCCCGCCAGCATCCCTGACGATCTTTCCCCAGACAAGGTCCAGACCAAAGCCGCTGACCGATTTTCCGAAGGTCGGCGCCACCCACCGAAGCGCCTGAGCCGAGAACACCGGCATCATGATTTCGACCGCCGCAAGGTCGCGCGGACCCTTTTTGCCCGCACTGCTGTAAAGTTCTGGCCAATTGCAGACAGAGTCGTCGGTCAGCGCCATCTGCGCCAGGTCCAGTTTATGCTGCCGGCACGCACGGAAAAGCCGGTTCAGGCTGTCACAGTCCGCCGCGATGTCGTCGTCGAGGAACAGGACGTGGTCATAGCCGCTGAACACTTCGCGATAGCGGGACCACAGGGTCCACATGGCGGAAAACTTGGTGCCCTTCTGGAAGACGACATAATCGCCAAATCCGGGCTGAAAGCCCCGTGCATCGTAATAATTCACCAGCAGGTCCCATTCGCGCTGCCCGTCGTCGAACCAGCTTTCAGCCAGAGACATTGGCCCGGCCTGCAAGACAACGAGGGCCTTTCGGGCCCCGGCGGGACGTCGAAGTTGATGAACCGTGCACGAGATCGCCTGAAGAAACGCACGCTGGTATTTTCGCAGGTCCTCCCGGCTTTCATAAACGCCCAGCGCCGCCGATCGTACACCCTTCAGGATCAGATCATAGGCCGCGCCCGCCGCTGAACACCCGGTTGCGTCCAGGTAACGGCGCATGTCAACGAACGGAGAAGGATCCCGCCCCTCGTGGCGGCCCACCTCCAGATAATGCAGGTAGGGCGCGGCGAAAGACGTCCAATCCGGGTTCTGCCAGGCATACCAGTCGGTAACGAAGAATGGCGTCGGGTCCAGACTTTTGGCCAAACCGTTCTGCAAATACCAGCTTTCGGCCTCCGCCCCGGTGGGCAATTCAGCCCCTTGCGACCCCAGGTACCCGGCATCCACCGGAACCGCGGTCACATCCGACACAGCTGCCCCCTCCATCAGGCCCCGCGCTCCGCCCGGCTGGCCAGGGCATAGACGGCGCGCGTCAGTATCGCGATATCGTCAGAGGTTTTCTTATCCTCGGAAATCGTCAGCACGTCCTTCTCCGTCGGAGGCTTGAAAAGCGGAAGGTTCGCCGTGTCGGGCAGGAACCGCGCTTTCAGCGCCTCGTTCTCCTCGGCATAGCGCAGCATGATCCGCCGCCGCGTTTCGAGATCAAGAAGCGAGGAGGCCGATGATTTTTTCAAGGCGGACGTGCCCAAAAGCCGGACCATGACCTCATAGAACCGGTTGTCGTGTTGATCCTCGAACTCGTCCCGCACCCGGTGCGCCAAACGCGCCAACGCCTCGTCGAACGACGGGTTTGCAGCTCGTTTCAACGCGCTCAGGCCGTCTTGCGAAATACCGGCGCAGGCGCAAAAATCTGCGACCACATCGCCGTCTTTCAGCTGGTCGCGCACAAAGGGCCGCACGGTCACGTTCTCGTCGCCGAACGCATCCGCCCAGGGCAAGATCATGGTATGCCAGCAGGCAACTTTGCCGACCCGATCCGCCAGGAATGCTTCGACCGAACCATAAAGTTTCAGATGCCATTGCTGCCAACTGCTGATCAGGAAATCATCCTGGCGCCGCACATAAAAAACAATCCGCACTCGACACCCTGACAGCGCCCGCTCCACCATGCGTGCCAGTCCCGGATGGTTGCATATGTTCTCGGCGCTCAAAACAAGCTTGTTGCTTTTTCGCGCGGCGGCCTGAGCCACCAGAGCCTCAAGCCTCGCCACAAGACCCTGCTCGCCGGTTTGGATACCGACCGAGTCCTCAAAGGCCCAGATCTGTTCGCCCGTTACATCGGATTCAAAATCCAGGCGCTTGCCCGGAATGGCGATATTGCGTTCAGCCAAAGCCTCGGCGTTCTGGCACAGATAGGCCTGAATGGCCGAGCTACCGCATTTCGCGCCACCAATGTGCAGCACGATGTCCATGTCATTGTCCGGCGACAAGCTTCACTCCCCCTCTGACCATCTTGCGCAACTCTTCTGCTTCGTTTTGGAGGCTGGCCAGCTCCTGGCGCAACCAGCTCAACTCCTCTGTCTGGGCCCCTTCGGCACCAACACGCATTTCCATCTGCGCCATGTCGTAGCGCCGCGAAAAAAGTTCTGCCGACATGGCGGCGACGCTCTCGAAATGATCCTGCACCATCGTCGCCAGCGCCGGTTCGTCGGCAATCGCGTCAGACAACAGGCGAAGGCTCTTTGGGACATCGGCGCCAATGCAGGCCAGACCCAGTCCCTGCGCATGTCGGAACTCGATCGTCGGATAGCCGGCTTTTATCCGGTCCCAAAGCCGCCACACGCCAAACCCGTGCCCGACCGCGCCAATGTCGTGGATCAAAACGGCGCCTCGCGTGCTCAGCTTAGGAAGCCAACTTTCGAATGATCGCTCCGCACCTTCGAAATCGTGCAGGCCGTCAAGATGCAACAGGTCGATCGACCCGTCAGCAAAGCGGTGCAATGCATCGTCTTCGGAAATCTTCAGAATACCGGACATGTCGCGGTATTTGCAGGCAAGGTATTGGAAATCCTCGAAGACATTTCGGAATTCATCGGCCCGCGACGGCTCGACGGCCCAGGACGACACCGCCACAGCTTCGCAGTCCAGCCCCGCACGGCGCGCTGCCTGGGCGAAGGCAAAAAAACTGGCGCCCCTGAGCGTGCCCATCTCGACATAGCGGCGCGGGCGCAGCATGGCGGCCAGCGAGAACATAAAGGGGATGTGGCCGGTCCAATCCGATGGCACCAGGTCGTCGATGGGCGCATAACTCGGCCGCAGGAAATCGCTCAGCGCCGTGTTCAGACACGGTTCGCGGTCGTGATCGGCAACGGCGGGCAACGGCGCGTACTCGGCGTCCGCATCGGCCCTGACAAGCACGTGTCCCCTGGTCTCCAGCCGGGCGGCACCGGGCCGATCCTCGGTCGCCGCGTCGCTATAGTCGACCGCGTGCACGCACATCAACAACTCGGAAAGACTGCGCCGCATCATGTCCAGTTCAAGACCATCGTCCTGGCTCGCCAGTAAAAACGTCCGGCTCTTGTAACCGCCAGCCAGCAATTCCGTCCGCGACACGGGCACAAGCGACGTCTTTTCCTCGCTATAGCGTTCCGCAAGGGCATTCAGATGGTGTGGCGACAGGGGGGCGCCCTTTGTCGCCGCCTTCATCTGGTGCCAATGGGTTCCCTGTGCCGCGTCCCGCCGCTTGCCGATCTTCTGGTAGGCCAGCACGCCCTGCGTCAGTTTCAGGACGATTTGGTCGACGGACCGCACCGGCAGGTGCAACAGCTCGAAATCCGCATCGAAGACCGGCAGTTCAAGACCGTTCAGCGTTTCCACCAGCGCATGATTTCCCTGGGCGACGACGATACGCTCCAGCGGGACACGGGCGGGTTGAAAGGCAACCTTGCGAAACGGGCTCGGCACCGGAGGGACGAGGAAAGGCGTCTCGTCGTGCAGGGAAATCTCACTGTCCCAATAGGTTTCGGGGATGAGGTTTTGCCACCGCATTGAAATAACCGGGCACGAGCGGAAACGGTCCAATGCCTGTTCCAGATCATGTCGGCCCGCAAAGGGAAGGAATTCGTCGGCATCCAGGAAGAACACCCAATCCGCATCGCGCAGCTGAGGCCGATCCCGCACGACGTGCGTCATCGTGACGGATTGAATATAGGACGGCTCTTCCAGGCGCAGGATTTCCACCCGCGGATTAGCCTCAGCCACGGCCGCGAGGTATTCGGCGGTTCCGTCATCCGACCGGTGATCCACGATCACGATTTCATCGAACAGGGCCAGGACGTGGCGCGCAAAGACCCGGATGATGTCCGCCTCGTTCCTGACCATCGCCACAACGGCAAGACGCAGCCTGGCATTGGCGGCACCGGTCTCGACCGGCAGCCGGGTCGATGCCGCGATCCTGCGCCCCTCGCGGCATCCGGTCAGAACATAGTGGGCAAATGGATTTTCGCCCGCCCTGGCGACGTCTTCGTTCGCGGCAAGGTAGCGCGCGACCGAGAACCAGTCGACGGGATCGCGGCGCTGGTGCCAGCCCGCGCGCATGAAATGTTCAAAGCGATCGGTGTCCTCGGGCAGGTCCGGGTTGGTCGCCTTGTAAAACCCGTCGTCAAAAACCTGGCGGACGCGCGCCAAAGCCTCGGCATTCAATCCGTGATCGCGCGTGCCAGAGGGACGGCCATGTGCATCGCGCGCCACGCGCCCCTCGAACCGGCCAAACCGCAGATAGTGGATCAGCGGATTGATTCCGGCCTCGGCCACGTCGGGGTGCTCGGACAAATAGGCCGAGCAACTGAACTCGGGCCCCGGATCATATCCTTTTTTTGCACCGGTCTTCAGAAAGTGCGACAGGGCCTTGTCCGCGCCGCCGGCGTCCACATAGCGCTCAGCGTACCACGCGGCGTCCCAGAACCCCGAGGCGCGCACCAGGCGCTCCTGGTCCATCAGTTTCAGGCCGACATCAATGAACCGAGACAGCATCGTTCTATGCTCCAAAGTCGAAATCGCCGGCATCCAACGGCCCGGTATAGCCCGTAAGAATGATCGTCTCGCTACCCGCGGTGATCGTCGTCGACACGCTGACGGCGATGGAAAGATCACCGAACCCGGATATGCCGGTGACGCCCGAGAGGTCGATAAGGTCGATACCGTCTTGCCAGTCGTTGATCCGATCCGTTCCCGCACCGTCGGCGATCAGGAACAAATCCGCCCCCGCACCGCCAAGCATCACGTCGTCGCCACCTGGACCGCCATCCAGCGTGTCATTACCATCGTTGCCAAAAATCGTGTCCGCCCCGCTGCCGCCGGTAAAGACGTCGTTGCCGGCATTGGCCCACATGAACAGGGCGCCGGCGTAGGCTGAGGCATCCACCACCTCTGCACCCGCCGCGCCGTCCACGCGCTCGATGGCGGCCCAGGTCCCGTCGATGGTCAGCGACATCGCCGCCTTGATGATCACGACACGGTCATACCCCGCACCGCCATCTGAAACCCGGTCGGTTGAATCGCCAAGATAGAACCAGTCGTCCCCGGCCCCGCCTTCATAAAGATCGCTTCCGTTTTCGCCCCAGATGTTGTCATTGCCGTCGCCGCCGCGCAGCGTGTCGTTGCCGTCGTTGCCGAACAACAGGTCCGCCCCCGAGCCACCAATGATCAGGTCGTCGCCAAGATTGCCGTTGATCGACATACCGTCACCAACGGGCGAAGCGTCGATCGTGTCGTTGCCCGTGGTGGCATTCAGTCGTTCGACCCCGCTCCAACCCGTCAGTGTCAGGTTGATCGACGTCACCCCCGCCTCAATCCGCGCGCGGTCGATCCCGTCGCCGCCGATCACGACGTCCCCGTCCTCGGATATGAAAAAGACATCGTCCCCGGCGCCACCTGACATCGTGTCCGCCCCGGCGTCGCCGACCAGCACATCGACACCACCGTTGCCGACCAGGCTGTCATTGCCTTGGTTGCCAAACAGTTGATCCATGCCGGAGCCGCCGATCAGCGTGTCCGCCCCCTGGTTTCCCTGCAGGCGAACCGCCGTGACATAGCTCGACGCATCAATACCGTCGTTGCCGGTGTCGCCGTCCACCCGCTCAACGCCGGTCCAGTTGACAAGGTCGACCGAAACGCCGGCCGGGTTCACAAGCAGCACGCGGTCAAAGTCGTTGCCTCCGAGCACGACATCGCCCGGATCGTCCACATAGAAATAGTCGTTGCCCTGACCACCATCCATGCGGTCAGAGCCGCCATTGCCGAACAGGAAATCTTTCTTGGCCCCGCCGATCAGCGTGTCGTCACCGTCACCGCCTTCAAGTGTGTCTTGCTCCAGACCGCCGGTCAGAAAATCCGCACCAGCCATGCCGAGGATCTTGATCGCGATACCATAGCCCGCGGCATTGATCGTGTCGTCGCCCGCCGCTCCGTCGACGCGCTCGACCCCGGTCCAGCCCGATACCGAGACGTTCACGCCGCTCGCCGTGTCGATGATCACGCGATCCTGACCCGTGCCGCCGTCCACGGTGTCGCCCGCCTCGTCGACAAAGATCAGGTCGTCTCCGTCGCCCCCCTGCAAAAGGTCGCCGCCGGAGCCACCGATCAGCGTGTCCGCCCCGGCCCCGCCCGACAGGGTATCCGATCCGCCAAGTCCGGAAAGCGAGTCATCGCCTGCGTCCGCGAGCAGGGAATTTGCCGCCGAACTTCCTACGGCATCCAGGTCGAAATCCCCGATCAGCGTGTAATTCTCGATACCGATCAACGTATCCACGCCAAGACCCGGTGTCTCGACGATGGTATGAACGCCGCTCCCGAGATTGACGCTGATCGAAATGGACTGGGGTGTTTCCGCGCTCAGATCCTCGATGAGCGTGTCGATACCAAGGCCGCCATCAATGGAATCGCTGCCGTCGTTCGACCCGCTGGTCAGCCAGAAAGT
>JBNKHH010000071.1:0-98088 GCA_050290245.1 Silicimonas sp.
GAGGTGGTCGTCGTGCTGCTTGACGCGGCGATCCCGTTCGAGCAGCAGGATTTGCGCATCGCCGACCTGGCCGAACGCGAAGGCCGTGCCGTGGTGATTGCCGTCAACAAGTGGGACGTGGAAGAGCACAAACAGGAGAAGCTGCGCGAGTTGAAGGAGGAGTTCGCGCGTCTTTTGCCGCAGCTGAGGGGCGCGCCCCTGGTGACGGTGTCGGCCAAGACAGGCCGGGGCATGGATCGCCTGCGCGAGGCCATCATCCGCGCCAACGAGGTCTGGAACCGTCGCATCACGACGGCGCAATTGAATCGCTGGCTGACGGGCATGCTTGAGGCTCATCCGCCGCCAGCGCCGGGCGGGCGGCGCATCAAGCTGCGCTATGCCACCCAGGCCAAGACGCGGCCCCCGGGTTTCGTGGTCATGTGCTCGCATCCCGACAAGCTGCCAGAGAGCTATAAACGCTATTTGGTCAATGGCTTGCGCGAGGACTTTGATATGCCCGGAACGCCGATCCGGCTGCATTTCCGCGGGCAGGGGGACCAGAATCCCTATAAGGACAGAAAAAAATCCACGCCCTCGCGTTTGAGAAAGCATCTGGGCAAACCATCCCCAAAAGCGTGAAGGGCCATGCGTAAATTAGCTGCCGGTTTTCTGATTTTCGTTGCCATCGTGACTGTTGGCATCTGGTGGACGCGGGACACGGGCGCCGGGGAGGCCTATGCCCAGGCGGAGGCTGCAGTCGCTCGGGCGATTGCCGAGGATGCAGCGGTTTTGCATCTGGATATGTTTCCAAACCTGACCGAGCTGCCGCCCGAGATTGTCGAGCTGGACCATCTGATCATGCTGAGCCTCCGGGGGTCCAAGATCACGAATGTCGAGGTCTTGAAAGGATTGACGGGGTTGCAGATCTTGAATTTGCGTGGAACGCGGATCACGGATTTGTCACCCGTCGCCGGTTTGCAGAACCTAGAGATCCTTGATGTTGGCGAAACATGGGTGTCGGATCTGTCGCCGCTCGCAGGCCTGTCCAAGCTGGAGCGGCTTGATGTCGGCGACACGCAGTTACGCACGCTGGAGCCTGCGACGCGGATCAAGAACCTGAACTGGATCAACCTGCACGGAGCCTATGCCCTGGACGGTTCGAAGGACCATTATGAGGCCCTGGGTGGAATGGATGTGGCGGTGAACAACGGCCGGGCGTTCCGCGAGGATTACCAACCCGACTGGATGTATCGCAGCAAGGTGCGGCTGGCGCGCGCGCGCGCGCGATTGGGGCTTTAGGCCTTTTGTCCCGCTGTGGTGCGCTTTCCTGACGCGCTGCCACGGGACGGGAACTTGTGGCAGGAAGGGCCGAAACAGGAGATTTCCCATGCCGCATTTTCCGCCGCCGCCCCAGTTGCCTCCGAAGGTCGGTCTTTTCCAGCGTGTTCCGCCCGCAGTCTTTCCAGCCGTGCTGGGTCTTTTGGGCGTCGGCATTGCCTGGCGGCGCGGCGTCGACGTGTTAGGCGTTCCGGGAGAGCTGGTCGAGATGTATCTCGGCATGGTCAGCCTGCTGCTCGTCTATTGTCTGCTCGCGTATGCGGTGAAAGCTGTGCGGCGCCCTGGCGCGGTGGCCGAGGATTTCGCGACCCTGCCCGGGCGTACCGGGATCGCCGCGCTAACCATGTGTCTGATGGTCTGGGCAGCGGTGATGTTTCCCTATGGCGCTGCCTTGGCCTGGGGTGTCTTTGTCTTGGGCCTTGTTGGTTGGGCGATTGGTGCTCTGGTGGTCGCGCTGAAGCGTATCAAGGGCGCCGACACGACCGGCCCTATGACCCCGGCGATGTACCTTGTCTTTGTCGGTGTGATCGTTGCGCCGGCGGCGGCGGTGCCGCTTGGGGTTTCGTTGCCGGTGGTGGCCCTGATCGTTTGGTATTCTCTTTTCGCCACGGTAGGTCTGAGCCTGTTGACCCTGCCTGCGCTGATTAGGGGGACGGTGCCCGAAGCGATGCGGCCGATCCAGTGTATCCACCTGGCCCCGGTCTCGTTGGTGGCGTCAGGCGCGTTCCTATCGGGCCAGCCGGTTCTGGGCGGCATCGCAGCGATCTGGGCCAGCGTGGTGGCACTCCTGCTGATCTGGCGCGCGCGGTGGATGACAGTCGCGGGGTTCAGCGGGTTCTGGAGCGCTTTCACATTTCCTGTCTCGTCCTACTCCGGGGCGCTTTTGATCACGGGCAAGGTCATGGCCCTGTCCTGGGTTGGAATGCTCGGCGGGGTCGTGCTGGTTTTCGCCACCTTGACGACGATCGCCATCGCGTTTCGCGTTATGAAACTTTGGGCCAAGGGCGCGCTTGCGGCGAAAACAAACGCCTCGATCGCATGAGCGGTCACGAAAGCCCTTTCCTTTTCGGCGGTCGCGTGAAATAGGGACGTGCCAATCGAGACCACGGGCCGGAGAGACCGATGAAGATTCGTGAGGCACTTACCTTTGACGACGTTTTACTTGTTCCGGGGGCATCCAGCGTGCTTCCGTCGACCGCGGATGTGCGGACCCATGTGACGCGCGACATCGCGATGAACATCCCCTTGCTCAGCTCCGCCATGGACACTGTGACCGAGGCACGGATGGCCATCGCCATGGCGCAGGCCGGTGGCATCGGGGTGATTCACCGCAACTTCGACGTCGAAGCCCAGGCCCGCGAAGTCAGGCGGGTAAAACGGTTTGTTTCCGGCATCGTCTATAATCCGATCACCCTGACACCGGACCAGACGCTGGCCGATGCCAAGGCGTTGCAGGAACGTTACAACGTCACCGGCTTCCCTGTTGTTGATGATAGCAACCACGTCGTCGGCATCGTGACGAACCGCGATATGCGGTTCGCGCAGGATGACAAGACACCGGTCAAGTTCATGATGACCTCGGACGATCTGGCGGTTCTGACCGAGCCTGCGGACCTCGATGAGGCCCGCAGCCTGATGCAGTCGCGCCGGATCGAAAAGCTGCTGGTCACAGATGGCAAGGGCAAGCTGACGGGGCTTTTGACGCTGAAGGACAGCGAGCAGGCCGTGCTGAACCCGATTGCCTGCAAGGATCAGTTGGGCCGCTTGCGGGTTGCTGCGGCTTCGACCGTGGGGGATGCCGGTTACGAACGCTCCGCAGCCCTGATCGAAGCGGGCGTGGATATCGTCGTGATAGACACGGCGCACGGCCATTCGGAAGGCGTGGCGAAGGCGGTCGAGCGGGCCAAAACCCTTTCAAATGAAACGCAAATTATTGCTGGAAACGTGGCGACGGCCGAGGCGACTCGCGCTCTGATCGATGCCGGTGCAGATGCCATCAAGGTCGGGATCGGGCCAGGCTCAATCTGCACCACGCGGATGGTTGCCGGGGTGGGCGTACCTCAGTTGACCGCAATCATGGATTGCGCCGCTGAAGCCGGTGACGTGCCGGTGATCGCCGACGGCGGGATCAAGTTCTCGGGCGACTTTGCCAAGGCCATCGCAGCCGGTGCCTCGTGCGCCATGGTCGGCAGCATGATCGCTGGTACGGACGAGAGTCCGGGCGAGGTGATCCTGTACCAGGGAAGGTCGTTCAAGTCCTATCGCGGTATGGGCAGCCTGGGTGCAATGGCGCGCGGGTCGGCGGACCGGTACTTCCAGAAGGACGCAGCCAGTGACAAGCTGGTGCCGGAGGGCATCGAGGGCCAGGTTCCCTACAAGGGACCTGCCGCGGCGGTGATCCATCAACTGATCGGCGGATTGCGGGCAGCC
This sequence comes from Silicimonas sp., assembly GCA_050290245.1. GTDB lineage: Bacteria > Pseudomonadota > Alphaproteobacteria > Rhodobacterales > Rhodobacteraceae > JBNKHH01. The sequence continues at coordinate 3,748 of JBNKHH010000071.1, forward strand.
ATGGGCTACACAGGTTGCGAAACTGTGGAAAACATGCGAAAAAATTGTCAATTCGTGAAGATCACCGGGGCGGGTTTGAAAGAGAGCCATGTCCACGATGTCCAGATAACACGGGAAAGCCCGAATTACCGTATGGGGGGCTGAGGGCCGGGCAGGTGTTGGCCCCGTATTTATCGGGGTGGCGGTGGCGAGTTTGAGGGGGCCATGGCTGATCGCGCCGAACGACCGGATGACGACGATCCCTACGCGGGCATTGTCGATCTGAACAAGGATGACCGCTGGCAGGCGCGTCTGGCTGAGGCGCGTGCGCGCCGCGAACAGGCGTTGCGTGAAAAAGGCGGTGAACCGAGGCGCAGGAGCAAACCCAAGCCCTGGGAGACCGAGGCCGGGGAAGACCCGGACGATTTCTTTGTAGAGCCGGTCATCCAGGCCAAGGAGCCGGACGATGACAAGGTTGATTTTGCCGACCGGGTCGATGTCATGCGCGAGGCGGTGTCCAAACCGTCGCCCAAACCGAGCGAACCTGTCGCTCGGGCGAGGGGGCGGGACAGGCCGATTTCCAAACCGTCCCGGTCGAACGACATTTTCGATGATCTGGACGAGCCGTCCGTCGCGCCGCGGGTCACGAGCACGCCGCGAGAAGAGGCCAGCCTCGTGGTGGAGGGCTCGCCCGGTGTGGCGGAGCTGGCCGCAAAATATGCAGCGAGCCGGGCGTTGGCGTCAAAAGTCGAGGCCGCCGAGGAGGAGGATTCAGGAACTGCTGCGGCCCCCGAAGAAGACGAGGCACCTGTCACTTTGGTCAAGCGGGTGCGCCAGCGACCGACAGGTCTAGCCATAGTGCTGCTCGGTCTGGCTCTTTTGCCTTTCGCGACCATGCCGCCGCCCTTGGAAAAAGGGCCGCCGTTCGTGCCCGTGTCTCCATTTGGCGTTGTCCCTGCGCTTGGATTGACCACGGCTATGCTGTGGCGTCCGGTGGAAACGGTTTCGGGAGAATGGAAGCCACCGGCGGTATTGCCGCCGGACGGGCCACTGGAGGTCGTGCCGTTGCCGCCGGTGGAACATCTGGGCCACCCGGGGGGGCCGGCCGTGCTGACGCCCGGTGAAGACGGAATCGGCAGATTGGTTTTCCCAGACGTTGGAGATTTGCGTCCGACCATGCCTGAATTGCGCGGATCTTTCCCTGGAGCGCCGGAGGGCGGTCAAGCCGTGCTGATCGAAGCCGGGCTGCCCTCGGTCAAGCCGCGACCGCGCCCTGAGAGGTTGGGGGATCAGGCCGCGTTGTCGGTTGATCCCGCGTCGGTCGACGCAGATGCTGCCGAGGCGGCGGAAATCGAGATTGCGGGTATTCGGCCTGTTCCCAAAGTTCGTGGCGAATCCAGGGTGGCGGACCTTGGCGGGGTAAGTCTTGTCGCAGACGTACAGAAGGCGGACTTTCCACTGAAAGTCACTGTGCTGGTGCCGTCGTCCGATCAGGGCGCGCTTGCCGATGCGATGGCTGCCCAGATTGCGGAATTCGGGCACGACCTGGCACGGATAAAACGGATCGACCTGAGCATCAGTTCGCGAAACGTGCGGTATTTCCACGACGAAGACCGTGCCGAGGCGGCGCGGCTGGCCGCGACGTTCGGCGCATCGCTAAAGGATTTTTCCTGGTTCCGCCCCAGCCCGGAAGAGGGCACGGTCGAGGTTTGGCTTGAGGGCAAGGGATCCTGAGCCACAGCCGCTAGGGCGCGCCTTTTCGCGGCTGGAATTTCTGTTACACCGCCCCGGATCGGAACGAGTTAGCGTTAAGGCGGAACAGTATGGCACACCGGGGTTTCTTACATGACGCCTGAAGCGCGGATCGCTGCGGCATGTGACATCCTTCAGGACATCACCGACGGCGCCGCCGCCGAGAAAACCCTGACGAACTGGGCGCGGTCGCATCGGTTCGCCGGGGCGGGCGACCGGGCGGCGATCCGCGACCTGGTTTTCGACGCGATCCGGTGCCGACGGTCCTATGCTTGGGCGGGCCGGTCGGACAACGGTCGCAGTCTGATGATCGGCGCCCTGCGTTTGGCCGGGCGCGATCCGGCCGAAGTCTTCACGGGAGAAGGCTATGCGCCTGCCGTTTTGACAGAGGAGGAACGCGCAGCTCCGGCTCCATTGGAGGAGGCGGAGGATGCTGTTCGGCTGGACTGCCCGGACTGGTTGTTGCCGGAGTTCAGGGAGAGCCTGGGCGACAGGGCCGAGGCGGTGTTGGACATGATGCGCAGGCGCGCGCCGGTTTTTCTGCGGATCAACAAGGCGCGTACGGATCTTGAGTCTGTCCAACGCGCCCTGGCTGCGGACGGGATTGTGACCGCGCCGCATGGTCTGAGCGAAACGGCTCTCGAGGTGATCGAGAACCCGCGTCGGGTTCAAAACTCGGTAGCCTACCGGGACGGGCTGGTGGAACTTCAAGACGTGGCGTCGCAGGCTGTGGTCGACCGGGTCCTGTCGGTTGCACGGGGCAAATCCGTGTTGGATTACTGTGCCGGTGGGGGCGGCAAGGCTTTGGCGCTGATGGCCGGTGGCGCGGCGCGGGTGACGGCCCATGACGCAAACCGGCATCGCATGAAGGACATCCCGGCACGTGCCGAGCGGGCGGGTGTTCGGATCGACATCGCAGAGAGTCCGGTCGGACAGTTCGATGTGGTGCTATGCGACGTGCCCTGTTCGGGCAGCGGCGCCTGGCGGCGGCAACCCGAGGCGAAATGGCGCTTCACCCGGCAGGGTCTCGAGGAATTGAACCAGCTTCAGGACGAGATCCTGCACCACGCGGCAGCGCGGGTCGTGTCCGGTGGAGCCCTGGCCTATGCGACATGCTCAGTGCTGCGTGCAGAGAACGACGCGCGTATAGCGGCATTCCTGGCCGATCATCCCGGCTGGCGTCTATCCGAAGCGCAAAGCTTTACGCCGCTCGACGGCGGAGACGGATTTTTCGTAGCGATCCTGGAATCGGAGACAGTTGTTTAACTTTGGTTAACCTTTTTGCGTGCCAAGTGCTCTCGTGTTCGGCGCAGGAGGGGACGTGGCCGTCAGCGAAGAGAGATTGCAGGTGTTTGAGCGTCCGGCGACCGATTTTGGCCGGCGTGTGTTCCTGTCGCTCTTGTGCTCGGGTCTGGCTCTCTTGGCCATGCTGTTGGTTCCGTTGGCCGAAGCCAAACCGGTTCTGTTGGGCATTGCGTCTGGACTTTTCGCGGTGTCGGTTCTGACGCTTGGGCAGCGTCTTTTTCTCGCGATCCATGTCGGGCTGCACGCGCCCAAGTTGACGCGCACGCAGAAAGTGTCCGCCAATGCCCTCATCCTGACTGATGAGTCCGGCATCTGCCTGGTTGCCAATGACGTTGCGGTCGAAGCCCTCGGGATTCGTCCGGGCGTCCCGGCATCACAGTTTTTGGAACAGCATTTTGCTGACCCGAAAGAAGCGATGGCGCGGTTGACGGCACGTACGGTCTCGGTCGGGTCTGCGTCGGAGACGCTGCACACGGGCAAACGCCTGAAGCTTGAACAAAGCAATCATGGCTGGCTGACCTGGGAGCTTGGCGATCTTTCCGAGGACGCCATCTGCGAAGACGACGTGGCGGCGCTGGTGCTGGACGAAGACGACACTGTCTTGTCAGTAAATGACGCGGCCAAAGCTTTGATCGGAGGGGTTCCCGAGGGCCTGGATCAGGTTATCAGGGACCTCCCGGTCCGCGACGGGGGCTGGCATCGACTGTGCGCCGGAAACGGGCGCGTCGAGGTGATTGTGCGAAGCCCGGGAAACGCGCGGCGCAAGCTGTTGCTTTATCCCGAAGTGTTGACGGAAGAGAGCGCCAGCGTTCCCGACCTGGCCCAGCCGGGGCTTTTGGGCGCTTTGCCGGTGCCAATGCTGAAGGTCGCCGCGGACGGCACGTTGTTGGAGGTCAACACCCAGGCCCGCAGTGTGCTTAATCTGACCGATGCGGAGCTGCCTCCGCTGTTCGAACTGGTGGAAGGCATGGGGCGTCCGATTTCGGACTGGTTGGCCGATGCAGCCGAAGGCAGGGGGCTTTTGAAGCCCGAGATCGTCCGCGCTGTAATTCCGGGGCAGGAATTGTTCTTGCAGATCACGCTTGGTCGGACGGTCGAGAACGGACGCGCGGTTCTGGTCGGCATTCTGAACGACGCGACCGAGTTGAAGACGCTTGAAGCGCAGTTCGTCCAAAGCCAGAAGATGCAGGCGATTGGACAATTGGCCGGGGGCGTGGCCCATGACTTCAACAATCTTCTGACGGCGATCAGCGGTCACTGCGATCTGCTGTTGCTGCGCCATGATCAGGGCGATCCCGATTATGCCGACCTGATCCAGATCTCGCAGAACGCGAACCGGGCTGCCTCGCTTGTCGGACAGCTTCTGGCATTTTCGCGCAAACAGAACCTGAAGCCTCAGGCACTGGATTTGCGCGACACGATGTCCGACCTGGCGCATCTGTTGAACCGCCTGATCGGCGAGCGCATTCAACTGGAGGTTACGCACGAGCCGGGGCCGAAAGCGATCCGTGCCGACCGGCGGCAGCTGGAGCAGGTCATTGTGAACCTCGTGGTCAATGCCCGCGATGCCATGCCCGACGGCGGCATAATCACGGTGCATACCCGCAGAGAGATGATTGAGGACGAGATCGTGCGCGATCGGGCGCATCTGTTGCCGGGTAAGTACGTTGTGATCGAGGTGCAGGATACCGGCATTGGCATCAGCCCCGAGGGCCTGTCGAAGATTTTCGAGCCGTTTTACACGACTAAGAAGACCGGCGAGGGCACGGGGCTGGGCCTTTCGACCGCCTATGGCATCGTCAAGCAGACCGGAGGGTTCATCTTTGTCGACAGCACGCCGGGAGAGGGTACGACTTTCAGCCTTTATTTCCCGGCCAATACGAGCAAGGCCACAGAACCCGCCGAACCGGCCGAAAAGCCGAACCTGCCAAGCGCCGCAGCGAAAGAGGGTGTCGTACTGTTGGTCGAAGACGAGGCCCCGGTGCGCGCCTTTGCCGGCCGCGCGCTGAGGTTAAGAGGCTTTTCGGTCATTGAGGCCGAGGATGCCGAGCAGGCGCTGAGCATTCTGGAAAACGCGGACCTGCATATCGATGTCTTTCTGACGGATGTGATCATGCCCGGAATGGACGGGCCGACCTGGGTTCGGAAAGCCCTGAAAATGCGCCCTGATACCAATGTCGTGTTCATGTCGGGCTATGCGGAAGAGGGCCGGGCCGAAAAGCAGGCGCGAATCCCGAATTCGGTCTTCCTGCCCAAGCCGTTCTCGTTACAACAGCTGACCAACGTCGTTTACGATCAGATGCCCATTTCGGCCTGACGATTTTGGGTTGGTTCCCATTTTTCCGCCCTATGGTAACGCGTTGTTAATCTCGACTTGTCAGATAATTCGATACAAACCTGTTGCAATGTTCTCTTTTTGGTCTCATAACGCAATCAAGAACAAGAGGTGAACACGAGCGACGTTGCCGCGCCTGCGCGGACGTGAAATAAGGATCAGGACAATGGCTGTAGCTGAACTGTTGAGCATGACTTCCAAAAAAGATTCCGAAAAAGCCAAGGCCCTGGATTCGGCGCTGGCACAGATTGAACGCCAGTTCGGCAAGGGTTCGATCATGAAGCTGGGCGGGGAAAATGCCTTGCCAGAGATCGAAGCGACCTCGACCGGTTCGCTGGGCCTTGATATTGCCCTTGGGATCGGTGGGTTACCGAAAGGGCGGATCGTTGAGATCTATGGCCCGGAATCGTCGGGTAAAACGACGCTGACGCTGCATTGCGTGGCCGAAGAGCAGAAAAAAGGCGGTGTTTGTGCGTTTGTGGACGCCGAACATGCGCTGGATCCGCAGTACGCCAAGAAACTGGGTGTCAACCTGGACGAGTTGTTGATTTCGCAGCCCGATACCGGCGAGCAGGCCCTGGAGATTACCGACACGCTGGTGCGCTCGGGCGCGGTGTCGATGATCATCGTCGACTCGGTTGCAGCACTGACGCCAAAGTCGGAACTGGAAGGCGACATGGGAGATTCGTCAGTCGGCGTGCATGCCCGCCTGATGAGCCAGGCCATGCGCAAGCTGACCAGTTCGATCGCCCGGTCGAATTGCATGGTGATTTTCATCAACCAGATCCGGATGAAGATCGGCGTCATGTTCGGCAGCCCCGAGACGACGACCGGCGGTAACGCGCTTAAGTTCTATTCGTCTGTGCGCCTGGACATCCGCCGCATCGGCGCGATCAAGGACCGTGACGAGGTTGTCGGCAACACGACGCGGGTGAAGGTCGTCAAGAACAAGGTCGCACCGCCTTTCAAGCAGGTCGAGTTCGACATCATGTACGGCGAAGGCATCTCCAAGCATGGCGAGTTGATCGACATGGGCGTGAAGGCCGGCGTGGTTGAGAAATCCGGCGCTTGGTTCAGCTATGGCGACGAGCGGATCGGTCAGGGACGTGAAAACTCCAAGAATTTCCTGAAGGAACATCCAGAAATCGCCTGGGAGATCGAGGACAAGATCCGTGCGGCTCACGGCCTGGATTTCGACGGTGGCGACCTTGTGGGCGAAGATGACGATGACGGCGTGGTCGAAAGCTGATCCGCGCGACGCATAAGAAATGACGGGGCGGCGGGTGCCGCCCTTTTTCTTTGGCTCAGCCGTGTTCGACGACCTGCCAGTCCCGCATCCGGGCCCGAAACCAGCTTCTTTGACGCTTGGCATATTGCCGGGTCGCGATGACGGCGGCGGTGCGGGCGTCGTCCAGCGAAAGCTCGCCCCGGACATGAGCGATGAGTTCGCGCGCGCCGATCGCCTTGGCCGAGGGCAGGGACAAAGACCAGTGGGGCGCGTTGCGGCGTGCTTCGTCCAGCGCGCCTGCGTCGAGCATGAGATCGAAACGTTTCTCGATCCTAGGGGTCAGCCAGAATTTCGGAGCGTCGAACACCAGGGGCTGGACCTCGGTTAGCGGCGCCAGCGGGGGAGGCGTTTCGTCCTGCCAGGAGGCGAGTCCGCGCCCGGTGGTCTGCAACACTTCCCACGCGCGCTGAACACGCATGGGGTTGTTTTGATCGATTCGTGCAAGCGTCTCGGAGTCGAGTTCAGTCAGCAGCGACGGAATCCCGCCTTCGGCCAGTCGCGCGATGGCCGTGTCTCGGATTTCGGAGGGGGTTTGCGGGATGTCGGCGAGCCCCTCGGTCAGGGCGGTGAAATAGAGCCCTGTGCCGCCAACGATGACAGGGGTTCTGTCGCTCATCAGCAAGGGCGTCACGTCGCGCAACCACTGGCCGACCGAATAGTCGCGCGTTCCCGGCACATGGCCATAAAGAGTGTGGGGGACCTGTGCTTCGTCTGCCGGTGATGGCCGGGCGGTCAGGATCCGCCAGTCGCTGAAGACCTGGAGCGCATCGGCATTGACGATCACGCCGCGGATCCGGTCGGCGATTTCCATCGCCAGAGCCGATTTTCCGCTGGCGGTTGGCCCGGCGATCAGGACCGGGCGGCCCGGATTGATATTTTTGATGGTGTCCGGCACGGATCCCTCGTTGAAGTCCCCGGCTTTTTCCGACATTTTCGCGGCGGGCGCAAAACCGAAAACGTGAGGAGCAGATCATGACGGGCGACACAAAGGCTTCTTACAATCGGGTTCTTCTGAAAATCTCGGGCGAAGCCCTGATGGGCGACCAGGGATTCGGCCTGCATCCGCCGACCGTCGAGCGGATCGCGCGGGAAGTTCAGTCGGTGCAGGAACTGGGTGTCGAGGTCTGCATGGTGATCGGTGGCGGCAACATCTTCCGCGGGCTACAGGGCTCGGCACAAGGGATGGAGCGGACCACGGCCGATTACATGGGGATGCTTGCAACAGTGATGAACGCCCTGGCGATGCAGTCCGCGCTGGAGGGCCTGGGGATTCACACCCGTGTGATCAGCGCCATCCGGATGGACGAAGTGGCGGAGCCCTATATTCGCCGCCGCGCCGTGCGCCACCTTGAAAAAAAGCGGGTCTGCATCTTTGCCGCCGGAACAGGCAACCCCTATTTCACCACGGATACCGCCGCGACGCTGCGGGCGTCTGAAATGTCCTGCGAGGCGATTTTCAAGGGCACCAAGGTAGATGGTGTCTATGACAAGGACCCGGTTAAGCACGCCGACGCCAAGCGATATGACCGGGTGAGCTACGATGACGTTCTGGCCAAGCACCTGGGCGTGATGGACGCCAGCGCCATTGCCCTGGCTCGCGACAACAAGCTTCCGATCATCGTCTTTTCTCTGGACGAACCGGGCGGTTTCCGGGGGATCCTTGCGGGCGAGGGAACCTATACCATCGTCGAGGGGTAAGCAGGCGCTTTGCCTGCGCAGGACGTGCGCATAGTGTCGCACGTCTACCATGATGTGCACAAACTTCCGTTTGTTTGGGAAACATCTGCGCAAGCGGCACATGGCTACCCTATACATTTGCAGGTTTTTGCAGGTATAGAGTTGCAAAACTGCTGCCTGAACGGGCGGTTGCAAGGGAAATAACGAGCATGGCCGACGATTTCGAACTTGATCTTGACGATCTGGAGCGCCGTATGGATGGCGCGATGACCGCACTGCGCCAGGAATTCCTCACGTTGCGGACCGGGCGGGCTTCTGCCTCGATGCTGGAGCCGATTATGGTCGAGGCCTATGGCGCGGTGACGCCAATCAACCAGGTGGGGACTGTCAACGTCCCTGAGCCACGGATGATCACCGTGAACGTCTGGGACAAGTCGCTGGTGAACGCAGTCGAAAAGGCAATCCGGAATTCGGGGCTGGGGATCAACCCGGTGATGGATGGTACGATCATCCGTTTGCCGATCCCCGAGTTGAACGAAGAGCGCCGCCGCGATCTGACGAAGGTCGCCGGCCAATACGCCGAGAGCGCACGTGTCGCCATTCGCAACGTGCGCCGTGACGGTATGGATCAGATCAAAAAAGCCAAGGCAGACGGCCTGGGTGAGGACGACCAGAAATTCTGGGAAACCGCCGTTCAGGAGTTGACGGACAGAGAGATCGAAAAAATCGACGCGGCCTTGGAAGGTAAGCAAGAAGAAATCATGCAAGTGTAGGCTGGGGCATGCGGGGTGAGTGATCAGGAGACCCGATTTGGGCGAGAGTAGTAAAAAGGCCGCACCTGAGCATGTGGCCATCATCATGGACGGGAACGGCCGCTGGGCCCAGGCCCGCGGAAAACCCCGTCTATTCGGTCATCATGCCGGCGCGCGACGTGTGCGCGAAATTGTTGAGGCCTGCCCTGACCTGGGCGTCAAGTACCTGACGATATTCGCGTTTTCGACAGAGAATTGGAAGCGGACCCAGACGGAAGTCTCGGGCCTGATGAAATTGTTCAAACGTTATCTGATGAGCGAAACACGCGAGTTGGTCGAGTCCGGCGTGCGTGTGCGCTTTATCGGCGACCGCATCCGGCTGGACGAGACTCTGGTCGCGCTGATGGATGAGCTTGAGCTTCTGACCTGTGAAAACGACAAGGTGCATCTGACGATTGCGCTGAACTATGGCGGCCGCGACGAGGTGGCCCGCGCGACCAAACGACTGTGCCGCGAGGTCAAGGCAGGCAAGATCGATCCGGAAAGCGTGGATGGCGAGACCCTGGCGCGCTTCCTTGATACCTATGTTCTTCCCGATCCTGACCTGGTCATCCGCACCAGCGGAGAGGCGCGAATTTCGAACTTTCTTTTGTGGCAGTCAGCCTACTCGGAGTATGAGTTCGTCGACACCTTGTGGCCCGACTTCACCAAGGAAGAATTCGCGCAGGTGCTGGCGAAATTCTCAAGGCGCGAGCGACGCTATGGAGCGGTGCCTGGATGACATCGTCCGGGGGGCAATGGACAGATCTTTCAAGGCGGCTGATCTCGGGGGGCGTTGCGGCGGTCATCGGCCTGACGTTGATGTGGCTCGGCGGGTGGTATTTCCTGCTGCTGGTCGCGGTTGTCGCGGGCCTGATCGTTTGGGAGCTGACCAGGATGGTCGGGAAGGTAGATTTGGCCGTTCCGCTGGCGATTTTAGCTGCTGTGACCCTGATATTACTGGTCAAACTGCCTGCCGCATATGCCCTGCCTCTGGTGTTCCTGCCAGCGCTTGCGGGCGTCGCATTGCTTGACAACTATCGCCCGGCTTTCGCGCTGTTTGCATCGGCGACACTTATCGCGGCTTTTGGCATGGTCGAATTGCGCCACGATTTCGGTTTTGCCTGGATTGCATGGCTGACGTTCTGCGTGATCGCCAGCGACATCCTGGGCTATTTCGCTGGACGCCTGATCGGCGGCCCCAAGTTCTGGCCAAAGGTCAGCCCGAAAAAGACCTGGTCTGGCACGATTGCCGGATGGCTGGGGGCAGCACTGGTTGGATGGGCGATGGTCGTCCTCGGCTATGCCTCTGCGCAGATCATCCCGGTGTCGATCTCGATCGCCATAGCCGGGCAAATGGGGGACGTGGCCGAGAGCGCGTTCAAGCGGCGGGTCGGGGTCAAGGATTCCTCGTCGATTCTGCCGGGCCACGGGGGCATGTTCGACCGGTTTGATGCGATGCTCGGCGCATCGCTGTTCCTGCTCTTGGTCGAGCGGATCGTGAATTTTCCTCCCGGAGTTCAGTGATGCGCCGGATTTCGATTTTCGGTGCGACGGGTTCGATCGGGGCGAGTACGATTGATCTGATCCGGCGCGATCCGGAGGCATACGACGTGGTCGCTCTGACAGGCGGGCGCAATGTCAAAAAGCTGGCCGAGGCGGCGCGTGAGTTGCGCGCGGATCTGGCGGTGACGGCCTTTGACGACTGTCTGGACGAGCTGCGCGATGCACTGGCAGACACGGCCACCGAAGTTGCGTCCGGCCAGGGGGCGATCATGGAAGCGGCCAGTCGCCCGGCCGACTGGATCATGTCGGCAATTGTTGGCGCGGCCGGGTTGCCGCCGGGACTGAAAGCGTTGGAGCAGGGAACGACGCTGGCGCTTGCCAACAAGGAAAGCCTTGTGACTGCGGGACCCATGTTGATGGAGACCGCCCGCCGCCACGGTGCGCGCATCCTGCCCGTCGACAGTGAGCATTCCGCGATCTTTCAGGCGATGCTTGGCGAGGAGCCGGAGTCGGTCGAGCGCATCATTATCACCGCGTCGGGCGGGGCGTTCCGGGATTGGCCGATCGAAAACCTGGCCAGTGCGACTCTGGCGCAGGCCTCGTCGCATCCGAACTGGGACATGGGCCAGCGTATCACGATCGACAGTGCGAGCATGTTCAACAAGGCTCTGGAAGTAATAGAAACAAAAGAGTTTTTCGGGGTCGACCCGGCGATGATCGAAGTCGTGATCCATCCCGAAAGTCTGGTTCATGCCATGGTCGGTCATTGTGACGGTGGCATCATGGCTCATGTCGGCCCTGCGGACATGCGGCACGCAATCGGCTATGCACTGAACTATCCGGTGCGCCGGCCGGTCCCGGTCGAGCGGCTGGACCTGACCAAGGTCGGCCAATTGACCTTCCGCGCCCCGGAAGAGGCGCGTTATCCCGCCCTGGGCCTTGCGCGCGACGTTATGGAGGTCGGCGGGCTGGCCGGGGCGGTGTTCAACGGCGCAAAGGAAGCGGCACTGGACGCTTTTATTTCGGGGCAGGTCGGTTTCACCGATATGGCTGATATTGTTCGAAAAGTGATCGAAAATTTGTCAGGTGACGGCCTCGGAAAGGCCGCGATTACCCTTGAATCTGTGTTGGACGCAGACCAGATGGCGCGAAGAGCAGCAAAAATCGCCATCGCAGAAAGATTAGGTTAGGAACGGCATTGGATATCGCAGGACTGATACCAACCTTCGGTGGATTCTTTTTCACGATGGCGGCCTTCATTGTCGCCCTGTCGATCATCATCGCCATTCACGAATACGGCCATTACATCGTCGGCCGCTGGTCGGGCATCAAGGCCGAAGTATTCTCGATCGGATTCGGTCCGGTGCTAGCCAGCCGCATGGACAAGCATGGAACCCGCTGGCAGATCGCGGCCTTTCCTTTTGGCGGATACGTCAAATTCCTGGGCGACAAGGGGGCGGCGTCGGACCGGGCGGACGAAGCGGTCATGCAAACCCTGTCAAAGGACGAACGGCGCTCGACCATGCACGGCGCTCCGCTCTGGGCGCGCGCGGCGACGGTCTTTGCGGGACCGGCATTCAATTTCATCCTGTCCTTCCTGCTTTTCGCCATTTTGCTCATGTTTCGGGGCGTGACGGCCGATCCGATCACCGTTGAAGAACTGAATGCCCTGCCGGGAGGATCGGCGCAGGAACTGTCGGCGGGGGACGTGATCCTCGCGATCGACGGAAAGCCGGTTCCATCGGCGGACAAGTTTTCGGATTTTGCGGACACGGTCGTTGCCGCGCCCGAGTTGGACTACACGGTGCTGCGCGACGGCAAAGAGATGACGGTCAAGGGGCCGTGGTTCTATCCGCCACTGGTCCGGGCCACGACGCCGGACTCTGCGGCGGAGGCGGCCAATCTTGAGGAAGGTGACGTTGTCGTCGCCATCGACGGTCAGAATGTTTTCGATTTCGACCAGTTGCGCGAAGCGGTCGGCAATTCGGACGGCAAACCGCTTGAGCTTGAGGTCTGGCGCGAAGGCGAGGGCACAAGGGTGGTCACGCTGCAACCGGCGCGCCGCGACATCCCATTGCAGGACGGCGGATTTGAAACCCGCTGGCTGATCGGCATGTCCGGCGATCTTGTCTTCCAGCCCGCCGCCACGACACCGTCAATCAGCCAGGCGGCTGGCTATGGCGTTGAACAGATTCGGTTCATCATCACCTCGTCAATTTCCGGCCTTTACCACATGGTCGCCGGCAAGATTTCGACGTGCAACCTGTCTGGGCCGATCGGCATTGCCGAGGTGTCAGGGCAGGCGGCGAGCCAGGGGTGGTTCAGTTTTTTCTGGTTTATCGCGTTGTTGTCGACGGCGGTCGGTCTGTTGAACCTGTTCCCGATCCCGGTGCTGGACGGCGGTCACCTGGTTTTCCACGCCTGGGAGGCGCTGACGGGAAATCCGCCCAGTGATCGCGCGTTGAGGGTCCTGATGGCGGGTGGATTGACAATCATGCTGGCTTTGATGGCATTCTCGCTTGGAAACGATCTGATCTGTCCGTGACGGGCTAAGCCACGGAACCGTCTCAGCGCTGCCCCAATCCGGCCACAGTTCGTTTCTAGATTTCGATAAACGGCTAAATTGACGGGGTAGACCCATGCAAACAATTCAAGACGGATACAAAGGCCTCGAGCTTTTGGTCGAGTTGAATCTGGACCGGTTCGTGGTGTTGTTCGCCCTGGGTGCTGCGTTGTTCGCCGGAGCGTATTTCGGTACGCCGTAACGGTCGGGTCGCGCACCCAAAATATTCGACGACCACACTGGACGCCGCCATTGATTGGCGGCGTCTGGCGTTTTGACAGCCTGCCAGAATCCGACTACTCAGTTTGCAACAACAATTTGGCGGGGCGGGCTGATGGCTGAGGCGTCACACTATCGATTTCGAGCATTGATCCTGGGGCTTGTTCTTGCGGGTTTTGCAGCAGGCGCCATCGCGCAGACGCGTGTCAGCACCCTGATCGTCGACGGGAACCAGCGCATACCGGAATCGACCATCGTTGAGTATCTCGGATTCGCGCCTGGCGAGACGGTCACTGATGGCCAGATCAACGACGCTCTTCAGAGCCTGCTGGCCTCCGGTCTGTTTGAAACGGCCGAGATCGTACCGACCGGAAATGGCTTGCGGGTCGTCGTGGTGGAACGCCCGACCATCAACCGGATCAGCATCGAAGGTAACGACCGGCTGGACGACGAGGTTCTTTTGAGTGTCGTGCAATCGAGCCCGCGCCGCGTCTTTTCGCCGGCACAGGCCTCCGAGGATGCAGCAGCCGTTGCCGATGCCTATACGCAGGCTGCGCGGCTGTCAGCGACTGTCACACCAAAGATCATCCGTCAGTCGAACAACCGGGTGGACCTGGTCTTTGAGGTGTCAGAAGGGCGGAACGTCGAAAACGAGCGTATCAGCTTTGTCGGCAACCGGGTGTTTTCGGATCGCCGCCTGAGACGTGTCATCGACACGAAGCAGGCCGGGTTCCTGCGATGGATCATATCGCGCGATACCTATATTCCCGAACGTATTGCCTTTGACCGCCAGTTGCTGACCGATTTCTATAGGTCGCGCGGCTATGTCGATTTCAGGGTTCTGGACGTGTCGACCGAACTGTCGCGCGAGCGCGACGCCACATTCGTGACCTTTACCGTTCGTGAGGGGCAAAAGTTCAGTGTCGGTGCGGTGTCGGTTTCGAGCGAATATGAAAATCTGTCGGTGGCCGATTACGAGGATGCGCTGAGCATTCGGTCCGGGCAAACCTGGTCGCCGACAACGATCGAGGAACAGATCGCACGTCTGGAACGCAAGGCCTTGCGCGAGGGATATGACTTCCTGCGCGTCGATCCCCGTGTGACGCGCAACGACCGTGACCTGACGCTGGATGTCGAATTTGCGCTGGTGCGCGGCCCTCGGGTGTTCGTGGAGCGGATCGACATCGAAGGCAACCAGACGACCCTGGACCGGGTTATCCGGCGCCAGTTCAACACGGTTGAAGGCGATCCGTTCAATCCGCGTGAAATCCGGAATGCGGCCGAGCGCATACGTGCCCTTGGGTTCTTTTCCTCATCCGAGGTCGATACGCGGCAGGGGACCGCACCCGATCAGGTCATCGTCGGAGTGGATGTCGTGGAACAGCCAACGGGTTCGTTGTCTTTCGGCGGCAGCTATAACGACGAAACCGGGTTCGCTCTTGCCCTGGGGTTTTCCGAGCGGAACTTTCTTGGCCGGGGCCAGGCGCTGACCTTCAAAATCGACACTGGTACCGAGAATTCGAACTCGGTGCTGTCGTTCCGAGAACCTGCGTTCCTGGCGCGGGATCTGACGCTTGGTTTCGATGTTTCGTATGTGACAAGCGACTATGACAACGCAACCTATGATACGAAGGTCATTTCCTTCTCGCCCAGCCTTGCATTTCCGGTCAGCGAAAACGGGCGGTTGTCGGTCTATTACGAGGCGGCGAGCGAGGATATCTTTAACATTGATGGCGACGCCTCGCCTATCATCGGGCGGGAGGCTGGCAAAGAGTTCCGCAGTGCGATCGGGTACAATTACTCACTGGACCTCTTGCGTGGCGGGCTGAATCCGAACCGGGGCGTTGTCTTGAGCTTTGGCCAGGAATTCGCAGGGCTTGGCGGCGATGTCGAATATATCAAGACGACGGCGCGCGCCGTGGCGCAGCGCGATATCCTGAACGAGGAAGTCACGCTGAGGGCCATTCTGGAGGGCGGTTCGATCAACTCGATCGGCGACAGCGGAACACGGGTGACCGACAGGTTCTTCCTGACGTCGCGCACATTGCGCGGGTTTGAATCCCGGGGAGTGGGACCTCGGGACACCACGGCCGGAAACTCGGAAGTTCTCGGCGGCAACAACTATGTCTCGATGCGGTTTGAAGCCGACTTCCCCCTCGGTCTGCCCGAGGAATATGGTGTCACAGGCGGGGTCTTTCTGGACATGGCGTCGCTGTGGGGACTGGACGACACTGATGGGTTCTCGGCCACGGTGGACGATGACTTTGAGTTGCGTTCGTCCATCGGGTTCTCGTTGTTCTGGACAACGCCGATCGGTCCCCTGCGTCTGAATTTCGCGACGCCAATCGAAAAGAACGATCTGGATGAAGAAAACAGCTTCGATATTACGATCTCTACTCAGTTCTGATTGGCTGATAGCGATCGCCGCAGTTCTGGGCCTTTGGCTGGCGCAGCCTGCCGAAGCCCAGGGAACGGTTCCGATCCTGATCATCGACCAGGACCGGCTATTCTCGGAAACCAAGCTCGGGGTCGATACTCTGGCAAACATGGAGGCCGAGGCGCAGGCTCTGGCGACGGAGAACAAGGCGATCGAAGCGGAGTTGATTGCGGAAGAGAAGGATCTGACTGCCCGGAAAGCGGCGATGGACCCCGAAGCTTTTCGCGAATTGGCGGATGCTTTTGACATGCGTGTTCAGAAAATCCGTGAGCAGCAGGATGAAAAGGCCAGGTTGTTGAACCGGACACGCGACGAGGCGCGGACGCAGTTTTTTCGGGACGTTGCGGCGATCATCTCGGGGATCGTTCGAGAGAAAGGCGCTCTGATCGTTCTGGACCGACGCGATGTCTTCTTGTCAGCCGACAGTATCGACATCACCGACGAGGCGATCCGGCGGGTGAACGAAAATACCGGGCAGAGCTCGGAATGAACAATGCCCGGGCGGTTTGGATCGCCACCAGGGCAGGCGAAAGCAAAACAGAGGTACATAATGGGCGAAACACTGAAGAGCGCTGATATCGAACTGATCCAAAGGATCATTCCGCATCGTTATCCCTTCTTGCTGGTGGACAAAGTCGTCGAAATTGACGGGACCGCGCGCGGTGTCGGAATCAAGAACGTCACGATGAACGAGCCTCAGTTCACAGGGCATTTCCCGGGCATGCCGGTATTTCCCGGAGTCTTTCAGGTCGAGGCCATGGCCCAGACGGCTGCCGTGATCGCCGGGGTCGGTCTTGACCTGGCCGACAAGGATTTCGGTGTGTTCTTCATGGCCATCGACGCCTGCAAGTTCCGCCGCAAGGTCGTTCCGGGCGACACCCTGCGGATGGAGGTCGAGACTCTGCGGGGGGGCGGCAAGGTGTGGAAGTTCAAGGGCGTTGCGCGCGTCGAAGGTGATGTGGCTTGCGAATGTGAATTCACAGCAATGATGGATTTGCCGAAATGAGCGTCGATCCTGCGGCTCAGGTTCATGCCAGTGCTGTTGTCGAGCCGGGGGCAGTGATCGGGGCGGGGGCGGTCGTTGGTCCGTTTTCCTTGATCGGGGCCAATGTCCGGCTGGGCGCGGGGGTTGAGGTCAAATCCCATGCCGTGGTCACCGGTATGACCGAGGTCGGTGACGAGACAGTGATCTTTCCCGGCGCCGTGATCGGAGAGATCCCGCAGGATCTGAAATTCAAGGGCGAAGAGACCCGCCTCGTCATCGGCAAGCGCAATCGCATTCGCGAAGGTGTGACCATGAACACCGGCACCGAGGGCGGTGGCGGCTTGACCCGTGTTGGCGACGATTGTCTGTTCATGACCGGTGCCCATGTGGCGCATGACGCCATCATCGGCAACCGCGTGATCGTGGCGAACCAGGGAGCCATTGCCGGGCATTGCGTGATCGAGGACGACGTGATCATTGGCGGCCTGTCGGGCATTCATCAGTGGGTCAGAATCGGCAAGGGCGCGATCATCGGCGCCGTGACCATGGTGACCAATGACGTGATCCCCCATGGCCTGGTCCAGGGGCCGCGCGGCCAGCTTGACGGGCTGAACCTTGTCGGGCTCAAGCGCAAGGGCGTGTCGCGCGATGACATCACCGCCTTGCGGGCCGCTTTCCAAATGCTGGCGCAGGGCGAAGGCGCGTTCCAGGACCGCGCGCGTCGTCTGGGCGAAGAGACCGAAAACGTCTATGTGGCCGAGATCGTCGAGTTTATTCTTGGTGCATCGGACCGCAGCTTCCTGACACCGGAACGCTGAAATGCTGGCGCTGATCACCGGGCGGGGCGCTTTGCCTGCAGCCATCGTGGCCGGGCTGGACGAACGCCCCTTCGTCGCCTCGCTGGAAGGGTTCGAGCCGGACGATCTGGTGCCTGACGAGGTGTTTCGGCTGGAGGCATTGGGGACTTTGATCGCAACGCTGAAGTCCGCTGGGGTCGACCGGGTCTGCCTGGCAGGCGCCATTGGTCGACCGGAGATTGATCCCGCCCGAATCGACGCGGCCACATTGCCCTTGGTCGAACGTTTGAAGGTTGCCTTGGTCAAGGGCGATGACGGCGCGCTGCGCATAGTCATGTCGATCTTTGAGGATGAAGGGTTCGCGATCACGTCGGCGGATGAACTTGTGCCTGCCTTGTTGCCAAAGGCTGGGATCATAGGGGCGAAAGAGCCGAGCGATCTGCACCGCGCCGACCTTGGACGCGCTGCCGAGGTGATCAAGGGCATGGGACAATACGACATCGGCCAGGCTTGCGTGGTGCACAAGGGGCAGGTTCTGGCAATCGAGGGCGTGTTCGGCACCGACTGGATGCTGGCGTCTCTGGTGCATCGGCCAGACGGCAGCGGCGGGGTCCTGTTCAAGGCCAAGAAGCCGGATCAGGACCGGCGGGCGGACTTGCCGGTAATCGGAGTCGATACGGTTGTGAATGCCTCCCGAGCGGGATTGGATGGCATCGTGGTCGAGGCCGGCGGTGTCATGATCCTGGATCAGGCCGCCGTTCGCGAGGCAGCAGATAAGGCCGGGTTGTTCCTTTGGGTCTATGGGGACGCGGCGTGAAGCTGTATGTTCTGGCCGGCGAGGCCTCGGGCGACAAGCTGGGGGCGTCGCTGATGGCGAATCTAAAGACGTTGGTGCCCGACGTTGAATTCCGGGGCGTGGCCGGGCCGCTGATGCAGGCCGAGGGGATGACGAGCCTGTTTCCCATGGACGAACTGTCGGTGATGGGGATCTCCGAGGTTCTGCCCAAGTATCCCGAGTTGAAGCGCCGCCTGCGCGAGGCGACCCGGGATTGCCTTGAGTGGCAGCCGGATGCGCTGCTAACGATAGATGCGCCGGATTTTTCGCTGCGGCTTGCGCGTGGTGTGAAAGAGGTCTCGGACATTCGCACCATCCATTACGTCGCGCCCTCGGTCTGGGCCTGGCGGCCGGGGCGCGCAGACAAGATGGCGCGGTATATCGACCATGTTTTGGCGCTTCTGCCGTTCGAGCCTCCGTACATGGAAGCAGCTGGTATGCGGTGCGATTTCGTGGGCCATCCGGTGGTGTCCGATCCGGTGGCCACGCAAGAGGAAGCAGAGGCCTTTCGCGCCGCCGAAGGCATCGGTGACGCGCCTCTGATCCTCGCGCTGCCGGGGTCGCGCCGCAACGAGGTGTCGCGTCTCTGTCCGATTTTCGGAGACGCGGTAAAACATGTTCTGTCGGCGGTGCCCGAGGCCCGTGTCGTCGTTCCTGCCGCGCCCGGTGTGGCCGCGGCGGTTGAGCAGGGAGTGCGTACGTGGCCGGGGCAGGTCCTTGTTCTGGATCCCGCTGGCGCGGGCGCCGCTGAGCGCAAGCGGGCGGCCTTTCGCGCCGCCGACGTGGCCATTGCCGCGAGCGGGACCGTCTCGTTGGAACTTGCGGCAAATGCGACGCCGATGGTCGTCGCCTATGATATGAGCTGGTTATCCTGGCAGGTGATGTCACGCATGGCCAAGATCGACACGGTGACCCTGGTCAACCTCGTGTCGGGCCGGAAGGTCGTGCCCGAGTTCCTGGGACCTGCCTGTATCGCCAAGGATATTGCAGAGGCCCTATCGGGTTTGCTGTCCGATGACGCCGTTCGGGCCGTCCAGTTGGAGGCCATGGAAGAAACCATGGCCAAGCTGGGGCGGGGAGGGCCCGCGCCGGGGATGTTGGCGGCACAGGCCGTGTTGGATGGCCTGAAAGCCAGCTGACGCGCTAATAGCCGCGCCAGATCCAGCCGCCCCCAAAAACACGGGAACCAGTGGGCGCATAAAACACGCAGGCCTGGCCCGGCGAAACGCCCTCTTCAGGCACCACGAGATCGACCTCGGCTTCAGTATCCGAAAGGGGCCGAACGACGGCTTCGACGGGCGGTTTGGTTGAACGAATTTTCACGGCCAGCGGCCATTCGGCTTGAGAGGTGAACGGCGTATCGCCCAGCCAGTTGATCTCGCGCACGGGAATCGTGCGCGTCGCCAGCAGGTCTTTCGGCCCGACGATAACCTGCTTGTCGTCGACATCGAGTTTGACGACATAAAGGGGCTCGTCGAGTCCGCCGATGCCAAGGCCACGGCGCTGGCCGATGGTATAGTGGATCACCCCGTTGTGTTGACCGAGGACACGGCCGTCGGCGTGGACGATATCGCCCGGCTCGGCGGCGCCGGGCCGCAGCTTTTCGATCAGCGAGGCATAGTTGCCGTCGGGAACAAAGCAGATGTCCTGGCTGTCGGGTTTGTCGGCGACGATCAGCCCGTGGTCGGCAGCGAGCCGGCGGGTTTCGTCCTTGGACACGAGGTGGCCAAGCGGAAAGCGCAGGAAATCAAGCTGTTCCGGGGTCGTGGAAAACAGGAAATAGGACTGATCGCGCTTGGGATCGGCGGCCATGTGCAATTCCGCCCCTGCGGGCCCGGTCTTGCGCTGGATATAGTGTCCGGTCGCCATGCAATCGGCTTCGAGGTCCTTTGCTGTTTGCAGAAGGTCCTTGAACTTCACACGTTCATTGCAGCGGATGCAGGGGACCGGTGTGGCGCCGGCGAGGTAGCTGTCGGCAAACTCGTCGATGACGGCGTCGCGAAAGATATTTTCATAGTCCAGAACGTAGTGCGGGAACTTCATCTCCTCGGCAACGCGACGGGCGTCGTGGATATCAATACCCGCGCAACAGGCACCCTTCTTGGCCAAGGCGGCGCCATGGTCGTAGAGCTGAAGCGTGACACCGACCACATCATAACCCTCGCGCGCCAGTTCGGCGGCAACAACCGAGCTGTCCACGCCGCCGGACATGGCGACGACGACGCGGGTCTCTGAGGGCGGTTTTGAAAAACCGAGGGAATTCAGGCCATCGGTCTGCGCGAGTGCCATTGTGTCACCACATGAAAACGGAGAGTTCGTGCGAATATAGGAAAATTGCGCCTAGTCACAAGGGCACGCCTTCACTCAAGATTAAGTCCCCGACGTCACAATGACCGTGCGAAATGACATGGGGTCATGTGGATCGATGTATTTGAAGAAGGTGAATGGGCCGCGCGCTGTCACGTTGCCGGACGGAACGATCATGACCCGTGCGGACCTGCCGGAAGCCCGGACCAGACGTTGGGTTGCCAGCCGCAAAGCGGCGGTGGTGCGCGCGATAACACATGGTCTGATCACCCGGGAAGAGGCTTTGGAGCGCTATTCGCTTTCTGACGAGGAATTGGAGGCATGGCACGCTGCGGTTGAGCAGCACGGAGAGTCCGCCCTGAAAGCGACTATGATTCAGCGTTATAGACAACCATAGCGTGTGGTGATAATTGTTCCTTTAAGTAACCGGCAGTTAACCAATGGCCTTCATTTTGTAATCGAATAGGGACGACTGCGGAGATAGATAATGCGCGTACTCTTGGTTGAGGATGATCCGACGACCTCTCGCAGCATCGAGATGATGCTGACTCATGCGAACCTGAACGTTTATGCGACGGACCTTGGCGAGGAGGGGATCGATCTGGCCAAGCTTTATGACTACGATCTGATTCTTCTGGATCTCGATCTCCCGGACATGGACGGGCACGAAGTGCTGAGACAGCTGCGGATGGCGCGGGTGGAAACCCCGATCCTGATCCTGACCGGGTCCGACGATACCGAGAGCAAGATCAAGGGATTTGGATTCGGGGCCGATGACTATTTGACCAAGCCGTTTCATCGCGAGGAATTGGTTGCGCGCATACATGCGATCATCCGGCGGTCGAAAGGCCATGCACAATCGGTGATCCAGACGGGCAAGGTCTCGGTCAACCTTGATGCCAAGACGGTCGAGGTCGACGGGAAGACCGTGCATCTGACCGGCAAGGAGTACCAGATGCTCGAGCTTCTTTCGTTGAGAAAAGGCACCACGCTGACCAAGGAGATGTTCCTGAACCACCTCTATGGCGGCATGGACGAGCCGGAGCTGAAGATTATCGACGTCTTTATTTGCAAACTGCGAAAGAAGCTGTCGGTCGCCACGGATGGCGACAACTATATCGAGACAGTCTGGGGGCGCGGCTATGTCCTGCGCGATCCTGAGCCCGTGGACATGGGGCGCCAACCGGTGAGAGCCACAGCATGATGTGATCACCAGCTCCTGGACTGGAATGCCGTCGCTTGCGCGTTGCAAGGGCGGCTTTCATTTTGTCCGCCGATGCCAGCAGGACGACCCTGCAGCCCCGAGGGCTCTGGTCAGTCCATCCGCGAGTGGGTATTCATACTGGATGTTCAAATCGTGTTGCGGGGCACTGGTGTATGGGGCGGGAGATCGCAGATTTGACGCCGAAGGAGGCGGCGGCAGAACTTGAGAGGCTGGCTCGTGAGATCTCGCGCGCCAACGAAGCCTATCACGGTGCCGATGCCCCCGAGATCTCGGATGCGGACTTTGATGCGCTGAAACGGCGCAACGCCGAGATAGAGGCCCGATTCCCGGAATTGAAACGCGAAGATTCACCGTCTGAGCAGGTCGGGGCGACTCCGGGCGAAGGCTTCCAGAAAATAACCCACGCTGTACCGATGTTGTCGTTGGGCAACGCGTTCACGGATACCGACGTGGTGGAATTCGACCAATCCGTGCGCAAATTTCTTGGCCTTGGGGACGATGTGCGGCTGGTCTTTACCGCCGAGCCCAAGATTGACGGTTTGTCTTTGTCGCTGAGGTACGAAGACGGAAGGCTCATCCATGCCGCGACTCGGGGCGACGGCACAACCGGCGAGAACGTGACCGCAAATGCCCGGACGATCGACGATATCCCCCAGGTTCTGGAGGATGCGCCCGCCGTTTTGGAAGTGCGCGGCGAGGTCTATATGAGCCACGCCGATTTTGCAGCATTGAACGCCAGCCAAGCCGAGGCGGGCGAGAAGGTTTTTGCCAACCCGCGCAATGCCGCCGCCGGCTCTCTGCGGCAGCTCGATCCGACGGTGACGGCGAAGCGGCCGCTGAAATTCTTTGCCTATAGCTGGGGCAGCCTGAGCGAGCCCCTGGCGGACACGCAGATGGGGGCCATCGCAAGGCTTGGGGAACTGGGGTTTTCCGTCAACCCGCTGACTGAGGTCTGCGAAACCCCCGACGACATGCTCGCCCATTACCGTTCAATTGAAGAGCAACGCGCCTCCTTGGGCTATGACATCGACGGCGTGGTCTACAAGGTCGACGATCTGAAATTGCAAAGCCGTTTGGGGTTTCGCTCGACGACGCCACGCTGGGCCATTGCCCACAAGTTTCCCGCCGAGTTGGCCTGGACGCGGCTGGAGAGTATCGACATCCAGGTCGGCCGCACCGGTGCATTGTCTCCCGTAGCGCGGCTTCATCCCGTCACGGTCGGCGGCGTAGTCGTTTCCAACGCTACGCTTCATAACGAGGATTACATCGCCGGGCGAGACGCCAACGGCAATCCCATCCGTGGTGGCAACGATATCCGGGTGGGTGACTGGGTTCAGGTCTATCGGGCAGGTGACGTGATCCCGAAGATCGCTGACGTGGACCTGTCGAAGCGGCCCGAGGATGCGACACCTTTCGAGTTTCCCGCCACCTGTCCCGAATGCGGTTCTGCTGCGATCCGAGAAGACGGCGACGCTGTCCGTCGCTGTACGGGCGGTCTGATTTGTCCGGCGCAGGCTGTCGAAAAGCTGAAACATTTTGTGTCACGCGCCGCCTTCGATATCGAGGGTCTGGGCGCAAAGCAGGTGGAGCAATTCTACAAGGACGGCTGGATCAAGGAGCCCTCTGATATCTTCAAACTCCGGGCGCGCTATGGCAGTGGGATGCAGCAGTTGAAGAACCGCGAAGGCTGGGGCGAGAAATCTGCCGAGAATCTTTTTGATGCTATCGATCAGCGGCGGGTCATCGCGTTCAACCGCTTTCTCTTCGGACTGGGCATACGCCATCTGGGCGAAGCGGCGGCCAAGGATCTCGCCACCCATTTTGGGGACTGGGCAAGCCTCGTCGAAACCGCCGACAAGGCGGCCGATGAACTGGCCGAAGCCGGAGAGGGTGTCGAAGCGGCGAAGATCTTGTCGCAACGGCCTGCCTGGGGCACGTTTCTGTCGATCGACGGGGTTGGGGGAACGCTGACGAAGTCGTTGGTAACGGCTCTGGCGCAGGACCACGAACGCCAGTCCATTGAGCGCCTGGTCGCCGAGTTGGACATCGAAGCCGTCGCGGCGTCGGCCACCGATAGCCCTGTTGCGGGCAAGACGGTCGTCTTTACAGGGACCCTGGAAAAGATGACTCGTGCCGAGGCAAAGGCCAGGGCCGAGGCGCTTGGGGCCAGGGTTTCGGGGTCGGTCTCCGCCAAAACCGATCTGGTTGTGGCCGGTCCGGGGGCGGGTTCCAAGGCAAAAAAAGCGGCGGAACTTGGAGTCGAAACCGTCGATGAGGATGGCTGGCTGGCCCTGATCGGGGCTTCATGAGCGGGCGGCCGGAAATCCTGTTTCCGCTGTTTGCGTCGCTTGAAACCCTGCCGGGCGTTGGCAAGAAGACGGCGACGGCTCTGGGGCATATCCATATCGAAACGCCCCGAGATATGCTGTTCACCTTGCCGACATCCGGCATTGACCGGCGGTTTCGCGACACAATCCGTGGCGTTGTCCTGCCCGCGACCGTGACGACCGAAGTGACGGTCGAGCGGCACCATCCGGCCCCTGCCAAGGGGCGGCCCTATCGTGTCGATGTTTCGGACGCCGAATTCGCGTTCACTTTAGTTTTTTTCCATGCCCGTCAGGATTGGCTGTCAAAGAACCTGCCGGTTGGTGCCACGCGGATCGTCTCGGGCAGGGCCGAGATGTTCGATGGCCGTGTCCAGATCGTCCATCCCGATCATATCCTCTCGCCCGGCGAAAAAGACGATCTTCCGGCGTTTGAGCCAGTCTATCCCCTGACGCAGGGTGTGAATCTCAAGGTGATGACAAAGGCGGTTGCCGGCGCGGTGGATCGGGCGCCGGACTTGCCCGAATGGATCGATCCCGGCCTTGTCGAACGTGAGGGCTGGCCCGGTTGGCGCGATGCGCTTGTTGCGGCCCATGGCCCAAAGGGCTCTCAGGATATCGGCATGGATGCTCCGGCGCGCAGGCGGCTAGCCTATGACGAGATATTTTCGCACCAGGTGACGCTGGCCTTGGTGCGCGCGCGCAGCCGTAAGAAAATCGGCCATCCGAGCCGCGCCACTGGCAAGCTGCAATCGCGCGTTTTGTCGGTACTGCCCTACCAGCCGACCGGCGCGCAGGAGCGGGCGATCCGCGAGATCAGCGAGGACATGGGCTCGGACAAGCGCATGAACCGCCTGCTTCAGGGTGACGTCGGATCGGGCAAGACTTTCGTGGCGTTGATGTCGCTTTTGGTCGCTGTTGAGGCTGGCGGGCAGGGCGTCATGATGGCACCCACCGAGATACTGGCGCGGCAGCATTACGCGGGGTTGAAAGGCCTGGCCGAAGCCGCTGGTGTTGTCATCGAGCTGTTGACCGGAAGGGACAAATCCAGGGAACGGCAGGCAAAACTTGAGGCCTTGCGGGCTGGCAACATCCAGATCCTGGTTGGAACCCACGCCGTCTTTCAAAAGGATGTGGTGTTCAAGGACCTCCGGCTGGCGGTGATCGACGAGCAGCATCGCTTTGGCGTTGCCCAGCGGATGGAGTTGGGGCGCAAGGGCGAACGCGTGGATGTTCTGGTTACGACCGCGACCCCGATCCCGAGATCTTTGAGCCTGGTCCAGTACGGGGACATGGATGTCTCGGTCTTGGACGAAAAACCGCCGGGGCGAACGCCGGTGACGACGGCTATGGTGTCGGCAGGACGAATGGACGAGGTCATAGACCACCTTAGAACCGCTGTTGCTGAGGGAAAGCAGGCCTACTGGGTATGCCCGCTGGTCGGAGAAAGTGAGACGCTTGAAAAGACGGCCGCCGAGGAGCGGTTTCGGCGTTTGCGGGCCATCCTGGGCGAGGGGGTGGTCGGCCTGGTGCACGGGCAAATGGCAGGAGCCGAGAAAGATGCGGCGATGGCGGCCTTCGTGGCGGGGGATACCAGTGTCCTGGTCGCGACAACTGTCATCGAGGTCGGGGTGGATGTCCCGAACGCTTCCATCATGGTGATTGAAGGTGCAGAGGGATTTGGCCTAGCCCAGTTGCACCAGCTCAGGGGCCGTGTCGGACGCGGAGCCGAGAAATCGACCTGTCTTCTGGTTTATACGCCGCCTTTGGCGGAGAGCGGTAAGCGTCGGCTTGAACTCATGCGGGAAACCGAGGATGGGTTCCGGATAGCTGAAGAAGACCTGGCCATGCGTGGGGCGGGCGACGTGTTGGGGACCGCCCAAAGTGGGATGCCTCGTTTTCGTGTCGCCGACGTTGAACGGCAGTCCGATCTGCTGACGATGGCAAATCGAGACGCGCGCAATTTGATTGCGGCGGACCCTGCTTTGGAAAGTGATCGGGGACGGGCCGTCAGGACACTCCTGTGGCTCATGGAGCAGGACAAATCTATTGAAATGATTTCAGTGGGTTAATCGCGCAAGTTCTTTTTTGTTCGCATTTGTTCTTAAAAAGTTCTTTACAGTGAAACTTAAATTTGAGAACAATATGGCAACAAGCGCAGCCCGCCCGCTGCAAGACACTGCCAGAAGGACGACAGATATGAACGAGTTGAAGGATACCTTTGCGCGCAACGCCGCCACTCTGCCGCGCGACTTTGCCAGTGTCGCTGCTCTGGTTGTCATCGCTTTCGTCGGTCTGTCTCTGCCAAGTTTATTCTGAGGTTTCCTCTGCCTGCGATCTGAAACGCCGGTTGCGCATCCTGTCCCAAATTTGATGCGTCCAACTTTCCCTCGGAACGGTCCCTGTCCCGGACCCCGACCGGCCAGATACGCCACTATGCCGCCGCCGTCAGATGACGCGCGGCGGTTTTTTTACAGCGTGTAGGCAAGGCGCAGGCCACCCCAGTGGCGACCATTGACGAAGATCGGGGCGGAGAGATCCTTCATCATCCGAAATGACCCGCCTCCCATGTCGCGGCGATAGACCTGCAATAGGAAAGGTTCGGTGTTGCGTCCCGCTTTCAGGCCGACGCGATCATCGAATATGCGACGGTTGCGCGAGTTGGCGGCATTCCAGACCGGATCCTTACGCTGTTTTTGAGAGAACTTTGCGATGTGGGTCGGAAGATAACCGTTTGTGTCGACCGCCGCGCAAAAGATGACCCGGTTATCAAATTCAACGGCTGCCTCTTGCACCGAGGGGAAGTGGCGGTCGGTGATAGACGTACAGGGCGCGAGAAGTTGGACAGGATCGGTTCCCGGGATTGGGCGATAATCACGACTAAAGAGTTCGGCCTCGGTGATCTCACCCCCTGCGATGGCTTGTTCCAACAGGTGACCCAGGGCTTTGGCGTCAGCGCTGACGCGTTCGATGAAGGGCGCGTCTTTTGAAACACCGCCGATCGAGACAGTGTCCTGAACCATCTTTTCTGAAATGCCGACGAGGTCGTTCAACCGCTCGCGCGTTTGTTTGATGCGCGTGGCATTGTCGGCGGCGCCCTCGCCGATCATTGCGAAGGCCGGAGCAAATCCAGCGCTGCTTTCGCGGACCGTTCTTGCAAAATCGGTGATCCGTGTGGCGTCCTGATGCGTTTGGTCGATGCTTGTCTGAACATTTCCGACAGCCGTTTCCGTGCGACTGGCGCCGGCATGGACCTGGTTTGCGACGTCAAGGTTTGAATGGGTCTCGACCGTGAGCCTGTCGATCCAGGTCGCAAGGTTGTTGACCTGGCCGGAAATACGCTGTGCCGCGGCCGAAGTCCTGTTGCTGAGCAGGTTTACCTCTTCGGCAACGACCGCAAAGCCGCGCCCGGCGTCGCCGGCGCGCGCCGCTTCGATCTTGGCGTTGATGGCGAGAATATTGACCTGACCAGCGATGCTGGTGACGATTTCGTTGGACTTGCGTACCTCGGCCAACATGTTTGTCACATCTTCGATTCGCTGTTCCAGGGTTGCGACCCATTCGCTCAGTTGCTGTGATGCAGGACCGTTCCTGCGAATTTCGTCGACGAGTTCACTCAGAGTCTCTTTCGATTGAAGCGCGCGATCTCGTACCTGTGCCGCGGCCTCTTCGACGCTTCGGTTCGAGTCGGCGACCTGGCCAGCGCCGCGTTTCAGCGCGTCAAGCGAATGCAGTTGTTGGCGGCTATCCTCGTCGATCGCATCGAGTGTGCCCGCGATTTCGACGATCTCGAATCCCAGTGTGGCAGCACCTTCGGCGAGCGTGTCCAGCTCGCTCGGGATTGGCGGGTTCGGGGTGGTAGCGTGGGTGATTGTGGCTGGTGCGGTCATTGCGCGGTTCTAACAGCGCGGCAATTACCAGCCTGTTAATCCTGCCGTGCCGGGTTTGGCTTCAGGCCGCGCGTGCTTCGGCTTCGGCGATGGCTTCGGCGGTCGCCTCCAGTGCCAGCATGATCGAGGCGTGGCGGTTCTTGAAATCGCGGGCGGGCAGAAGGACATCATAGCCATCGAACGGTGCCTCTGGCGGGGCACCATTCTTGGTCAGCATGGCGCGCAACTGATCGCGGGCGCGCTCGATTTCGGCGCGGGTGCGGCCAATGACAACCTGTCCGAGGACAGCAGCCGAGGCTTGCCCGAGGGCGCAGGCCTTAACGTCCTGACCGAAACGGCTGACGCGCCCATCTTCCACGTTGACATCGATTGTGACAGCTGACCCGCAGAGAGGGGAGCGCTTCTT
Source organism: Silicimonas sp. (assembly GCA_050290245.1). GTDB lineage: Bacteria > Pseudomonadota > Alphaproteobacteria > Rhodobacterales > Rhodobacteraceae > JBNKHH01. Next base: position 32,369 of record JBNKHH010000071.1, read on the forward strand.
GACCGTGGCATCCGCAGCCTCAAGGCGTTCGCTGTGAGGAATGTCGGACGCCAATTCCAAGATACGCCCCGAGTAGAGCTTTATGAGGTCGGTATCGGCCATTGCTTTCCTTCGTCCCTGTCACCCCCTATTTAGGGGACGAACGCGATAATGAAAGAAGTGAACCATGGCTTTCGATCCTGCAAGTCTCAAGTACAACGATCAGGGATTGGTTCCCGCGATCGCCCAGGATGCGGACTCGGGCGAAGTCCTGATGATGGCCTGGATGAATGCCGAGGCTGTGGCCAGGACGCTGGAAACAGGCCGGGTCACTTACTGGTCTCGTTCACGCAGTGCGTTCTGGATCAAGGGTGAAACCTCGGGGCACGTGCAGGAGCTCGTGGACTTCCGCGTCGATTGCGATCGGGATTGCCTGTTGATGCAGGTTCGCCAAACCGGACCGGCTTGTCACACGAACCGGCGGTCGTGTTTCTATACGGCGGTGCGCGAAGACCATGAGGTTGAGTTGATGGTGCCCGAAGCTTAGGGCGCGAGGCCGACCATGCGGCGGATATCGGCGGGTGTCGCGCCCTCTTCGCGGTAGGTTCTGATCGCGCGGGCGTCGTCGCGTTTGGCGAGCCGCTTGCCCTGATCGTCGCGGATCAAGATGTGGTGATGGTAGAGCGGGGTCGGCAGGCCAAGGAGGTGCTGCAGGATGACCTGGATCGGGGTAAATTCAAAAAGGTCTTCACCCCGGATGACATGGGTGATCCCCTGATCGGCGTCGTCGAAGGCCGAGGCAAGGAAGTAGGCCACGATTTCATCGCTTTTTCGCAGGAGAACGACATCACCGATGGTGGTGCGCGCCTTGTCCGGGGAAATGCGGTGCTGACCCGCGTGGGCCGGTCCGAGTTCCGTGAAGGTCAGGGCGCCGGGGTCCAGTAGAGCGAGCGCTTTGTCGAGATCGAGGCGGAGTGCGTCGCCCGGTTTTCGGTCGGACAGAGGGCGGCTTCGGCATGTTCCTGGGTAGACCTCGTGGATGATGCCTTCCTGCGGTGCGCTGAGGGCCGCACGGATATCGCCACGGGAACAAGAACAAGGGTAAAGGAGTCCCCGGTCCGCGAGCCGGTCGAGCCGATCACCATATGCGGAGATATGCTCGGATTGTCGGTGGATGGGGCCGTCCCATGTCAGGCCGAGCCAGGTCAGGTCCTCGACGATCAGGTCTTCCCACTCCGCACGGCAGCGTTGGAGATCTGTGTTCTCCATCCTGAGAAGGAAGTCACCACCGACAGCGCGGGCCATGTCATGAGCGAGAATGGCGGAATAGGCGTGACCGATGTGCAAGGGGCCACTTGGTGAAGGGGCAAAGCGGGTTTTCACGTTTTCTTCAGGACGTAGACGGTGGACGACATGTCCTTGGCGGGCAGGTGTGGGCCGTGTTCTTCGAAGACGAGTTCGATGTTGGGGGCTAGGCAGACGATGTCGAGCCGGTCCGTATAGGTGCGGTCTGCGAGCGTTGCATCGTTGAAGGAAAAGGCAAGGAGGTTGCCGGGGGCCAAGGCGGCAACGAGCAGATCGAGGGTCTCTGGCGGGGCGGCGCCGAGGCTGACAACACCGGTCGCTGCGATAATTGGGTAATCGCCCGCCCGGATGTGGCCGAGGTCTCCGGGTGTGCCGAGCCAGACCTGGCGATAGGCGTCACGGGTTTGGGCCTTGTTCAGCATCTGTGGCGAAATATCGGTTCCGTCGATCGTCTGAAAGCCGACGGCCTTCAGAGCCATGCCACTGAGACCGGTGCCGCAGCCATAATCCAGAACCGGCTTCTCGACATTTGCTCCCGAAAGGCGCAGCGCCAGGGCAACGCGCGCGGGCGTGGCATAACCCCATTCACCGACATCGGCATCATAGCTGTCGGCCCAGTCGGCGTAGATTTTTTGGGTCTCGTCCAGGCTGTGCGGAACCCAGAGGTTTTTTGAGGTGTCGTCGCTCATGTGCAAGAGATTACGCAAGGCAGGGCCTTTGGTCCATGTCGGACCATGCGTATTTTCTGCAAGATAATGACTATTTGGCCGCGAGGGTACGGTCACCCGCGAGCCAGTCGGACCAGTCGGCCTTTGCGCGGTCAGTATAGGCCTTGTAGCGGTCACGGCGACCACGGCGCCCGCCCTTGGCGTCCACTGGCGGAAAGAGTCCGAAGTTTACGTTCATCGGCTGGAAGGTCTTGGCCTCGGCTCCGCCAGTGATGTGGTGGATCAGGGCGCCGATGGCGGTCGTGTCGGGGACGGGGCGCAGGCTGCGCCCCTGGAGCTCGGCGGCAGCCATGCGGCCCGCAAGAAGGCCCATGGCGGCGCTTTCAACATAGCCTTCGACCCCGGTGATCTGGCCTGCGAACCGGATGTTGGGGCGCGAACGCAGGCGCATCTCTTCGTCGAGCAGCATAGGCGAGTTCAGGAAGGTGTTCCGGTGGATGCCACCGAGGCGAGCGAAATTGGCGTCCTGGAGCCCGGGGATCATCCGGAAGACTTCGGTCTGGGCACCGTATTTCATCTTGGTCTGGAAGCCGACGATGTTCAAAAGCGTTCCGAGTTTGTTGTCTCGGCGCAGTTGGACGACGGCATAGGCCTTGACGTCGGGCTGGTGCGGGTTGGTCAGGCCGACGGGCTTCATCGGGCCGAAGCGCAGGGTCTCGCGTCCGCGTTCGGCCATGACCTCGATCGGCAGGCAGCCGTCGAAATATCCTGCGGTTTCGCCCTCGTGGAACTCGGTCTTGTCGGCCGTAAGCAGCGCGTCGATGAAGGCCTCGTACTGGTCCTTGGTCATCGGGCAGTTGATATAGGCCTTCTGTTCATCCTCGGTTTCACCCTTGTCATAGCGGGATTGGGCCCAGGCGACGGACATATCGACCGTGTCTGCATAGACGATGGGGGCGATGGCGTCGAAGAAGGCCAGGCTGTCTTCGCCGGTCTCCACACGGATCGCCTCGGCCAGAGCGCCAGATGTCAGGGGGCCGGTTGCGATGATCCAAAGGCCTTCGTCGGGCAGGGCAGTGACCTCTCCCGGTTCAACACTGATGTTGGGGTGGCTGGTGAGGCGTTCGGTCACCGCATCCGCAAATGCGTCACGGTCGACTGCCAGCGCACCGCCAGCGGGCAGGCTGTGACGGTCCCCCATCTCCATGATCAGTCCCTTCGCCTGGCGCATTTCCCAGTGCAAAAGACCAACGGCATTCTGCTCGCTGTCGTCCGAGCGGAAGGAATTGGAACAGACCATCTCGGCGAATTGCCCGGTTTTGTGGGCAAAGGTGCCGGTTTCGGGACGCATTTCGTGCAGCACGACCTGGACCCCCAGTTGGGCGGCCTGCCATGCAGCTTCGGATCCAGCGAGTCCACCGCCGACGATGTGAAGTTTCTCAGCCATGCGGGGCAAATAGCTCCGCGACCGGGGTTTGAAAAGGGATCAGTTCAGTTCGGTGAAGTTCAGGTCTTCGCGAAATCGTGTCAGGGACGCCCGCGGCGGCATGAGAGTCGGCCGTGTTGCGGGCCGGGGGCTGTGTTCCAAGGTCAGATCGCCTTCGCCGACCGGTGCCTCATGCTCGAGCACGCTGTCGTCGCGCGCCGCCCAGACCAAGGCAACGATCAAAGCGAGATCGCGCCAGAACCCGACAATGTCCTGTGTGGTCAGCATCGTGCGATAGGCCGCGGTGAACAGGACAAGGCTGAGCAGAACGCCTGCGGCCTTGCGCTGAATATTGAACAGGACACAGGCAGCGAGCGCGATCATCAGGCTGCCTGGCAGGGCGGTCGACAACGGAGGGGCGATTCCGGCAAAGCGGAACTGCGTCAGGTCGATGCCATCGACCAGGTCGAGCGCCATGGCACCGACTGCAAATGTCGCGACGATCCGTGTCGCAGCTCGTGGGCTTGATAAGTGGGATAGAATAAAGCTCATCGAAGAAACTCTCGCGTCAAAGATATTTAGGCAGCGGCTTCGGTGCGCGGCTCGAAAAGTGACCCGAGGATAGGTGGAAGGCAGGCGTTTCTAGGGCAGAAACAGTGTATCATTGCACCGTAAACAAGGCGAAAGCAGGGCAGCGCGGACTAAATGTCCGCGCGTTGGTGTTTTGGCCTGCCGGTATTACCAGAGATTGCGGCGGATCAACGGTGCAACCGGATCATTGTAGCGGAAGTGACGGGTGGATGGGTCGATGCCGCCAGCGGTGCCAAGGTCGATGCTGATCCCAAAGCCTATCCGTGTGGCTGCGTCTGCTCCGTCGCGACCACTGAGACCCGAATGGGTGACGCTGGCGTAGGCGCCCCAGGGGCTGTTTTCGGCGCTGTAGCGGAGTGTCAGACTGGCCTCGTGTGAGACGGCGCGAAAGCTGCTTTCATCAAAGTCCGCGATGTCGATTCCGGCAGTCAGCTCCAGGCTTGGACTGAAGGCGTGCGACAGCGCCAGGCCAGCGAAAACAAAGTCAAGCCCATCGACATCGGAGGCTCCGATACCGCCCTGGACCTCGAGCATGGTGTCCTCGCTCAAGGACACCATGCCTTCGGCCCCGATCGTGCCCCACATCATCGAACGACCGTCCACATCACTGAGCTGCGCGAAAAGCCCGTACTTTTGGCCATCGCGAGGTGCCATGTAAAGATGGGCGCCAAGGCCGCCGATACCGCCACCCACGGTGTCGGCAAAGCGCAAGTCGCCCTGAAAGCCGTGCACCTCGGTTATCGCCACATCAACCGACGTGGCTGCCTCGGTCCGGTTTTCTCCGGCCTCATCATCGCTCATCCCAAATGTGAAGGTCGCCCCGGTGATGCCGAGTGAACTTTGTGCGAACGCGGGTACTGAAAAACTCATCAACAAGGCTACAAATACGGTCCGCATCAATCACTCCACCATCAGGTCCCCACCAGTGCTGATCGTTGTGGCAAATAGGAGAGTTTAATAAAAGATTAATATTATTAATTGGTTAACGGTGCCCCAGGGCCCCGGACAGCTTTTCTTCCAAGACGTTGATGCCGCGAGAAAAATCGAAAACCTGAATGGTTTGGTCCGCCTCAGTCAGCCTGTGCCATGCTGGAAACATCGGTGCCAGGCAGTCCCTGCGCTCCACCGGCAAGGGGGCAACTTCCGATGTCAGGAGAGCGATCAGCTCTCCTGGCCGGTATCCGAGTCGTCCTCGTCCTGTTCCGCGATCCAAGCGACAGAGACAACCTCTTCGCCCTTGGAGGTGTTGAAGACCCGCACGCCGCCTGCCGAGCGCGAGCGGAACGAGATGCCTTCGACCGGCACGCGGATCGACTGGCCGGTGGAGGTGGCCAGCATGATCTGATCGCCCATCTCGACCGGGAAGGATGCCACCAGGCTGCCGCCGCGCATCGCCTTATCCATGGCCATGACACCCTGGCCACCACGCCCGCGAACCGGATAATCGTGGCTGGAGGACAGTTTTCCCGCACCGCCTGAGGCAATGGTCAGGATCAGGTTTTCCGCCGCTGACATTTCCGCGTAACGTTCGGGGCTGAGTTGGCCCTCGGCGACGGCTTCTTCGTCCTCGTCGGTTTCGATCTCGTCGTCTGGCGCACCGGCCATCAGGCGACGTTGCTTGAGATAGGCCGCGCGCTCGGCCGGGTCAGCCTCGAAATGGCGGATGACCGACATCGAGACAACGCGGTCACCGTCTGCCAGGCGGATACCCCGGACGCCGGTGGAATCGCGGCCCTTGAAGACACGCACTTCGGTGGTTGGGAAGCGGATGGCGCGGCCCATGGCAGTGACCAGCATGACGTCGTCATCCTCGGTACAGATGCGGGCGTTTACCATGGCAACGTCCTCGGGCAGCTTCATCGCGATCTTGCCGTTGGATTTCACGTTGGTGAAATCCGAAAGCGCATTGCGGCGCACATTGCCCTGCGTCGTGGCAAAGAAGATCTGAAGGTTGTCCCATTCTTCCTCCGGGACATCCACGGGCATGATAGCGGCGATCGAAACGCCCTGCGGGATCGGCAGGATGTTCACGATGGCCTTGCCGCGCGAGGTGCGGCCGCCGAGAGGCAGGCGCCAGGTCTTGAGCTTGTACACCATGCCGTCGGTCGTGAAGAACAGAAGCTGCGTGTGCGTATTGGCCACGAACAGCGTGGTCACGACGTCGTCTTCCTTCAGCGAGCCGCCAGACAGGCCCTTGCCGCCGCGTTTCTGGGACCGGAACTCGGCCAGGGCAGTGCGCTTGATATAGCCACCTGCCGTCACGGTGACGACCATGTCCTCACGTTCGATGAGGTCTTCGTCTTCCATGTCTCCGGACCAGTCGACGATCTCGGAGCGGCGCGGAACGGCGAACTGGTCTTTCACTTCACGCAGTTCGTCCGAAATGATCGACATGATGCGGTCGCGCGAAGACAGGATGTCCAGGTAATCCTTGATCTTGGCCGCCAGTTCTTCAAGCTCGTCCGTGATCGTCTTGACGCCAAGCTGGGTCAGGCGCTGAAGCTGCAGATCAAGGATGGCACGCGCCTGGCGTTCGGACAGGTTATAGCTCCCGTCGTCGTTTATCGTGTGGCTGGGATCGTCAATCAGCTTGATATAATCGGCGATGTCCTGGGCGGGCCAGCGGCGCTCCATAAGCCGTTCCCGGGCCTCGGCCGGGGTGCCGGAGGCGCGGATTGTGGCGACAACTTCGTCGACGTTGGAAACAGCGACGGCGAGGCCGCAGAGGATGTGGCTGCGATCGCGGGCCTTGCCAAGTTCGAATGCCGTTCGCCGCGCGACAACTTCTTCCCGGAACTGTATGAAATACGTAAGAAAGTCTCGAAGGGTCAGCTGTTCGGGCCGGCCGCCGTTCAGGGCGAGCATGTTGCAGCCGAACGACGTTTGCATCTGGGTGAAGCGGAAAAGCTGGTTCAACACGACCTCCGGGGTCGCATCGCGTTTCAACTCGATGACAACGCGCACGCCCACCCGGTCGGATTCGTCCTGGACGCTGCTGATACCTTCCAGCTTCTTCTCGCGGACCAAATCGGCGATCTTTTCGATCATCGAGGCCTTGTTCACCTGATAGGGAATTTCGTCGATGACGATGGCGTAGCGGTCCTTACGGACCTCTTCCACGCGGGTTTTGGCGCGAATGATCACGCTGCCCCTGCCTTCGAGATAGGCCTTGCGGGCGCCGGAACGGCCCAAAACGATCCCGCCAGTCGGAAAATCGGGGGCGGGGACGATTTCGATCAGGCGCTCGGTCGACAGATCCGGGTTCTCGATCAGGGCCAGCGTGGCGTCGGCGATCTCTCCGAGGTTGTGCGGCGGAATATTCGTGGCCATCCCGACCGCGATGCCGCCTGCGCCGTTGACCAGCATATTCGGAAAGCGTGCTGGCAGAACCGTCGGTTCCTGATCCTTGCCGTCATAGTTGTCGGTGAAGTCGACGGTGTCTTTGTCAATGTCGGCAAGGAGGAAAGCTGCCGGCTTGTCCATGCGCACTTCGGTGTAACGCATGGCGGCGGGGTTGTCGCCGTCCATCGAGCCGAAGTTGCCCTGACCGTCGAGCAGGGGCAGGGACATGGAGAACGGCTGGGCCATTCGAACAAGGGCGTCATAGATCGCGCTGTCGCCGTGCGGATGGTATTTACCCATTGTGTCGCCGACGGGGCGGGCGGACTTGCGGTAGGATTTGTCGTGGGTATTGCCGGTCTCGTGCATCGCGTAGAGGATGCGGCGGTGGACGGGTTTCAGACCATCACGCAGATCCGGAATCGCTCGCGAAACGATCACCGACATGGCGTAATCGAGGTAGGAGGTTTTCATCTCCTCTTCGATGGTTACCGTGGGACCGTCGTACTTTGGCCGCTCTGGCGGCATTTCTTCCACGTTTTCAGGCGGTTCCGGCGTATCGTTCACAGTCTGCTCGCTTTTTCATCAACCGGCTATATTTGGTTGGTGCTATCTTATCAGACCCCTACAGATAGGTGCAATGCCTGAACGCGCTCCGAAATGGCAGCCAGATTGGCCGAGTGATAACATACTGTTTTCATTGAAAAGTAACTTGTCCTGTGGCTCAATTTCGCGGGGGAGGCCAAATCGAGAGGTCAAGAATGAAACCGGAAGTGCCCCAGTCGGAAACCGAACTGCTGTTGAAAGGCTACGGCCTGACCACGGCAGAGTTCTTTTATCGCATGCCGGACTATACACATGTTATTAATACGTTCGTCTGGCAGGACTATGACATTGCGCCGGATCATCCGCGCTTGTTCAAATTCGTCGAGTTCTGGCAGGAACAGATCGAGGGCGCCTTGCACTCGGTGCGCTTTGTCCACCGCAAGTTGCTCGCCCCGGGCGAATGGCGCAACGTGACGGGTGAATTCGTGCTGAATTGATCGCCGTGCCTTAAAGACCTTGCCCTAAAGCCAGTAGAGATACCCAAGCTACACGGCCTGGGCGGGAAGTCCTGCAGCGGGGCAGATCGTTTTGTCCGTCCGTCGCGCGGCCTCTTTGGCGCACCGGACGATCAACACCCGCGCCGCAGGCGATGCCCCACGAGGTGCTGGGGTTTGCGGAACTGTCCCTTATTTTTGTTTCAGAGCCGCAATCCAGAGGCCTGCCAGCACGAAGGAAATCAGGGCATTCCAGGAGGCCATGGAGATTCCGAACAACGCCCATGCGACCTCGTCGCACATGACGACATTGACCGGGGTGTCGAGGGACAAAAGATCGCTGCCGGACATGCCCGACAGCCCGTCACCGGATCCGGTGCAGGAGGTCGGGCCTTCCCACCAGCCACGCTCGACGCCGGTGTGGTAAACGCCGATGCCGCCTGTCGTCAGGGCTGAGAGAGCACCGACCAGGCCGAGCAGGGCCAGGGGGCCGAGCAGAAGCACCAGCGCGCCGGCACCGATTGCAACGCCATGGGGCCAGCGCTGCCAAATGCACATCTTGCAGGGAGCATAGCCGAGGGCCTGGAAGATGAAGGCGCCGAGCAGCAGAGCGAAAGAGCCGGCTGCGGCCAAGAGCATGAGATTGCGTCGAGTCATAGGTACCTCAGGACGTAGAAGCCGCCGAACAAGAGGATCACGAAAGCCGTGAAAAGCCAACCAAGGTATTTTTCGATGAATACCCTGATTGGCGCGCCGAACTTCCACAGCAAGGCGGCCAGAACGAAAAATCGCAGGGCGCGGGCAATGATCGAAGAGACGATGAAGACGGGTAACGACAGGCCGGTCCAACCCGACATGATCGTGATGACCTTGTAAGGGAAAGGCGTGACGCCCGCCACCAACACCGCCCAGGCTCCCCATTCGTTGAAACGCTGGTTGAAAGTTTCGGCGCTGTCGGCTTTGCCATAGAATTCAAGCACGGGCTGACCGATTCCGTCGAACATGAGAGCGCCGATGCCATAGCCGAAAAGTCCGCCAAGCACCGAGGACAGTGTCGCCACCAAAGCAATCAACCATGCGCGCGATGGCATAGCGATGATCATCGGAATCATCAGAATATCCGGCGGGATCGGAAAGACCGAGCTTTCGACGAAAGCAACAAGGGCCAGCGCCCACAGCGCGCGAGGGTGGGCGGCGAGAGAAATCGTCCAGTCGTAGAGTGATCTGATCATCGAACTGCCCGGCTTTTTGACTTCAATGGCCAGTAAGGACCGTTGCCGTCAAGGTGGGAACCGGGCAAAATTTCGTACGTTGTATTTTGGAACGGCCATCCGGGTCGTAGTTTTGGAAAGGTGGGACACCATGAGGTGGCAGGGACGCAGGGGAAGCCGGAATATCGAGGACAGGCGGGGCCGGGCCCGTGTCACCGGCGGCGGCAGCATCGGGATCGTCGGGATATTGGTCATTCTGGGGCTGGGCTATTTCTTCGGTATCGATGTGACACCCCTGTTGCAGGACGTCTCCGGCGGGACCGTGCAGGAGCAACCGGTCGAGTTGACCGAAGCTGACAAACGCGCCGGGCAGTTCGTCTCGGTAACGCTGGCCGATACCGAGGAGATTTGGGCGAATATCTTCCGCTCGGACCTGGGGCGCACCTATGCGCCCGCGACGCTGGTCCTGTTCAAAGGCGTGACGGCCTCGCCATGCGGCAATGCAAGCGGTGCGACAGGGCCGTTTTATTGTCCGCGGGACGAAAAGGTGTACCTTGATACGAACTTCTTCACCACGCTTGAACGCCGCATGGGCGCGGGCGGTGACTTTGCCGCTGCCTACGTGGTCGCCCACGAGGTTGCGCATCATGTGCAGCAGGAGTTGGGCATCCTGGGCGAGGCAAATGCCATTCGGGCGCAATCGAGCCAGGCCGAGTCCAATGCGATCTCGGTGCGTATCGAATTGCAGGCCGATTGCCTGTCAGGGGTCTGGGCGCGCCATGCAGCGGCCAGTTTCGGCTCGCTGGAGCGCGGCGATATCGAAGAGGCCATGAATGCCGCTGCGCAGATCGGCGATGACACGCTTCAGCGCAATGCCGGTCAGGTCGTGAGGCCACATACCTTTACACATGGAACGTCCGAACAGCGCCAGCGCTGGTTTGCAAATGGCTACGCCGAGGGCGATGTGAGCGACTGCGATACATTTTCGGCCCGCCGTCTTTGATTGCCATCCATTTGAACCCTCCGCTCCGCAGTGACGGGGAAACGAATGACCGCTGCGGGCGTGGTTTTCGGCACAATGACGTGTCGTGGGCTCAAGCGGGTGAAGGTGCGGGGTTGCCGGGGCGGAGCCTGGCCAGGAGGGTCAGCGATATTGCCACATTCAGGGCGTTCCAGGCGATACCGTTCAGTATGGAAACCGAATAGCTGCCGGTCAGGTCGTAGAGCCAGCCAGTCATCCAACCACCGAGCGCCATGCCAGCTATGGTCGCGGCAATGACGGTGCCGACGCGTTGTCCGGCTTCTCGAGGGGGCATGTATTCGCGCACGATGATCGCATAGCTCGGCACGATCCCGCCCTGGCTGAGGCCGAAAATCAGCGAGATCAGGTAGAGCGAAGTTTGCCCGCCTTCGATCAGGAAAAGGCTGAGGGAAATCATCTGCAGCGTGCCGCTGATCAGGAGCGTGGGCAGGCCGCCGACACGGTCGGAGATGGCTCCGAAGGCCAGGCGAGAGACGATGCCGCCCGCAAGCATCAAGGATAGCATTTCGGCGCCTGCAACAGCTCCGAACCCACGGTCCATGCAAAGTGCCACGATATGAACCTGGGGCATGGACATCGCTACGCAACAGCCAACGCCGGCGATCATCAATAGGAGTTGCAACGTGCGCGGTGACAGGTTCACCGCTTGGGCGCGCGCGGCCGCAGCGTCCGTTGCGCGAGAGGTCGAGGTGGCGTTCAACTGCCGTTTCAAGAGAAGGGCGCCGGGCGCGACCACCACCAGGGTGGCGACGGCGAGCATCATATATGCGCCGCGCCAGCCGTGATCGGCCATGACCCAGACAATGATGGGCGGCCAGATCGTGCCCGACAGGTAATTGCCGGAGGCCGCGATGGCGACCGCAATACCGCGCCTGCGCATGAACCATTGTGAGATGTCGGAGATCAGAGGGGCAAAGCCCGCCGAAGAGCCAAATCCGAGCAGCGCATGAATGATGGTCACCAGCACGATCGAGCTGACAAGCGCCGAGATGGCGAAGCCTCCTGACAGCAGTACAGCCGACGCGATCAGGACACGGGTAATACCCCAACGATCGACGGCGCGCCCCAAAAACAGATTGCCGAGAGCAAATCCGACCATGGTCGCCGTGTAGGGCAGGGAGGCTGATGATCGACTGACGTCGAATTCGGCCTGCATGTTTGGCAACACGACAATGACGGCCCACATGCCGATATTGCCCACAAGGGCGATGCCCAACCCGATCACAAGCCGCAACCAGGAATAAGCGCTGTCGTGTTCGCTGGTTTCCATGAAGCCGACGCTAGGGCGAATGGCGCAGAGGGTCCATTGGAAAAGCGACACTGCTCTTGGCAGTTTAATCGCGCCTAAATCATATCGGGAGGCGAGAAGCCTGAGCACCGCGTTCGCGGTAGGGTGTCGTGTTGTACTGGGCGCGGTAGCATTTTGAAAAATGCGAAGGCGAGGCAAAGCCACAGGCCAAAGCCACGTTGATGACGCTCATGTCCGTCTGCATCAACAGGTTCCGGGCTTTTTGCAGGCGCAATTCCATGTAGTAGCGCTTTGGCGACCGGTTCAGGTAGCGCCGGAACAGTCTTTCGAGCTGCCGCGTGGACATGCCGACTTCTTTTGCCAACACCGACGGGCTTTTCGGTTCTTCGATGTGGCTTTCCATCATCTGAATGACCGAAGACAGTTTAGGGTGCCGCACTCCGATGCGCGTTGGAACGGACAGCCGTTGCGTGTCCTGGTCGGTGCGGATCGAGGTATAGATAAGCTGGTCGGCAACGGAACTTGCGAGGTCTTCGCCGAAATCGTCGGCAATGAATTTCAGCATCAGGTCGATCGACGCCGTGCCACCCGCAGTTGTGAAGGTTTTGCCATCGGTGACGAAAACCGACTTGGTAAGCGAGACGTTTTCGAATTCTTCGATGAAGCTGTCGTGGTTTTCCCAGTGAATGGTCGCCCGTTTTCCGTCAAGCAGCCCTGCCTTGGCCAGTGTATAACCCGCCGTGCACAGGCCGCCCATGGTGACGCCGCGACGAGATTCACGGCGCAGCCAGTTCAGGATGGGTTTGGTTGTCGCCTTAGCGACATCAATGCCGCCGCAAAGCACGATAACCTCTTCACGTCCCACTTCGTCCAGGCCACCGTCCAGTACGAAAGCGGTTCCCGCCGAGCAACTCACGCTTTTGCCGTCTTCGCCGATGATGCGCCATTCGTAGAGGGTCTGGCCGGCCATCCGGTTGGCTATTCGCAAAGATTCGACCGCACATGCAAAACAGAGCAACGTGAACTGATCGAGCAGAACGAAGACAAAGCGCTTGGGCGCCTTCGGTGCATTTACTTCGACTATTTGAGTTGCGAAATCCGCCACATCGCCCTCGTTTGGACGCCAGATTCTGGCTTTTTGGGACCCAACACCAAATGACGGGCAGGGGCAAGGTCCCTGTATAGCGCAAAAAGGTGAAACGGCGGTTTTCAACTGTTGCCGAGCGCACTATAAGCAAGCCTTGCAATTTTAGGCCCCAAGGGAACAGGACGATGACTGATTGGCAAAAATCCGGGTGGAGAAACAAACCCAGGGTGCAAATGCCCGACTATCTGGACGCGGACGCGCTCGGTGCGGTTGAGGCACAGCTTGCCAAATATCCGCCGCTTGTCTTTGCGGGCGAGGCGCGATCGCTAAAGAAAAAGCTGGGCGACGCCAGCCGTGGTGAGGCTTTCCTTTTGCAAGGTGGTGATTGCGCCGAAAGCTTTGCCGAGTTCAGTGCTGATAACATTCGCGACACTTTCAAGGTCATGTTGCAGATGGCCATGGTGCTGACCTATGGCGCGAAGGTGCCGGTGGTAAAGGTCGGCCGAATGGCTGGCCAGTTTGCCAAACCGCGGTCGGCTCCCACCGAGACGATAGATGGGATCGAACTGCCGTCCTATCGCGGCGACATCATCAACGAGCTGGATTTCACCGAGGCCGCACGCGTGCCTGATCCGAGCAAGATGCTGCAGGCCTACACCCAGGCCGCTGCGACGCTCAATCTGTTGCGCGCCTTTTCAAAGGGTGGATTTGCTGATGTCCATCGTGTCCATAGCTGGACGCTGGGCTTTACCGATGGTGACGAGGCATCCAAATACCGTGACATGGCCAACCGTATCCAGGACACGCTGGACTTCATGGCTGCCGCGGGCATGACCGCCGAAACGGCCCATGACCTTGGTACTGTCGATTTCTATACCAGCCACGAGGCCTTGCTGCTGGAATACGAGGAGGCGCTTACGCGGGTCGACTCGACGACGGGACAGTGGATTGCGGGTTCGGGTCACATGATCTGGATCGGTGACAGGACCCGTCAGCCGGACGGTGCACATGTTGAGTTCTGCCGCGGGGTGCAAAACCCGATCGGTCTTAAGTGTGGTCCGACGACCACCGCCGAAGACCTGAAGATCTTGATGGCAAAGCTGAACCCCGAGAACGAGGCTGGTCGCCTGACATTGATCGCACGCTTTGGTGCGGGATCAGTGGGCGAGCATCTGCCACGTCTGATCAAGACGGTTCAGGAAGAAGGCGCCAAGGTGGTCTGGTCCTGTGATCCGATGCACGGCAATACGATCAAGTCATCAACTGGCTACAAGACGCGGCCTTTCGAAAGCGTTCTGCGCGAAGTGCGCGAGTTCTTCCAGGTCCATGCTGCGGAGGGCACCATTCCCGGTGGTGTGCATTTCGAAATGACCGGTAAGGACGTGACCGAATGCACCGGCGGTGTGCGGGCGGTGACGGACGAGGACCTGTCGGACCGTTATCACACGGCCTGTGACCCGCGCCTGAACGCGTCGCAGTCGCTTGAACTTGCCTTCCTGGTCGCTGAAGAGTTGTCGGCCCGCCGCACCAGCCCCGCCAGTGCTGCGGTCGGCTGAAAACGGTCTTTTCCAAAGTAAGGGAACGCCCCGTTTTAACGCGGGGCGTTTTCTTTTTGAGAGGTGACGCGCTTATGGGAAGTCCGATGCCCTATCCGCCGGTATGATTAAGGATAAAGCTGCCCGTCTGGGTGTCGGTGATGCCGCCCGAGGTGATATCACCCGCCAGAACTCCTGCTGCAGTATCGCCATCGGAACCATAAATCGCGCCCATGAAGTCCAGAGAGCCGCTGAGACCGTCGGTTGTCAGAAGGATCGAACCCGACATGCGGCCGCCTTCCATCCCGCCAGAGATCGTGCCGGAGATCTTGCCGTATCCGCCATACCCGCCCTTGATGTCGCCGCCGATGGCTCCCGAGGCAAAGTCGATGTCCATGGACATCGAGCCGTTAGCACGTCCGGTGTCGCTTGTCGTGTGGAAGCTGCCCTTGTAGCTCGCGCTTCCGCCAGGCAGGTCGTCGACCGGAGTTTCCAAGCCAAAGATGGCCGTTTGGTCGTCGAGGTTTGAGGAACCGTTGACTGCTCCAGACCAATCGATCGTCAAGCTTGAGCCCCCCTTGTTCCACGTGCCGCTGCCGGACGCGCCGGAATCTTTCGTGGACCATTCGGTCTCAGGGCCGCCGTCAATCGAGATATAGGCTGTTTCGCCGTCTTCGCTGAGCCGAACCAGAATTTCGCTGATCGACCCGTCGGGATTGGTGATGAAACCGCTCAGGCCATCGCCCTTGAGCTGGGTTTCCACCGTAGCGGTGCCATTTGCATAGACCGGATCGTAGCCGCTGAATGCGGAGACTGGCGCGGATTTTGCAGAGTTTGTTGCTGTGGTGCCGTGCGAGCCGCAAGCGGCCAGGGCGAGGGGAAGGACAAAAAGGAAGGGCGTGAAGAACTTGGACACTTGGTAACCTCAAAACTGGAAAACAAACTTCTCTACTGGTGCCCATTACATCACTGCGCTGCGGCGACAATTTGCTCCAAAGTTGATTTAAATTTGAAATCTTTGTGCTGACCTGGGCGGGCATGGCCGGGTGCGACCGCCAACAGCCCGCCGGAAAAACGGCGGGCTGCAAGGTTTTGGGTGGGCAGGGGTTTCCTAGGCGTCGTTTTCAACGACAAGTTTGAGGTAGGGGCGTTCAGACGTCCGCAGCACCTTGGTTTCTTGTGCCTTTGGCGGTGTCGACTTGTTGGGGCTTTCGGACCTTGGCGTACTGGAAAGCGTGGACTGCACCTCATTCTTTCGGCGCCCAGGTATCAGAATGGATTTCTTGAGGCCGGGGTTCTTCGTACCAAAGTCGGCGCCTGCTGTCCCGCCGGGGGCGTGAACATGATGCGGTCCGGCGTATCCGGTCAGGCTTTGGCGCGTTTGCGACAGGACGTCGAAACGGCGTGGCGTACGACCGATTTTGCCCTCCAGGACGATGCCCCCAAGGATGCGGTCGACGTCCCCGAGATCGCTACGCAGGGGCAGGAGGATCATCTCTCCGACGATTTGGTCGCGCCCGAAGCCTGCCGCCGACTGTATGCGCAAGCGTACGACCGCAGGCTGGTCAAAACACGCCTCTATCGCCTCACCGAGGATTTCACGCGAATTCGGCAGGAACAGGGCCGAGATCGGCATTTGCCTGAGTTCCAGCCCCGAAAGGTCACTCAGATGCGATCCGGCGATCCGGAACCGCGCCAGCCCGCCCGCTATGCGTTCAAGGATAAAGGCGTGACCCAGGACGCCTTCCATCCCGCGTGGGTCGATCTCACAGCGCGACGGCACCAGCCGCTTGGCCCGCACCTCGTTCCAGTGACTTTCGATTTTGTCCAGAACAGGTACGGTCTTGCGGCTGCGTCCGCTCGAAATCGAAAGGACCTTCTTTTCGGTTTCCGTATCGTTTGTCGTTGGCATCGTTACCCCTCCACCAGCGGCGCACGTGAAATGCGCCCGTTACCTCTCTTTATCCACCGCCTAAATTCTGCCACAAATCCGCCGCAAGTGCTGCCAAATTCCATACGGAAGGTTAACGCGATGAATGAGAAAGCCGACGCAGGGCTGATGTCGATGACGGGATTTGCGTCTACCCAGGGTGATTACGAGACCTGGAGCTGGACGGCAGATATTCGGTCCGTCAACGGGCGTGGGCTCGATCTGCGTTTGCGCGTTCCGGACTGGATCGAGGGGCTTGAGCCTGAATTGCGCAAACTGCTGCAAGGGCGTCTGGCGCGTGGAAATGTCACCGTAAACCTGCGCGTGACACGAAGCGAGGAGAGCGGCGGCGCAAGTTTGAACCAAGCGGGCCTCGATGCCTCGCTGGCTGTTCTGTCTCAGATCGAGGCCGCGGCCGAAAAAGCCGGTGTGACGGTCGCGCCGCCGAGCGTCAGCGATATTGCCGCCATGCGGGGCGTAGTCGATTTCGCTGAAGGTGGCGACACCGAAGACACGAAGGGGCTCAGACAGGCAGTCATGTCAAGCCTTGGAGCCTGTCTAAATGCCTTCGTTGATGACCGGGCCCGTGAGGGCAAGGCTATAGGTGTTGTGCTGCGGGAACAGATCGAACGGGTCGCGGATTTGACCAAGGACGCCAGAATGGCTGCCGGGGAGCGCGATGTCGCGGCCCGCGCCAACATGGAACGCGCTCTGAAGCGGCTGTTAGAGGTGACGGAGGTTCCCGACGAGGCGCGCATGCAGCAGGAACTGGCATTAATCGCCGTCAAGACCGACATCACCGAGGAGATCGACCGGCTCGGCGCCCACGTCGAAGCGGCACGGGGTTTGATCGCTGAAAGCGGTGCCGTCGGGCGCAAGCTGGATTTCCTGATGCAGGAGTTCAACCGCGAGGCCAACACGCTTTGCTCCAAGTCCCAGTCGACAGCCTTGACCTCGGTAGGGCTTGACCTCAAGGCCCTCATAGACCAGATGCGCGAACAGGTTCAGAACATCGAATGAAACGCCGCGGTCTACTCATAATCCTGTCGTCGCCCTCGGGGGCTGGTAAATCGACATTGGCACGCCGGTTGCGTGAATGGGATCCCGCGATCCGTTTCTCGGTTTCGGCAACGACGCGTGAACCGCGCCCCGGTGAGGTGGATGGCAAGGACTATCATTTCGTCGACGAAGCGTCCTTTAAGGGGATGGTCCATCAAGGCGAAATGCTGGAACATGCCCATGTCTTCGGCAATTTTTACGGTTCGCCCGCTGGCCCGGTGCGCGACGCCATCGAGGACGGTGCGGACGTGTTGTTCGACATCGACTGGCAAGGCGCGCAACAGATCCAGAAAAGCGCGTTGGCCAGCCATGTTCTGTCGATTTTTCTTTTGCCGCCCTCGATCCGCGAGCTGCGCAGCCGTCTCGAGGGGCGCGGTCAGGACGATGAAAGCATCATTGCCGGGCGGATGCAGCGCAGCTGGGACGAGATCAGCCATTGGGACGCCTACAACTATGTCCTGGTCAATGACGATCTCGACGCTACCGAGGAGAAGCTGAAGACCATCGTAACCGCCGAGCGGCTGCGCGCCAGCCAACAGCCTTGGCTGGTTGAGCATGTGCGATCCCTGCAAACCGAGTTCGAGGAGGGAGAATGACCCTTTACGCGTTGCATGATCGCCGTCCCGTGGTGCCGGACAACGGTGACTACTGGGTTGCGCCGGACGCCAACGTTATTGGTTCTGTGACCCTTGAGCCGGGCAGTTCGGTCTGGTTCGGTTCGACGCTGCGCGGTGACAATGAGCCGATTGTCGTGGGCGAAGGCTCGAACGTTCAGGAAAATACGGTCATCCACACTGACATGGGCTATCCCTGTACCATCGGGAAGAACTGCACCATAGGCCACAAGGTCATGCTGCATGGGTGTATGATCGGCGACGGTAGCCTTGTCGGCATGGGAGCGACGATCCTGAACGGTGCGGTGATCGGCAAGAATTGTCTGATCGGGGCAGGGGCCATCGTGACCGAAGGCAAGGAGATCCCGGACGGAAGTTTCGTTCTTGGGATTCCCGGTCGGGTCAAGGGACAGGTTAGCGAGTCGCATATCGAGCAGGCGCGTCAGGCGGCCGAACATTACCAAAGACGCCAGGCCGAATACCGTGCCGGGTTCCGGGCCATCCCGGAGGATCGTCGTTGAGCCGACGCCTGTTGCGTGGGGAATGGCCGCTGAGCATCGGCCGCCCGGTCGTTTCGCCAATCCAGCCCTCGGTCGTTTATGACAGTGCGGACCCGGATGCGCTGGACGCGCAGTATGAAGGTCGGACCAGCGGGTATACCTACGCGCGGGGGGGCCATCCGAACGCCGATGTGGTTGCCGGGCTGATCGACCGTATGGAGGGCGCAGAAGGCGGTATCGTCACAGGATCGGGCATGGCTGCGGTGACGCTTTCCGTCCTGGCGAACGTTTCTGCGGGCGATCATGTTCTCGGGGCCGATCAACTTTATGGCCGCTCCCTGCGACTGATGCGCGAGGACCTGCCACGGTACGGGATCGAGACCTCTTTGGCAGATCCTACCGATGCCAACGCCTTTGCCGCAGCGTTGCGGGACAATACCCGGTTGATCCTGGTCGAGACGGTGTCAAACCCGACTCTGCGCGTCGCGGACCTTGAGGGGATTATCGCATTGGCGCACGCGCGGGGTATCCTGGTCGCGGTCGACAACACGTTCACCACGCCGCGCATGGTGCGTCCGCTGGAGCTCGGGGCAGACATTGTCATCCACTCGGTGACCAAACTTCTCGCCGGGCATTCCGACGCGACCCTGGGGTATGTAGTTGCGAGGCAGCCGGAACGAACTGAGCGAATGGCGACGCTTTGCGCCACAATGGGCATGACGCCGTCGCCTTTCGACTGTTGGCTCGCAGAGCGCGGTATCTACTCCTTTGACATGCGTTTTGACCGTGCCAGCCAGAACGCGGCGCATCTAGCCGATGCGCTTGCAGATGCTCCTGGAGTCGTGCGCGTCCTGTATCCCGCGCACGGGGACCATCCCGATCACAATCGCGCGAGGTCGCTGTTGAATGGCCAGGGCGGGAACATGGTCAGCTTTGAAATCGACGGCGGTCGGGTGGCTGCGAATCGTTTCGTGCATGCCCTGGATCAGGTCGCTTTTGCCCCGACGCTTGGGGACATTTCCACCACATTGAGCCACCCGGCAAGTTCATCGCATCGGGCTTTGACGGATGAGCAGCGGGCTCTCCTTGGAATCAGCGAGGGTTTTTTTCGTGTTTCAGTTGGCTGTGAACCTGCCAGTGAGCTTGTTGCGGGCTTTCTTGAGGCGTTGCGTTAATTCGCCAAGAGCAGTTTGAAATTCAACCGCGGACATATCTGGCGTACTTCGCGTTCAATAAGTTCCGGCTTTGGCATATCCTTGGCCATGGCTCGGTAAGCGCCGCTGTAACCAAGGTTATGCAAGAGAACGGCAAGTTCGATGCAGTCAAAGTGACGCGCCAATACCGGTGAAATGATCATCGACGGATTCAGGTCATTCAAAAGCGTGTCCGTGACCTCGTGAAACGATAAAAAAGCAATCCCGCCCGAAGGAAGCATGTTTCCCTGTTGTTCCCATTCAGAGGCGTCGCCGACGGCGATAATACGGGTCAAAGAATTCTGGTCGGAACTTGACGCGGCGATAGCGCTCCGATCAATCCATGCGGTTTCTTTTCCCATGTGTCCTCCCTGACTCTAGCAAGGGTTGTGTTTCCGTATAGGACTCAACCTATAATTAATTTAGTTAAACTTTCAATGACCATGGTCAAATATCGTTTTTGAATGCTTCCATGGCGAGCAGCGGTCCAGTAAGCAGCCTTTTGCCCGACACCGAACCAGGCCGTTCCATGATGCACCATATCGTCGAAGCCATTTCTGTTCCGGCAATGCTGGTTTCGGCCGACGGTCGGATCGAGGCCAGCAATGCCAGCGCACGTCAAATCTTTGGCGAGGCGATTTCCGGACGACATTACATCACCGTCTTGCGCCAGCCCACATTATTGGACGCAGTCGAATCCGCGCTTGCAAAACGGCGGATAACTACGGCCCTCTATCTGACCACAGAGGCGCGGCGCGATATCACGCTGCAGGCGACCTGTACGCCTGTCAGCGACAGTGGTGGTGTTCTGATCTGTCTGGAGGATCGAACGGCGATGGAGGAGGCCGGGGAAATGCGGCGGGACTTCGTGGCGAATGTCAGCCATGAACTGCGCACGCCCCTTACGGCACTTATGGGATTCATTGAAACGCTGCGCGGGGCAGCACGCGACGATGCGGCGGCACGCGACCGATTCCTGGAAATAATGGGTCGCGAAGCTGGTCGAATGAATCGACTGGTCGGCGATCTTTTGTCCCTGAGCAAGGTTGAAGCAAACGAACGCGTGCGTCCGAAGTCGTCTGTGGATCTCGCGGCGATTGTGCGTTCGGTCCTGGCCAGCTTGACGCCAGTGGCCGATGAAGCAGGCGTGGCACTCAGCACAGATGGTCTGGATGATCGGCAGAGTGTAACCGGTGACGACGATGAATTGGCGCAGGTCGTGACGAACCTGGTCGAGAATGCAATAAAATACGCGGGGCAGGGCGCGCGTGTGGACATTCGGCTCTACCGGGACGCCCATAACAAGGCGGTACTTGGCCCGGCACTGTGTCTTGAGGTGCGCGATTTCGGCGAGGGAATCGAAGCACGGCACCTGCCGCGCCTGACCGAGCGATTCTATCGGATAGACAGTCACAGATCGCGCGAAATGGGCGGAACCGGATTGGGCCTGGCGATCGTCAAGCACATCGTGAACCGCCATCGCGGACGATTGAGAATCGAAAGTTCCGTGGGAAAAGGCAGCACTTTCACAGTCATCCTGCCAGCGGCAGAGGACAAAATATCCTGATGTCGCCCGGTTCTGCCATTCCCTGACGTCACCGTCATAAAACTGTTACACAACTGTCACAAAAGCATAGCGGCCGAGGCTTAGGGAACGGCGCGAGGGCCGCGTGGGGCGGTCTTTAGAAAACCCATCAGGAGACTATCTCATGCTGAACGCGAAATTGACCGCCTCGACCCTGGCGATCGTCGCTGTGACTGCAACCGCAGCCGTTGCCCGTGACCAGGTTCAGGTCGCCGGGTCGTCGACCGTGCTGCCTTACGCCTCGATCGTTGCCGAAGCCTTTGGCGAAAACACCGATTTTCCGACCCCGGTTATTGAATCGGGCGGCTCGTCGGCTGGCCTCAAGCGTTTCTGCGAAGGCGTAGGCGAAAACACTATCGACGTCGCCAACGCATCCCGCAAAATCCGTGAAAAAGAAATCAAAGCCTGCGCCGAAGCCGGTGTAACCGACATCATCGAAGTTCGTATCGGCTATGACGGCATCGTTTTCGCGTCGCAGCAGTCGGGCCCGGCCTTTACCGCCTTTGAACCCGCCGACATCTTCAATGCAATCGGTGGCAAGGTTCTGGTCGACGGCGCGGTCGTCGAAAATCCCTATAACAACTGGGCTGAATTCAACGGTGACCTGCCGAACGTTGAAATCGCGATGTTCATTCCCGGCACCAAGCATGGCACGCGCGAAGTCTTCGAGGACAAGGTTCTTCTGAAGGGCTGTGAAGCGACCGGCACCATGCAGGCGATGATGGATGCGGGCATGTCCGAAGACGATGCCGAAGACGCCTGCCTTGATGTGCGCCAGGACGGCAAGTCGGTCGATATCGACGGCGACTATACGGAGACCCTTGCTCGCATCGACGCCAACTCGAACGGCATTGGTGTCTTTGGCCTGGCCTTCTATGAGAACAACCAGGACAAGCTCAAGGTTGCCACCATGTCAGGTGTCTTACCTTCGACCGAATCCATCGCCACTGGTGAATACCCGGTTTCGCGTCCGCTGTTTTTCTACGTCAAGAAGGCCCACATCGGTGTCATTCCTGGCCTGAAAGAGTACGCTCAGTTCTTCGTAGCTGACGAACTGGCTGGTCCGAGCGGCCCGCTGGCCAACTACGGTCTCGTTTCCGACCCCGAACTGGCCAAGACCCAAAAAGCCATCGCCGACGAAATGACGATGGGCAGCAACATGTAAACTGCAATTGCAGTCTGCACCGGGGGCGGCATATTTCGCCGCTCCCGTTTCTTCCTTTTAGGACTTTTAATTCGGTGGTGGAGTGGACATGCCTTTGATCTGGCTGGCAGGCAGCATCCTGGCAATCGCCTTGGTTGGCTTTGTTCTTGGCCGTGCGCGCGCCATCAAGAGCGCCGACGGGGACACGCGCCGACTGCATTCGC
Source organism: Silicimonas sp. (assembly GCA_050290245.1). GTDB lineage: Bacteria > Pseudomonadota > Alphaproteobacteria > Rhodobacterales > Rhodobacteraceae > JBNKHH01. The sequence continues at coordinate 55,090 of JBNKHH010000071.1, forward strand.
TTCCGTCCTATTACGGCTGGAACGTTGCGCTGAAAGCGGCAGTGCCGGCCTTTGCCATTCTGGCCGTTTGGCTGTTGGCGCAGCCTCTTTACATCGGGTCTGTCGTGTCCGGGACAATCCCTCAGTCGGAAATCGGTGAGGGATCCTCTTTGGGATTGGTCATGGCAGAGGCCCGGCGCACGGCGGAAGGGCTGGACAACGCCGTCGCAGCCGGCGCCATTACCGAAGGTTTTGCCGGGGACGCGTCTGCGGATCCGGAGAAAATGACTGAAAGTCTGAAAGATGCCGGGCAGGTGGTGACGACCGCCATTACCCGGCCCATTCTGAATGCAGCCCAGACACTCAGGACCATGGATGCCACCGGCAGGCTCATTATGACCCTTGTTGTCATGGCTGTGGCTCTTGCCGGTGCCGGCTGGGGGCTGCGCGAGACGCATTGTGATTTCCGCGCAAGGAATGTCGTCGAACACGGGCTTCGCGCCTTGCTGATCATCGCCGCATCGATTGCCATTCTGACGACCGTTGGAATTGTCCTTTCTCTCTTGTTCAACACGATCGAGTTCTTCCGGCTCTATCCGGTGTCCGACTTTTTCTTTGGGACAAAATGGGCTCCAAGTTTCTCCGGTCGAGGAGGAAGCTCCGAGCTTGGCGTCTTGCCCTTGCTGTGGGGCACCTTTTATATCTCGGTCGTTGCCTTGCTGGTGGCCGTTCCCATCGGATTGTTCTCGGCGATCTACCTGTCCGAATACGCCAGTGCACGCGTGCGCAGCATTGCCAAACCCCTACTGGAGATTCTTGCCGGGATCCCGACGATCGTCTACGGCCTGTTCGCATTGCTAACCGTTGGCCCGCTCTTGCTGAAGGTCTTTGGCGACGATGGCCTCGGCTGGATGCAGGCGGGCACCGCAGTGATGACGGCCGGTCTGGTCATGGGTATCATGTTGATCCCATTCGTTTCGTCGCTGTCCGACGATATCATCAATGCCGTGCCCCAAGCCATGCGCGACGGCTCGTACGGGTTGGGCGCGACGCAGTCCGAGACCATCCGGCAGGTCGTCATCCCGGCGGCGCTTCCCGGCATCGTGGGAGCCATCCTTCTGGCTGCCAGCCGCGCAATCGGTGAAACGATGATTGTCGTTCTCGGGGCAGGGGCAGCGGCACGGCTGGACCTCAACCCATTCGAAGCCATGACTACGGTCACCGCCAAGATTGTCTCGCAGTTGACCGGTGATGCCGATTTTGCCTCGCCCGAGGCTCTGGTCGCCTTTGCCCTCGGCATGACGCTATTCGTGATAACCTTGGGGCTGAACGTGTTGGCGCTATATATCGTCCGCAAGTACCGGGAGCAGTACGAATGACCGATGCAAGCATTCACGGATCGGACATGCCCCGACCTAAAAAGACCCTTCGGGTGACAAACGCCCATACCAGGCGCCGCAATGCCGCCGAGGCGAGGTTCAAGGCCTATGGGCTCACCGCCATCCTGATAGGACTTTTTTTCCTCCTGGTGCTGGCGGTCTCAATCGTGAGGTCGGGGCTTCCCGCTTTCACGACGACGGTTCTTGACGTCGAGATCACGGTGACCCAGGAGCAATTCGACGCGGCCGAGGGACAGCTGTTCAAGACCAAGGCCTATGCCGCGCTGTTCAACCACTCACTCCAGGAGCAGTTGAGCGAAGCTGGCGTCTCGGCCGCCTTTGACGACGCAGCAATCGAGCGAATTGCGGGCAAGGTCGGTGGAACACTTCGCGAATTCTACCGTGAGAATCCGGACAAGCTCGGCACTCAGGCAACTTTCAAACTCTCGGCCTCTAGCCGCGTTGACGGGTATTTCAATGGTCGCGTGACCCGTGAGAGCCTGACGGAAAGCAGATTTCTGATGCTCTCCGACCTGGAACTTGTGGATGCCATGAAAGACGCTGGCATCATCCAGAGCGCCTTTGACTGGAACTTTATCACAGGCGCGGATTCGGGCGTGGACAACCCGGGCGGTGCCGGGATCGGGGCTTCGGTCGCAGGTTCATTTTTCATGATGCTCGTCGTGCTTGTGCTGTCCCTGCCGATTGGCGTCGCGACGTCGATCTATCTCGAGGAATTCGCACCACAGAACGCCTTTACCGACCTGATCGAAGTGAACATCTCGAACCTGGCCGCGGTGCCGTCGATCGTTTTCGGCATCCTTGGTCTCGCGGTCTTCATCCAGTTCATGCATCTGCCGCAGTCGGCGCCCCTTGTCGGTGGCCTGGTTTTGACACTCATGACCTTGCCGACGATCATCATTTCAACGCGCGCTTCGCTGAAATCTGTCCCCCCGTCGATCCGCGACGCGGCGCTTGGGGTAGGGGCCTCGAAGATGCAAACCGTGTTCCATCATGTGCTGCCCCTGGCCATGCCGGGCATTCTGACGGGCACCATCATCGGACTGGCGCAGGCCCTCGGCGAAACCGCGCCGCTGTTGCTGATCGGGATGGTGGGTTTTGTTGCTCGCGGGTATCCCGAGGGCTTTCTGGACGGCTTTGTCGAACCCAATTCGGCGATGCCGGCGCAGATCTACACCTGGGCCGCCCGTGCGGACTCGGCCTTTTACGACAAAGCCTGGGGCGGCATCATTGTCCTGCTCCTGTTCCTGCTTTCTATGAACCTCATCGCCATCATCCTTCGCCGTCGCTTCGAGCGTCGCTGGTAAAAGGGAAGAGACCTATCGATGAACGACATGCGTATTATCCAGCGGACGACTGAAATGAACGAAAACAAGATCACTGCCCGCGACGTTGATGTTTACTATGGCGATACCCACGCGATCAAAAACGTGAGTGTCGAAATCGAAGACAAGACTGTAACGGCATTCATCGGCCCGTCAGGCTGCGGAAAATCGACCTTCCTGCGCTGTCTGAACCGCATGAACGATACGATTGCAGTTGCCCGTGTCGAAGGGGAAATTCTTCTGGACGGCGAAGATATCTACGATCCCAAGGTCGACCCGGTACAGCTACGTGCCAAGGTTGGCATGGTATTCCAAAAGCCGAACCCTTTCCCAAAGTCGATCTATGACAACATCGCCTACGGCCCGCGCATTCACGGGCTCGCGCGTTCCAAAGCGGACCTGGATGAGATTGTCGAAAAATCGCTGAGACGCGGCGCCATCTGGGACGAGGTCAAGGACCGGCTGAACGAGCCGGGAACGGGCCTTTCAGGCGGCCAGCAGCAGCGGTTGTGCATTGCTCGCGCCGTGGCGACCGAGCCCGAGGTTCTGCTCATGGACGAGCCGTGCTCTGCCCTCGACCCGATTGCGACGGCGCAGGTCGAAGAACTGATTGATGAGCTTCGCCAGAATTTCTCGGTGGTCATTGTCACCCACTCGATGCAACAGGCGGCACGCGTCAGCCAGAAGACGGCGTTCTTTCACCTGGGCAACCTGGTCGAGTTCGGTGAAACAGGACAAATCTTCACCAACCCAAAAGACAGCCGAACCGAAAGCTATATCACCGGCCGGATCGGGTAGGAGACACGTACATGAACGACGCGCACATCGTTACATCCTTTGATCGGGACCTCGAGGCCATTCAGGCGATGCTCATGAAAATGGGCGGTCTGGTCGAAACCGCCATTATCAACGGTGCCAAATCACTTGAAACACGCGACCTGGAGCTGGCCGGGAGCGTCCGGGATGGTGACAAGGCGATCGATGCCCTGGAAGATCAGGTCAACGAGGAGGCCACGCGGCTTATTGCACTCAGAGCACCTGCTGCAAGCGACCTGAGGACCGTCATGACGGTCATCAAGATCAGTTCAAATCTCGAACGGGTGGGGGACTATGCCAAGAACATGGCCAAGCGTACCACCGTTCTGGCCGAAATTGGGCCCGTGAACAGCGCGCCAATTGCCATCCGAAAAATGGCGCGGGAAGTTCAGCTGATGCTGAACGACGTATTGGATGCCTACATCCAGCGTGACGCAGAACTTGCCGAGCAGATCATCACCCGCGACGAGGATGTCGACCAGTTGTACAACGCGCTGTTTCGCGAGCTTTTGACCTTCATGATGGAAGACCCGCGCAACATAACTCCTTGTATGCACATGCATTTTATCGCCAAGAATGTCGAGCGCATGGGAGATCACGTGACGAATATTGCCGAACAGGTAATCTATCTGGTAACGGGCGCATTTCCTGACGACAACCGCATCAAACAAGACGAAACGCCATATTTTTCTGAAGGATAAGGCCGATGTCTGCCGATCAGCCAAGCGTACTGGTTATCGAAGACGAACCTGCGCAGCGTGAAGTGCTGTCGTACAACCTCGAGGCCGAGGGCTATGCAGTCTCCCGTGCCGAAACGGGCGATGAAGCGTTGGTCCTGGTGGCTGAGGTGCAGCCGGACGTGATTATCCTCGATTGGATGTTGCCGGGTGTCTCTGGCATCGAAATCTGCCGCCGACTGAAGTCCAGCACGGCTACGCGAAATATTCCAGTGATTATGTTAACTGCACGATCCGAGGAAAGCGACCGCGTGAGGGGACTGGAAACCGGCGCGGACGATTACGTTGTCAAACCGTACTCTGTGGTCGAGCTGATGGCGCGGGTGCGCACCCAACTGCGTCGCGTACGCCCTGCGAGTGTCGGTGAACGCCTGGAATACGCCGACATCCTTCTGGATGCCGAGACGCACCGGGTGACGCGGGACGGGCAACCAATCAAACTGGGTCCAACCGAATTTCGTCTGTTGTCGACCTTCATGGAAAAGCCCGGACGCGTATGGTCGCGCGAACAACTCCTCGACCGGGTCTGGGGACGTGACATCTACGTGGATACGCGGACCGTGGACGTGCACATCGGCCGCCTGCGCAAGGCTCTGAGCCAGCATGGTGGGGAAGACCCGTTGCGGACCGTCAGAGGCGCTGGATACGCTCTGGGGTGATCTGTTCTGAATTGCGTATAATCAGTATTATGTAATTTAACAGCGCAGCGTCAGTAGGCGTGTTTTTGCGCCAGCTGTCTGGTATTTTTTTTAGTTATTGCAGCGTGTTGTAAGGCTGCCTTGACAGCTGATAAAAGAAACGCGCCCAAAGGCGCGTTCCCTATTCATGATGATTGGGCGACGCCACTCGCTGCGGCGCCATTGCCTAAACCTTAGCCCTGAGCGGCCTTGGCGACTTCGGCGGCGAAGTCTTCTTCTTTCTTTTCGATTCCCTCACCCACTTCGAGGCGAACGAAACCTGTGATTTCGATACCTGCATCCGCGGCAGCCTGGCCAACGGTCAGGTCCGGGTTCACAACAAAGGCCTGATTCAGAAGCGTTGATTCAGCGATGAATTTCTTCATGCGTCCAACGATCATCTTCTCGATGACCTGCTCGGGCTTGCCGGACTCACGGGCAATGTCCATCTGGATGGACTTTTCCTTTTCCACGACAGCCGGGTCCATGTCGGCTTCGGCCAGCGCGGCCGGGTTCACGGCCGCGATGTGCATGGCAACCTGGCGGGCAGTTGCTTCGTCGGAACCGGTATAGGCAACAAGCACCCCGATTTTTCCCAGGCCGTCAGCAACGGCGTTGTGAACATAAGAAGCGACGTTGTCGCCCGAGATCCTGGCCATGCGGCGGAGTTGCATGTTTTCACCGATCTTGGCGACGGCGTCGGTCAGGACTTCGGAAGCTGGCTTGCCGTTGACGTCGGCCGCTTTCAAAGCTTCGACGTCGTCCACGGCAATGGCTGCATCCGCAAAAGATTTGACCATCGACTGGAATTCTTCGTTCTTCGCAACAAAGTCCGTTTCCGAGTTCACTTCGACGGCAACCGCGGTTCCGCCTTCGCTTTTGACGGCCACGAGGCCCTCGGCGGCGGTCCGTCCGGCTTTCTTGTCGGCTTTTGCCAGGCCCTTGGTGCGCAGCCAATCGACCGCGGCATCCATGTCGCCATCGGTTTCGATCAGCGCTTTTTTCGCGTCCATCATGCCGGCGCCCGACATTTCGCGCAGCTGCTTCACAAGTTGAGCAGTAATAGCCATCTTCGGCTCTCCTTGAATTTCAAAGGGTTCGGACGCGAACTTTATCCGCGCCCGGTGTCAGTTGAATGACGAAAGGCTTACTCGGCCTTTTCAGCCTCAGCTTCGGCAGGAGCTTCAGCGGCTTCTTCTTTGGCGGCTTCTTCTTTGGCCGCCGCTTCTTCAGCAACCAGGTCTTCGGCGGCCTGCTCCATGGCACCGATATCGACACCTGCAGCACCAAGCTGAGCGCTCATGCCGTCAAGCGCAGCGCGGCTGGCCAGATCGCAATAAAGAGCAATAGCGCGCGCAGCGTCGTCATTGCCGGGGATGATGTAATCCACACCATCGGGCGAGCAGTTGGTATCGACGATGGCGACGACCGGAATGCCCAGCTTCTTGGCTTCGGCAATGGCCAGGTCTTCCTTGTTAACGTCGATGACGAACAGCAGGTCAGGCACGCCGCCCATTTCGCGGATACCGCCCAGAGAAGCCTGCAGTTTGGCTTGCTCGCGTTCCATGCCAAGACGTTCTTTCTTGGTCAGACCTTCGGCGCCCTCGGTCATTTTTTCGTCGATGGCTTTCAGACGCTGGATCGACTGGGAAACGGTTTTCCAGTTGGTCAGCGTGCCACCCAGCCAGCGGTGGTTCATGTAGTACTGGGCACATCTCTCGGCGGCGTCAGCGATCGGCTTTTGAGCCTGACGCTTGGTGCCGACGAAAAGAACCCGTCCGCCCTTGGCGACGGTCTCGCGGATGACATTCAGAGCAGCGTCCAGCATCGGGACGGTCTGGGTCAGGTCGAGAATGTGAATGCCGTTGCGGTCGCCATAGATGAACTCGCCCATACGGGGGTTCCAGCGTTGTGTCTGGTGACCAAAGTGAACGCCAGCTTCAAGCAGCTGACGCATAGAGAACTCAGGGAGCGCCATGTCCATTTCCTTTCCGGTTTCGCGCCTCGGCAGAGCCATCAAGGGATTGCTCCCAACCGGCGGACGAAGCGGGGATGTCTCCCCCGATTGCCCAAGCTCTGCCTGTGAAGTGCGCGCGCTATAGAACAGGCGCGTGCCCATGGCAAGCCCCCCTGCCCTATATCCCCGTCACCATGAGGATATAACGCTCTCCCCGTGCCTGCCAGCCGTGGCTGATCTGCGGCTCACTGGCGATCGCGCGGAAGCCTTCGTCTTCGTACAGCGCGCGCGCCCGGTGGTTCGTGTCGCTGACGATCAATGCCACGGGCTTGCGGCTTGCATATTCGAATGCAGTGCGGATCAGAGCGCGTCCCAGGCCCATGCGTCGCGCTTCGGGCATCACGGCCACCATATTGATGTAATGGCTGCCCAGAGCCCGGTTTTCGAGCGCCACAAGCGGCTGGATCAGTGGGCTGAGATCAGAAACAGGTTCCGGCTCTGGTCCGATGTCATAGCTGACCATGGCCGCAAGGCCATCGCCGGCAACAGTAACATATTGCGCCGGGTCCCGGATCTTGTCGCGCATACGCGCCAGTGCCACGTCTTCGACGCTCTGACCGGGTTGCCTGGCCTGGTTCCAGAAATGCTCGGGCATGCCCTCTCCAGCCATTTCAAAGGCGCGCTTGATCAGGGCTGCATCGTCCAGAGCAGCGCGGCGGACGTTTGTCGGAGATTGTCCACCCATCTTGGGAATTCCCTTGTCTTGGAGTGCGAGAGCACGGGGATGATCCCCGCGCTCGGAAGGCGACACTCAGGCCGCGTGGGCGTGCGGCAGGACATGGCGGGCAGCACAGCCAACATGACGGTCGTCGGAGCCGCAGCAGCCGCCTATCACGCGCAGATTGGGCAAGTCGAACTGGCCATACAGCTCGCCGAATTCTTCTGGGTTGCCGTCATCCAGAGTTTCGGCCGAATCCAGTTCCGCGTGGCTCATCCGCGATGCATTGGCGCGCACGCCACCGATGCGTGCGATCCAGTCGCCGGAAAGGCGGGCGGAGAAGTGATCCGGGTGGGCGCAGTTCACCATATAGTAGATCGGTGCTGCGTCCGTCGCGGCGTCGACCTCGGCAATTGCCTCGGCAAGGGGCTGACCGGATGGCAAGTGGCCGTCGGTTTCGACCGTAAAGCTTATGACGACGGGAACGCCTGCCTTTTGCGCCGCGCGCACGATGCCGATTGCTTCGCCGACGTGCGTCATGGTTATGGCGCTGACAAGTTCGGCACCTTCGTCGACCATTGCCTGGATCTGGCCCGTGTGAAGGGCTTCAGCGACTTCGGGTGTCAAGAGAGTGTCAGGAGAGTATCCGTCACCTGCCGGTCCAACGGCGCCGTTCACGACGATGGGACAGCTCTCGGTCTCTTCCGCGTCGCGCAGGGCGACGGCCAAGCGAACGGACTCGCGGGTCAGGCGATCCATGTCCGCCTCGCTTCGCCCGACATCCCGGGCCCAATGGGCACCGGATCGCCAAGTTGCGGTATCAAGCACGAAACCCGTTTCAGACGTCTTGGCAATGGCAATATAACGCTTGAAATAGTCGGCAACTGCGTCGCGGCCGTGGGGGGTATCCAACAGAACGCAGGCCGCAAAGGCCGGGAGGTCAAAACCCTCGTGAAACAGCATGGTGGTTTCGAAACCACCGTCGCTCAGCCAGGGACGATCGGCGTGGATCAGGGATGAAATACGTGTGCTGGTCATTGTCTTGTTCCTCGTTTCTCGATGGACGAGGGTGTGCCAGATTTGACGGCGCGCAGACCAGTCGGCTTGCGGTATAGTTGCTCGGTGGATTTTTTCGGATTTAAAAACATAATGTTACCGAAAGGTGCCAGTCTGGTTCAATCTGACCGGCAGAGTTTGCTGTACCGGCGGTACAGTAAATGCACCTAGGTGGGATCGAATTTCCGGCGGTTCGGCGCTAATAATTCCAGATTGGCAGGAATATTTCTTGCACCAGGACATTCGACTGTGCCGTTTGCACTGGGTCAGTCATCTATCTGCACGGAGATGCCTTATGAGTGGAGCACCCGATACTCGCACACGGATCATGGACATCGCGCAGGATGCTGTGTTGGCCAAAGGCTTTGACGCCACTTCGATTGAAGAGATTGTCGTGGCGGCCGACATCACCAAGGGCGGGTTCTTTTACCATTTCAAGGACAAGAATGCGTTGGCCCTTGCCCTGATCGAGCGTCACATCGTCATCGAAGATGAACTTTTCGATGATCTTCTGGCGCGTGCTGCCGAGTTGAATGAGGATCCCCTGCATGGGGCATTGATCGGACTAAAGCTTCTGGCGGAACTCTTGCAGGACATGCCGAACGGGCATCCGGGCTGCATCGTGGCGACGGCGGCCTATCAGGATCGCTTGTTCAACACGGAGGTGCGTGCAGCGAACCGGCGTGCCATCCTGGGGTGGCGCAAACGCTTCCGGGCCTTGTTCGAGGATATTGCCGAGATCTATCCACCCAACGACACTGTCGACTTCGACGCTCTTGGCGATTTCGTCAGCACAGTCGTCGAGGGCGGAATCGTGATGGCCAAGGGGTTGGGCGAGCCACAGATAACCGCCCAACAGGTGATGATACTGAGATCCTACGTCAAGCTCTTGTTCTCGCCACGCTTGCGCTGAGCTTCACGCATCAAAGCGAGACTTTTGAATGGGGCGTGCCGGCTTGAACCTTTGGGCTGCGCCCATGGTGGCGATTTCGGGGAACAGGATGAGGACCTCCTGTCTTTGCGCGGGCGCCATATCGCCCAGGACGCGGTCGTCGGGGTGAAAACTTTCGGTCCAGGTTCCGTCGGCCAGGATCACCTCGTGCGCATTGAACAAGAGATGGAGATAGCTGACGCCAAGCATCTGTGCAGAAAGGACACGGCGACCGTCGACAAGTTCGCGCACGGCAATCAGGCTTTCGCCTCCCTGCCCCAGCCACGGTGTCTTTTTGTCGCCGGAAAGGAACCGGTGATTGGGGCTGACGATCATGTCGCGAGCGGGGCAGCCGGGACCAAAAGCCCCTGCCCTTACCATGACCGGCTTCAACCCGTCTGCCTGTTGCATGTCGCGATATCCGATGTCGCGGCGTCCAATCCAGCTGATGCGTTTCAGCCCATTGTCGCGAGTTACGACGCGGTCTCCGCGCGTCAGTTCCTCAACCGGCCGATGCCCGTGTTCGGTCGCAATCAGTGTACCTGGAGTGAAACAAGGAGATGCGTTCTGCAAACCCGATAATCCCATCGGGGGAGAAAGCGAAACGGGGACCGACGCGACTTCCGTGCAGTCCTCCACCCAGGACTTGAACACACGGGGCGCATCGATCCCCGCCGCCTAAAAGGCAGCACTCGATACCCACCCTCACAGGAAACCTGTGAAGCGTGTGCGGCACCCCCATTTGCCGCGACACATACCCCCCAGCGAGGTAACGAAACCTTAATCAAATTGGGCAAATGCCCCAAGGAAAAAGGGCGGAAAATTGGCCGATCAGCGTGTGGCGCTGGCTTCTTGGCGGGCAATTGGGGCCTTGGAAAAGCGTGCGAACGAAGGACTGTAAGCTGATTGGAAACAACAGTTCGGCCGAAGATATTTGGGTTCCCGCATCCATTTCAGGCATTTGGTAAATAATTCTTGCGCGCGCCTGGCCAGTCGGCTCGCTCGGACTGTTCAGGAATAGGAACCAATGGCGCGGGGCTTGGGGCAAAATTATGGCGCGGGTGTGGCGCCTGGTTTTTCAGCGGTCGGCGTTTATGGCAAAGGATCAATCCGGCAAAACCGGGTCGATTGACGACACCGGAGGCGGATTTTCGCCGAATCGCCTATTGCGGACGCGGCAGAATTCGCACGGCAGACAGCCATACCTGCGCGCCGACCGCATGGGGACCGCCCCGCGACAGGGTCAGCCGCTGTCCGAAAACATCAAGCGTCAGGCCGCCGTCGGCTTCGGCGACGGTAGCCGGAACCGATAAAACAGCATCGCTGCGGCCAGGATCAGATGTCGAAATCAGAAGACTGTCGATCGGCAAGCCCAGGCCGACTTTTTCTCCAACCTTGGCAATCAGCGGCAGTGTGAGATCCCCGCCCTGCCCCGGCTCCGCTCCATCAACAAGGACGCGCATCAACCCGTCGCTGACTGCGCTCACGGTGGCAATCAGCCGCGACGGCGGGGTGCGCCAGCCGGTCAGCCGCCCTCCTGCAATGCCAAGGACACGATCCGCCAGGGTGGTCACTTCGGACATTGAATGCGTCACGTAGATTGCGGGCACCCTTGCTTCGGCCACGGCGCGTCCGATGTAGGGCAAAAGTTCAGCCTTGCGGGCCATGTCCAGCCCATTGAGAGGCTCATCCAGGAAAAGGACCGCCGGGTTCGAAGCAAGCGCGCGCGCCAGGGCAACACGCCTGGCCTCTCCACCCGAAAGCCCTTCGACAGACCGCGACATCAACGCGCCGAGGTCGAGCGCATCGACAATGGCGTCGAAACTTTTGACTTCTCGCCGCCGGGCACCAAAACGAATGTTGCCAGCCACGTTCAGATGCGGAAACAAGGCCGGACTTTGAAAGACGAACCCGATGCGCCGGTCTTCAGGGCTGACTCTGTGGCTGGGTCCGTTCCATTCCTGGCCACGGAAGCTGATCTGAATCTTTCCACCGCGTTCCAGCCCCGCCAGGGTGCGCAACAGCGTCGTCTTACCGCCACCAGAAGGACCGATCAGCGCGGTGATGCCGTTCATGGGTACGGACTCGGCAACGTCCAGTGTAAACAACTCGCCACGCGAAAGATTCAACCGAAAATCCAGCGTATCAACCAATGGCACGTGCTCCCTTGCGGTTGAACAGGTAGACCATCGTCAAGACTCCTAGCGACAGGGCCAAAAGCCAGCCGGAAAGAAGGTGCGCTGTCGCATAGTCAAGCGTTTCAACAGAGCGGAATATCTCGATCGAAATGACCCTCGTCTTCCCGGGGATGTTGCCTCCGACCATCAGAACCACGCCGAACTCGCCGACCGTATGGGCGAAACTGAGCACGGCAGCGGTCAGAAAGCCGCGTTTGGCCATTGGCAGGGTCACCGAAAAGAAAGCGTCCCTTGGAGACGCTCCCAACGTGCGCGCTGCGTCAAGAATGGAAAGCGGAACGGTGCTGAAAGCCGTTTGCAAGGGCTGTACAGCAAAGGGCAGAGAATAGACCACGCTTGCGATGACCAAACCCGAAAAGCTGAATGCCAGCGTGTCGCCCGTCGCCTTGACCCACAACGCGCCCAGGGGCGCACTGGGCGCCATCAGGATCAAAAGATAAAACCCCAGCACTGTCGGCGGCAGCACCAATGGCAGCGCGACAACAGCCTCGAATAGTGGCCGCGACCTTGCCCGTGTCGTAGCAAGCCACCACGCCAGCGGCATGGCGATGACAAGCAAGATCAGTGTCGTGACCGTTGCCAGTTGCACGGTCAGCCATATGGCTGGCCAGACACTCATCTGGCCGTGACACCGTACCCGGCGGCCTCGATAACTGCCGCAGTGTCATCCGAAAAAAGCCAGTCCCAAAAGGCCACGGCCGCAACATTGCCAGCGGCACGCTCAAGGAAGGCGGCGTCCTGAGGCAGGTCGGGTACCAGCCCATCCAGGCTCAGGACATAATGCGCCTGCAACTGGGGCAATTGCGAGCGCGCGACAAAGGCGATGTCGGCATTTCCGGTCGAAAAAATCGCTCCGACCTGCCCGACGTTGGCCACCAGAACGGGTCGAAATGTAGCGGTATCAAGCTTGAGCCGTTCCATCGCCCTGGTGGCCGCCTTGCCATAGGGTGCGACGATCGGATCCGCGAGGGCGGCAGTGCGTCCGGCAAAGGTTTCGGCGGCGGTGTCTCGCGACAGCGGGACGCGCGAGGCGACGACGAGTTGGCCCAGGGCGTAGGTCGCGGTCCGGCTGGCCTTTCCGCTGGCCGAAAGCGCTGCGGGGCGCTCCTGGTCGGCAGACAGAAATATGTCAAAGGGCGCGCCGAACTCGATCTGCGAATACAGTTGTCCGGTCGAGCCATGGCTCAAGACGACCCGGTGGCCGGTCGCGGCCTCAAAATCAGCCGCAATTTTCTCAGCCGTCGTCAGGAAATTGGCCGCAACAGCGACAGTGACCTCTTCGGCTGCGGCGAGCGATGCCCAGAGCGTCGAGATTGCGATAAGGACCCAGCGTTTCATTTCGCTTTCAGGGCACGTCTGGTCAGGTTTTGCAAGCCCCCGGCGGCGGGGCAAAATGTCTTAAATGGGCCAATCCAGCTCTATGCTCGATTTTGAAGCACTGACGCGGAGCCGTTTGCGGGTCGAAATGCTGGCGCAGCAATTCCGGAAAGGAGAGAAAATTGGTGCCCGAGGCGAGACTCGAACTCGCACGATATTGCTACCGGCGGATTTTGAATCCGCTGCGTCTACCATTCCGCCACTCGGGCACACCACGGTCTCTGTAAGTGATCCCGATGGGGCTGTCCAGACGCTCGCACATCGATTTGCGACCCGGAAATTGGACCATAAACATGTTCATTTTTTGTGGCCGCTCTCAGTCGTCGCGGCGCGGGCATGAGCGGCCAGGTCGCGTGCCACGGCAAAAGCGCCCTGGATGCGGTCTTTTGTCCTGGACCAGTCGCGTCGCACAACGATCTTGTTGTCTTTAACCTTGGCCAACCCGCGCTGGTCCTGGATAAATGCGACAAGGCCCGCGGGATTGGAAAACTTGTCGTTGTGGAACTGGATCGTACCGCCGCGCGGACCCGTATCGAGACGCGCGATACCTGCTTTCTTGCACTCGGCCTTGATGCGGACGACCAGAAGCAGCGTGTTGACTTCTTTTGGCAAGGGACCGAAACGGTCGATCAACTCGGCCGCAAAGCCTTCAAGTTCCACCTTGGACGACAAGCCCGACAGCCGGCGATAGAGGCCGAGCCGCACGTCGAGGTCAGGAACATAGTCCTCGGGGATCAGGACGGGCACGCCCAGGTTGATCTGCGGCGCCCATTGATCGTCGGCCTCGGACAGCCCCTCCATCTCGCCTGCTTTGATCTTGGCGATCGCTTCTTCCAGCATTGATTGGTAAAGTTCGTAGCCGACTTCGCGGATGTGGCCGGATTGCTCGTCGCCCAAAAGGTTGCCAGCGCCGCGAATGTCCAAATCCTGGCTGGCCAGCGTGAACCCGGCGCCAAGGCTGTCGAGGCTTCCCAGGACGCGCAGACGTTTTTCGGCCTGAAGGGTCAGTTTTTGGCGGGGTTTGGTCGTCAGATAGGCATAGGCACGGGTCTTGGACCTGCCCACCCTGCCCCGGATCTGATAAAGCTGCGCCAGGCCGAACATGTCCGCACGGTGCACGATCATCGTGTTGGCCGTCGGGATATCAAGACCGGATTCGACGATCGTTGTCGCCAGAAGGACATCGTATTTCCCGTCGTAGAACGCATTCATCCGGTCATCCAGCTCGCCCGCTGCCATTTGGCCATTGGCGATGACGTAGCTCACTTCGGGAACCTGCGTCTTCAGCCAGTCTTCGATCTCGGGCAGGTCGCTGATCCGGGGAACGACGAAGAACGACTGGCCGCCACGGTAGTGCTCGCGCAATAGCGCCTCGCGCAGTGTTACCGTATCGAATTCGCTGACATAGGTCCGGATGGCCAGGCGGTCGACCGGGGGCGTGCCGATGATCGAAAGGTCCCGCACACCGGTCAGAGACAGCTGCAGGGTCCGCGGGATAGGTGTTGCGGTCAGCGTCAGGACGTGGATGTCCGAACGCAGTTGCTTCAGCCGTTCCTTGTGCGACACGCCAAAGTGCTGTTCCTCGTCGACGATCAGCAGGCCAAGGTTGGCAAACCGGATGTTCTTGGCCAGGACCGCATGGGTGCCAATGACGATATCAACGGTGCCGCGGGAAAGACCTTCGCGCGTCCGTTCGGCCTCTTTTGCCGATATGAATCGGGACAGCTGGCGGACTTCCAGCGGAAAACCACGGAACCTGTCGCGGAAGCTGGCCGCGTGTTGGCGCGCCAAGAGCGTTGTCGGCGCGATCACGGCCACCTGTTTGCCAGACATCGCCGCAACAAAGGCCGCCCGCATGGCGACCTCGGTCTTGCCGAACCCGACGTCGCCACAGACCAGGCGATCCATAGGAATCCCCGATGACAAGTCGTCCAATGTGTCCGAGATCGCACGCAACTGATCATCGGTTTCCTGATAGGGAAACCGCGCCGTAAACGCATCCCAGATCCCGTCCGGAGGCGTCAGAACGGCTCCCTTGCGCAACTGGCGCTCGGCCGCAATGCGGATCAGACGGTCGGCAACTTCGCGGATGCGCTCCTTGAGTTTTGCCTTCTTGGCCTGCCAGGCTCCGCCGCCAAGTCGATCCAAAAGACCTTCTTCGTGACCGTATCGCGAAAGTAGTTCGATGTTTTCGACCGGAAGGTACAAGCGGTCGCCGCCGGCATATTCCAGGTGAATGCATTCGTGCGGCGCTCCAAGGGCCTCGACGATCTCAAGCCCCATATAGCGGCCGACGCCATGGTCGACGTGGACAATCAAATCACCTGGACTGAGGCTTTGATGTTCGGTCAGGAAATTCTCGGCGCGCCGCTTTTTCTTAGGTTGTCGGATCAGCCGATCGCCAAGCACGTCCTGTTCCGAAATAACGGTCAGGCCGTCCTTGCCCCTGAAACCATGCTCCAGTGCCCAGATCGACAGAAACAGGCCGCCCTGCCCCTCGGGTACGTCGCGGAAATCGTCGATCAGCGTCGCGCCATTGACGTCTTGGTCTTCCAGAAGACCGTGCAACCTCTCCCGCGCACCGCCGGAATATGACGCAATGACGACCTGCCCCTTACTGCGCTCCGCCTTAATATGGTCGGCCAAAGCGCCGAAAAGACTAATAGATTCCTGTTGCCGCTCGGGGGCGAAGTCACGCCCGACCCGTCCGCCCGCGTCGATGACGCCAGGCCCCGTTGGTTGCGGCAGGATCGAGAATTGCAGAATGCGGCGATCCTTGGTCGCCTCAATCCATGCCGCATCGTCAAAGTAAAGCTGGCCCGGAGGTGCGGGTTTATAGACGCTGTCGACCCGGCCCTTGGCGGTCATCGCCTCGCGGCGGGCGTCGTATTGATCCTCGATGGTCTCCCAGCGGGCCAGGCGCATGGCCTCTGATTGATCATCCAGCGTGATCGTCGCATCCGGCAGATAATCGAACAGGGTCTCCAGCGTTTCGTGAAAAAACGGCAACCAATGCTCCAGGCCGGCGTGTTTTCGTCCGGCGCTGACAGCCTCGTACAAGGGGTCGTCGGTTCCCGCGGCTCCAAACTCCAGCCGATAATTTTGTCGGAATCGGGTTATGGCGGCTTCATCAAGGATGACTTCACTGACCGGAGCAAGCTCGACCATTTTCAGGGTTTCGGTCGTGCGTTGCGTGGCAGGGTCGAACCGGCGCGCGCCATCCAGGGTGTCGCCAAAGAAATCCAGCCGGACCGGTCCGCCCTCGCCGGGCGGAAAAATGTCGATGATGCCGCCGCGAATGGCATAATCGCCCGGTTCTGTCACCGTCGGCGCCTGGACAAAGCCCATGCGCACCAGGAAGTCGCGCAAACCGGCTTCGTCTACACGATCACCGACACGCGCACTGAACGCTGCGTCGCGCAAAACCTGGCGCGCCGGGATCTTCTGAGTGGCGGCGTTCAGTGTCGTCAGAAGAACAAAGGACGACGGCATCCCGTGAACCAGACCGGCCAGCGTGGCCATCCGTGCCGCCGAGATGTCGGCATTGGGCGAGACGCGGTCATACGGCAGACAGTCCCACCCCGGAAACCGGACCACGGGAACATGAGGGGCAAAGAACTCCAACGCCTCGGCCATGGCCGCCATGCGTTTATCGTCACGGGCCACATGAACCACCGGATTGCCAGACTTATCCAGTTCGGCAAGGATCAGGGTGGCGTCAAAGCCTTCGGGCGCGCCGCCGACGGTGATGGAACGTGGTGTGGACATGGGCGCTGACCTAATGGCTTGGTCGCCCGAGTCAACGGCCTTGTCAGAATCCGCCGGTTGGGCCGACGTAAAGGTTCGTATACATGCCGTACATCGCCGTCACAAAGATGGAAATAATGCCAACGAACTGGGTCGAGAACCGGTGGCGGGTCAAACGACGCAGCAGATCCTGCCCGGTTGGATCATCCGTGCAGATGATGCGTGCAGTGCGGACCGACAAAAGCCCCACGATGGCCATGGGACCAACCAAAAGGAACACGGCCGTCGCGAATTCGACCTGATAGTAGAAGGCGACAACCGCAAGCGCGGTCAGGAAAGCCGAACCAAACAAAGCCATCCAGACTCCCGAGATCTCGGAGATATAGAGGATACGTTTGGCGTTCAGACCAACCAGCAGTTCAAGATCGCTCATCGCATCGTCGGGCTTGCCGCGTTTGGCCCGGATGATCGTGTCATAGGGTACACCAAGCACCCAGTGACTGACCGATGACCACAAGACGGCCAGGCCGATCCAATACCAGAGGTTCGAGAAGGACCGCATGTCGATCACTTCAAAAACAGTTTCGTACCAATCCACGGAATGCCCCAGTTCGTCCAATCGAACTGAGACTAGAAAATGCCACAAGCCTTGACCACCTTGCCGAGCATAGATACCGCAATTGATGTCCAAGGTGTGCACAAAGGCTGCAGTTCATGACAATCGGCTCATATCCCGCAACAAGGTTCCGCAGAACCAAGAGAACAGATGCGCTCAGACGGCTCGTTCGAGAGACGACTCTGTCGGTCGATGACCTGATCTGGCCGGTCTTCCTGCGCGATGGCGATGATGACGAAACGCCAATCCCTTCGATGCCCGGTGTCGCCCGGCTGACCGTCGACCGCGTGGTCAAGGCCGCGCGCGAGGCGGCCGATCTGGGCATCCCGGCGATCTGCCTGTTTCCGTACATCGAAACAGACCTGAAGACGGAAGCCTGCGAAGAGGCCTGGAACCCCAACAACCTGTCCAACCGCGCAACCCGCGCCATCAAGGAGGCGGTGCCAGAAATCGCGGTCATGACCGACGTGGCGCTGGACCCCTACAATATCAATGGACACGACGGGATCGTGCGCGACAGCGTGATCGTCAACGATGAATCGGTTGCAGCCCTTGTGCGCATGGCCGTGGCCCAGGCCGAGGCGGGCGCCGATATCATCGGTCCCTCGGACATGATGGACGGCCGGATCGGCGCCATGCGCACAGCTCTCGAAGACGCAGGACATCAGGACGTCTGCATCCTCAGCTATTCGGCCAAATACGCCTCGGCCTTTTATGGCCCCTTCCGCGACGCGGTCGGCGCGTCCGGGCTGCTGAAAGGCGACAAAAAGACCTACCAGATGGACGCCGGCAATACCGACGAGGCACTACGGCTCATCGAGCGCGATCTCGCCGAGGGCGCGGACATGGTCATGGTAAAGCCCGGCATGCCGTATCTGGACATCTGTCGCCGCGTGTCCGAACGCTTTCCGGCACCCCTGTTTGCCTACCAGGTCTCTGGCGAATACGCGATGTTGAAAGGCGCAGCCAACAACGGCTGGATTGATGGCGACCGTGCCATGTTCGAAAGCCTCATGGCCTTCAAGCGCGCAGGCTGCGACGGGATACTGACATACTTCGCGGTCGACGTTGCGCGTGCTCTTCAGTCATGAAGGTCGGCGACAGGCATTACCGTTCGATATGGTACGATAGTGACGCGGACGCCGTCCGTATCATCGACCAGCGATGGTTGCCGCACGATTTCCGCGTCGTGTCGTTGGAAAGCCGAACGGATTTCGAAATCGCGATCCGCGATATGTGGGTGCGGGGCGCGCCTTTGATCGGTGCGACCGCCGCCTATGGCGTAGCACGGGAAATGGGACGTGATGCGTCGGACGCCTCATTGCGCCTGACCTACGCCGCGTTGAACGTCACCCGCCCGACGGCAATCAATCTGAAATGGGCGCTGGATCGGTGCTTGGCTGAACTTGAGCCTCTGCCCGTCGATCACCGCGCAGCACGGGCGCTTGCGCTGGCGCACGAGATCGCCGACGAGGATGTCGCCATCAACCGCAGCATCGGCGAGCACGGCTTGTCCCTTATCCGCGGCGTGGCACAGAAAAAAGCGAATGGCGATCCAGTCCGCATCCTCACCCATTGCAACGCTGGCTGGCTCGCAACAGTGGATTGGGGAACCGCGACATCGTCCGTGTACCACGCAGTCGAGGCCGGCGTTCCGACCCATGTCTTTGTCGATGAAACCCGCCCCCGCAACCAGGGAGCGCTGACCGCGTGGGAACTTGGCGCTCATGGCGTGCCCCATACATATATCACTGACAATGCCGGCGGCCATTTGATGCAGCGCGGGCTGGTTGACCTTGTGATCGTCGGCACCGACCGAACCACGGCGGCAGGCGATGTCTGCAACAAGATTGGAACCTACCTCAAGGCACTGGCGGCAAGGGACAACGGCGTACCGTTTTATGTCGCGCTGCCTTCGCCGACCATCGACTGGTCACTGACTGACGGCATGGCCATTCCGATCGAGGATCGACCGGGCGCGGAAGTTTCGACCATCATGGGTACTCAGGATGACGGCTCATTGGGCCAGGTCCGGGTAACGCCCCAAGGCGCCCCGGTGGCCAATCCCGCCTTTGACGTGACCCCGGCCCGCCTGGTCAGCGGGCTGATAACCGAGCGTGGCATCTGCGACGCCTCCCCCGAAGGTCTTTCAGGCCTGTTTCCCGAGAAAGCAAAATGACAGACAACCGCATTATTCGCCTTGGCGGCGACGATCTGAGCCTCGAAATCTGGACAATCGGAGCACGCCTGAACGACATCCATATTGACGGAAAAGGCGGCATCCTTGCCCGTGCCGAAACCGCCAAAGAAGCCATGGGAGCGTTCAAGAACCACGGCGCCGTCGTTGGTCCGGTGGCCAACCGGCTTGCCCGGGCGGAAGCACCGATCGAAGGAAAAGTCTATCAACTCGAACCCAATGAGAACGGCCGCACGATCTGCCACTCCGGGGTAAAGGGTGTGAATACCAAGATCTGGAGCGTTGACAGTATCAGCGACACCGAAGCGACGCTTTCACTCGAGATCGCTGACAATGCCGACGACTTTCCTGGCAACCGACGCTTGACGACGACATACCGTTTGGCGGACGGCGGCTTTGATGTTGCATTCACGGCAACCACCGATGCTGCAACGCTCGTCAATCTGGCCCTGCACCCCTATTGGTCACTGAACCGGACCGGGCGCGACGGCCAACGCCTGATGGTGAATGCCGACGGCTATTTGCCTATCGACGCCGACAAGATCCCGACGGGTGAGGTTGCCCCGGTCGATGGGCAGATTTTTGATTTGCGCGAGTCCCGAGTGCCCTCGACCGAGATTGATCACAACTTTTGTCTGAATGCCTCAGGTCCGGCCTGTGTACTCAGCGCCGACAACGGTCTGACCGTGACAATCGCCACCGATGCTCCCGGACTCCAAGTCTATACCGGCAACGCGACTGGCATCGCGATCGAACCGCAGCATTGGCCCGATGCCCCGCATCACGACAACTTCCCTTCCATTCTTTTGCAGCCCGACCAGGTCTACCGACAGACATCGCGCTACCGGTTCTCAAGCTGACTGGAGTTGTCCGGCGATCCGGTCTAGAGAGTGGCCCATGTTGAAGACCCGTATCATACCCTGTCTCGACGTGGCCGACGGCCGCGTGGTCAAAGGTGTCAACTTCGTGGACCTGATCGATGCAGGCGACCCGGTAGAAGCCGCCATCGCCTATGATGCCGCAGGTGCCGATGAGCTTTGTTTCCTCGATATCCATGCGACCCACGAAAACCGCGGGACGATGTACGACCTTGCCCGGCGTACGGCCGAGCATTGTTTCATGCCTCTCACCGTGGGCGGCGGCGTTCGCACCGTCGAAGACGTACGTGCCTTGCTGTTGGCGGGCGCCGACAAGGTCAGCTTCAATTCGGCCGCCGTGGCCGACCCTGACGTCGTGGCGCGTGCCGCCGACAAGTTCGGCTCGCAGTGCATCGTGGTAGCGATTGATGCAAAGACCGTTGCACCTGGCAAATGGGAAATCTTTACCCATGGAGGTCGGCGCTCGACCGGCATTGACGCGGTCGAATTCGCCAAACTGGTCGAAGAAAAGGGCGCGGGCGAAATCTTGTTGACTTCGATGGATCGCGACGGCACCCGGGCCGGTTTCAACCTGCCGTTGACGCGTGCAATTTCGGACGCGGTCCATATCCCGGTTATCGCCAGCGGCGGTGTCGGCAACCTTGACCACCTGGTCGAAGGGGTGACCGAGGGCCACGCCAGCGCCGTTTTGGCCGCGTCGATCTTTCATTTCGGCGAATTCACCATTGGCGAGGCCAAGGCGCATATGGCCGCAGCCGGCATTCCAGTGAGGTTGTCATGAGCGATGTTCTGGCACGTCTGGCCGCGACAATCGCCGCACGGAAATCGGCCGATCCTGATAGCTCCTGGACGGCCAAACTCTTGGCCAAGGGCCCCGATAAGGCCGCCGAGAAGTTTGGCGAAGAGGCCGTCGAGGCGATCATCGAGGCCGTGCGCGGTGACAAGGAACGTCTGACCGCCGAAGCGGCCGACGTGTTGTATCACCTGTTGGTCATGCTGGCGGCACGCGACGTCGACTTCAGCGACGTCCTGGCAGAACTTGAACGGCGCGAAGGCACCTCGGGACTGGACGAAAAAGCAGCGCGCTGAGCCTAGAACAGTTCCACATCGTTGGCGGGTTCGGGGGTCGGCGGGGCAAGAATCGGCGCATCTTCAACGAATTTGATCTGGGCGACGCCCGTGGCTGGCCAGAACCGCAGTTTTCGCGCTTTTGAGCCCCCGACACTTTCGGCATCGCATGCGATACCTTCGTTCTGCAGGTAGTTGCGACCAAAGGCGACGTTCCGTTCCCCGATATCCGTACGACCCGACAACATCGAGCTTCCGCCGAACAGTTTGCTCCGCAACCGCGGTCGCAGAGCGCCAAAGCGCATCATTTTGTTGATCAAACGGTCCATGTCGACGGCACCAACCGTACTCAGCATGTTGCCTTCCTGGCGCATTTCGGGAAGCAGCAGATGGTTGATGCCTCCGACCTTTGCAATCGGATCCCAAAGACAGATTGAGATACATGAGCCAAGGATGGTGTTGATCACGATATCTTCCTGCGCTCCAACGGCGTCTTCGCCTTGTGAAATATAGACCTTTTTCATGCACTAACTTCCCGTTGGCGCTTGGACACATGATGCAGGATCTGCATTCCAATCTTGTCGAGCGGCACGACCTTGGATGCTGCCCCGGCGTCGCGCGCCGCCTTGGGCATGCCGTCAACAACGCAGGACGCGCCATCCTGAACGATGTTGAAGGCCCCCGCGAGCAGCATTTCCCTCATAGGTTCGGCCCCGTCGCGCCCCATTCCCGTCAACATGACGCCGACGATGCGGGGACTATGGGGAATTGCCGAAGAAAAAAGGATGTTGACCGACGGCACGTATGCCTCGGCGCCGTCATGGGCGATGAGTTCCAACGCAAGCGGATTGCGTGCCGACAAACCCACGTGCCAATCCCCCCCGGGTGCGAGATAAACCGTGCCAGGTGCCATCGTCATCGCGTGTCTGGCCAGCACAACTTTGGGCGCGATGCTCCGGTCCAGTCTTTGGGCAAAGCTTTCCAGGAACGCCGGCGGCATGTGCTGGGCAATCACGGTCGGAGGCCCGTCGGCCGGATAATGCGACAACACTGTCATCAGGGCATCAACACCGCCTGTCGAGCTTCCGATCGTGACGATCTTTCCATTCCAGTTCAAAGGCGGATCGCCATCGTGGTCGTGGATGGCCCGCACCGATGGTCCGCGCGAGTTGCTGTCGGCAGCCATAAGAACGGTCTCTGCAAGATTGACCTGTGAATTCTGTTTTCGGCCCAATGCGGCCAGGTCCACACAATCAACCGCCCCAAGCGAAAGGGCCTTCACGGCCTCGCTGCTGTTTTCGGTCGTGCGTGTGGACACCATAACCACCGGCATGGGCCTGAGACGCATCAGGCGTTCAAGAAAGGACAACCCATCCATCCGCGGCATGACCACGTCCAGCGTAATGACGTCCGGGTTCAGTTCCCGGATCAATTCGCGCGCTTCATAGGGATCGCCCGCCTCACCGACGACCTCGATCCTTGGGGACCGTATCAACAGGGCCCGGATCATGGCACGGATGGAACGCGTGTCATCAACGATCACCACGCGCACCTTGCGGGATGCGATCAGGGTTTGCAGCATTGTCAGCCTATCATTTGCGATCCTGTCTCGCGCGCAGATGTTTCATGGCTCGTTTAAAGAAGCGTTACACCACCAAGAGGAAAAGGCGGCCAAGGGCCGCCTTTCCTGTATTAATGTGAGAGAAGCGTCAGCTATCGAGCGGGAAATGGAGGTAGAGGCCTTCGCAGTAGATATCGGCAGCTTCGCCGACGTGAAACATGGTATAGCTCAACCCGGTTTCGTACAGTCGGCGAACACCGGGGCGCGAGATCAGCATTGCCGCCTCGCGGGCACTGGAAAGGCTTGAAGCCTCGTCGGCCACAACGACCTGGCGCGGCGAAACCAGGATTTCCTGGCCAGGTGCGCTCGGCCCAAGGGCACCGGGGGCAATCGAGATCGGATTCGAGTCCGGCTTCAGATTCAGGATGTGCTCGTCCAGCATGATACGGTTCACCCAGACGATGGGCTTGTACTCACCGGCTCGGGTCAGAACCTGGTCGCCCTTGCGCAGGGCCACAGCATGAACGTCGCCGAAATTTGTTCTGACGCGCGTCATCGGAGCCAGGCCGGGCAGCGGCCATCGTTCGATTCCGTCTTGCTGGGGGTGCGATGCCGTACAGGCCGACTCTGCCTTGGCCGGGGAGTCTTCGCGGGCCGGAGCCGTCCGCCCCGCCATCCGCAGTTGGGCTTTTTGGCCGGCGGCAGTCTGTTTTCTGCCAACTTTGCTGATTGCCCGCATCAAGCCAAAAGATTGGTCGGCCGGCGCCGCTTCAGGAGTACTCATAACTCACCTCACACATCCCGCTTCGCGGGTACTCGAAACCCCGTCGAAACGGGAAACAAAAACTATGGGACGTGCCGACCGCCACTCAGTGGCACGTCCCTAACAAAAAAACCGGCACAGCATCCGGAACACTCACTAACACGATCGGGCAAGAGGAGTGGTTCACCTGATCGCTTACAGGCTCTTTGTCTCACAGGGTGTGGGCGAGAATTTGACGAGAACTTTAGCAATGGGGCTGGATTTGGGTATTCTTTGAAACCGCTGCCCCAAATATGGGGGGGCACGGTTTCTATCGGAGCAACAGTAACAGCAACCTGATCCGTAAAACCGATCGAAGTCCTTGTTTTCCTGACACGCGCGTTTCCGCAACAAAGACAATGGCGTTAAGGAAAATGCCTTGGATTTGGCGAAATCTTTCGGATTTCGTTCCTGGTGTGCGGACGAAACAAACCGTTTCCAATCTGAGGCCACCCCATTTCAGCGATTGCGCGTCCTTCAGCAATGGCCAGAATGCCCGCATGTTCCATCCTGACGCCGATCTGATAGCTTGCCCGACCTGCGACGTTCTCAGTCCCGCCTCGATTCCGCAGGCCGGTGAAAAACTCAGATGTCCCAGATGCCGTGCCGTATTGATCGCACCGCGCCGCCACGCCGGACTCAAGGTCATGGCCTTGGCCTTGGCCTCTCTCGTTCTGGTCTGGGGCGCGGCAACGATGCCGTTCATCCGTATTCGCCGATTTGGTCTCTCTAACGAGGCAACTCTTCTGGACGTCGCCTTCAGTTTTTCCGGCGCACTTCTGGCCCTGGCCGTCGTCGTACTGGGGATGATTTTGGTCCTGCCCCTGATCCGCGCGGCCCTGTCACTCTATGTATTGGCGCCGCTGGTGATTGGCCGCCCTCCCCTGCGTCATGCCAGACGGGTATTCATCTGGTTCGAAGCCCTGCGTCCCTGGTCCATGGCAGAGATATTTGCGCTTGGTGCCGGTGTGGCCATGATAAAAATCGCTGATCTTGCGCATGTCACTTTGGGACCGGCCTTCTGGATGTTCGCCGGGCTGGTTGTTGTGATCATTATCCAGAACAGCTTGATGTGCCGTTGGAGTGTCTGGGAGTCTCTGGACGCATGAGCGAGCTTGTGACGGCAAAAAGCCAAAACCTCGTTGGCTGTATGCGCTGCGCCCGCGTCTGGCCGATCGACCAGCTCCGGTGCGGACGTTGTGGCGCACGCCTGGTCAGTCGTTCGCGCGCCAGCCTTTTGCGCGTCTGGGGTTGGTGGGGGCTGGGCGTCGCTGCCTATGTCCCGGCAAATATCCTGCCCATGCTCGAAACACGCATGTTCTTTACCAAAAGCGCCGACACCATCGTCGGCGGCGCGCTCAAGCTGGCTCAGCATGGCTCGTACCTGGTTGCGGCTGTCATTCTCCTTGCGTCGGTCTTCATCCCTCTGGCGAAGTTCATGGCCATAGCCTATCTCGCCCTGTCGATCCGCAGAGGGAGGCCCCTCAGCGCCCACTGGCAACACCGCGTGTTCCATTTCGTCGAATTCATCGGTCGATGGTCGATGGTGGACGTCTTTGTCGTCGCCATCCTTTCATCGCTTGTTCAATTCTCGCTGATCGCCACAGTGAGGCCGGGTCTTGGGGCCCTGGCTTTCGCCCTCTCGGTGATCTTTACGATGCTATCGGCCCAAAGCCTGGATCAACGGTTGATTTGGGACCTCGATGACAGCTAGCCGTTCAACTGCATGACCTTGCCGCTGTCCAGCAACCCGCTCCAGCGCAGGGGCGAGATCGGGTATTCCTTGTCTTTGGCCAGACGCTCGAAGGAAAAATCCGGTTCTAGTTCTTTTAGCCGCAACCCGATCCGAAAGGCATCATCCGGTCGGTCGGAAGCTGCATAAAGCGCAGTCAGGTATCGAAGCGGCGGTCGAAACTCGGGTGCCAAAGCATGGGCCGCCTCGGCCAGCCGCAGGGCCTCTTCCCTTCGACCGGTCAGGGCTGCCGTCAGGCAGCGGCCGAAATCCCACCAATGGCCAAAAGGGGATCCAGAGCTCATCTTCTGGGCACGTACCGCCAGAGCATGGGCCTCTCCGATGTCGCCCGCATAAAGCTTGGCCGTCGCCAGACTGTCCCAAGCCAGCGGATTTGCCGGGTTCAGCGAGACGCTGCGCCGGGCCAGTTCCATGCAAACGCTGACGTCGTTGTCCAGGACCAGCCGCGTGTTAGCCACTGCGGCGACAACCATGGAATTCATCGGTTCGCGCTCTATCGCCTCGGTGCACAGCCGCCGCGCCTCCTGCGCCAGGTCCTCGGACCGCGTTGCGTGCCGCTCGACATGCTGGATCACCCGCAACTGCGCGCGCCAGGCCTTGGACAGAGCACCGCCCCCAAGGCCCTCGGCGCGCATCAGCATGTTGTCGGCTTCGACGAGGGCCTCGGGGCGAAGGCAGAATATCTTGCGGATTGCCAGGCGAGTCAGCAAATTGGCATCCCTCAGATCCGAGGACTGGACAATCGGAGCCGTCATCGCTTCGGCCAGGGCGTCGATCAACTGGTTGCCGAGCGAGACGAACTGCAAGTCCTCGACTGGCGGAGCGCCGTGCAACTGGGTCGAAGTCATCCCGGACCAAACCAGGGACTGAGGGTCTCCGTGACGAATACGCACCCTTAGCCCAACAGTCGCCCCATCCCCCCGGAACGCCTGAACTTCGACGCGGAAGTCCGATGCTGCAGACTGCCCTCCAAGGCGCACTTCAGTCGCCAAGGTCTCACGCATGGAGCGGGCAACACAGTCGACGAAAATATCCTCAATCAAGGTCAGATCGTCAATTTCCGTCTTCCCGGTGGCAAAGACGACGACAGGCACGCTGACCGGCGGGCGGGCGACAAAGGCGGCGGCGGGCCTTGCGATGGACGGACGCTCCTTGGCCCGATGCTGCCGCAGCCAGTCGCCTATGCGATGGCTGTCGTCGTTCAGGGCAAGCCCTTCAAGGAATTCTTCACCCGGCTCCGGGGACGGCACAACCAACTTATCAAGTTCCAGGTTCACGCTGCGGCGGTCGCTGCGAAAACAGTCGACATGGCTGCCAAGCGCCCGGCGTATTTCGCTCAGGGCCTGCCGGAGGCTGGCCGCCGCCTTCTGGTCAGGGCTGTTCGGCCAAAGGCGTCTTTGCAGCCAAAGTCGGCCGCGCCCACCGGTTTCGCTGGTCGCAAGAAGCGCGATGATGGCTTGGGACTTGGCACTCTTCGGCGCAAGATCGGTCCCATCGGGTGCCTGCATACGAAAGCGACCGAAGAGATTTAGCCGGATTTCGCCGCCTGTTCCCATGCCTCTCCCCCTGCCGAGTGGTGAAATCCTCGTACCCACCTGTTCGGATATGAACATGCGCCCTCGTGATGATCAAGAAATCTGTTGTCTCAGACAGAGTGCGATTGGCGTGAATGCAGCGTGAAATCCGGCGCTGGCGGCCACGTTATTCTTGAAAAAGCTCTGGTTCGCCTTCGTAAATGGTTAACAACTTAAACGCGAGGGGTCACGACATGCCGGCATTTGGCAAGGGTCAGGGGAAAGGCCAAGGCAAGGGACAAGGCAAAGGTCAGGGCAAGGGCCAAGGTAAAGGTCAAGGCAAAGGTCAGGGAACCGACCACGCTGGCGGGGAAGGTTCGGGAAGCCTCAGTTCGGCTCTTATTACCACACACGACGGGATCGTCGGCTATTGGGATGGCACGCCACTGCGCAGCCCTGCGCCGATTGGCAAGGGGGACGCGGATCTCAAATATCTGTCGACCGAAGTGCGCGCGAACCTCCTGGACTCAATGTTGTTTCCAGACTTCCGGCTTTCCGGGTCAGATGGCCAGGCATCGCTTGCCGTGCAGGGCGTGCCGCTGGTCACCCTGATCCGGCCAGGCAGGGACGTTTTCGAACAACAGCTTGCGATGGTGCGCGCCTATTCCGACCTTCGCGAAGACCGCATGGACGAAATTCTCGAACAGACCGAAGACCTCCTGTCCTTTTACGGTGCGCTCGGCTACCTCAGCGCGGACCGGCACTCGAAAACGTTGACGCTGCTCTATACGGTTCTGCGTGTCGCGGTTCATGTCGAGATGCCGCTCAAGCATTTCTGCCGCGCGCCCCGTCCGATCGACTACGCGGTCCAAATCCAACCCATGATCCAGACGCCGGACCATTCCAGCTATCCGTCCGGTCATGCGACCGAGGTTTTCACGGCCTCAACCGTTCTGGCGCGACTGATGACGGGGCTTGGGCCGAAAGCCAGCCTGACCGACACCGGCTCCAAGGCGACGATGGCCGCAATGACGTTCAAACTTGCGCACCGCATCGCAACCAATCGCAGCGTGGCGGGTGTGCATTTCCCTGTGGACTCTGCGGCAGGTGCGATGGTCGGCTGCGCCCTGGGCGAAGCGCTCTACCGGATCGCGGCCGACAACACCGATTGGCCCTCCGAGATCACCGTCGATTTCCAACCGTCCGCTCCCAACACGGCACCGTTCGATCTGACGCTCGGGTGGCTCAGCGGCGAACTCGGCCCCGATGCGCCCCAGGGACTTGTGGCAAATGATGCCACGATCTTCGGCAAGCTCTGGAAAGAGGCCGAGGCGGAATGGGCGGAGCTTATCCCATGACTTTGTCCTGGACCGGATGGGAGACCGATCCCTCGGCCGCCGCCGGGATCTCCCCTTATATTGACTGGCTAAAGGCGGTTTCCTTCGATGGGCAGGATGAAAAGGACGATCTCTCGATCGCCCCCCTGCCCCTTTCACCGCTGGCGGCGTTGATCAGCGGAAACACGACATCCCCTGCGCCCTTGCCGGGATTCGCCCGTCCGGGAGCCACGGACACAGTGGCTGCCGATCCGCTGATCGAACTGACCTGGATGCCGGATCAGGACTGCACCATTGTCGGTGTCATCGACAGCGCCATTTCGCTGGCCCACGCCCGGTTCCGTCGGCTGGATGGCGGATCGCGTTTTCTGTCGGCCTGGCTGCAAGGGGGCGACTGGCGGTCCGGAGCTGCCGTACCCTTCGGGCGCGAACTGTTCCGCACCGAGATCGACCGGCTGATGTTCCGCGCCATGGTTGCGGGGGCCATCGACGAGCCAACGTTCGACCGCTCTGCTGGCCTGACCCAGTTCGGCCATGCGCGTGGCGACCGGAGGTTGGAAAACAATGCCACACACGGAACTTTCGTTACAGATCTTGCGGCCGGATTCGACCTCAGACAATCGTCGCAGGATGAATTCCGCCGCCGTTTGCCGATCATCGGAGTCGGGTTGCCGCCCCGCACGTCCATGGGGTCGTCGGGCAACTTCCTTGAATTCTTTGCCACACATGCCGTCGAGTATATCGTCGACAGGGCCGACCGCATCTGGCGCGCCTGTGGCTACGACGAGGGCGGCGGTTTTCCCATTGTGATCAACATGTCCTACGGTCTCCAGGCAGGACCGAAGGACGGGTTCATGCTGATCGAAGAAGTCCTCCGCGCTATCGAGAGCGCCGCCAACGCGGCCAATCGACCGATACGCGTCATTCTGCCCGCCGGGAATGATCTTTTGTCCGAGGGGGCCGCCGCCTTCGATCTTGGGCCGGGCGATGCTCATTCCATCGACTGGCGCATCTCTCCCGAAGACCACACCCCGAACTATGCAGAGCTTTGGTCCGATGAACTGCCCGGCAATGGCGGGCCGCACCCGCATCACCCGTTGAACCTGTCAGTCTCGCCCCCGCACGGGCCGCACGGACCTGTACAGGCTGGCCAGCACGGCCAGCGCATGACATTGGTCGACGACAGCAGGCCGGATGTTCCGCTCGCGCGGATCTACTGTCGCAAACATGCGCCCAAGGCACAGGGCGCGCACCCGAATTGGCATCGGGTAGCCTATGTTGTCTGCACCGCCCCGACGCTGAGTCAGGACCGCATGTTTGGTGCGCCTGCCGGACGCTGGTCGTGGGTGGTGAGTGCGGCCAGCGCGACCAGGGGATACGCCTATGTCCAGTCCGACCAAAGCCTGACATTCGGCAGCGATACGGGACTGGTCTCGACCTTTGCCCATCCCGATTTCAAGCCGCGCGATGAATTTGGCCGTTTCATCGACGTCTACAGCTATCCGACGGATGGCAGCGCGCCGCAGGACACAGACGCCACACCCCCCATGCGTCGGCGCGGCACGATGAATGCAATCGCCTCCCTGCCCGAAGCACGTGTTATCGGCAGCTACCGCGCGACCGACGGCAAACCATCGACGTTTTCAAGTGCTGCCACGTCCGACGTTGTCGGAGTTGGCCGTGCCGCACCGACGTCCCTACTCCCGGGCGCAGACGGTGCGGCACGCTTCGGCTTGATGGCAGCGGGGTCGAAAAGCGGCTCTGCGGCGATCATGGGCGGCACCAGTTTTTCAACGGCCCTGGCGACCCGGTCTGTGGCTCTGGCGATGCTCGATTGGATCGACGGCGGGCGCAGCGGAACACCACCTGGCGATGAGGTCTGGTTCCAGGCCCAGGCAAACCAGGACGAGAGTCAGGCAAATTGGCCCGGTACAACCATGCCGGAAAAAGGAGGTTTCGGGAGGCTGACCGCTCCAGCCAACGGGCGGATGCCCAGATAGGAGAACGCAGTTCCCGATGACACGTCGGGTCGGCCGAAACAAGAGCTGGCCGGGCCGGTCACACCCTAAAGACGTGCTTTTCGTTGACGAGTTTCATCACCAAACACTTTTCAGCATTCGTGGGCCGGCGCACCGTGAGGCGCCGGCCCTATTTTGCATGGTTATTTCGACGGCAACTGGTGGAAGCTATCCGTACAACTCTGCCGCCCGGCGTTCGAACGCCCGCACAACGCGCTGCATGGCATCATTGAAAAACAACGTCGCCGTGCTTTGTAAAAGCTTGTTCCGAAACTCGAAATCGACATGAAAGTGAATGTCCGAGCCGCCCTCGGCGTCCTCGAACCGCCACGACGACTCCATTTTGGAAAACGGGCCGTCCAGGTACTCCGTGTCGATCCTTTTCTTCTCGGGCCACAGCGTGACGCGGCTGCCGAACCGTTCGCGGAAAACCTTGAAAGAAATCACAAGGTCCGCCAGCATCACTTGTCTGTCGCCCTCGTCGGTCACCTCGCGGATGCGCGCGGCGGCGGTCCAGGGCAGAAACTTTGAATAGGATTCAACATCCGCAACCAGATCGTACATCTGTTGGGCGCTGTAGGGCACACGGCGAGTTTCAGAGTGGGTCGGCATCGCTCAGGGTCTGGTCACATTCGGCCCCTTAGGTGTAAGGGTTGGGCCGAGGGGTCAAGGGGGAAGGCGCAAGTGACGCAGCCATATGTGATCGACCAGTTGATATCGGCCAAGGCGATCGCGGCCCGGATCGAAGAGCTGAGTGGTGAAATTCAAGCCGCCTATGCCGGGACCGACAAGCTGATC
Source organism: Silicimonas sp. (assembly GCA_050290245.1). GTDB lineage: Bacteria > Pseudomonadota > Alphaproteobacteria > Rhodobacterales > Rhodobacteraceae > JBNKHH01. The sequence continues at coordinate 86,550 of JBNKHH010000071.1, forward strand.
GTTGTTGGTCTTTTGCGCGGTTCCTTCGTGTTTATCGCCGACCTCGTGCGCGAACTCGATATGAACGTCGAGGTCGATTTCCTGGAAACCTCGTCCTACGGCGACGGCATGGTTTCAAGCCGTGAAGTCCGAATCCTCAAAGACCTGCGCGGCGAAATCGAAGGCCGTGACGTGCTTGTCGTCGAAGATATCGTCGACACGGGCCACACGCTCAGCCACGTTTTGAAACTTCTGGCCTCTCGGAATCCGCGCAAACTTGAAACTATTGCGCTCCTGGACAAGCCCTCGCGCCGCGAGACGGATATCCGTGCCACGTGGACCGGTTTTGAAATTCCAGACGAATTTGTCGTGGGTTATGGTATCGACTATGCCCAAAGGAACCGGAACCTGCCATTCATCGGTTGTGTCCGCTTCCCACAGGATGACTGAGGCCAAACGGCCACAAGACACAGGCCTCATCAATTGAACCCGTGCGAATCCCGCCGCGTTGGTCCTATGGTCTGCCTTGGGTGGGGCGATGGAAGGATCGCCCGTGCGTGTGGTTGGAATCGCCGTTGTCGCAATCATGATGGCAGGCCCATCGGTGGCCCAGTCATCTCTCGGTTTCGAGTCGAGGGAAAGTTTTGCCACCACCCCGGATCTGAACAACTATCGCTTGGGCGGGTCGGCTGACAGTGCCGCCGGGAATGACGAGCCGGCAAGCAGGTCCCTTTCGGTGCCAACGCTGCGTTTGTCTATCCCCACGCTTGTCGAAGAAACCAGTATCACCAAGCACAAGACCCCGTTTGGCGGCCTTGCGGTTATCTTCGGAGAAAGCTGGAGCGGCCGCGACATCTTCCACCTTGGAACGGCACTGACGCGCGGACAGACGACCGCTGGTGTAAAAGTCAGCTACGAGGACGGGCAACAGGACCGGACGAGCTCCGAACTTTTCGTCGACTATGCTCTGTCAGAACGTTTCAGCCTTGGGCTTTCCGGTGTTCTCAGCGACAATCTCGAGCAGGGCTCGACCCCTGTCCCTCAAATTGGAGTGAATGCGGAAGTCACCAGCGAAAACGGCCTGTTCCTGCAGGGTGCAATCGCCGACGCAGAGGAAAACAACCCGATCTTCGGTTGGGCAATAGGGTTCAAATTCTAACCCATCAGGACGTCTTGGCGGGCTTCAAGCTCTCCAAGGATATATTTCCTTGCGCGTCTCAAGCGCCCTGATCCGGCGAAATCCACATGGCTTGCAACCCAGATCGGGGTCGGTTCCAAGTCGTCTGGAACAGACAGCATCTCAAGTCCGCCCCAAGCATTTCCCAGAAAAACCGGCATCAGAGCGCGCCCCTTGCCAAGTGCAGCGAGCGCCGCAAGCATGACGAAACTATCCGCCATGATCGGATAGCGATCCGATTGCTTGCGCACCCACTCAGCCGCCACGGACCGTCCCAAGGGTCCAGCCATTCCCAGCCAGTCGGTACTTCCGCCAGGCGCGCCGAACACTGCAAACCTGAAACTGGCTGGCGTCTCTCCCACAAGGTCCTGGGGCAATGACTGTGCCGGGCGTACAGTGATATGGGCGTGTAGCTTGGCAAGGTCCAGGTGCGTATTGCCTGTGATGACATCGATGGGCGCACCGATTTCGTCGGCCAGTCCGATGAAAATCGGAGGCAAGAGCGAAAAGCAGAACGAATCCGTCGATGTCACTCGTATCACATGTTCCAATTGCGGTCTTTCCGCGTCGATCAATTGATCGACCTGGACAAGTGCATTACCGGCTTCGCGCATCGCCTCGATCAATTGGCGGCGATCCGCCGACACTCGATACCCGCGCGGCGTCTTGTCAAAAATTCTCAGACCCTGCTTGTCTTCAAAAGCTGCGATGCGCCGCAAAACCGTTGCATGGTTGACGCTCATCGCCTTGGCGGCGGCTGAGACCGAACCGTGATCGGCCACAGCAAGGATGAAACGGATGTCGTCCCAGCTGGCTTGTGCGTTTTTCCCCATGATGCCCGCATTTTTGAAGAGTTGGCACTTTGATAGGTCAAACTATCGTTCCTGTACCAGTAAACTTTATTTTATGGAGAAACAGATGAAGCGCCTGCCCATTGTATTAGCCTCCACCACGATCTTCGCCGTTGCCGGCGCAGCACTAGCCGGCAGTCACGGCGGTAACCCCGCAGTGACCGCGCGCCAATCGCACATGCAACTTTATCAGCACAATCTCATAATTCTTGGTGCCATGGCCAAGGGAGACACCGAGTACAGCGCCGAGGCTGCCCAGGCCGCTGCCGATAACATCGTCGCGCTGACCAAGCTGAGCCAGGCAGGCTACTGGCCGCAGGGCAGCGACCGTGATGCGATTGGCAATGTAACGCGCGCCAGCGCAGCGCTGTGGCAGAACTATCCAGACGTCATCGAAAAGGCGACAGCCGTCACCGAGGCCGCCGCCAACCTGGCTTCGGTTGCCAGCAACGGTCAGGAGGCGCTTGGCCCCGCGATCGGTGCCCTTGGTGGCGCCTGCACCGCGTGTCACAAAAGCTACCGGCTTTCCGACAACTAAGTCCAAACCGGCTTGCCTCCAGGGTTGGCCGGTCTTTAGCCTGAGCGCATGAAAAAACTCCTTGCTACCGTTGTCCTTCTCGGCGTGATTGTCGCCGCCGGGACCCTTTTGTTGACGCGCCCCATAACCGCTGATCCTGTGCGCTTTGCCTCTCTTCAAGGGGACGCTGCGAACGGTGAAACCGTGTTCTTTGCCGGAGGTTGCGCCTCTTGCCACACGGCCAAAGACAGCGCAGACCCCTTTGCCCTACCCGGCGGCCGCCGCTTTGCCACGCCCTTCGGCATCTTCGTAGCCCCCAACATCTCGCCTGATCCTACGGAAGGGATCGGGGAATGGTCGCTGGAGCTGTTCGCCTCTGCCCTTCTTTACGGCACGTCGCCCGAGGGCAGCCACTATTACCCCGCCTTCCCTTATACAACCTACGCCCGGATGACCGATCAGGATGTCGCGGATCTCTGGGCCTTCCTTTCGACACTGCCGCCTCAGGACCGTGCCAACGAGCCGCACGACGTGAGTTTCCCTTTCAACATCCGGCTGGCCCTCGGCCCGTGGAAATTCCTGTACCTGGATAGCAACTGGCAAACCGAAGTCGACGCGCCAGGTTTGGAACGCGGGCGGTATCTTGTCGAAGCTCTCGGTCACTGCGCCGAGTGTCACACTCCGCGGAACATTCTCGGCGGTCCCGAGGTTTCGCGATGGATGGCAGGTGGTCCCAATCCGACGGGCAAGGGAAATATTCCCGGCATACATCCCAGCGTTCTCAAGTGGAGCGCCGCTGATATCGCGTATTACCTGGAAAGCGGCTTTACTCCCGACTTCGACAGCGCCGGTGGAGAAATGGCCGATGTGATCGCGAACATGGGCCACCTCAATGCCGACGACCGGGCCGCCATTGCGGCCTATATCAAGGCGCTTCCCGGCATCGACTAGGTCAACTTGACCGTATTGCCGTTCTCGGCCCATCTTCCAAACATGGTGACCTTGCTGCGGGGGAGCACAAATGCCTAAGACCTTTCCGCCGACAGGCGATGGACGTCTCTATCTGACCGAAGGCGGGATGGAGACCGAGATCATGTATAAATGGGGTCACGAATTGCCACACTTCGCGATGTTCACCCTGCTGGATGACCCCAAAGCCGTCGAGGATATGAAGGGGATTTGGCGGAGATACCTGAGCGTGGCCAGTGAAACCGGAATGATCCCGCTGACCCAAGGCGTCGACTATCGCGCCAGCCCCGACTGGGGAGCACTCCTGGGCTATTCGCCTGACGGCCTTGCCGAAATGCAGCACCGTGCGATCCAGTTCCTGAAGGATATCGTTGGCGAATTCGATTTCGATGAAGCGTATGTCTGCGGTTCTGTCGGCCCGCGGGGTGACGCCTATGGCACCGGCGGTGCGATCACGTCTGAGGAAGCCGAGGACTATCACGCGGTGCAATTGACGACGCTCAGGGCCGCCGGCGCCGATTTGGCCTGGGCAATGACTTTCAACAATATCCCCGAGGCCATCGGCGTTGCGCGCGCAGGCCGTGTTGTCGGCATTCCCGTTGCTATTTCCCTATCCCTGAGTGCCGAAGCACGCCTCAGTTCCGGTCCTTCCCTCGAAAAAGCGATCAACGAGATCGACGCCGCCGTCGGCGATGACGTCGCCTTCTACGGCCTAAACTGTTCGCACCCACTGGAGTTCGAGCCTGCTTTCAACGGCGGCGACTGGCAGCACAGGATACGCTGCATTCGTCCCAATGCCTCGGCCATGGAAAAGATCGCGCTCTGCAAGCTTGGCCACCTCGAAGACGGCGACCCCGTCGAACTGGGCCAACAAATGGCCAGCGTCGCGCACCGCTTTCCGGGCATGGACATCTTCGGAGGCTGCTGTGGCACCGACGAACGGCACCTTCGCGAGATTGCCGTGTCAGTTAAGGCGCTGCGCGCGGCCTGACGTCTCAGGCCTGTCCCAGCTTCTTCAGCCGTGCCTCGCGCAACCGTGCAAAGTCGTCACCGGCGTGATAGGATGACCGTGTCAGCGGCGTCGCCGACACCATGAGGAACCCCTTGCCATAGGCAGCCTTCTCATATCCGGCGAACTCTTCCGGCGTCACAAACCGATCGACGGCGTGGTGCTTGGGCGTCGGCTGAAGGTATTGGCCGATGGTCAGGAAATCGATGTCGGCAGCGCGCATGTCATCCATGACCTGCAGGACAGCCTGCCGATCCTCGCCAAGACCGACCATTATCCCCGACTTGGTGAACATGGTCGGGTCCAGTTCCTTCACGCGCTGCAAGAGCCGGAGCGAGTGGAAATAACGCGCGCCGTGGCGCACCTCGGGATAAAGACCCGGCACTGTTTCAAGGTTGTGGTTGAACACGTCCGGTCTTGCCTCAACCACGACCTCAAGAACCGAGGGATCGCAGCGCAGGAAGTCCGGCGTCAGGATCTCGATTGTGGTGTCAGGCGACTGCTTGCGGATCGCGCGGATCGTCATGGCAAAATGCTCGGCACCGCCGTCCTCGATATCGTCCCGGTCGACCGAGGTGACGACCACGTGTTTCAGCCCCAGCTTTTTCACCGCGTCGGCCACCCGGCCAGGCTCGAAGACGTCGAGTGCTTCGGGCGGCTTGCCGGTAGCGATGTTGCAGAACGAACAGGCCCGCGTGCAGACCTCGCCCATGATCATCATGGTGGCGTGACCCTGGCTCCAGCACTCGCCGACATTCGGACAGCCCGCCTCTTCGCAGACCGTCACCAGCTTGTTCTCGCGCATGATGTCGCGCGTATCCTTATAGGCGCGGCTGGTCGGAGCCTTCACACGGATCCACTCGGGCTTTTTCGGCTGGGCATTGTCTGGGCGGTGCGCCTTCTCGGGATGGCGCTGTGCAGGGATCTTGAGATCTCTCGGGCTCATGGCTGTGGCTCCTCCATTGGCCGTGTCATAGCTCTCGTGGCCCGAAAAGTCCAACCGTACCAACTGCATGACGGCTATGCATCCGACGCCGTTGGCCGGACCTCGACGGCGGCGTGAACCATACCGAAATTTCACTGCGAAACGCACTTAAAAGAAAGATTCGTCGCCTCGGTATCGCCTTCAAAGGAAACTCTGCCACAGGTCTGACAACCGGCCGTTTCTCGGTGAACGACCATGCGTGACGCTTCGTTCATGCCCGGATACGCAAGCAGAGCCTTCAAGCCCCTTCAGGGCCGAAGAGTTCGGGGCAGGATCGAACAGGGCAAGAATGCAGTTTCTCAGCGCGCGTCGTGCCGATCCGTGGACCAAAGCGGACACAAGGATCGGCAACAACAGATCAATCGGCAATCAATCGATTTTGGGTGTGCGGCATGCGCTTGATCTATGCGGCACATGCCGACGTCCAACTCGCTCAGACGGCGGAAGAATCAGCCGGCTCAGCTTCCTCTTCCTTGACCACCTCAATTTTCAGCTTGGCCGCAAATGCTCCCAAAGCGCCGAGGATTGCAAGAACCGGAGCGGCAAGAACAACGGCACCGCCGGCAATCGCGCCGTAGGTCAACGGAATTTCGAGCGCAATGTCGCCATCCGGTTCGACGATGCGGATACGCTTGACCTTGTTGTCTTCTGCCAATTGTTTCACGCGGTTCACAAGCTCTTCGCTTTTGACCTCGATTTCGTCTATCCAAGACCGTTTTTTGCCTTCGCCACCTGTGTTTTCGCCAGTCATATCGGCCCCTCCTGAAAAATCTTTCATGCGTTCAATATAGGAACCGGCAGGCAAATTTTCATTGACCCGCATCAATCTGAATATCGGGCAGGCCGGAATCCGCTCGTGACAAAAAAAGGGGCGGCCTCCCGCCCCGTTCTAGACCGCCTCGCTCTTACCCGATCATGGGGGACCAGTTGCCGGACGCCTCGTCGTAGTGGGATTTCAGGCGCGTCAGTGCAATCCGCAGGACGATCTTTCCTGATCGGGCCGACCAGCCCATGCGCTCTTCCACGGCCTCCATGCCTTCCAGGAAACAGCAACACCGCAAGACCACGTCGCCGAGGCCAGGACCCAGATCCGTTAATGCCGCAGAAACACGTTCCTTGGCCCGAGCCGATCCGCCGTTTTCTCCACCGCCCGAGAAATCTCCGCGCGCGCCTCCTGAAAGGAAGCGCTCCCAGTTCTGGGTTACGCGCGGTCCCATCTGGGCCAGTTCGAAATCCTCGCGCAGCCGCTCGCCGGCGGCGACCAGATCGTTGCTCAGGAACGGCTTGCCGTTGCGATCCTTGCGCCGTGCCAGCGCTGTCAGCGGGCTTTCAGCCGCGTTATACCGAATGCCACGCCGCTTGTTGCTGTCTCCCGCCGCCTGGCGCTTGACCCAATCGCGGTGCTGTTCCGAGAATGGATCGGCTCCCTCGCCCATGCCGACACGCATGGCTTCCTCCTCCGCAAGGAAACGCTTCAGCGCCATGCGCCCGGCCGAGGTGATCCGATAGCGCGTTATCCGCCCCTCGCTCTTGGGGGCGATCCAGTCCTTCAAGGCAATTGCTTCCGCCAGGGCGCGCTCAACCACCATGGTGCGCATAGTCTGCCCGTCGGGCGTTTCCCGAACAATTACGGCCTTTTCCATCTCGGAGGCGATGGCAAGGCAGGCCCCCGGTTCGTTCATCCGCCGCAGGATACGAGGAGCGGATTCGTCCAATTTGGCGTCGTCCGGTATGGAATTATCGTCAAGTACAGAGCTCGTGTTCACTGGTTTGGCTCCCCCAATCGAAATGGATCGTCGCTCCCGAATGTCGCCAACGACTTCGAGACGGCGCAGGGCCAAGTCGATCAGCGGATCGTCCCGGCGGGTTTCATAGCGACGAACCTGGCGCGATACGGTCGAAGCATGACAGCCCGCCTCGCGCGCCAGCGAGCGGATCGAACGGCCCGCTCCTACATGCGCGATATAGGTTAAGGCCGTTGGAGGAATCCAACTGGGAACCTCAGACACAGCCGCTTCGCACTCTCCCAACATCGTCATTTCGTCACCTTTCCTCCCGGAAACCGCATGGCAGGCAATACAACCTGTGATGGTATTCGTTACGAGAAAGTAAACGCGCTCCGGGTAAGGCTCATGCTTTCTGATCTCTGTAAATAAAGGAAAATACCACCGAACGCTCAGAGCGGACAATAAGCAACACACGTTATGGTTGTTCTACCAATAGTCAAACATCAAGGAGAACGCCATGATCGACCCGCAAGAAATCCTAAAGTCGCTGCGCCGGCCCCGTCTATTGGTGCGTGCGGCGCGTCATGGATTGTCGGACTATCGCCGTGATCGGTTCCTGCGCCGGCTTCTTCCTGGCGAAGTCGTACCGCAGCCTGGTCAGGCTCTTGCCAGACTGGCAGAGCGCGAAGCCGCCATGGACCAAAACAGACGCGAGGGCGGCGCCACCTATTCGGTGGCGCGCCATATCGAGATTTTGGTGGCTTTGATCGAAGAAGCGCGGCTAGCGTCCACGCGCCGCATCGTCTGAATGCTACCTAGCCAAAAGCCGTGGGAGCTTTTGCCTTCTTGTTTGCCACATAGGCGACGAGGGCCTCATTTATCCCAGGATCTATTGCAGGCTGCTGATATTGCTCCAAAAGCGTGTCGACCCTTGCACGAGCCAGGGCAACCGTGTCACGTTGTCCTTCCTCACTCCAGGTCTCGAACGGTTTGTAGTCCAGAAGCTGGGTACGCCAGAACGCATCCTTGAAATTGGCCTGCGTATGGGCACACCCAAGGTAGTGCCCGCCGGGGCCAACCTCTCGGATGGCGTCCATGGCCTGTCCGTTTTCGGAAATATCCACGCCACCAGCCAGCTTGTGCAGGACGCCGAGCTGGTCGGCATCCATCACGAACTTTTCGAAACTGGCCACGAGGCCGCCTTCCAGCCAGCCCGCGGAATGCAGCATGAAATTCACGCCGGCCAAGAGACCCATGTTCAGCGTGTTCGAGGTTTCGTAGGCAGCCTGCGCGTCGGGCAGCTTCGAGCCGCAGAACGATCCCGCTGACCGGTAGGGCAACCCGAGGCGGCGCACCAGCTGTCCCATACCCAAGGTGACCTGCGAGGCTTCCGGCGTTCCGAATGTCGGCGCACCTGAGTTCATGTCGATCGATGTGACAAATGCCCCCGCGATGATTGGCGCACCGGGACGGATCAACTGGCTATAGGCCACGCCGGCCAACACTTCTGCCAGAACCTGCGTCAGCGTTCCGACGACCGACACCGGCGACATGGCCCCGCCCACAATGAAAGGCGAGATGATACAGGCCTGATTCGCGCGAGCATAAACCTCCAGCGCCCCCATCATGGTGCGGTCGAAGGTCAGCGGCGAGTTGATGTTGATCAGCGATGTCATGACCGTGTTTTCAGCCACGAAGTCCTTTCCGAACAGGATTTCACACATCTCGACGGAATCCTGCGCCCGCTCAGGTTCGGTGACCGAGCCCATGAACGGCTTGTCGGAGAGCGTCATATGAGCCAGCAGCATGTCGAGGTGCCGAACATTTACAGGCACGTCGGTCGGTTCGCAGACGGTCCCGCCGGAGTGGTGGACCCACTTGGACATATACGCCAGTTTCACGAATTTCTGGAAATCATCGATCGTGGCATAGCGCCGACCGCCGTCGATGTCGCGGACGAAAGGCGGACCGTAGACCGGGGCCAAGACAAGGTTGGAACCGCCGACCACCACGTTGCGCTCGGGATTGCGGGCGTGCTGGGTAAAGCTGGACGGCGCCGTCTTGCACAGTTCGCGCGCCAGACCTTTGGGCAAGCGGACCCGCTCTCCGGTGACATCGGCCCCTGCGTTGCGCCAGATTTCCAAAGCCGCCGGGTTATCCGTGAAGGCAACGCCGATTTCCTCAAGAATGACCTCGGCATTGGTTTCGATGATCTGTAGCGCTTCCTCGTTCAGAATCTCAAGGTTTGGAATGTTGCGCTCGATGTACTTGGCGGCCTCGATACGCACAGCTGTGCGCTCGGCACGCCGCGCTGCTCCACCGCCACCTCTCGCCCGCCGACGTTCTCTGACTTCCGACATTCCGTGCTCCACTCCTCAGGGCCTTTCTTCCATGTACACGCTGGTGCATTTCGACTGGGTCGGTTTGCGTCCTTTGCCGGTGAAAAGCGACATGGGCACACGGTTTTGAGTCAAATCAAGGCCGCCGGCTCGGGACTTTGCCAAAGTCCCCTTGTTCAGACGGGAGGTTTCTGATGTTCAAAGGCAAGAAAAAGGCCCTGCACGGGCTTGTTGGCGCTATCGGTGTCACGGTCGCGGCGGCCGGTTTCATTGGCGGATTCTTCTCTCCAACCACGACGATTGTCCTGACTTTGGGGATTTGGGCCATCGGGGCGACCTTGGTCAACGTGATCGCAGACTGACCCCTTGTGATTTGCGCGCACTGGACCTATTCCGACGCCATGACCAGCGCCTCTCACGACCGCCTCCTCATCATCGACTTCGGCTCCCAGGTGACGCAGCTTATCGCGCGCCGTTTGCGCGAGTTGAACGTCTATTGCGAAATCCATCCTTTCCAGAACGTGACCGCCGACTTCCTTGCCGAATTCGCGCCCAGGGCCGTGATTTTTTCCGGCGGTCCGGCCAGCGTCGTGCACGAGAATTCGCCGCGGCCGCCAGCCGAGGTCTATGGACTGGGTGTCCCGATCCTTGGGATCTGCTATGGCCAGCAGGTGATGATGCAGATGCTTGGCGGCCGGGTCGAGGGCGGCAAAATCTCGGGCGGCGGCGGCACCGCCGAGTTCGGGCGGGCTTGGGTCGAACCCAAGGGCAACCTGCCCCTGCTCGAAGGCTGGTTCGACACAGGCAAGGAACAGGTCTGGATGAGCCACGGCGACCATGTCGCTGAAATCGCTCCTGGATTCGAAGTCTATGGCACCTCGCCGAATGCCCCCTTCGCCATCACCGCCGACACGTCGCGCAACTTCTACGCCGTGCAGTTTCACCCCGAGGTGCACCACACCCCGATGGGCGCGCGCCTTTACGAAAACTTCGTCCGCCTCGCCGGTTTCAAGGGTGACTGGACCATGGCCAGCTATCGAGACGAGGCCGTTCGCATGATCCGCGAGCAGGTCGGCGACGCCAAGGTCATCTGCGCCTTGTCGGGCGGCGTCGATTCCTCGGTCGCGGCCGCACTGATCCACGAGGCCATCGGCGACCAGCTGACCTGTGTTTTCGTTGATCACGGCCTGTTGCGCCTGCACGAAGCCGACGAGGTCGTCGGCATGTTCCGCGACCACATGAACCTCTCGGTGATTCACGCACAGGAACAGGAATTGTTCCTCGGCGAACTTGAGGGCGTCTCGGACCCCGAGACCAAGCGCAAGACCATCGGTCGCCTTTTCATCGACGTGTTTCAGAAATACGCGGACCAGATCGAGGGCGCGGCGTTCCTGGCGCAGGGCACGCTGTATCCCGATGTCATTGAATCCGTGTCCTTTTCCGGTGGCCCATCGGTCACGATCAAATCGCATCACAACGTTGGCGGTCTGCCCGAGAAGATGGGCCTGAAGTTGGTCGAACCTCTGCGTGAGCTTTTCAAGGACGAGGTTCGCGCCCTGGGCCGCGAACTGGGCCTGCCCGCCCATTTCATCGGTCGCCATCCCTTCCCCGGCCCCGGCCTCGCGATCCGCTGTCCGGGCGAAATCACGCGTGAGAAACTCGAAATCCTGCGCAAAGCCGATGCGGTCTATATCGACCAGATTCGCCGACATGGTTTGTATGACGATATCTGGCAGGCCTTTGTCGCCATTCTCCCCGTCCGCACGGTAGGCGTGATGGGCGACGGACGCACCTATGACTATGCCTGCGCGCTGCGAGCCGTGACCTCGGTCGATGGCATGACCGCAGACTATTATCCTTTCGGCCATGAATTCCTTGGCGAAACCGCCACCCGCATCATCAACGAGGTGCAGGGTATCAACCGCGTGACCTACGATATCACTTCCAAGCCTCCCGGCACGATCGAATGGGAGTGAGCCGGATCAG